>NZ_CAMAYF010000001.1 GCF_945862485.1 Sphingorhabdus sp. EL138
GAAATGGGCCCCAGCTTCAAGCAATTGCTGCATGGTAACGACAGGTGCCGCCATGGTACTTCTCCTTCCGGTTGAGCCTCTGGGAAACTAGAACGTCACTATTGCCTGAAAGGCAAAGATCAGCACCGGTATGTGCGTTTCCCATGTGGAATGAGCGGGCCGATATAGTTGCGGGCAGGATTCGTCAAGTACCAATGCCTTTCTTGGGATGCAAAATCCGCTGTCGCGGCATTAACAAACTGTTCAGGTCGATCTGCATAGGGTGATTGGATAGACGGCAGAACAAAATGAAAATACAATTGACCGTAACCGCTGCATTTTTCCTAGGGGTAACGCCGATATCGTCTTTGGCACGTGAACCGTCGTTGGGCGAAGCGCAGCAGTCGGCTACGCCGGACCGCATATCCTTTCTCCTAACCTTTGGCACCGAGCCTTGCCCAAAGGCGGTCGGCGAGGAAATCATTGTCTGCGCAACACAGCGCGAAGGCGACCGCTACCGTATTCCCAAACCACTGCGCGAAGCGGAAGGGTCGAACGTAGCGGGCGGAAGTTGGACATCTGCGGTCGAGAGCCTTGACAGCTATGCGCGCGCCATTTTGCCAAATAGTTGCTCTGTAAACGGCAGCAATGGCTTCACGGGATGCCTGCAACAGGCCCTACAACTATGGCACACGGAGCGCCGTGGCACCATACAACGGTGAACTTCGGCCATTAGCAACCTTTGCCGCTGCAAAAATTATCCACACATTGTCCCCCATTTTACCCAGCGTTGCTCCGGATGAAAAACACCGCTTGACAAAAAAGAACAAATAGTGAACAAATACGCAAATCCGGTGTAAAGCCGAATCACTACTCCGCCTATTGGGGCGGGGATCAAAAAGGATTAGTGCCATGACAATCATCGCGTCCCTTCTCTTCCTCACTGCGCTGGGTGCATCCATTGGCGTGATTATTCTGTCAATTCGCAATTCCATGCCGCGCATCCAGGATATTATCGATATGGAGTTTGCGCCAGCGATGCAGCGGGAGCGGCGGATTATATTGGGCGATATGCGGCGCTTGGCACCTGCAACAATCATTGCCTTTCCAGCCATAGCCCGCGTTCAAAACGGAACCCGTTTAGCGGCTTAATAACGTCGGGGGCATCGTCCCCCGTTCAATCCGCATCACTATCAAAATGGGGCAAATCCGCAGAACGCCAAAATGGTGAATTTAAGTGGCACTGACCCTGGATCTTGCGTGGTCCGGCATTGCGGCGCTTCAATAATAAATTTGTGCGAGAAACGCGCCCCGTAGCGACAAAATTTGTCGCCTTCGCTCCGCAATACAAAAAAGGGCGGGTGCTTTCGCCCCGCCCCTTTTACCAATTTCTTGGCCTGTGCCTTAGTTGACAGCGTCCTTGAGCGCCTTGCCAGCTTTGAACTTTGGCTGAGTCGATGCCTTAATGGTCATTGGTTCACCGGTGCGTGGGTTACGGCCGGTCGATGCCTTACGCTTTGCAACGCCAAAAGTACCGAAACCAACGAGGCGCACTTCGCCGCCGCTTTTCAAAGCGCCAGTGATGACTTCAAATGTTGCTTCAACAGCTTTACCAGCATCGGCCTTCGTCAAACCGCTAGCTTCAGCAACTGCACTGACGAGATCTTGCTTGTTCATGTGGGAACCCCCTCTAAAAATAATGTGACACTCATTTATTGCTAAATTGAGTCGCGGCCCAAGCCGGTGAGCGGATAATGAGGAGATTGTTGGCACTGTCAAAGGAAATATCGTCATAAAACCGTCATTTTCTGTGAAAAACCGCACGTCCTGCCAATTACATAGAACTAAAGACAGAACACACCGGCTTAATGTGTCACCGAAGCTCCATTTTCTCCGCCGATTCCCGCTGGTAACGCCGCAGCCAAATCATCGGCCTCAGTCCACTCAACGGCTACCAATGGCGCCACAAGCGCCCTTGCCAGCACTTGGTCAACATGGCTGACGGGAATGATTTCCAGACCATTTTTGATATTGGCCGGAATATCTGCGAGATCCTTCTCATTCTCTTGTGGAATAAGAACTGTTTTGATCCCGCCGCGCAAAGCCGCGAGCAATTTTTCCTTCAAGCCGCCAATGGGAAGCACCCGACCTCGCAAAGTTACTTCGCCGGTCATCGCCACATCGCGGTGCACCGCAATACCGGTGAGGGTCGAAACGATGCATGTGACCATGCCGATACCAGCAGAGGGGCCATCCTTTGGCACTGCACCTTCGGGAAGGTGAATGTGCACATCCTTGCGGGCAAACAGGCTGGGCTTGATGCCATAGCTCGGCGCACGCGCCTTTACATAGCTCAAAGCGGCCTGAATGGATTCGCTCATCACTTCGCCCAGCTTACCCGTGGTTTTGATCTGCCCCTTACCGGGTACCGTAACCGCTTCGATCGTCAGCAATTCACCGCCCACTTCGGTCCAGGCGAGACCAGTCACCGCGCCAATCTGGTTTTCTTCTTCGCCCATGTCGTGACGATATTTGCGGACACCCGAAAAATCCGCCAGATTTTCCGGTGTAATGGCAATGCTTTTGTCTTTGCCTTCCAAGATGCGGCGCAGCGCCTTACGCGCAAGCTTCGCAATTTCGCGTTCAAGAGTGCGGACGCCCGCTTCCCGCGTGTAATAACGGATCACGTCACGCATGGCATCGTCGCTGATGGAAAACTCATTATGCTTCAAGCCATGGGCTTCAATTTGCTTTTCGACCAAATGCCGCTTGGCGATCTCAAGCTTCTCGTCTTCGGTATAGCCTTCAAGACGAATGATCTCCATCCGGTCCAACAAGGCTTGCGGCAAGTTTAAGCTGTTTGCCGTCGTCACAAACATGACGTCAGACAAATCGAGGTCGATTTCCAGATAATGATCGTTGAACTTGTTGTTCTGTTCCGGGTCCAGAACTTCCAGCAAAGCCGACGCGGGGTCGCCGCGGAAATCCTGGCCAAGCTTGTCGATTTCGTCGAGCAGGAACAACGGGTTCATCGTCCCGGCCTTTTTCAAGTTTGCCGCGACCTTACCGGGCATTGAACCGATATAGGTCCGCCGGTGACCACGGATCTCCGCTTCGTCACGCACACCGCCCAAGGATTGGCGAATAAATTCACGACCTGTTGCCTTGGCAATCGATTTACCAAGCGACGTCTTGCCTACACCGGGAGGGCCGACGAGGCACAATATAGGCCCCTTCAGCTTGTTCGTCCGCGCCTGCACCGCCAGATATTCGATGATCCGGTCCTTCACCTTTTCCAAAGCAAAATGGTCGGCATCCAGAACATCTTGCGCCTTAGCTATATCTCGCTTCAACTTTGACCTTTTGCCCCAAGGTATACCCAGCAACGTATCGAGATAGTTGCGGATCACGGTGGCTTCGGCGGACATGGGTGCCATCCCGCGCAGCTTTTTCAATTCCGCATTGGCCTTCGCCTTTGCTTCCTTGGACAGCTTCATCGTATCTATCTTGGATTGCAGCTCGGCAATTTCGTCGCCGCCTTCACCATCATCATTACCAAGCTCGCGCTGTATCGCCTTCATCTGTTCATTCAGATAATATTCGCGCTGGGTCTTCTCCATCTGCCGTTTTACGCGGCCACGGATTTTCTTCTCCACTTGCAAAACGCCAAGCTCGCCTTCCATGAAGGCAAAGGCCATCTCTAGACGACGCAACGGGTTAGCTTCCACCAACAAGGACTGCTTATCAGCAACTTTCAATTGGATGTTCGCCGCCACCGCGTCCGCAAGCGCAGATGGTGTTTCGATATCGCTCAACTGCACCGCCGTTTCGGCAGGCATCTTCTTATTCAGCTTCGAATAATTCTCAAATTGCTCGATGACCGACCGCATTAACGCAGTGGCCTCCGGCCCTTCGATGTTATTTTCGGTAATCAGGCTAATATTAGCTTCGACATAATCGCCGCCGCGCGCGACAAGATCGCGTAATTCTGCCCGCTGCTTGCCCTCAACCAGCACGCGCACAGTACCATCGGGCAGTTTCAACAACTGCATGATGGTCGCAGTAACGCCGACATTATACAGATCATCCTTGTCAGGATCATCCTCGGCTGGGTCCAGCTGCGCTACCAGAAAAATTTCTTTATTGGCGGCCATCGCCTTTTCAAGCGCAACCACTGATTTGTCGCGCCCGACAAATAACGGCACAATCATGCCGGGGAAAACAACAATGTCGCGCAACGGCAATAATGGAAGGTTCAGATCCATAGATACTCCAATTGGTGGACGCCCAAAATGGCGTTCCGCCTGTTCCCCCTCAATATGAGTGCTTTGCGCACGCTTTCAATGCATGTGCATCACCTGCACGCATTTAACTGGGGAAAAACCAAATTGATCTACGGCAGCAAAGCCATTCCTTTTATCAAAATGGCAATTTGAAACCCGGAGGCAGTGGCAGGCCGCTGGACATTTTGCCCATTTCGGCATTGCTGGCGGCATCCGCCTTTTCACGGGCATCGTTAAAGGCTGCCGTAATGAGGTCTTCCAACATGCCTTTGTCGGCGGGCACGATCAGGCTGTCGTCAAGCGCAACGTTCAAAATGCGGCCTTTTGCGGTCGCACGGACCTTAACGAGTCCGCCTCCGGAGACGCCCTCCACCTGAATAGTGTCAAGTGTAGCCTGTGCTTGTTCCATCTGCTGTTGGATGTTTTGGGCGGCTTCCTGCGCCGCCTTGATCATCTCTTCCATGCTCTTCATGCGCTCTTACTCCATTTCATGTCATTCTCGTCGCTGTCGAGCAGCTCCGCCTCTGGAAACGCGGCAAAAGCAGCTTTGACCAGAGGTGACTCCAATATAATGCGTTTATCTGCTTCGGCTGCGGCTTGCTCTTGCTCCAGCAAGCTTGGTTGCGCCTCACCGGCGCGTTCCTCAACGTCCCAGCGCGTGCCCGTAACCTTGGCCAACGCATCGCGTAGTTCGGCGACGAAGCTCGGTGCAACAGGCCCAGCCAATTGATATGCCAGATAAGGTGGCGCGTAATCCACAATACGCATCACATCGCGCAAAGTCATTTCAAGGCCGACAAAACCATCGCGCGCCAATCGTTCCAGCAGTGCTTGGAAATTGGCGGGCATCAATGACTGCACATTGGCCGTTGGCGGAACAGCCTGTGCAGTGGGTGCAGAAGCCGACGGTGGAGCCGTGAACGCCCCTTCGCCAATCATCTTGGCCAGTTCACCCGGATCAGGCAAAGTTGCGGCATGAACCACACGCAGCAATGCCATGTCCGCCGCATCCAGCGGGACTGAAGCACGGGCGACCTCTTCTTGCCCCTTCAGCAAGAGCTGCCAGAGGCGGTGTAAAACAGGGAAGGATAAACGGTCGGCGTGGTCCTCGACCACAGCCGCAGCCTCGGCATCCAAAGCACCGTCACGCGGTGCGCCAACTTTGGCGAGGGTAAGCCGATGGACCTCGGACAAGAGCCCGGCAAACATCGCCAGAGGTTCAACGCCCAGATTATACTGGTTCTTCGCCTCCGCCAGCATCGCCTGCGCATCGCCAATAAGTATGAGCCCGAACAGCCGGCGGATTGCGCCACGATCGGAAAGCCCCAGCATGTCGCGCACTTGCGCGGCGGTGACCTGTCCATCGACCTCCATATCGGCATGGGCAATGGCTTGATCGAGTATTGAGAGGCCATCGCGAACGGAGCCCTCCGCCGCTTGCGCAATTAGGGTCAGCGCCTCCGCTTCGGCGGCAACGGCTTCCTTCGCGGAAATTTCTGCAAAATGCGCGGAAAGTTCCTCAGTCGGTATCCGCTTCAAATCAAAACGCTGGCACCGCGACAATACGGTTATCGGCACCTTGTTCACCTCGGTCGTAGCAAACAGGAATTTTACATGGCCCGGCGGTTCTTCAAGCGTTTTCAACAACGCATTGAATGCGTTTTTCGACAGCATGTGCACTTCGTCGATGATGTAAATTTTATAACGGGCGGACACGGCAGAATAGCGCACCGCTTCAATAATCTCACGCACATCGTCCACACCGGTGTGGCTTGCGGCATCCATTTCGATGACATCAATGTGCCGCCCCTCGGCAATAGCCACGCACGGCTCGCAATTGCCGCACGGGTCAATGGTGGGTCCACCCTGCCCGTCGGTTCCGATGCAGTTCAGCGCCTTGGCTATCAGACGCGCAGTGGAGGTTTTTCCCACCCCGCGCACGCCCGTCATCAAAAATGCATGCGCCAGGCGGTCCCGCTTAATGGCGTTGCCAAGCGTCTGCACCATGGCATCTTGCCCGATGAGCTCAGCAAAAGTCTGCGGCCGATATTTACGTGCCAAAACACGGTAGGCCGCGCCGCCGCTCGGAACGGGCGCGGTGGGCGGTTGTGCCACTGGCGACTGGGCAACGGGCGGCAAATCGAGCCCCAGCCCCAATGCATCATCAGGCATATCCGGGTCGCGTGGCGTGAAATCTGGGCTGTCGGAGTCGGGCATTATCATCATATTAGAAGTATCACCGACCTTTGTCGAAGTCTTCTCCACCAAAACACGGGGAAAAGTAGGAGCCGAATGACCCGCAGCGAATTCGTTGTGGCTGCTTCCGTCAGGATCTGACCAGGTTGGCGAGTGCCACGTCCATCCGACTCCCACGGCGCATATGGCCGCGACCTTATCGAATTGCAAGACCGGCTGTGGGTTTTGGTGAATCACCCAACGAAGGTAGATTTAAATGCTCCGCGACTTACGCGTTGCGCAAATACCAATCATAATCAATGCTGGGCACTTGTCCGAAATAACGGTCTTGTTCGACACGCTTCACAATCGTGAACATGTCAACAAAGCGCTCGCCAAGATAGCCCCGCAACAATTTGGAACCGTGAAAACGGTCAACAGCGGCAAACCAATTGCTAGGTGGCTTGTCATCACCTGATCCGTCACGGTCATAGCCATTGCCCACAACCGCCGGGCCGGGATCAATCTTGTGCATGATCCCATGATGGATACCCGCCAATACGCCAGCCACTGCAAGATAGGGATTGGCGTCCGCACCGCAGGCACGATGCTCGACATGGCGGCTTGCGGATGGACCGGCCGGAATACGGAAGGACACAGTACGGTTATTGACGCCCCAGGTGGGAGCAACAGGCGCATAGCTGTTCGCCTTGAACCGGCGATAGCTATTTGCATGCGGCGCAAACAGCGCGAAGCAATCCCCCACGCTGGCGATCATCCCGCCAATGGCATGGCGCAACATTGGCGTGCCTTCGGGATCATCTGCTGCGAAGAGGTTATTGCCGTCCTTGTCGTTCATCGACACGTGAATATGCATGCCGGAGCCGGCTTGTTCGGCAAATGGCTTTGCCATGAACGTCGCCTCAAGCCCGTGCGCCTGCGCCACCGCTTTCACGACGCGCTTGTACATGATCGCGTCATCGCAGGCGCGCAGCACGTCGGGCTTATACCGCAAGGTCAACTCACATTGTCCCGGCGCAAATTCAGATATGGCCGATTCCAGCGGAAGCCCTTGAATGTCGCAGGTTTCGTATAATTCGTCGAAGAAGGGACGGAAATCATCGAGCTCGCGCAGGCCATAGACTTCGACCATCTGCGGCGTTTCGCCACTATACTCTGGCCGCGCAGGACGGATGGAGCCATCGCGTGCGCGCTTTGGATCCAACAAATAGAATTCCAGCTCCACTGCCAAGGCGGGCGTCAGGCCCATTTCGGCAAAACGGTCTACGACAAGGCCAAGGACATGGCGGGGATCAAGATCATGCGGCTGGCCATCCAATTCATAAAAATCGACCATGAATTGCGCGGCATTGTCGCCCGCCCAAGGGCTGCGGACCAATGTACCCGGAATTGGCTTCATTGAACGATCGGCGTCGCCATCTTCCCACACCAGACCCGTTTCGACCGTATCCTGCCCAGTGATATCCACAACCGCGATGGAGCCGGGAAAAAAACGTCCGATTTCATAGACGGACAATACCTCATGCTGGCGCAGGCGCTTACCGCGCGGGACACCGCCAAAGTCGGTGTAGATCATCTCAATCGAATCAATGTCAGGATGCGCAGCAAAAAACGCCTCTGCCTCGCTACGCGGCGCGATGGTCGCTGATGATATAGCGCGTTTGATTGTCATGATGTCACTTCCGTCCGCCCGAATGTCCAAATGCTAATAGCTCAGTCAGCGCATTGTTCAACTCCGCAGCAAGGCGGTCAATTTGCGCGGCTTGGGTCACTGGACTGACCAGCATCATATTGTGGAAGGGCGCGAGCAATATACCACGATTGGCGAGATAGAGGTGGATGGTGCTTTCCAGTACATGGTCCACCGCCGCCCGCGCTTCACTGCCATTGCGCGGCGGCTTTGCGGAACAAACCAATTCGACGCGCGCGCCGACATGGCTGACATGCCAATTCACCCCATGCGCCGCAATCACTGCGTTCAACTGCGCCACCAGCCTGTCGGTAATCGACAGCATATGGGAATAAGCATCGCGCGTAATCACCTGTCCCAGCATCGCGTGCATCGCGGTAATGGCGAGCGCATTAGCGGACAAGGTCGTGCCTATGCCGCTATGGCCCGCTGGACGCGATGCGTTCAGCGCCGCCATCCGCTCCGCAATATCTGCCGTAAAGCCGTAAACCGCGCACGGCACGCCGCCGCCGATGGATTTACCCACGACCAATATGTCGGGCTTTGGACCATGCGTGTTGCTATGTCCGCCATAGCCGGACGAGATCGTGTGCGTTTCGTCCAGCACCAAAATTGTGCCGGTTTCATCACACAGCTGGCGCAATTCCGTAAGGAATCCCGGTGCATCGCGTACCATGCCAATATTGGTCATCAATGGTTCAGCCAAGACACAAGCGATATCGCCGCCGCGCAAAGCCGCGGCAAGCGCGTCCACATCGTTAAACTCGATGACCATAGTCGTTGGCAGCAAGTCCTGCACTTGCCCGATTAAGCTTGGCCGGTTGACCGCGCGGCCATCACGCAAGTCGACGAACACATCATCGACTGCGCCATGATAGCAGCCGTTGAAGATCAAAATCTTGTCGCGCCCCGTCATCCCACGGCACCAACGAATGACGGCGCGATTGGCTTCACTCGCTGTCGTCGTCACTTGCCATTGCGGCAGACCGAACATCTCGGCAAGCATCGCGCCAAGCTCCGCGCCCTTTGCGGTGGGCAGCATATAGCTTAAGCCCTGCCCAGCTTGTTCGGCTAATGCTTTCGCAAGCGGCGCTGGCGAATGGCCAAACATACTCGCGGTATCGCCCAGACAGAAGTCATCGAAAACCTGCCCGTCAATACTCGTCAGCGTCGCGCCAGAAGCCACCTGCGCGACGATCGGAAATGGACTGGACCAATCAAGCATCCAATGAAACGGAACACCCTGAAACCATTGCTGCGCGTTTTCTGCGTGCGCCTTCGATTTCGGATTAGCCGCGATGAAGCGCGCCATTTCACGCTTGCGGATTGCTTCGATGTGGCCCCTCTCAATCACAAGCGATCCATCATCGCCGAATAAAGCATCCCTGCAACATAGGTGGGTGTTCGCAGCAGCTTGCCACCCGGGAACGCACGATGCGGGATTTTTTCAAAGAGGTTGAAATTGCGGCTATCGCCCTTCAACACCTCCGGCAGCAACTCGCCTACCAGCGTCGTGAGCAGCACGCCCTGCCCCGAATAGCCATGCGCAAACAGCTTATTACCCTCGCGACCGATATGCGGCAGACGGTTCACGGTGATCCCGACCGTACCGCCCCATGCATAATCGATCCGTACATCGGCCAATTGCGGGAATAGCTTCAGCATATAGGGTCTTACAAACGCAGCAATATCCTCCGGCGGCTTTGGCGTATATTTTTCGCCACCTGCAAAAAGCAGTCGGTTATCGGCGGACAAACGGAAATAGTTTAGAACAAACCGGCTATCTGATACCGCTGCATTCGATGGGATTAGCGCACGCGCGCGGTCTTCACTCAGCGGCTCGGTCGCAATAATATAGTTCAATACTGGCATCGTGTACCGACCCGCCTTGGGGGCCAGATCCACCGTTTCTGCGTCACAAGCCAGAAAGACATTGCTAGCCGTGACGGATCCAGAAATCGTGCGGACAACGACCTTTTCGCCTTCTGCGATCGAGACAGCCCTGCTGCCTTCAAAAATTCTTGCACCCGCGCTCTTGGCCGCCCGCTTCAAACCACGCGCATATTTTAAGGGGTGAAGATGGCCGCCTTTTGGCACATAAACACCGCCATGATATCCCGCTACGTTTACATATCGACCGATATCCGTGGGCGCGACCAACACTGCTTCGCCCACGCCAAGCAAACGGTCACTAAACGTCACTTCATCTTGCAAATGCGCAAAGCCGTGCTTCTTTGCAGCCAAATGGATGTGGCCATGCTGCAAATCGCAGTCGATATCGTGGCGCTCAATCCGTGCGTGCACGCGATCACGCGCCGACATCGCAAGTTGGTAGAGTTTTTGCCCGACATCTTCGCCCACCAGCTTGATCAGGTCCGTGGCCGCCATGTTAAATCCGGGGATCATCTGCCCGCCGTTTCGACCCGATGCAGCGAAGCCAATTTGCTCACCCTCAAGCAAAACGACATCTAACCCTGCTTCGGCGCAGGCAATCGCGGCTGATAAGCCAGTAAAGCCCCCACCAATGATGCAGATGTCGGCCTTTATGTCAGCGATCAACTGCGCATCGGGCTTATACTCGCCTGCAGATGCTAAATAATAGCTATCATTCAACGGATCGGGCATCACACCCTCAACAACAAATGCTCACGTTCCCAGCTCGAGACCACGGACTGGTAATTGAACAATTCATAGTCCTTGACCGCATAGAAGATGTCGAAAAATTCCTCACCCAGCAGATTGCGTACCGGCTTGCAGGCGCTGAACCGGTCCAACGCCGCTTCCAACGTGCGGGGCAAGGTGCGGGCGCGGTTATAGGCGCTGCCAGTAATCGCTTTGGCGGGGACCATCCGTTCGACCATTCCGATATAGCCGCAGACCAACGACGCCGCCATAGCGAGATAAGGATTGGAATCTGCGCCCGGCAGGCGGTTCTCGACGCGACGGTTGGCCTTGTCGGAAATGGGCACGCGGAAACCGCAACTGCGATTGTCCTCGCCCCATTGGACATTAATCGGAGCGGCACTATCGGGGCGCATCCGGCGGAAGCTGTTGACGTTGGGCGCCCATAATGGCGACACCTGCGGCATGAATTTTACAAGGCCCGCAATGTAACTGCGGAAAAGCGCGCTGTCGCGACCATTGGCGTTGGAGAACAGGTTCCGGCCGGTTTCGGCATCGACAACCGATTGGTGAATATGCATGGCACTGCCCGGTTGTCCCGCCATTGGGTTCGCCATGAATGTTGCGTATACGCCATGCTGTTTTGCGACCGCCCGAACGGTGCGCTTGAAAAGGAATACTTGGTCCGCCAGCTTCAACGGGTCGCCATGGATGAAGTTGACCTCCAGCTGCGCCGCACCCATTTCGTGGATCATCGTGTCGATATCGAGACCCATCAACTCACAATCATCATAAATGTGGTCGATAATGTCTTCATATTCGTTCATCGCCTCCAAACCATAAGGCTGGCTTGCAGTTTCTGCACGTCCGCTGGAGCCAGTGGGCGGCACCAACGGAAAGTCAGGGTCGACATTTTGGCTGACAAGGTAAAACTCGACCTCAGGCGCCATAATCGGTTTCCACCCACGATCAGCGTACATGTTTAAAACTTTTTTCAATATCGCGCGCGGGGCGATTTCAACTTCGGTTCCGTCACCATGCAGCACATCGGCAATCACGAAGGCAGTCGGTGATTTGAAGCCAGGGGCTACGCAAATTGTGTCGGGATCAGCGACCAGAATTTTGTCCGGATCCTTATCCCAAATGTCCGCAATGTCTTCGGGATAATGGCCATCAATGGTGCAGATAAAAACGCTGCCCGGAATACGTAGCGATTTGTCCCGGACCGATGAAAGAAACTTCTTCGCAGGCAGAACCTTGCCCCGTTGCACACCGTTAATGTCAGGCACGATGCACTCAACCTCGTCGATTTTGTGCTCAGCGATCCAATTCGCAAGATTGACGGACATTGTTTTTCACCAGTTTTTTGGGTGACTGATAAGCGCATGCCGGACTTGAAAGGTCAAGCCCGGCATGTATGTATTTCTTTGAGGCTTGGGTTTTTGCCGAGCCTACAAACCTTGAAGCGTTATCAGAAGCCGTAGCTTAAAGTGAACACAACGCCAGCCGAGCTATCCTTGGGTGCAAAGATCGTCCGGCGGTTGGTGTCGACATAGGAAACACCCAGTGTGAAACCGGAAACAGCGGCGGTTAGACCAAGCGACCAATCGAGCTTTTCCTTACCAGCTGTGAATGCGCCATCTTCCATACCCACCGATCCAACAATCGAAATTGGGGAATTTGGCACGGCAATGCTGGCGTTGGTACCGAAATAGATGTTGTCGTCATTGCCCGTATTGTCTTGGCTTGGAACATAGCTCAATTGCAGGCCAACGGATGCTGGGCCTATGGTTGAACCAAGCTTTCCAGTGACCTCAACATAGTTGAAGCTCGATACGCCAGGATAGAGATAGTAAGTCGCACCAATGTCATATGTCACGGCTTCACCGCCGGAAAAACCAGCGTAAAGGTCGACCTCAACATCGTCTCCGTCATTTTCGGAAAGATTGGATCCCCAAGCGCCCATATACAGGCCGGATTCATGCTTTACCGTCAGGTATGGCTGAACCGCAAAATCCTTACCGGAGAGCGAAACGCCGCGGAAACGATAGTCAGATGCAAGAACAACGCCGCCAGTCAGTGTGACCGGGCCGGCCGCTTCTTCAGCTGCTTCCTGCGCGAAGGCAGGTGCCGACATTGCTATCGCGCTGATCGCGACGCTTATGCTTGCCAACTTCAATATGGAATTACGCATAATTTTACCCCTTCTTAGGTACAATAGATACTAACCGGCTAGCCACGCATTGCGTAACAATCGGCAGATGCCGTTCTCTTCCCGCTAAATCTGTTTGCCTACGCAATGGTCAGTTTTATCTTGCCAGCGCTTTATTGTGCAAGTGCACACAAACATCAAAGCGTGCACCAAGCAAGCAATTTTGTGTCAATGTCATTGTCCTTTTTAGGCGATGTGACAAAACAGTCACAGTCTTGCGATGGTCTTGGCAGCATATGCGGCCACTCATTAGCCGAAATCCCACCTGCACCGGATATTGCGGTTCAAGTCCCTTTATGTATCGAAAAGACGCGGAGGAACCGCTCGGTTAACCACTTCGCGCAACGCAAATGCGGTTTCGATCCGAGCAACCCTCGGCAAGCGAGCAATTTCCTGTCGATGGATGATTTCATAATCCTCGATCGATGCAGCACGCACCACCAGCAGATAATCATTCCGTCCACTCATCAGGTGACATCGGATGGTCGACGGGCTGTTGACGACCGCCGCCTCAAAAGCAGCCATCGCCTCCTCGCTTTGGCTGTCGAGTGTGATTGTTACCATCACCGTCGCCCCAAGCCCCAATTTCCGCAAGTTCACATCCGCACGATAGCCACGCAATATGCCTTCATCTTCCAAGGCTTTTTGCCGCCGCGCCGCCGCACTGGGGGACAGTCCAGCCGCCTCCCCCAACTCCATCTGAGTCGCGCGGCCATTTGTCACTAACGCACCTAATAATTTACGGTCCACCCGATCAAGCTGCATAATTTTTTCATCCATTATGACAAATACGACGAATATATGCACCAAATAGTCATATATGTCGAATCTTTGCGGAGTATCGGCGTCATGACAATGCTAATCTTTGCCAACATGTTTTGAGGAGCAGAGAGTCATGCGTGTTGGTGTCCCAAGCGAAATTAAAGTACATGAGTATCGCGTTGGCTTAACGCCCGGTGCCGTACGCGAATATGTGGCCGCTGGGCATCAGGTGGTGGTGCAATCGGGCGCAGGCGCGGGCATCATGGCAAATGACGACGCATATCATGCGGCAGGCGCAGAAATCGCTGCAACCGCGCAGGAAATTTTCGCGAGCTGCGACATGATCGTTAAGGTCAAGGAACCGCAACCAAGCGAATGGGTGCAGCTTCGTCCCGGCCAATTGCTCTTCACTTATTTGCATCTTGCACCCGATCCCGAGCAAGCCAAGGGTCTGATCGCCAGTGGATGCACCGCCATTGCCTATGAGACCGTGACCGATGATCGCGGCGCCCTGCCCCTATTAGCCCCCATGAGCGAAGTCGCGGGTCGCCTAGCGATTGAAGCCGCTGGCCAAGCCATGCGCCGCAGCGAAGGCGGCGCGGGCATATTGCTCGGCGGTGTGCCGGGGGTGGCTGCTGGCCGCGTTACAGTGCTCGGTGGCGGCGTTGTTGGCACACATGCGGCTCGCATGGCCGTTGGTCTTGGCGCGGAGGTCACCATCGTTGATCGTTCGATCCCGCGTCTGCGCCAACTCGATGAGATGTTCAACGGACGGGTGCGCACGCGCTATTCGACGCTTGAAGCCATCGACCATGAAATCAGCCTTGCCGATGCCGTCATTGGCGCCGTGCTTATTCCGGGTGCAAGCGCGCCGCGCCTTGTGACCCGCGCAATGCTGAAGCGGATGAAACCCGGTGCGGTCTTAGTCGATGTCGCCATTGACCAAGGCGGTTGTTTTGAAACATCGCGCGCCACCACGCATGCAGAACCCACTTATATTGTGGACGGCATCATTCATTATTGCGTCGCAAACATGCCCGGCGCCGTCCCGCAGACCAGCGCGGCCGCGCTCAACAATGCGACCTTGCCTTATGGCCTTGCGCTTGCAAACAAAGGCATAACTGCGTTGGATAGCAGCACAGAAACTGGACGCGGATTGCTGGCCGGGTTGAACGTGCATCAAGGTAAAGTCACCAGCCAAGCGGTTGCCGAAAGCCTCAATCTTGCATTTGTTGCGCCGGAAACGGCCCTCACTGCGTGACTTGACCGTTTTGCAATGCTAACGGCATTGCATGGGCAAAGAGGGACGCATTACGGCGCATCAGATTGCGGCCATGCTTGGGGTTTCTCAGCCCACGGTGTCCCGTGCATTGCGCGGGGATAAGAAAGTCAACGAAACCACGCGCGCGCGCATCGTCGCGCTGGCGAACGAGCTCAATTATTCGGTTGACCACAATGCCCTTCGACTGCGCACGCAGCAGACATATTCGATCGCGCTTGTCATCCTGTGTCGGCGGGGTGAAAATAAGGCGAATATAAACCCGTTTTATCTGTCGTTATTGGGCTGCATCGCAGCGTCGGCCTCCGAACGGGGCTATAATCTGATAATCTCATTTCAAGATTCACCTGCCAATTTCTTTGCCAATTACACCGGCAGCCGACAGGCCGATGGCCTCATCGTCATTGGCAGCGGTCAGAATATCGCTGGTTGGCAGTTTTTCGGCGAATATGCTCGGCATAATACGCCGATGATCTGCTGGGGCGCCAGCAAAGAAGACCTGATTTCAATCAAAAGTGACAATGTTCAAGGCGCGCGACTGGCTATTGACCATTTGTTGCAACAGGGTTGTAAAAACATTGCCTATATTGGTCCCACCCATAGCGAGCAGCCACAGTTTCAAGACAGGCTGACAACCTATATGGCACATATGTCGGCGAAGGGCTTGCAGCCCATTTGCCCACCGCTCCCCGAAAACGCGGTGCGTGAAGATCAAGGCTACGCCGCGGTCCAAGGCCTCATCCACGAAAAAATTGCGTTTGATGGCTTGTTCTGTGCGAATGACTTTATCGCGCTGGGTGCCATGCGCGCGCTCGAGGAACATCATATCCCCATTGGCACAGATGTACGCGTAATCGGGTTTGATGGCATCGCAATGGGCGCTTATGCGCAGCCGCCGCTGACAACGATTGAGCAGGATTATGTGCAAGCCGGCGAAATGCTAGTCGAAGCGTTGATCGCGGTGCTAAAAGGCGAAACGCCCAGCATCGCCCCTGTTCCGGTCCGGCTACTCACCCGCGGAACAGCCTGAAGCCCAGTCGATTTACGCGGCGCGCACTACTCCCATGATACAGGCGACAGAGCCGACAGGGTCAACCTCTTAAATATAATGTCCAGCATCCAAGCTGCGAGATATACTGGCTATGCCTTGCTTTCGTCCTGAAACAGAGCCTACGCCCCTGCGCTGCACCTCATTTGGGCGCGGGCTTGGCAGGCGCTGGCGTAGGCGCTGGCACTGTTGGCTTTGCAATAACAATGTCTTCCTCGAGGAACGCTTTAACAGTGCTCCCCGATGCAATTGTCGCGCTGCGTCCGGAGGTGAAAAAACCGACCACGGGAATGATATCCGTTCCGGCAGCACCCTTGTCGTCGAATGAACCACTCAGGCGGATCGTACGCCCACCGATCCGCATGGAAATGGCCCGCGCTTCAATGTAACCTGACTTTCCCCACATGGCTTTATTACGAACTTCCGTCACTTCGCCAATGGCTGGCGTTCCAGACGGGATGATAATCTGACTGTTCAGGCGAAGGGGTTCCGCAACTTCCATCTGGAAACGATATCCCGCCTTCAACTTCTTTTTGTCGGTCGTAAGTTCTTCGCGTAACCTGAGTACAATCTCCGTGCCCGACTCAATTACGCTTCCGTTTGCCGGTGCCAGTATAACGGGATCTATTGCCGATTGTGCCCAGGCTTCCTCAGACACAGACGACAATGACAAAATAAAACCAATGCAAATACATGCATTTTTGAACATTCTATTTGATCGAATCATCATCTTTCTCCTCGGACGACATTCAAGTGCGGCGCTTATTTACGCGTGTCAACGCGTAACTAATTGTAAAATAACAATATGCGCTCATAAAATCGCTTCTCGATGCGATATTGGGCGCCGTGGTGCCTCGATACCCATGGCCGTCAATGCGATTGCTTTGGTTTATTCGCCATGGTCTAAGGGTCACAGCCATATGAACCGGCTGTTCAGGATAGCCAGTTCAGCCTCTCGTTTTCACTTTCGAAAGTCATCCGGCGGTGGATCTTGATTGCACAAGATTGTCCACGACCGATGGATCCGCAAGGGTCGAGATATCGCCTAAATTAGACACATCCCCTTCGGCAATTTTGCGCAATATCCGGCGCATGATTTTTCCCGAGCGTGTTTTGGGTAAACCCGGCGCAAAATGGATGACATCTGGCGTCGCGATTGGGCCGATTTCATGGCGCACCCATTTGATAAGGTCCGCACGTATATCCGCGGACTCTGCCTCATTGGCATTCAACGTAACATAAGCGTAAATGCCCTGCCCTTTAATGTCGTGCGGGAATCCGACCACCGCCGCCTCGGCTACTTTGGCATGGGCAACCAGTGCGCTTTCGACTTCAGCCGTACCCATGCGGTGGCCAGACACATTGATCACGTCGTCAACCCGCCCCGTAATCCAATAATCACCGTCGGCATCGCGCCGACATCCATCGCCCGTGAAATATTTGCCGGGATAAGTGGTGAAATAAGTTTGGAAAAACCGATCATGATCGCCCCACACCGTACGCATTTGGCCTGGCCAGCTGTCGATCATGCACAAATTGCCCTCGGTCGCGCCTTCCAACAATGTGCCGTCGCCGTCGACCAGCACCGGCTGCACGCCAAACATCGGCTTTGATGCCGCGCCCGGCTTCAACGCATGCGCGCCAGGTAAAGGCGTCATCATGGTCGCCCCCGTTTCGGTCTGCCAATAGGTATCGACAATAGGGCAGCGGCCTTCGCCGACGACATGATAATACCATTCCCATGCCTCCGGATTGATTGGCTCACCAACCGAACCCAGCAAACGCAAAGAACTGCGCGAGGTTCTCTTCACCCAATCATCGCCTTCACGCATCAGTGACCGCAACGCCGTTGGCGCGCCATAGAAAATATTAACCTGATGGCGGTCAACTATTTGCCAGAACCGGCTGTGGTCGGGATAATTGGGCACGCCTTCAAACATCACCGTCGTCGCACCATTGGCGAGCGGGCCATACACGACATAGCTATGGCCAGTGACCCAGCCAATGTCGGCGGCGCACCAATAAATTTCGCCGGGGGTGTAGTTGAACACATAATGATGCGTCATCGTTGCCCACACCAAATACCCACCGGTTGTGTGTAATACGCCCTTAGGTTTTCCGGTGGAGCCTGACGTATATAAAATGAAAAGCGGGTCTTCGGCATCCATGATTTCGGGCGCGCAGTCGCTAGGAACTGTTGTACGCACATCATGATACCAGACGTCGCGCGCGTCCTGCATATGTATGTCGTTTCCGACATGGCGCACCACAAGGCATGCCTTGATCGAGGTGCAATGCGTAAGGGCAGCATCCACATTCTGCTTCAAAGGTACCAGCTTCCCACCGCGCATGCCGGCATCAGCGGTGATAACAATATTGGAATCGCAATCCTGAATGCGTCCAGCCAGCGCTTCCGGTGAAAAGCCGCCAAAGACGATAGAATGAATTGCCCCAATACGCGTGCACGCAAGCATGGCCATCGCGGCTTCAGGGATCATCGGCATATAGATGGTGATGCGATCACCTTTTTGTGCGCCTAATGCCTTCAAGGCGTTGGCCATCAGGCAAACCTCGGCATGCAGCTCACCAAAAGTGATGCGCCGTTGCTGCGATGGATCATCGCCTTCCCAGATTATCGCAATATCATCTTTGCGTTCGGGCAAATGGCGATCAATGCAGTTGGCAGAGACGTTCAACGCGCCATCCTCAAACCATTTGATACCGAAATCCGCTTCGTGAAAACTGGTATTCTTCACTTTGGTAAAGGGTTTCATCCAGTTGAGGCGCTTGGCCTCTTCGCGCCAGAATGTGTCCGGATCGCGCACGGATTGAGCATAAGCGGCGTTGTAACCTTCCGCCGTGACAAACGCCTTTTTCTTCCAATCATCCGAAACAGGATAGATTTCCGACATTTTGCCCTCTCCTTAAAATTGCCCTGTCTGCGTCAAAATAATGCAGCCTGCATCCATCTCCATCCGCGACCGAAATTCAACACAGACGCACCCCGAACTAAGCCCAAAGTCACAGGGTCCGCAACGGCAAAGTCCGACGGCTTTGCTTGACGGAGATACGAAGTTTGTAAGAAAGCCGTCCAGATCAATAGTGTTAGTTCGAATTAGCTCGGCACTTAGGACAGACCCCGTTCAAAAGAGCAGCAAGATAGCTATGGGAGAAAGACAATTACGCACACGAAGCGAACAAAACAAACCTCGCCAACGAGAAATGGTGGACAGGGCTGGATTCGAACCAGCGTACGGAAAACCGGGCAGATTTACAGTCTGCTGCCTTTAACCACTCGGCCACCTGTCCACGTCTTCGCGCGGGGCATCATGTGTTTGCATGAGGGCCGGTCCCGCAGAAGAAGCAGCCCAATGGCGAAACGGCCCTTGCCTGTCAATGCCTCAAGTGGGAAAGGGCACCAGAAGCTTCTCTTTTTCATGCACAGGTACATATAATGTCGTCACATAAGAGCCACCGTCGCCGTGGTGCCGCCGTTACCAGCGGCAATCCCAAATTTTATGGACGGCACGCCGTCTATGCCGCGCTCGACAATCCCGAACGCCGCCTCATCAATTTATGGGGCACGCGGGAGGAAATCGGTAAAATTGTCGTGCCCGACGGCTTGACCGTGCAATATGCCGAAGTAAACGATTTGGCGCGTTTTGTGCCGAAAGATGCGCCGCATCAGGGCTTAGTGCTTGAGGTTGCGCCGCTGGAGGATGTCTGGCTGACCGATGCGCTCGCGCTTTCCAACGATGATAACCGACCCTTGCTGATCCTCGACCAAGTCACCGATCCACACAATGTCGGCGCGATATTCCGGACAGCGGCGGCCTTTGATGCGGTGGCTGTTGTGACGCAGGACCGGCACGCGCCCCCCGAATCGGGCGCATTGGCAAAAGCCGCGTCGGGCGGGCTGGAGATAACGCCATGGGTCCGGGTGGTTAATCTGGCGCGTGCGCTGGAGGAAATTGCCGAGGCGGGATATTGGCGAATCGGCCTGTCAGGCCATGCAGAAGTGACGCTGGATCAAGCACTGACACCGGGACGCAATGCATTGGTGCTGGGCGCGGAAGGCGACGGCATGCGCCGTAATATTGAGGAGCATTGCGACCAATTGGCAAAACTGCCGATCAGCGCAAAGATGGAATCATTGAACGTTTCCAACGCTGCAGCCATCGCTCTATACGCGGCCACCGTCCGCCGGGGATCATAAGCCAGTCCTATGGGCATACCGACACAGCAACTGCATGCCGCGCTTGATGCGCTAGCCGCGATTGAGCCGGGCATTACTGAGGCCCTTGCTGTCACGGGCTATCCGGACGCGCGCATCTGTGCGCCCGGCTACGCTACCTTGCTGCGCACGATTGTCGGGCAACAGGTCAGCGTCGCGGCAGCGGCATCAGTCTGGAACAAGCTAGAAGCCCTGCTCGGCGCGCAATGCCCACCAGAACAGTTGTTGGCGCAAGATTTTGATGCGTTGCGGGGCTGCGGCCTTAGTAGGCAGAAACAGGGCTATGCGCGGTCATTGGCGGAGCTGGTGCTGTCGGGTGCCTTGCCCCTGGATGCCCTACCCGATGAAGATGAGGAAGCGATTGCCTATCTGACGCAGGTCAAGGGCATTGGCCGCTGGTCCGCAGAGATATATTTGCTGTTTGCCGAGGGCCGTACCGATATATGGCCCGCAGGGGATCTTGCGGTGCAAGAGGGCGTTGGGCGTTTGCTAAAGCTGGACGTGCGGCCATCGGAAAAAGAAATCCGCGTCATCGCCGAACGCTGGCGTCCGCATCGCGGGGCCGCAGCAATTTTCACCTGGCATATTTATGCCAAGGGATTTCAGGCCATTTAGGATCTGTAATAATCAGTTGACGTTTTAGACAAATTGATGTCGCTGACAACCATGTGAGTAAGAGAGGAATCATCATCATGTCGACAGCTCAAAAAAGCATTTTCATCACCGGCGCCGCGTCTGGCCTTGGCCGCGAAGTTGCGCGCTATTTTGCAAATGTCGGCTGGTTTGTTGGTCTGGCGGACATTGATGAAAAAGGTTTGGACGTAACCGCGGCCTTGTTACCCAAAGGCGAATATTCGCGCCACAAATTGGATGTAACGGACCGCGCGCAATGGAAAAAGGCCGTTGCCGACTTTGCCAAGCACACCAACGGACATATGACCGTGTTGTTCAACAATGCAGGGATCGGCACTGGCGGCCCGATTCAGGACATGACCGACGAAGATATTGACCGCATGATCGCAATAAACCTTACGGGCGTGATTAGCGGCACACGAGCATGCTTCGACCTACTAAAGAACACCGATGACGCATGCGTGCTCTACACCAGTTCTGCCGCGGGCATTTATGGGTCGGCGGGATTAAGCGTCTACAGCGCCACCAAATTTGCGGTGCGCGCATTGGCTGAGGCACATGACATTGAATGGCGTCCATATGGCATTAAATCCCGCAGCCTGATGCCCGGATTCATCGATACCAACATCATCAGCAATGTCGACGCCGGTAGCAACATGTCTGGTAAGGAAAGACTGCAATCGGCGGGTGTTGAGGTTAGCCCGGTATCCATCATTGGCCCTGCGGCATGGGAAGCTATTCACGGCGAGAAAGTGCATACGCCCGTCAACAAAATGGCGAAGCAACTGGCCTTTTCTGCGCGCTGGTTTCCAAACCGTTTGCGGAAGCAACTGGGCCTATTGGGCGGCCTTGGCGACGTGGTGCAGACTAAGCCGTGATTGCATCGATTGCGGAGGCAAGGTCGATGTCACGTTGCGACAGGCCATCCGCATCATGCGTAGTCAGCAGAATTTCAACACGGTTATACACGTTGAACCATTCGGGATGATGGTCGGCTTTTTCGGCGAGAATCGCAACGCGGGTCATGAAACCAAATGCTTCGGCAAAGTCAGCAAAGCGCAAAACGCGGCGGATACCTTTTGCATCGGCGTCATAGGTCCATTGCGGCAGTTGTTGCATGGCGGCATCGCGGGCGGCGTCATCCAGTCTTGAAATATGCATATCCTCATCCTGCTTTTGCAATTGAACGAATATCTGCCTAAGTCGCGATATGTCTTCACGTCAAGCATCCCTGCCATCGCTTAACATTGACAATGTCGCGGTCATGCGCGGCAACCGCATGGTGTTGCCTGGCCTGTCGGTGACAGCGCGCGCAGGGGACATCATCTGGATCAGAGGCGCCAACGGATGTGGCAAATCCACTTTGCTGCGCCTTGTAGCGGGATTGCTGACGGTAACGTCGGGGAATATCCATTCCGAAGGTCGCATGGCACTTGCGGACGAAAATTTGGCGCTGGATGCCAATGTGACCGTGGAAGCCGCGCTCCGCTTTTGGGCAGATATGGATGGCGCATCAGCCGACGCACGGGACGCAGCCTTAACGGCTATGGATTTGCAAGACCTTGCCCATATCCCCGTGCGCTTTCTCTCCACGGGCCAACGCAAGCGTGCCAGCATCGCGCGCGTCCTTGCCTCCGGCGCAGATATTTGGTTGATGGATGAGCCCTATAATGGCCTCGACAGTGCAAGCTGCACGCGGCTTGATCAGGCGATTATTAATCGCGCCGCTGCGGGTGGGATCGTCCTTGTCGCCGCGCATCAACCGCCCTCGATCAATGTCGCATTAAGCCTATCGCTCGACAGCCAGGACGCTGCGGCATGAAGGCGTTTGTTGCACTGGTTGCGCGTGAAGTACGTCTGGCATGGACGGGCGGCGGCTTATGGCTTCCAGTGGTGTTTTATCTCGCCGTGTCCACATTATTCCCCTTTGTGACGGGCCCCGACAAGGCCCTGCTGGCACGCACAGGCGGCGGCATCTTGTGGATCGCAGCCCTGCTCGCGACGCTCCTGCCGATTGAACGGCTGATTTTGCCCGACCGCCAGTCCGGCGTGCTCGATCAGCTTGCCGTGCGTGGTTGGTCGGATGAACTTGTCGCGACGGCGAAGATCGCAGGGCAGATTGTCGCTTTCGCCCTCCCCCTGCTTTTGGCAACGGTCGTTGGCTCCGCGCTTATTGGCTTGCCGGAGGCGCAATTGGGTACCTTGCTTCTTGGTCTGGCTTTGGCTTTACCCGCTTTGTCTGGTCTGTCCGTGATGATTGCGGCGCTCACCGCGGGTCTAAGCGGTGCGAGCGCACTTGGCGGTTTGCTATTAGTGCCCATCACCATTCCGTTGCTCATCTTCGGCGCAGGCACCTTGGCCGAAGATCCCGGTAACGCAATGCAGCTGCTCGCGGCAACATCGTTGGCGATAACGGCGCTGTCCCCCTTTGCCGCTGGCGCAGCCCTCCGCGCGAGCAGAACTTAGGGACAGGCCCTCTATCGCGCAGATATTTTCTTGGCGTAGCCGTCCGCGACCATAGCTTCTACCATGTCAAACAGCTTTTCCGGGTCCTGCGCGCGCAGCACGGGGATGTTGGCCTCGATGCCCTCGGCGATAATGATTTCGCGTTTGCCAGTGCGCACAGCCTCCCAAATGCGACTTGCAACTTCATTCGGATCAATACCATTGTCGATCGCCGCGTCACTGATACCGCGCACACTGCCATCGGCGTTGAGCGCGTTGCGTGAGACATTGGTTTTGACCGACCCCGGCGCGACGACAAGGATTTTTACCCCCTGCCCCGCAACTTCGCTGCGCAGTGCGTCGGCATAGCCGATCAAACCATGTTTTGCAGCGCAATAAGCGGTGCGCATCGGGATACCTGCTTTGCCTGCTACGCTGGAGATCATAACAATCTGCCCGCTACCGCGCGAAACCATGTGCGATAGCAAGGCTTGTGTGAGCGCAATGGGCGCGAGCAAGTCGACATCGACAATCCGTTGATAGACCGACAAATCGGTGTCCAATGCGGGCGACCGTTGGGAGATGCCCGCATTGTTCACCAGCACGTCGACATGGCCCTGAAACGCGATAGCTTCGGCCACTTTGCTGGCCAAACTAGCATAATCCACTGTATCGAATGGCAAAATGAGACAATGGTCCGCCGCACCTGTTTCGGCTGCAACGCGTTGTAGCTCCGCAACATTGCGCCCAGACAATATCGCATAGCCGCCACTGGCAACAAATGCCTTGGCCAAAGCTTCGCCAATGCCCGACGAGGCCCCGGTGATCCACGCGGTTTTCTGTGCTTGATCTGTCAATTTTGCTCTCCTTATCCTCCTTTCCGTCAACTTAGGCTTGTCCGCTGTCAAGACATTCTGGCTTGCACTTTGTCGGCGACCGCACCACATGCGGGAAATGCTTATAGAAACCGAACTGACACCGAACCCTTCGACCATCAAATTTCTGCCAGGCCATGTGGTCATGGACACAGGCACGCGCGACTTTGCGTCGCCCGAAGAGGCCGAAGCCTCGCCCTTGGCGGAAGCACTCTTCGCGCTTGGCGATGTGACAGGCGTGTTTTTCGGGCATTCCTTTATTTCCGTGACCGCAGCGCCCGGCGTAGAGTGGGCAAGCCTTAAGCCCGACGTGCTTGGCATATTGTTGGACCATTTCAGCGCCAACATGCGTCTGTTCAAGCCTGCAACAGCTGGCTTCTCAGTCCCATCGGCTGCAGCAGATTATCCTTTGGATGACCCTGCCGATGCCGATATTGTGGAACAGATCAAGGAGCTGATCGAAACCCGCGTGCGCCCTGCTGTCGCCAATGATGGCGGCGACATTATCTATCGGGGCTTCCAGAAAGGTGTCGTTTTCCTGCAGATGCAGGGCGCCTGTGCAGGCTGCCCATCTTCGTCCGCCACGCTGAAAAACGGTATCGAGCAATTGCTGAAGCATTATGTACCTGAAGTCAGTGAAGTGCGCGCAGCTTAAAATCCCATATTGCGAAGGTAGATATCATGTCACACCCCCTGAACGACGCAGCCCTTGATCAGCTTTTTCGGGAAGCGCGTAGCTATAATGGCTATCTGGATACGCCCGTTTCGTCCGCGCAGTTGGAACAGATTTGGGACCTTATGAAGTTTGGCCCGACATCAGCCAATTGCCTGCCCGCACGGATCATTTGGTGCAGTAGCGAAGACGCTAAACAAAAACTTGCCGCGTGCTGCATGCCGGGCAATGGCGAGAAGATCCTTCAGGCTCCCGTGACCGCAATTATCGGCATGGACTTCGAATTCTACGAAAATCTGCCCGAACTATTCCCGCATACCGACGCGCGGAGCTGGTTTGTTGGCAATGATGTCGCTATAGAAAAAACCGCCTTCCGCAACAGCAGCTTGCAGGGCGCATATTTCATGCTCGCAGCGCGCGCACTCGGATTGGACACTGGCCCGATGTCAGGGTTCAACAATGATGCAGTGGACGAAGCGTTTTTTGCAGGCACTAAAGTGCAATCCAATTTCATTTGCACCTTGGGCTATGGCGACAAGGCGAGCATTTTCGAACGCAGCCCCAGGCCAGCGTTCGACCGCTTTAACAGCATCCTCTAATCAAGCGGCCAACGCGCTGTCATGCGGACATTGGTCATCGATACCGCGACGCAGGTCTGCTCGGTCGCTTTGTGTAATGATGAGCATGTTATCGCCGCAGCGCATGAAGTCATTGGCCGCGGCCATGCCGAACGTTTGCTTCCCCTGATCGCTGCCTTGCCCGGCAAGGGCAAAGCGGACCAGATCATGGTCAATGTCGGACCGGGCAGCTTTACGGGTATTCGGGTCGGCGTGGCCGCCGCAAAGGCTTTGGGTCTAGCTTGGCACATTAATGTACATGGTTATGGCTGCCTCGCTTTGGTGGCGGCCATGGGGCGTTCCCAGTTGGCGGAGCCTGCGCCTGTAGACGTCGTCATGACGGGCGGCCATGGCGAGTATTTCTTTGAGGCATTTGATGCGCAGGGGCATTCGCGTGCGCCTGTGCGCTCCGTTCTGCCCGCCGATCTACCCAGCCTTGCCAAGGCAACTATTGTGGCAGGCGATATTGATCCCCAACGTGCCGACCGTCATTGGCTGGAGCTGTTACCTGATGCGCGCCATTGGACGCATTTGCGGGACAACTATCCGCTTGCGGCAACGCCCATCTACGGCAGAGCGCCAGACGCAAAGCCCGCAACCTTCGCCAAATGATTCGGGTCGTTGAAGGTGATGCCGGAGACATTTCGGCCATGATGACGATCATGAATGACGCCTTCGACCCCAGATTTGGTGAAGCATGGACCGCGGCACAATGTCTATCCACATTAGTGATGCCCGATTGCCAGTTATTGCTGGCCAAGGATGGTGATGGCGTCTGCGGCTTTGCCATGAACCGCTGGGTATTTGATCATCAAGAATTGTTGATGATTGGCGTTGCCCGGCGACTTCAGGGACAAAATATCGGAAAGCTTTTATTGTCTGAAACAATCCGCCGGGCCCGCAAGGGAGGACGAAGCAAAATTTTCCTTGAAGTTCGCGACGGCAACAATGCCCATGGTTTTTATCTTAAATATGGATTTACCCCGATTGGACGTCGGAAAAATTACTATAATAATATCAATGTTATAAGTGTTGATGCAATTACGATGCTTCTACAATTATGATTTATATTCGGTGTTAAACAATTAGTTGACGATTTAACTTAGATTATCTACCCAATTTTATAAGATTAATTCAATAATCTATTGGGGCTGGAGTTCATAAAATGTCAGAAGAAAGTAACGGGGTCGCGGAGCTGTTAATCACGTTAACCGCAGATATTGTCGCAGCACATGTAAGCAACAACAGCGTTGCCGTGGCGGATGTATCCACTTTAATCTCTAATGTGCACGCGGCTCTCTCTGGAATTTCCGGACCCGCTATTAAGGTAGAAACAGCTTTGGAACCCGCCGTTCCAATCCGTAATTCTGTAAAGCGTGATTTCATCGTCTGTCTGGACGATGGTAAGAAGCTCAAAATGCTCAAGCGTCACCTTATGACGCATTATGGCATGACACCCGAAGATTATCGCACCAAGTGGGGATTGCCCGCCGATTATCCGATGGTCGCCCCTGCTTATGCGGAACAGCGCCGCGAATTGGCCAAAGCGATTGGCCTTGGACGCGCGCCGGGTTCGGGCCGCAAGAAGAAAGTGAAATAAGCGTTTCGCTTACCTGCAAGAACATAAGGCCGGGACACCCCGGCCTTTTTCTTTGACGAATCACGGGGCGGCACTAAATGTCTTTTTCAATGGATATCAAAATTGACATTGAAGCGCTCTGCAACGAGCGCGGCTTGCGCATAACCGATCAACGGCGGGTCATCGCACGCGTCATTTCCGATGCGACCGACCATCCTGATGTGGAGGAGCTTTACCGCCGTTCGTCGGCCATTGATCCCAAAATATCGATTGCCACCGTATATCGAACTGTTCGCTTGTTTGAAGAAGCTGGCATATTGGACCGGCATGATTTCGGCGATGGCCGCGCCCGCTATGAGGCATCGCCCGAGGCGCATCACGACCATTTGATTGACGTCGAAACCGGCAAGGTCGTCGAATTTGTCGACCCAGAGCTTGAGGCATTGCAGAAAATCATCGCGGAACGCCTTGGCTATCGTTTGGTCGACCATCGTATGGAGCTTTATGGCGTCGCCATCGACCGCAAGGATTGAACGACGCAACCCGGCGGCTTTTGTCACAGGGCAGTTCTTGTTTTTGACACGGCTGTTGCTGATGGCAGCAAGCTTGTCCTTAAGCCTGCTATTGCATAATCTCTGGCGGATTATTCGCAGACCTTCGCCTTGGCCCCGCTTGTTTTTACTCTCGATCAGCTGGACCAGCGGCATTGCGACCGCAACTAAGGGCACCAGGATACGCAATAATGTGTTCTATGCCGCAAACCACCATAGTTGGATCGACATTCCCGTCATGTCTGGCGTTACAGGCTGCACTTTTGTGGCCAATGACGGCATCGAAAGCTGGCCGCTGATTGGCTGGCTGTGCAAAATCAACAACACCATCTTCGTCAATCGCGAAAATCGTGCCAGCGTCGGCAATCAAGTCGATGATTTGCGCGCGGCCATGACGGGCGACCAACCCGTGACCATCTTTCCGGAAGGCACGACGCATGATGGATCGGGCCTGTTGCCATTCAAACCGTCTTTGTTCGCCGCTTTGGTTCCGCCGCCAGCCGGAATGCTCGTGCAGCCTGTCTACCTCAGTTATGGCCACCACACGCCGCGCGTAGCCTGGGTTGGCGACGAAAAAGTGACCGAGAATTTCTGGCGCCTTTTGTCGTATCTCACACCGATCACCGCGACCCTGCATTTTCTCGAGCCATTTGATCCGCTGCATTATCCGGACCGTAAAGCGATTTCTGCCGAAGTGCGGGCGCGTATTGGCGCTGCGATGGAGGGTGGCGGCAATGCGGCGCGCCTTGTATAGGCGCGCATTATGAGCATGGATTCCCCAAAAACCTATTCGATCAAAAATTACGGCTGTCAGATGAACGTCTATGATGGCGAGCGCATGGCCGAGATGTTCGAAAGCAAGGGCATGTCGCCGGCCGATGACAAGGCGAATGCCGATCTTGTCGTTCTTAATACCTGCCATATCCGAGAAAAAGCAGCGGAGAAGGTCTATTCCGAAATCGGCCGTCTGCGCCGCAAGGACGGGACGAGCCCCATCATCGCCGTCGCAGGCTGCGTCGCGCAGGCCGAAGGCGGCGAGATCAGCCGCCGCGCTCCCGAAGTCGACATCGTTGTTGGCCCACAAGCCTATCACAACCTGCCCAAAATGGTTGCAGCGGTTGGACGCGGCGAGCGTGTGGTTGACCTCGATCTGCCCGGACTCGATAAGTTTGGTAAGCTTCCCGCCCGCCGCAAACAGCCGCCATCGGCGTTTCTGACGGTGCAAGAAGGTTGCGACAAATTCTGCACTTATTGCGTCGTGCCCTACACCAGAGGTGCGGAAATTTCGCGCGGCTGGGCTGAGCTGATTGATGAAGCAAAGGCAATAGTCGATGCTGGCGCGCGCGAAATCACTTTGCTTGGCCAGAATGTCAACGCATGGGATGGTGAAGATGACAAGGGCACGCTTCAGGGCCTAGACGGCCTCATCCGCGCCCTCGACAAGATACCCGAGCTTCGCCGCATCCGGTACATGACCAGCCACCCAAACGACATGACCGAAGGGCTAATTGCCGCGCATGGTGATGTTGAAAAACTGATGCCGTTCCTGCATCTGCCCGTTCAATCTGGTTCAGACCGCATTTTAAAGGCGATGAACCGCAGCCACAGCCGTGACAGCTATATGCGTATCCTTGACCGCGTGCGCGCTGTCCGGCCTGACATCGCCTTTTCTGGCGACTTCATCGTCGGCTTTCCTGGCGAAAGCGATGCCGATTTT
Organism: Sphingorhabdus sp. EL138; assembly: GCF_945862485.1. Lineage (GTDB taxonomy): Bacteria > Pseudomonadota > Alphaproteobacteria > Sphingomonadales > Sphingomonadaceae > Sphingorhabdus_B. The sequence goes on from NZ_CAMAYF010000001.1 coordinate 29,396, forward strand.
GAGGACACATTAGGTCTCGTGCGCGAAGTCGGCCATGCACAAGCTTATTCCTTCAAATATAGCCCACGCCCCGGTACACCCGCAGCCGATATGTCCGACCAAATACCTATGGAAATCATGGACGAAAGGCTGCAACGGCTTCAGGCGCAGATCGTTGCGGACCAGACGGCGTTTAACGATCGCACCGTGGGACGCACCACCGATGTCCTGTTGGAACGGCCCGGAAAATTTGAGGGGCAATTAATTGGCAAATCACCATGGCTCCAATCGGTTCATGTGCTTGCGCCAGACCTTTCAATAGGCGATATCGTTACCGTTAAGATAACCGATTCTGGACCGCTTAGCCTGAAAGGTGAACCAACGATGAGAGCAGCAGCCTGAATGGCCAAAAAAGCCCAAGCGCAAGCCGGTGACTTGTCCCGGCTGGAGATGAGTTTCGACAAACCGCATCTGATTAACGCGGTTTTTGGCGAATTTGACCGCAATCTAGTTACGATTGAGAACCGCCTCGGGGTTTATATCTCTGCCCGCGGAAATCGCGTCCAAATTGAAGGCGAAGCTGGTGCCATTGGCCGGGCGCGTGATGTTCTCAACGACATTTACTCCCGCCTGTCGCGTGGACAAGATATGGACACCGAAGCTGTACAAGCTATCATCGCCATGACCGCTGAACCCACTTTAGAGGGCATCGTCCGCAAAGACGCGACCGACGCTCCGGGTATCATGATCCGCACGCGCAAGAAGACATTGGTGCCGCGTTCGGCCACACAAATACCCTATATGGAGGCATTGGCCCGCGACGAGATTATCTTCGCACTTGGTCCAGCAGGCACCGGAAAAACCTATTTGGCGGTGGCGCAGGCCGTAGCGATGTTGATTACTGGTGCGGTGCAGCGGCTGATCCTCTCCCGTCCCGCGGTTGAGGCGGGTGAGCGGCTGGGTTTCCTGCCCGGAGATATGAAGGAAAAGGTCGATCCCTATCTGCGGCCGATTTACGATGCCTTGTATGACTGCTTGCCAGCCGAACAGGTCGAGCGACGGATTGCCTCTGGCGAGATCGAAATTGCCCCCATCGCGTTCATGCGCGGGCGTACTTTGGCCGACGCCTTCATCATTTTGGATGAGGCGCAGAATACCACAGCGGCACAGATGAAGATGTTTCTGACCCGTTTTGGTATGAACAGCCGCATGGTCATTTGCGGTGACCCGCATCAGGTCGATATCCCCGGCGGTGAACGCATGTCGGGCTTGAATGATGCGGTGCAGCGCCTTGACGGTGTTGATGGCATAAGAACCATCCGCTTCAACAGCAGCGACGTCGTGCGTCACCCGCTCGTCGGCAAGATTGTAGACGCCTATGAGGGTGGGCATGATTGATGTCGAACTCGACATTGGCGTAGTTTGGGGCAATAAAGATTTCGGGCAGCGCGAAGTTGAAAAGGCCGTCGATGCCGCCGTCCGCTTTGCAACCATTCCTGAACTAGCTGATCCCGTTGTTCCCGTCAGTGTCAGCATCAAGCTTTCGGACAATGCGGAAGTCCATGCGCTCAACAAACAATGGCGCGACAAGGACAAGCCAACGAACGTGCTGTCCTTTCCGATGCTGGATGATGAGGAATTAGACGCGTTGATCACCAGCACGTATGATGCCCCTGAAATCATGCTCGGCGACATCATTTTGGCGTATGAAACCTGCGCTGCCGAGGCGGCAGAAAAAGGCATCTCCATCGCCCATCATGCAACGCATCTGGTCATCCACGGGATGCTCCATTTGCTTGGCCATGACCATATCGAGGAGGACGAAGCCGAATTGATGGAGGCGCTTGAGGTAAAAGCGCTTGCATCTATGGGCCTTCACAATCCATATAATGACGAAATCGACCATTAAGAGGCCAGTACGCGTCCATTATGCCTGAGGGTGACAGTTTTAGCGGTTCGAAAACCGCAACCGACGACGATAACGACGGACGATTATGGCAGCGGCTGAAGAATATCTTCTTTGGCCGCGACCACGGGCCGACCTTACGCGAGCAGCTTGAAGAAGCGATCGCCGAGCATGAGGAAGATAGCGACGACAACGGACAATCGGACGCGGATGGCGACTTGACCGCCGTTGAGCGCACCATGTTGCGCAATTTGCTCCATTTTAGCGAGCACCGCGTTGACGACGTCATGGTCCCGCGTAGCGACATTATCGCGATTGAAGAAAGCGCTGGCTTTGCCGATTGCATCGCCGCCTTTGCCGAACATGGCCACAGCCGCCTGCCCGTCTACCGCGAAACGTTGGATAGCGTCATCGGCATGATCCATATAAAGGATGTATTCGCTGTTCTGGCCTCAGATCAGGACCGTCCCGACAGCCTTGAATCTTTCATTCGCCAACCGCGGTTCGTGCCGCAAAATATGAGCGTACTTGCGCTGCTCGACGAAATGCGCCGCACCCGCACACATTTGGCCATCGTATTGGATGAGTATTCGGGCACCGAGGGCTTGGTCACGATTGAGGATTTGGTCGAAGAAATCGTCGGCGAAATCGAAGACGAACATGACGACGAACCCGAATTGCTATTCTCGCAAATAGCGCCCGATATGTGGGAAGCTGATGCCCGCGCTGAACTCGACGATCTAGCCGATGCCATTGATCCGAATCTGGCGGAAGTGGATGAAGACGTCGATACGCTTGGCGGCCTCGCCTTCGTCATTGCCGGTCAAGTCCCCGATATCGGCCAAACGCTGGTGCATGCGGCCAGTGGTTGGACTTTGGAAATAATGGAAGGCGACGAAAAACGTGTGACCCGAATCCGGCTCTACGCCCCTGCGTCCGACCGACCCGACGCCAGCGAATAGGCGTCGCCCAATTTGTATGCGGAGGCGTCCGCTTCCGGCAGAAGGTCACCCCGCCAATTTTGCGGCCCTTGTTCGCCAGCTTTCCGCCATTGTCTCCAGCGCGGCGAGCGCCCGCAATTCTGACGTGGCACCCGCTGCGCGATGACCGCCGCCAATTAAAAGATGGAAGGTTCGGGCAATGGTCCAATCATGCCCCGCCGCGTGCACCTGTTCTATCCGGTCGCCGGGTGCTACCTCGCCTTCTTCAATCACGCGGAAATAGCCACCGCAACGGCCAGTTTGGATGACTGCGCCTGACAGGCCATGCACACCGAAATGATGATCGAGCTTCCAGCAGGGTTGCCGGCCTTGCGCGACTTCAACCACTGCGCGTCCGAGGCGAAACTGATCACCGATACGCAGATTGTCCTCCAGAAGCCCGCACGCGCTAATATTCTCACCAAATGCCCCAGCGTGGTCAAGGAGAGGGTGAACAAAATTCTCCGCAACAAAATGGGCGATCCATTTGGGATAATGTTCCGCAGGATAAAAATGCACCGCTTTGTCTGCGCCGCCATGCACCGTCGGGTCGGCGACTTGGTCCCCCACAAAGCCATTTTTGCCCAGGAAGACGGATCGGTCCACCGGTGTGCGCGCCATGGCGCTCATCGTGCCATCGGCGTGAAACGCTTTGGGTTGCCCAATCAGCAACACATCGATCTGACTTGATATCATATTGGCTGCATATCGCACCAAATACACCATTCCCATTGGCATTTTGCGCTGTCGCCGATAAAAGCCGACCAATGCAGACCAGCGACCTTCGCATTGCGCTCTTCAGCGGCAATTATAATTATGTCCGTGATGGCGCAAATCAGGCATTAAATCGGCTTGTCGGCTATCTTTTAGGGCAAGGCGCGTCGGTGCGGATTTATTCCCCAACGGTTGCTGAACCGGCCTTTGTTGCGACCGGCGACGTCGTTAACGTGCCGTCATTCGCCATACCCTTTCGTCCAGAATATCGCCTGCCTTTATCCTTGTCGGCAAAAGTAAGGCGCGATCTGGAGGCATTCGCCCCCAATGTCGTCCATATCGCAAGTCCAGACCGTGTCGCGCGTCAGGCTGTCCAATGGGCGCGGCGGCGTAACCTGCCAGTGCTGTCTTCAGTGCACACACGTTTCGAAACCTATTTTCGATATTATAATATGTCCTTCGCCGAACCGTTGGTGGAGGCATGGCTTCGCCGATTATACCGTCAATGCGACGCGTTGGTCGCACCATCCGAGAGCTTTGCCCAGGTTTTGCGCGAGCAACGGATGAATTATGACATCGACATCTGGTCACGCGGTGTTGACCGGGATATTTTCAACTCTGGCCGCCGGGACCTTGCGTGGCGGCGCGCGCAAGGCGTGACTGACGAGCCCGTCGTCATTGGCTTTCTTGGCCGCTTGGTGATGGAAAAGGGCCTAGACGTTTTTTCCGACGCGATTGACCAATTGCGCCGCCGCAATGTCCCACATCAGGTCATGGTCATTGGCGAAGGCCCTGCTCGTGGCTGGTTTGAAAGCCGCCTGCCCCATGCCCGTTTTGTAGGTTTCCAAGGGGGACAAGATCTGGGCCGCGCAGTGGCCTGCATGGATCTTTTGTTCAACCCAAGCGTCACCGAAACTTTTGGCAATGTTACATTGGAGGCTATGGCCTGCGGCCTGCCCGTTGTTGCGGCCAAAGCGACTGGTAGCGAAAGCCTCGTGCAGGACAATGTGTCCGGTCGCTTAATCTCGCCAGGTGCCATCCAGAAATTTTCCGACGCACTTCAACTCTATTGCACCGATGCCGATTTGCGCACGCAGCACGGCGCGGCTGGCGAGCAACGATCGCTCGATTTCAGCTGGGATGCGATTAACCAGACTGTCGCCGATACCTATATCCGCCTCATCCGCCAACGTGCTGCGCGTGCGGCGTCAGCGCGTTAAAGCTGTGGCAAGCCGGCGGTCGCGTTCCGGAACCTGTCGGACGCGCCGATGCTTATGTTATGAAGCATGGCGGAACGGGCGTTTGCCGTGAGCGATCTTTTTGGTGACACCCCCGTAGTGCCCGCCTCCATACCGGAAAACGCTCCGCTTGCGGACAAGCTTCGCCCGTCCAAATTGGATGAGGTGATTGGTCAGGAACATCTGACGGGGCCCGATGGCGCGATTGGCCGTATGGTTGCGGCGGGTAAATTATCCTCGATGATCCTGTGGGGACCGCCGGGCACGGGCAAGACCAGCATCGCCCGATTGCTGGCCGACGCCGTGGACATGCATTATAAACCGATTTCGGCGGTTTTCTCAGGCGTGGCGGATCTCAAAAAAGCCTTTGCCGAGGCAGAGGCCATGGCACGAACGGGCAAGCAGACATTGCTGTTCGTGGACGAAATTCATCGCTTCAACCGCGCACAACAAGACGGATTCCTGCCATTTGTGGAAAGCGGTACGGTCACGCTCGTCGGTGCAACGACCGAAAATCCGTCGTTCGAGCTGAACGCCGCCTTGCTGTCGCGCACGCAAGTGATGGTGCTGCAACGTTTGAATGAGGCGGCGTTAGCGACGCTGCTGAGCCGTGCCGAAGCCATATTGGGACGCCCTTTGCCCGTAACCGACGATGCCCGCGTGGCATTGATCAGCAGCGCCGACGGCGATGGCCGCTTTTTGCTCAATCAGGCGGAAACTCTGTTCGCCATTCACATTGAAAACCCGCTTGACCCGCAAGCCATGGCGGCCCTGTTGCAGCGCCGGATGCCTGTCTATGACAAGGATCGGGAGGGGCATTATAACCTGATATCCGCGCTCCATAAAAGCTTGCGCGGTTCCGACCCACAGGCTGCCTTATATTGGATGGCGCGTATGTTGGTGGCCGGCGAAGAGCCATTATATGTGCTACGCCGCTTGGTCCGTTTCGCCAGTGAGGATATCGGCCTCGCTGACCCGCAGGCTTTGGTCCAATGCCTTGCTGCCAAACAGGCCTATGAATTTTTGGGCAGTCCGGAGGGTGAAGTCGCCATTGTGCAGGCATGCCTGTATCTCGCCACCGCACCCAAATCGAATGCCGCGTATAAGGCGCAAAAATCAGCATGGAAACTGGCACGGGATACAGGCTCGCTGATGCCACCAGCGCACATTCTCAATGCGCCGACGAAGCTGATGAAGGACATCGGCTATGGCGCAGGCTATGCTTATGATCATGACAGCGCGGACGGATTTTCGGGCGCGAATTACTGGCCGGATGCGGTAACGCCGGCCGAGCTGTATCAGCCAGTTGAGCGCGGCTTTGAACGCAAGATCATCGAGCGGCTGCAATATTGGGACCGACTGCGCGCGCGTAATGGCGAGCCGGACAGGCAATAATGCCTAGCTTCACGCGTTTTGCGTGCGTCGACTGGTCGGGCGCGAAAGGCAGCCTACATCCCGGCATCGCGCTTGCGGTTTGTGCGGCAGGCGACGAAGCCCCGCGCCTCATCAACCCGCCCGACAAACTCTGGTCACGCCAAGGCATCGCTGAATGGCTGCTGGCACAGGATGATGATATGCTCATCGGCTTCGACTTCAGCTTCGCTCCGCCCTTTATCGAACGTCGCAGCTATTTGCCGGGCGATGACGTGCCTGCGTCTGCCAAGGCATTTTGGGCCTATGTCGACCATATCTGCGACGATCCCGATTTGGGCGCGGCATCCTTTTTGGAAAGCCATCACCGCCGTCATTTTTATCTCGGCGCAGCAGATGGCGCAAAATCCGACTATCTGTTTTGGCGGCAATGTGAATTGCTAAACAAAGGCAGCAGCGGCAAGGCGTCGACCGTCTATGACGCGATTGGCGCGTCGCAAGTCGCCAAGGCCAGTTTTGCTGGCATGCGGCTGCTGCACCAACTGCGCGATGCGATGGCCATTTGGCCCTTCGATCCGCTTCCGGCGCGGGGCAAGGTAGCATTAGAGATTTACACCACCATCGCCGCCCGCGCAGCTGGCGTGGCCAAGGGCCGCAGCAAGGTGCGCGATGCCATCAGCCTCGATTTGGCGTTGCAAGCGCTTGGATCGAAACCGCATTTGCCCTTAAACCGTTACACGGACCATGCGACCGATGCCCTGATAACCGCTGCATGGCTCCGCAATGTTGCCGAAAATCCGCAGCTTTGGGCACCCAATGCATTAAATTTTGAAATTGCTGCAACTGAGGGCTGGACCTTTGGCGTGATTTGAGGCTATGGGACGCCCCGAGTGCCGGCTTAGCTCAGTTGGTAGAGCACCTGATTTGTAATCAGGGGGTCACGAGTTCGAACCTTGTAGCCGGCACCATATATTCTCCTAAGAATCTTAGAACTACCATGTATTTTCGTGAGGCTGCTTTTTTCGAAAACTAAAGCAGTAAAATGGCTCACATTGGCAGCATATTGGCAGCGGTGGGCGCGTCATTGCCCTGCACCTTCGCCCTTATTTAGCCAGCGCAGAGCCTATCAAAATTCTGCTAACCCAGTTCATATTCTGGTCATCACTGGCATAGCCTGCCTGCATGGGCGATATAGCGATGCACGTCAGGTGTAGAATGGATTCATCCTGCGATTGGTCCGCGGAGGGCTTGGCCGGATTTTGGCCCAGTGACAGGCCAGGCAGCGCCGGGATATCCATTTTATTCGTCCGCGCGATTTCTTTCATTTCGGGCGATGCACTGGCAGCCATATTTTCGGAAAAAGTGATCGTGTAGGCGTTATACGTGCCGATTTTCGAAGCACAAAATTTTGTTCCCTTCGCCTCATTGGGAAAATTGACGTTCAGCGCCAATCCAGAAGGGAGCATCCGCCCGCCTTTTGATGCCGCATCCAAAGCGCGCACCATCTCCGCACTTTTTTCCGCGATGGCAGGAGATTGGGCATTATCCAAATCAGGGCCTGCGCTATTCTGACCAGCGCTTAAGGCAATTGCCGGCAACCCGCGCAATGCTGCAAATTGCGCTGCGCTGATTGTACCGCTGCTGATAGCGATCGCGCCGACATTTTGTCCCTCATTGGGGCCGGAGAGTACGAGATCGGGCGCCTTCACCCAACGTTTCATCGCAACGATATCCAACCCGTATAATACCGCCATAACTGGCGTTGAATTCACATAATAAAAATCACTGCCCAACCCGTCTCGCGTCATCGAACCAGCGCCCGATGCGCCTATATTGGCCGCATTGTTGCGGCAGGCGGTCTCCAGCGGAGTGAGCGGGCGCAACCCTAAAGCTGCGCCCATCCCGCTTTGGTTCTGACACGGAACCGATACGATCACATCATGGCCATCGGCTTTTAGAGCCTTATACAGCGCGACAACATTGCTGGTCAGACCATCATCATTGGTGATGACAATATTGCGGGCTTCCGCAGCAACTGGGGCGGTGAAAGCCAAAAACGCTGCAGCGGCAAAAAGGTGACGCATATCGATTCCCCTGGGGTTTATAAGTTAGAGCGCAGACCGAAGGTCATTGCTCTTAACCTTACATTTTGATCTTCGCTTCAACGCCAAAGGTTCTGGGTTCATTGAAGAAACCCTGTATGCCAGAGCGCGGCGCCCCGGCTTTGTAGAACAGATGTTCTTGGTTGAACAGGTTCCGCGCCCAGACCGCGATGGTGAGTTTTGCATCTGACGAACCTATGTCGATGTCGGCAAAAGCGATGCGACCATTAAAGATAAGCGCTTTTTCGCCCTTTGGCTGCGCGTATCGCACGGCACGGGTGACGGCGTCGAATTCCGTGTCAGTATAGTTGCCGTAAAAGCCATCATTGAAGTTACCATCAAGATGTGCGCGGATGGTAAAATCTTTTAACGGCAGTTCATAATCGATCGCTGCGCTTGCAGTATTTTCTGGAGTATAAACCTGATAAATGGGGACCGGCACCGTGATAAAAACGTTCCCGGGTTGTGGGAACGGATTAAGCGTCGCGGGAATTTTGACGCTGTTATAAGCATAGCTTGCCGACAGCGTTAGTCCAGTAACAGGGGCCAAGTTGAATTCCGCTTCAAAGCCTTTCAATTTACCCGTGCCCGGGGCATTCACCGTGTCCGAAGTTGTGCGTGTTGTGGCAACGCGGACGCCGTTGACGATATCTTCATACAGGCCGAAAAAGTCGAGCTGGATGGATTTATAGTCGCCTTGATAGGCAGCGACATTAAGCCGCGCGCGCCCATCCAGAAATTCCGCTTTGGCACCAATTTCAAACATTGAAACGGTTTCAGGATTAAATGCCGCATAGCTCAGCGAACGCGAGTTTGCGCCACCCGATTTGTAACCGGTGCTCCATTTGCCATAGATAAGGATATCTTCAGACGCATCGATGGAAAGGTTTACCAGCGGGTCAAAACGTGACCAGGCGGCGTCCAACGGCACTGGCCGGGTAACATTGACGCCATTGATGGGGATCGTTGGCGTCGTGCCGTTAATGGTGAAAAGCTCACCCACCTTTTCGTCCCGCGTCCAACGGCCACCAAGGGTCAGGTGCAGTATATCGGCGGCGATGGGCGGCGTGTAAGTGGCCTGACCATAAACGCCCATGCTGGTTGTTTCAACGCGGCTTGCGCGTTGCACAATCTGCGTCGCATAATCAATTTGACGGACAACGATGGCCGTTCCTGCGGCGTCGGTGAATTGCAAAGTGTTGAACGCTTTTGCGCTATCCTCTGCATTCTCCCGATAATAAAGCGCGCCAGCCGCAAATTTCAAACGGGCAAAATCGCCAATGACCTGAAATTCCTGGCTGATTTGATCTTGGGCAAATGGCGCGAGACTGTACCGGCCAAACTGAAACCCGGCGAAACTGGCCGTAGGGTTTGCCGACGTCCGTGGTTGCTGCAGCGACACGATATTGATGGCGTTGTCATACTGTGACTGCGTCATATCGCGATAAGAGGAGATGGATTTTAAAGTCAGATTGTCGGTCACATCCCAATTCAAACCGACACGAATACCCTTTGTATCGCCGACGCTTGCCTCTTGCGGCATACCAACCGGGGTGCTCGATGCGCGCCGTGGCTGCACGATTGGCAAGTCAGAAAGGCGATTGGGTAAAATCGCCGGTGAGGTAGTTGTCGCTGGGGCGCCTACGGGTCCCTCTACCAATTGCAGATAGTTTGTGCTTGTGGCGTCGCGCGCGATATCGAAGGCGTAATTGGCGGTGAAATTGGTTGATGGCTTCCACTGCACTTCAGCGCGGAAGCCGCGTTTGTCAAAGCTGGCATAATCCAGTGCGCCTGGAAACGGGTTTTTCACAAAGCCATCACGCTTTGTTAAAATACCATCAAATTTCAGGCTGATATTATTTGTCTCGGGTAGGTCGAGATGTGCTTCGGCTCTGTAGCTGCCGTAATTGCCAAAGCCTAAAGTGGCATCCAGTCCAAATTCACCGCTCGGCCTTTTGGTGACAATATTGACCGCACCGCCTTCGGTATTGCGTCCAAAAAGGGTGCCTTGAGGTCCTTTAAGCACTTCGATGTTCTCGACATCGTATAGCGCAGTTCCCAAACCTTGGGCACGCCCCATATAGACACCATCGACATAAACGCCGACGCCTTGGTCACGCGCTGGCTGGTTGCTGTCTGACAAAACACCCACACCGCGCACGTTGATGATAAGCGCGCCTGGACGCGAAAAGAACGGGGCGACGCGAAGCGAAGGAATGGCGCCATCACCCAGATCAAGCAGCGATTGTATGTGGCGATTCTCGATACCCTCACTACCCAATACCGAGATAGAAATAGGAACATCCTGCAGATTTTCAGTTCGTTTTTGCGCCGTCACGACAATTTCGGACAAGCCAGCACTGTCTTCGTCGACAGCTTCTTGCGACATTGCTGGGTTGGCTAAACATACAGCCAAGATACCTGCGACCGAAGCTATGGCAAACTTGCTGATGCAGCGATGTGGCGTTTTTGAAACTTTAATCATTTTTGATTCCCCAATGAAACTGAGCGCTCGCCTAGTTTGCGGGGAAGACTCAAGCATGATGATAAAATGACTAGTTCTCCACCTCTCGTCATTCGATAGTCACATAAATGCAAAGTTTTACATCCCGCAAATGATCAGAGATCATCTGCGCGGCGGATTGCGCATCAAAAGTACAGAAAACTGGACGACATGTGCTGAGCTCAGGTCAGGAACTATAAAATCAGTCGGGCTTGGTTTATCATTAGCGCGACGAAGGCAGCTAACGCCAATTTATCGTGCCTTGCGGCACCGGTCCGAACAATAAAGAACATTATCCCAATCCTTTGCCCATTTCTTGCGCCAAGCGAATGGTTTTGCGCAGGCCGCGCATATTTTCGATGGAAGATCCGACTTCTTGACCATTTTGGGCATTTTCTATCCAGATCGCTATGGAACCGTGAAAAGGTTCGTTACATTTTTATCGCATATGCAACTATATTTTTGGGAATGACACTAAGCAATTGCTGCGCAGCAATTGTCGCGTTAATACCGCAATATGCTTAACAGCGGCTCGGGGGGGTGCTGGGGCAATTTTAAATCTCATCCCCAATAAAACCTAGGTAAACTGGGATAGAATGATCAACAGGAGAGTGAATATGAAATTGGGAAATCATCTGCTGAAGGCAGCCATGCTGTCAACGATCAGCATCGCTTCGCTGAGCGTGGGTTCAGCTGCCTTTGCACAAGACAATACACCACAAGCCAGCGACGAAGCTGACGAAAATGTCATCATCGTAACCGCAACGAAGCGCGAACAGACACTTGAAGAAGTGCCAGTTGCCGTTTCGGTGACCTCGGCTGCTGCAATCGAACGCGCGCAAGTGCGCGACCTTAAGGATATTCAGACACTGGTTCCTTCGCTCCGCGTCAGCCAGCTGCAAAGTTCGGCCAACACGAACTTCATCATTCGCGGCTTCGGCAACGGCGCCAACAACCCCGGCATCGAAGGTTCGGTTGGCGTGTTCATCGACGGTGTTTACCGTTCGCGTTCCGCTGCAGCGATCAGCGACCTACCAAACCTGCAGCGCGTCGAAGTGTTGCGCGGTCCACAATCGACCCTGTTCGGCAAAAACGCCTCGGCTGGCGTTATCTCGATTGTGACTGCAGCACCAAGCTATGAATTCGGCGGTTCGGCTGAAATAAGTTATGGCAATCGTAACGCAATCGTAGCGAAGGCCGATATTACGGGTCCAATCTCTGACAATGTCGCGTTCAGCCTTGCTGGCGGCATCAACCAAGCTGATGGTTACGGCACCAACCTGACCGACGGATCGAAAACAAGCGAGCGTAACCGCTGGTTTGGCCGTGCACAGTTGTTGATCGAGCCTTCGGACAGCTTCAAGCTGCGCTTGATCGGTGACTATGACAAGATTGACGAAAATTGCTGCTTTGTTGGCAATATCTTCGACGGCCCAACTGGCAATGCCATTCGCGCCATCGGTGGCCGGGTAAACTCGCGCGGCATTTTCAGCTATACCGAGTATCAGAACTTCAATTCGGAAAACGACATCACCAATGGTGGTATCTCGATGCAGGCCGATTATGAAATGGGTTCGTTGAGCCTCACTTCGATCACCGCCTATCGTGAATCGCGCGCAAAAACGAATGCGGACAGTGATTTCACCAGCGCAGATTTGATCGGTGCAAACCGTGGCGATGTCGACATCACCACAAAGACTCAGGAACTGCGTTTGGCGTCGGATTTTGACGGCCCATTCAACTTCTTGCTGGGTGCCTATTATTTTGACGAAAGCATCAACAACAAACAGGCACTGACGCTCGGTCGTGATTTCCGCAATTATGCTAACGCCCTCACCGGCGGTGCATATACCGGCAATGAAGCCCTCATCCGCGCATTGGCAGGCATCCCTTCGACCGCAGGTCAATTTGGCGGCCAAGGCCAGGGACGTTTTGAAGATTGGGATTACACGAACAAAGCCTACTCCGTCTTCGGTACGGCGGACCTTGAACTCACCGACGGCCTCGTTCTGACAGGTGGTTTCAACTACACCAAGGACAAGAAGAACATTGCGAGCGACATTCGGATTACGGACGTCTTCTCAAGCATCGATTTGATCCAGGTTGCTGGTGCCGCCGGCGTTCCTGCGGTTCTTCCGGCCGGTGCAGTGGGCAATACAAGCACATTGTATCCACGCATCACCGCCTGCCCGAACAGAAATGGCGCGCCAACTGTCTGTAACCCGTTCCTCGGCCTTCAGGCGCTGCAATTCTTGCCGCCGTTCCTGAACCTTCCAAATGCCGTTGAAGATGGCCGCACCAGCGATGGTAAGCTGACCTATTCGGCACGTATTGCCTGGGAAGCCACCGACAGCATTAACCTGTACGCCAGCTATGGCACAGGCTTTAAGGCAACGTCGTGGAACATGTCGATTGACTCGCGTCCATTCGGTTCGGATTTCGTCGCAGGTTCACCAGCTCAAGGCGCGCCGCTCGCCGCATCGGCCATTCGCACAGCTGGGCTTGCCTCGGCGAACCTCACCAGCGGAACGCGTTATGCGCTTCCTGAAGAGGCAACGGTCAAGGAGCTTGGTCTGAAAGCAAAATGGGACAGCGTTGCGTTCAACCTGACAATTTTTGATCAGTCGATCAAAAACTTCCAGGGCAACAGCTTCATCGGCACAGGCTTCGTTCTGACAAACGCCGGTAAGCAGTCGGTGAAGGGGGTCGAGTTTGATAGCAGCTTCAATCCTATCGACGCACTGCAATTGCGCGTCGCTACCGTCTATCTCGACTCGAAATATGACAGCTTTGTCAGATCGCAATTTGGTGACCTGAGTGGCAAGTCGGTAGGTGGCATACCAAAGTGGTCGACAACCTTGGGTGCAACCTACACCGCAGACTTGAGCGACGGCAAAGCGCTGATCCTGAATACCGACTACCACTTTGAGTCAAAGACGGTCATGAACGATGACCCATCTGCGGCACAGTATACGCGTTCGGTAAAAGATCTCGGTGCAGCGGTAACGTTGCGTTTGGACAGCGGTCTGCAATTATCGCTTTGGGGTCGCAACTTGACGGATGCGCAATATCTTACCGTCATCTTCCCAAGTGTTGTGCAGTCTGGATCGATTTCGGGCTATCCAAACGCACCACGCACTTATGGTGCGTCGGTGAAGTACAAATTCTAATATCCTGAATTCTTCAGGAAAAAAGAAGCCGGGGCAGCCATCGCTGCTCCGGCTTTTTTATTGCGACACCCCAGCGCAGTTGGCTGCACACGCGCAGCAACAGAACAAGGGACGCATGGCCTCTTGTCGCTAAAATCATTAACACCGAAAAAATGGTGCCCGAGGGCGGATTTGAACCACCGACACGCGGATTTTCAATCCGCTGCTCTACCCCTGAGCTACTCGGGCTAAGCGGCGAAAACCGCGTGGGAGCGCAGCCTATAGAGAGGCGATGCGCCTCTTGGCAAGCGCAAAATCAGTCGCTGCCATCGGAACCGATACTATCTTCATAATCCGCCAGCGGCCCTGGCACACGATAGCCTTCGTCCAGCCATTTCAACAGGTCGCGATCCTTGCATCCCTGACTGCAAAACGGCTTGGATTCCGCCACTACCGGCTTTCCGCAGAGCGGGCATAGATTAGCTTTGCGCGACATGGACATGGCCATAGCCTGCGGCTTTTTCATCTGCAACCACCACCATATCCGCGCCCGCAAGGCGAACAGCCGCCGCGCGCCATGCAGCCCATCCTTCGGACTGAAGTAACGTCGCAACATCAGGCTGCGCTGTCACCGTCCGCGTGCCAAAACCCGTTGACTGGGCCACGGCGCGCAACAGCCAATAGGCTTGTGTCTCGTCCGACAGCGCAGCGATACGCGTCCCGAACACATGGTCGAGGACCGACGGCCTTGGCCGGGCACGGACGACTTGCATCATGCCATAGCCGTTAATGGCCGTACGTTCGAACGGACGGGCGTCCGCCAAGGACGCGGCATCAAAAGCTTCGGCAATTTGCGTGCGCTGTGCCTTAGACTCCATCGACACAAAATCGATCAGAACCATCGCGCCAATTTGGTACAGGCGCAGCAGGCGCGCAATTTCGGTCGCTGCGGCCATATTGATGGCGAACGCATCGCCAATACCGTCAATGTCGAACACCAGCCCTGCTTTGGTGCGCTGAAAGCTTATGCTAACGTCGCCGACAACTGACTGGCCAGCGATGCCAACGTCAAAGCCATCGGCAATGGACGCGTTGATGGCAGATGGGGCCAAAGACGCCACACGCGCGTCCCACAGTGCATCTTTGCCGATCAAGGGTTTGGGCGCATTATCCCGCAGCATAATCTCTGGCGGCTTGATACGGCCCGGCTCGGGTATCGCTTCACGCGTCACTTCAAAGGCTATGCGCGCGCCGTCCGGTTGGGTGATCTTGCTGCGTAACAAAAGCACGCTTCCATCATCGGAAACGATATACGCGCCCGAAGGCGTTTTTCGGTCAATGCGCCCCACGCCACATTCGCCCAAGGCCCATAAAGCGTCGCGCTGAATGTGGATCTCAACAATGTTTCCGTTTTCGACAAGAGCCGCGCGGCGCTCGCCCGGCGCATCATCGCGCCATATATCAGTCAAGCGGATAGCCCGACGCGCGCAA
This sequence comes from Sphingorhabdus sp. EL138, assembly GCF_945862485.1. GTDB lineage: Bacteria > Pseudomonadota > Alphaproteobacteria > Sphingomonadales > Sphingomonadaceae > Sphingorhabdus_B. Next base: position 44,829 of record NZ_CAMAYF010000001.1, read on the forward strand.
TAAGGCCCGCGTTTCATATAGGGGCAGACCGATCACGCCCGAATGACTGCCCGCCATCCAGTCTATCAACGCCTCTGCCCTGCCCTGAATGGCATAGCCGCCAGCCTTACCCAGCCCTTCGCCGCTATCGATATAGCTTTCGATTTCATCTGCCGACAGACGTTTAAATCGCACGATGCTATCGCAAATCCGGCTGCGCATCCGGCCATTTCCGTCAATCACGGCAACGGCGCTGAGCACATGATGACGGCGACCGCTGAGCAGGTTCAGGAACCCGCGTTGCATGTCAGCATCGGCAGCTTGCGATAAAATTCTGCGGCCAACGGCAACCGTGGTGTCTCCTGCGACAACAATCTCTCCAGCGTCCCGCGCAACGGCAACCGCCTTCTCCTCGGCCATACGCAGCGCATACACACGCGGAACCTCGCCCTTGCGGGGTGTCTCGTTTATGTCGGGGGACGCGATACGCGCTGGCGCCACACCCAACCGCGCCAGTAGGTCACGGCGGCGCGGGCTGGAGGATGCCAATATGAGTATAGGGTTCAGACCCAAGGTCTGCCGCCCTTATTTAAAGCGGTACGTGATCCGGCCTTTGGTCAGATCATAAGGAGTCAGTTCGCACAGCACTTCGTCACCCACGAGGACGCGGATACGGTTCTTGCGCATCTTTCCGGCGGTATGGCCCAAAACTTCATGGCCATTTTCAAGCTCAACACGGAACATAGCATTGGGCAGCAATTCACGGACTGTCCCACGCATTTCAAGTAATTCTTCTTTTGCCATTCGGCCCCTTAAATCTTCAAAAATCGAACGATGTTGCGCCTGTAAACCTAATGTTGGAAAAAGGGAAGCACTACAGTATAATCGCTTCATTGCTAGAAAATGCGATGCAGTTTAGAGGCACGGCCTTGAATTTTACATTATGCTTACGACGTAGCACCATATAAACTGAGCTTCGCCCCATGACAATTTCCCGTTTGAGTGCAATCTTGCTTGCATCAACCGCAATGCCCGCAATAGCGATGGACGATGCCCAGAGCACAGGCAGCAGTGTGGCCATGCCCGGTGGCGACGCCAAAGATGCGGTTGAAGTCGGGTCTTCACGCGAAATCGTCGTTACGGCGGAACGCATTAAGGGCTCGGTGGACACCGACGTCCCGCCCGTCGAGGAGCTGAACGAAGCCGATATTGCCTCCTTGGGTGCATCATCGCTGACGGAGCTTGTCGCGGCGGTCGCACCGCAAGCCAATTCGGGCCGCGGACGCGGCGGTGGCATGCCTATCATCTTGCTCAATGGCCAACGCGTATCGGGCTTCCGTGAATTGCGTGATTTGCCGCCAGAGGCCATTCGTCAGGTCCAGATTTTCCCAGAAGAAGTGGCGCTCAAATTTGGTTTCCGACCCGACCAAAGGGTGATCAACTTCATCTTGAAGGATAATTTTGCTTCTTTCGCCGCCGAAATCGAACATGCCCAGCCGCAGGATGGTGGCTTTGGCACAAATGAATTTGAAACGACGCTGACGCGCATCGGGCCAAAAACGCGATTTAATCTGGATATTGAGCTTGAGCGCGCGACGGCGCTGACTGAGTCCGAACGCGACCTTATTTCTTCAGCTGGGTCGTCGCTGGCGCGTGGCGGCAATATCAGCGGCCTTGGCGTGAATGGAGCCATTTCGCCTGCCTTAAGCGCGCTTGCCGGAAGCAATGTGACTAAAGCGGGCATTCCGTTGGGCATATCCAACCCATCATTGGCGCAATTTGCCAGCACAGCAAATCGCCTGAATGACGGGAATATTGGCGATGTCCGGACATTGCTGCCCCGCACCGAACGGCTGGAGATGAACGGCACATGGAGCAGGTCGCTTGGCCCGCAAACAATTTTGTCGTTCAACGCAAACTATGCGCTGAGGGGCAGCGAATCTTTGCTGGGTTTGCCCGGTACAAGCTTCGTATTGCCCCGCAGCAGTCCGTTTTCGCCCTTCGGCCAGGATGTGACACTCAGCCGCTATTTCGACGCCCCGCGCCCCCTAGAACGGGAAAGCGAAACACATGTGTTCCAGACGGGTAGCACGTTCAACCATGCGCTGGGCAGATGGCGGTGGACATTAACGGGCAATTATGCGCGCACGGCCAATGACACACGCACCACGCGCAACGCAGATTTCACCGCATTACGCGCTGGTGTGCTTGCGGGAACCATTAATCCGTTTGCTGCGGATTTCGGTGCGAATTTGCTGTTTCTTGCGCCCGATCTCGCCAACAGTCTGAACCAGAATATGGACGTGCGCAGCACCCTTGCGGGAACGGTGCTCAAATTGCCCGCAGGCGATGTGCAGATGACGTTCGCGTCTGGCCTTACCCGACAAATGCTGGACAGCGAGACATGGCGATCAGGCGTCACGACCGACATATCCTTGCGTCGGAACATCATGAACCATTCGGTCAATGCGGAATTGCCCCTCACGAGCCGCGATTTCGGCCTTGGCGCCGCGATTGGCGAATGGGCGGTCAATGGTAATATCGGCTATAGCGACCTGTCCGATTTCGGAAAGCTGTTGGAATATGGTGCTGGCCTGCGCTGGGCCCCTGCGCGCAATCTAACCATTCAGGCTTCAATTACAGGCGATGAAAACGCACCCGGCATTGGCCAACTGGGCAACCCAGTTTTGGTCACACCCAATGTCGCAACCTATGATTTCACGCGCGGCGAAAGCCTGTTCATCAACGTCATTACCGGCGGCAACGCCGCGCTGATCGGTGAAAAGCGCCGCGATGTCATATTGAACGCGAATTGGAACCCCGATTTCATCAAGGATTTCGCGCTACAGTTCAGCTATTTCAAAAATAACAGCCGCAACACGACAGCCGCCTTCCCCCTGCTGACGCCAGAAATTGAAGCCGCCTTTGCCAGCCGTGTTGTCCGCGATGCGCAAGGCCGGTTGGTTAGCATCGACCAACGTCCAGTGAATTTCGACCGTGAAATATCCCAACGGATCCGCTGGGGCTTTAATCTGTCAGGCAATATCGGCGCGGCCACGCCTCCGCGTGGGCCATTCGGCGGGCCTCCTGCTGCGGCAAGAGGTGGTTCTGGTGCGCCGCGGGCTGCAGGTGGTGGATTTGGTGGCGGGGCTCGTTTTGGTGCACCCGGCGGTGGCCAGCCCAGCCGCTGGAACATCGCTTTATACCACAGCTACCGCATCGAAGACGAAATCCTTATCCGTCCCGGCGTGCCTGTACTCGATTTGCTCAACGGCTCAGCCACCAGCAACAATGGCGGCGCATCACGGCATGAGATAGAGCTTTCAGGTGGCCTTTTCCACAAGGGCTTTGGCTTCCGGCTGCAAGGGACGTACAAAAGCGCAACCACAGCCGACGGCACTGGCCTTGCCGGTAGCAATGACCTGCGATTTAGCGACATTGCCGCCGTCAGTGCATTTCTGTTTATCAATCTGGACCAGCAAGCGCGCGTCATAAAGGCCCTGCCTTTGCTGAAAGGTAGCCGCATCTCATTCCGCATCGAAAATATCTTGAACGATATTGTCGATGTGCGCGATCAGAATGGCAATGTGCCTTTGGGCTATCAACCGGGTTATATCGACCCGCGTGGCCGGGTATTTGAATTGAGCTTCAGAAAGCGGTTCTGAGCAATCGGAACAGCACATAAAAAACCCCGCCGGAATTGCTTCCAGCGGGGTCTTAAAACTTAAAACTGATTAAACGTTACATGCCGCCATGGGCCAATGCTGCCAAGAGGAGCAAGGCCACGATATTCGTGATCTTGATCATTGGGTTCACAGCAGGTCCAGCGGTGTCCTTATACGGGTCACCCACGGTGTCGCCGGTTACAGCTGCCTTATGAGCCTCCGAACCTTTACCGCCATGGTTGCCGTCTTCGATGTATTTCTTGGCATTGTCCCATGCGCCGCCACCCGATGTCATCGAGATAGCAACGAACAGACCGCCGACAATCACACCGAGCAGGAGTGCGCCAAGAGCCGCAAAGCCCTCCGCCTGACCTGCAACGGCCGTAATCACGAAATAGACCGCAATTGGTGTCAGCACGGGCAGCAAGGACGGAATAATCATTTCCTTAATCGCTGCCTTGGTGACCAAGTCGACGGTACGCGCATAATTTGGCTTTGACTTGTAGGTCATGATGCCGGGGTCGTTTGCGAACTGGTCACGCACGTCCTTCACCACTTCACCCGCCGCACGACCCACAGCCGTCATGCCCATCGCACCAAACAGATATGGCAGAAGCGCACCAAGCAGAAGCCCGACGATCACATAGGGGTTTTCAAGGCTGAAATTCACCGCAAGATCAGGGAAATATTCCCGAAGATCGGCGGTGTAGCACGCGAACAGCACCAACGCTGCCAGACCCGCCGAACCAATGGCATAGCCCTTGGTCACAGCCTTTGTCGTGTTGCCCACAGCATCCAACGCATCGGTCTTTTCACGGACAGAATCGTCAAGGCCAGCCATTTCGGCAATACCACCGGCATTGTCGGTAACTGGGCCATAGGCATCAAGCGCCACAACCATACCGGCCAACGCCAACATGGCAGTCGCGGCAAAGGCAATGCCGATAACGCCAGCCAATTGATAAGCGATGATGATACCTGCGCAGATTACAATCGTTGGCATCGCGGTGGATTCAAGGCTGATTGCCAGACCTTGAATAACGTTGGTGCCGTGGCCTGTTTCAGATGCTTTCGCAATCGAACGGACCGGACGATAATTGGTGCCGGTATAATATTCGGTAATCCATATGATCAGGCCAGTGATGACAAGGCCAAGCAACGAGCAATAGAATAATGTCCGGCCGGTGAACCCGCCAACATCATTTGACATGCCGCCCAGAGCGAAGTCGATAGCAAACCAAATCGCCGGAACCGACAATATGGCCGTGACCAAAAAGCCCTTGTACATCGCGCCCATGATATTCTTTCCGCCGCCAAGACGGACGAAATAGGTACCGATGATCGAGGTGATGACGCACACGCCGCCAATCAACAATGGCAAGCTCATGAGGTTCATGAACAACGCATTGTCGGTCACGCCCTGCACCAGCAAGGCGATCAACACCATCGTTGCACCAACGGTCACAACATAGGTTTCGAACAAGTCAGCTGCCATACCGGCGCAATCGCCGACATTGTCGCCGACATTATCCGCGATAACGGCGGGGTTACGAGGATCGTCTTCGGGAATGCCAGCCTCAACCTTGCCGACAAGGTCAGCGCCGACGTCAGCAGCCTTGGTAAAGATACCGCCACCCAAACGTGCGAAGATGGAAATCAGCGATGCACCAAATGCCAATGCTACAAGCGCATCAATAACAGGGCGGCTGTTCGGTGCCATCATTGCGACATCGGTGAGATACCAGAAAAACACAGCAATCGCGAGCAAGGCAAGGCCGGCCACGAGCATTCCGGTAATCGCACCAGCGCGGAACGCCATTGTCAAACCGGCTTGAAGCCCGGTCTGCGCCGCAGCGGCCGTGCGCACATTTGCACGCACCGAAATGTTCATCCCGATATAGCCCGCAACGCCCGAAAGCACTGCCCCGATCACGAAACCAACGGTTGGTATAACGCCGAGGAACAAGGCCACCAACACCGCAACCACGACGCCTACAATGGCGATGGTCCGATATTGACGACCAAGATAGGCTTTGGCGCCTTCTTGAATGGCAGCAGCGATTTCCTGCATTTTTTCATTACCGGCCGGTGCACTCAGCACCTGGCGGCTGGTTACAAAACCGTACACTACGGCCAATAACCCGCATAATATTGCGATAATTGTCAGAGACATGAAATTATCTCTCCCCTCCTATATTGGATAAACACATATTTCTGCCCTTCCCCTGCAGAGAATTGCAAGCCGTTGCCGTATAAGACGGCATAGTTAGAGATGGCAACCCATTAAACGTGGCCTTTTCTGCGCTGCATTTCATTGATGTTGATAACCAAGTGTTGGCGGCAGCTTTACCGGATTCCCGCCATGTTTTAAGGTGAGCCCCCCGCCAGACACCACGCGGCCAATCGCCGTTGCGCGCACGGGTATCACGGCTTCGGGTGATGCGGTGAACAGCAATTGATAATCATCGCCCCAGCTTGCCGCCTGCATACGGCTTTCAAGGCTGTCGGTACGATAGCTGATATAAAGCGGCGATAAAGGCACGCACGCAAGGTCTATTTCTATGCCAATCTGGCTGGCGCGCGCCAAGCGTTCGGCATCCAGCAGCAAGCCATCCGACACATCCATCATCGCAGTGACGATCGGCGCAAGCTTTTGGCCGTCGGCCAGCCGCGCGACGGGCCGATTAAACGCATCGGCCAGTGGCCCAACCTCATCAAAACCAGCGTCAATCAGCTCAAATCCCGCCAAGGCATCGCCGAGCGTCCCTGTCACATATAAAATGTCTCCAATTTGGGCGCCGGATCGCGATGGCACGGGAATATGCGTTGCCCTCCCCAAAGCGGTCAGCCCCAGCGCCCGTTTATCTCCACGATTGGCAACGGTGTCTCCGCCAAGCAAAGCGACATTATAATGCGCCAACGCCTTTTCCAGGCCAATGGCAAACGCCCGGTCCCACGCATCATCGCCGAGCATGAAGCCAAGCAGCACACCAATGGGCGCGGCGCCCTTGGCGGCCAAATCGGACAGGTTCGACGCCAGCAATTTCCACGCTACATCCGCCGGATTGGCGTTTGATCGGAAATGCACGCCTTCGGCCATCATGTCATGGGTGATAATCAAAGACGCATCACTTATGTCCATAACTGCAACATCGTCCAGCAAGCCACGCGCCGCAGGGTCATTGGCAAAGCCACGCAAAAGGTTGATGAAGCTGGATTCGGTGGTCATAGTGCAACGTTAACGCATGGCGAAGACATGCAGAACCCTATTCCGGACAGCGCCGTTCAACGGGCGCGTACGTCCTTGGCAACGGCGTCCAGCAAGCCATTGACGAACTTCGCGTCCTTCTTGTCAAAAAACGCATGAGCAACGTCGAGATATTCGTCGATCACTGTCGCGGTTGGCACATCTGGCCGTGCAATCAATTCATACGTGCCGCAGCGCAGGATTTGGAGCATCGTCTTGTCTAAACGATCCATCTTCCATTTCTCACCCAGCTTGCCATCGACCAGCCCGTCGATTTCCGCACGCCGTGCATCAACGCCCGAGACAACATCATCGAAGAAATCGGGGTCGGCATCGGCATATTGCGCGTCTTCGATTTCCTGACCCAGCCGGTGCGCATGAAATTCATTCAGCAGGCGGGCAATGCCGATGTCTTCCATATCCATTTGATACAGCGCCTGCACCGACGCCAGACGCGCCGCCGAACGGGATTTGGATTTCGCACTGGCGTTATGGGCACTCATAATCTTTTCCTGACACTCGCCGCATGGGCGGGTAAACCTTCGGCATCGGCAAGCGTTGCCGCCGCCGGACCAATTTTATGGATAGCCTGTTGATCAAGCGCAATGAAGCTGGTCCGCTTCATGAAATCCAGCACCGACAGGCCAGATGCAAAGCGCGCGCGCCGTCCGGTAGGCAACACATGATTAGGTCCGGCAACATAATCGCCAATCGCCTCAGGCGTCATGCGGCCCAAAAATACCGACCCTGCGTGACGCACGAGGTCAAACAGCCGTTCGGCGCGGTCATCATCGACCGCAAGTTCCAAATGCTCTGCCGCCAACCGGTTGACCAAAGGCATTGCGCCTTCCAGATCATCGACCACGATAATCGCGCCAAAATCCGTCCAACTCGCCCGCGCAACCGCACCAGTGGACAGCATCGCAATTTGCGCGTCAACAGCCGCCGCGACTTGGGTGGCAAATTTGGCATTGTCCGTGAACAATATCGACTGGCTCGTCGGGTCATGTTCGGCCTGACTTAACAAATCCGCCGCAATCCATTCAGGGTTATTTTGGGCATCGGCCACCACAACGATTTCCGATGGTCCAGCCACCATATCGATGCCAACCACACCATAAAGCTGCCGCTTTGCCTCGGCCACCCAAGCGTTACCGGGGCCCGTGATGACATCCACCGGGCGAATGTGCTCGGTTCCATAGGCAAGCGCCGCAATCGCCTGCGCGCCCCCGACGCGCCAGATTTCGTCCACACCCGCCACATGTGCGGCGGCCATAACGGTCTGGTTGGTTTCGCCGCCGGGTGTTGGCGTGACCATGACAATGCGCGCAACACCAGCCACCTTAGCAGGAATGATATTCATCAACACCGATGATGGATAGGCCGCACGGCCACCGGGGACATAGACCCCCGCCGCATCCACCGCCGACCAACGCGCGCCTAAACGCACATTGTCGTTGTCGCGATAATCACGGTCCTCTGGCAGTTGCGCCTTGTGATAGGCCTCAATCCGCTTCGCCGCGAGCGTCAGCGCGTCGCGCAAATCGGGTTCCAGAGCCTCATAGGCCGCCTTGCACTGCGCCGCGTCAATCTGCCAACCCGCTGTGTTCAGATCGAAACCATCAAAACGCTGAGTCATTTCCGCCAGCGTCACGTCCCCATGCGCGCGGACATCTTTTATGGTTTGTGCCACAGCGCTCGATACATCGGCATCCGCCTCACGCCGGCCATTGACCAAAGCGTCAAATGCATCCGCAAAACCAATGTCGGAAGAATTAAGCCGCTGCACGTGCGCCCGTCAATTCCCGGAAACGTTGCACCATAGCCGGAATAGTCCCGCTCATCATCTTATATGCCGCGCGGTTAACGATCAGCCGCGCGGACACTTGGCTAATGACGGCCGTTTCGACAAGGCCATTTTCGGCGAGCGTTTTGCCCGATGACACCAAATCCACAATCCGACCCGAAAGCCCAAGCGAAGGCGCAAGTTCCATCGCACCATTCAACTTCACGCATTCGGCCTGAATACCCCGCGCGTGATAATAACGGCTGGTCGTTCCGGGATATTTGGTGGCGACACGGATATGCCCGCCATTAACATCGTCGGGCACGCCCTGCGGCATCGCCACCGATATGCGGCAACGGCCAATGCCCAAGTCCACGGGCGCATATAGCTCCGAATAATCAAATTCGTCGATAACGTCCGAACCGACAATGCCAATCTGCGCCGCGCCATGGGCGACAAAGGTCGCCACATCGAACGCGCGGACGCGAATGATGCTGATCGCCGGATCGTTGGTCGCGAACAAAAGCGCGCGGCTGGCCTCATCAAAAAACGCAGCTTCGGGCTGTATTCCCGCCGCTTGCATCAACGGCAAAGCCTCGTCGAGAATCCGTCCCTTAGGGATTGCAAAGATGATTGGTTCGGTCACAATGACCGCGCTTTACGGGTCGCGGGCGGAAAGGGCAATATGGCAGAGAATATTGGGGCCGATGAAGCGATCACCGGTGCAGATTTATTCTGGCGCGGCGATTAGGCTAAAAATCTGTCCATCGCAGCATTTACCGTATCGGGTTGTTCCCAAATCACGAAATGCCCGCAATTTTCAACGGGCGCGATTGTTACATCAGGCACAAGTTCCTCTAGGCCGTCAATATTGCTGGGCGGCAAAGCCAGGTCATCCATCGCCCAAACCACTAAGGTCGGGATCATCAGCGGTGGAAATGCGCCAGCGGCAAAGGCAGGGATTTCCGCATCCTCATCCATCGCGGGCACATATAACGCGGACGCGCGATACCAATTGAGCATCCCGAAACAGGTGTCGCGGTCGGTCCAATCGGCGAGCAACGCGGCGCGTTCCTCCGGCTCCATCGCATTTGGCTTGTCCCATTTAATCGTTTTCAACATCAAGCCGGTGAGGCCATGTTCCTGCACCAAAGCGTCGTTCGCCGGATCGCGAAAGGCGCGAATATATTGGCTGGATTCGCGCTGGTTCATGTCGGTGATCAACAAGCGCTGAAAAATATAGGGATGCGGCGCATTAGCGATAATCGCGCGTGACACCCGTCCCGCCCAAGCGGGGTTGAGCGCGCCAGCCTGCCCATTTAACGCAACGCTCCACGCAATCGCCCCACCCCAATCATGGCCCGCAATGATGAATTGTTGCACATGCAAGGCATCAGCCAACGCAAAGATATCGGCGGTCAGCTTGTCCGCCGTATAGGCATCGACCTGTTTGGGCTGTGACGTCCCACGATAGCCGCGCTGATCAGGCGCGATGCAATAAAAACGGTCGGCGAAATGCGCGATTTGGTGCCGCCATGTGCGGTGCGATTCGGGAAAGCCATGCAGGAAGATAATCGCCGGATTTTTGGGATCACCGGCCGTAAATACATCCATGTCTATGCCCGTCGACAGCGACAGGCGGTGCGGAGAAAGCTCGATCATGTCATGTGGCCCCGTTGCTGAGCTTAGTTGACCCGCTTCACGCGGATGCCCCGGCCGTTCATCACCAACAAGAAGCTGCCAAGCGCGCCGCGTTTAATAACAAAGGCTTTGCCGTCCTTCAAAAGCAAGGGGGTCGCTTCCATGGTCTGCCAGACCCCTGCATCTTTGACCGTGAACTGGTATTTACCGGCCCCTATGGATTGCACACCCGCCAGATTGCCTTCAACTTGTTTGAATTCTGCTTCCTGCTCTGCGTCGCTTTCGCCAAAAAACGGAATTTTAGGTAAGGAAAAACCAAATAAAGACTTTTGAGTTTTGCGCACATCATCTTGGTCCAGCATCACAATCTGCCGATTGTCAGCGGCATCTTCCAACGCCTTGGTTGCCGCATCAAAGCATGTAAGACGCGCAGCGGCGTCAGCCAAGGCGCGGCAGGCGAGAATGTCTGTGTACACCTTCGGTCGGTTCGTCTGTGTATCAGCGGCAAAAGCAGGGGAAGCACATAACGCAACCAGAAGAACAACTTGTGTCAATTTAGGCATATATTCGTCTCCGCTATTGGCCGATTTTCTAATGTCCTAGAATATCTAAATCTCGCCGGGTGCACTAGCCTTGATGGCCAGCGCATGAACACGCGTTCCGGGAATATCACCCAGCGCCTTGTTCACCATACGTTGCCGAATCAGGCGGGAAACACCAGTAAAGGCCGCGCTTTCAATTTCGATGGTAAAGTGGGATTCGCCGGACCCATCATCGCCGCTATGGCCGTGATGTTTGGCGCTGTCGTTGATCACGGATAGGCGGGTTGGCGCAAATGCTGTTTCAAGCAGCATTTCCATTTCCAGTTGTGCGGGACCTTTTTTCATAGCCTGCTCTTCCCATATGGCGGGTTTTTCGCCAAGGAAAATCATGGCCTCCGAGCGTTCCACTGACAGATTTCACGGTCGCATTCACGGCGCGGGGCGGCGATGCGCCTATCCGCGTTGCCACGAAGCAGGGGAATTTCGTGCGCCTGATCCCAAAGGACAGGCCGCATCGGCGAACGGTCCCGGCGACTATCAATATCTCTGCCTTGACCATGTGCGGCAGTTTAATGCGGGCTATAACTGGTTTGCGGGCATGACGGCGGATGAAATTTCCATGGCGCAAAGCCCCACACAATTCTGGCCCAGTGAAACCCGCGCTTTTCGTGCCAATGGCAATGTCGATTCGCCGCCGAAATGGGCGGACTTTAAAGACCCGCTGGATGCTATCTCGACCCGGTTCCGGTCGCGCCTCCCCAAAGAGCGGGCCGATGGCCATTTTCTGTCGCTTGAAGACCGCAAAGCGTTGCGGACGCTAGGGCTTAGCGAGGATGCCGACCGCCGCGCCTTACGCAGCGCCTATTCGGCGAAGGTGCGCGCGTATCATCCGGACAAAAATGGCGGCAACCGCTCTTATGAAAAGGCTTTGCAAGACGTGATTGCTGCCTATACGCACCTTAAAACTTCGCCCGCTTTCATTTGACGAGAATAACATGACTGACATCCCAAATATCCAACCCGACAGCCGCGACGCGACCATCCTCGCCGCCCCTGACAAAATGGTCAGCGTGCGCGAATTGTTCGGCATTGTTGTGGATATGGAATGCCCCGCTTTCTCCATTGCCGACGAACGCGTGCCGGACACCGATCCAAGCTATGTGTTTGACCCTGACACTACCCTCGCAATCCTTGCGGGCTTTGCCCATAACCGCCGCGTGATGGTGCAAGGCTATCACGGCACGGGTAAATCGACACATATCGAACAAGTTGCCGCCCGCCTGAAATGGCCCTGCATCCGCATCAACTTGGACGCGCATATCAGCCGTATCGACCTGATCGGACGTGACGCCATCGTCTTGCGCGATGGGCAGCAAGTGACCGAGTTCCGCGAAGGCCTGCTGCCTTGGGCGTTGCAGACACCGACGGCATTGGTGTTCGACGAATATGATGCGGGCCGCCCGGATGTAATGTTCGTGATCCAGCGCGTTTTGGAAACCGAAGGTAAGCTGACCCTGCTTGACCAGAACCGCGTCATTCGCCCCAACCCCTATTTCCGCCTGTTCGCCACCGCCAACACCGTTGGCCTTGGCGATACCAGCGGGCTGTATCACGGCACGCAAGCGATTAACCAAGGGCAGATGGACAGATGGAACATTGTCGTCGGCCTAAACTATCTGCCAGCACAGGTTGAAAGCGAAATCGTGTTGGCCAAGGCCTCGGGCACCGACGCCGCCACCGTCGCCAATATGGTGAAGGTCGCCGAAATGACTCGTCAGGGCTTCATCAATGGTGATATCTCAACGGTCATGAGCCCGCGCACGGTTATTACTTGGGCCCAGAACACCGCGATTTTCAAAAATGTCGGCTTTGCCTTCCGTTTGTCATTTCTCAACAAATGCGATGATGCGGAACGCGCCTTGGTCGCCGAATATTATCAGCGCGTTTTTGGTCAAGATCTGCCGGAAAGCGTTGTTGGCAAAACGAAGTAAGTATCGGCTATTTCGCCACTTCATTTGAAGGAACGCATTATGAAACGCTTCGCACTGGCCCTCGCGCTCATGCTGTCGGCATCACCGGCCTTTGCCGCGTTGAAAACCGGAACACGCGCAACCGATTTCACGACGCAAGCCGTGCTGGCCGGAAAGGCCGACACCTTCAACCTGAACAAGGCTTTGAAAAACGGCCCAGTCGTGCTGTATTTCTATCCCAAAGCATTCACATCAGGCTGCACCGTTGAGGCGCATGAATTTTCGGAAGCTGCCGATGACTTTGCAACTTATGGCGCGTCGATTGTGGGCATGTCGGCGGATAATCTGGAGACGCTAAAGCGTTTTTCGGTTGAGGCCTGCCGTAACAAATTCATGGTCGGTATTGCGACCAAGCCCATGATCAAAAATTACAAGGTCGGCCTACCGATGATGGGGGGCACCAACCGCACGACTTATGTCATCGCGCCCGATGGCAAGGTGCTGTTTGCATATTCGCAGCTTGGCGTGAAGGGCCATGTTTCCGGCGCGCTGAACGCGGTAAAGGCTTGGCATGCGGCAAACGCCAAGCGGAAGTAATGCGTAAGCTCTCTTTCCTGCTTTTGCCCATTCTCCTGTCGGGTTGCACTGTGGCCGTCGCATATGGCGATGTGCCGCACAATAGGCTGGTGGAAAATCCACGTTGCAATCCATCGCATAATGATAGTGCCGCAATAGCCGGAAAAGACTATTTTATCGTTACCAGCCGCCTGCCCGACTGCCGCGGCGACACGATCTTCTTGACCAATCACCGGGCCGATCGCATGCGCTACGCCCGCTTTGCGCCGCCGCAAAAGATAAAGCCTGTAAAAGGCGATGCGCTGATAGTGGTGCCACTTGCATTCCAGCCGGAGGATGCATGGTGGGATGGCCTGCGCGATGCGGCAAACCTGCGCAAGGGTCGTGTTTTATTATATGTCCATGGCTATCGGGAAACGCTGGCAACTACGGCGCGCGACGCGGTACAAATTGGCGCGATGAGCAATTTTGATGGGCCAATCATCCATTATAGCTGGCCCTCACAGGGCAATTTGCTGAGCTACGCCGTAGATGAAACCAACATGTATTGGGACGAACGCAATTTTCGCAATTTCCTCACCAAATTGGCACGGACGGAATGGGTGAAGGAGATTGTTCTTGTCTCCCATTCGCTTGGCGCACGGCTTGTTATTCCGGCGATTGAACATGTTGACCGCACATCAACCAACGCCGATTCCAGCAATATCTCCAATATCATTTTGGCTTCACCCGATATGGATCGCGAAGATTTTGAACGCGATATCGCGGAAGAGGTCCTCGCCGCGCGGCGTGTCAACAATGACCGGCGGGTGACGGTATATGCATCGCTCAGCGACCGCGCGCTGGCTGTATCGCGCGCCTTACATGGGTATCCGCGTTTGGGATCACCTTTTTGCTTCAACCCATTTGAAGCACAGGATCTAAAGGCAAAGGGCCTGCCGCAACGCTGCTTTGCGACCAAGACGAAATATCAGACCGAACCCGCCAAAACTGGTTTTACGATTATCGACACGACCGACGTTTCCGGCGGGGGCGCAGGGCATAGCGATTATTTGCGGAGCTTTGCTGTCTGCAAGGATTTTGCCGCCGTTGTGAACGGTGCACGTACGACCGAAGACCGCGTGTCGACCAAGGATGCGCATGTCTTCACCCTGCGCGCACCCGCGAAACCAACGAAGGAAGATATTGCAGCTATGTGCAAGAGGTTGCCCGATTAATGTCCAACGAAACCCCTCTTGAACTATTTAAACAGGTGCTAACCGGCACCGCCCGCGCGCTCGCGCAGGAACCAGAGGTGGAATTGGCCTTTACCGCCGATGCGCCAACCCAAGCGGGTAAGAATTTCAAGGTGCCCATGCCGGGCCGCCTGCTTCCCCCCGACCAAGTGGCCGAGGCACGGGGTTTCGCCGACAGCTTTGCGTTGAAGTTGAAGCATCATAATCCCGCCCGCCACGCCGCATTGCGCCCTTCCGAAGTCATTGCAGGCGCGGCCTTTGACGCTGTTGAAAATGCGCGGGTTGAGGCGCTGGGCTCGCGCAATATGGCGGGCATTGCCGCAAATCTTGGCCATGCGCTTGAACTCAAAATGCGCACCGACCCGATAAGCCGTGCACAAGCCCCAGATGAAGTGCCAATCTCCACGGCCTTATCGTTGATCGTGCGCGAACGCCTGACTGGCGCGCCCGTGCCCGCCGCGGCCGCCGCGGGCGTCGATATGCTGCGCGGTTGGATTGAGGAAAATGCTGGCAGTGACCTTGATGCGTTGGCGCTAGCGTTGGACGATCAAAGCGCCTTTGCTGCGCTGACCCAGTCGATGCTCGAGCATCTGAACCTTACCGAAGGTGATGTCGATCCGTCCGATGCCGACGAAGGCGGTGACGATGACGAGGATGCGCAAGACCAAGAGGGCGATAGCGAAGATGACGGCGAAGGCGAAGCTGGCCAAGCTGAGGCCCGCGCTGAACCGCAGCAAGGCGAAGGTGAAGAGACGGAAGCCGATTATGACGGCGAGGACATGGACGACCAAGATGGCGCCGACGGCGAAATGGGCGATGACGGGATGCAACCTGTCACGCCGCAGTGCCGCAATTGGGACCATTTGCCGCAGAGCGACTATAAAATCTGGTCGACCAAATATGACGAGACAATCACCGCGACCGAGCTTGCCGACGAAGAAGAGCTGAACCGGCTGCGCGCCTATCTCGACCAGCAATTGTCGAACCTGCAATCGGTGGTGACAAAGCTCGCCAATCGCTTGCAACGCCGCCTGATGGCGCAACAAAACCGCAGTTGGGATTTCGACCAAGAAGAAGGCATGATTGACGCCGCACGGCTCGCGCGGATCGTGGTATCGCCGGGCAGTTCACTGTCTTACAAGATCGAACGCGAAACCGATTTCCGCGATACAGTGGTCACCTTGCTCATCGATAATTCAGGATCGATGCGCGGACGGCCCATCAGCATCGCCGCCATCAGCGCTGACATATTGGCGCGCACCTTGGAACGCTGCGGGGTCAAAACCGAAATCTTGGGTTTCACCACCCGCGCGTGGAAGGGCGGGCAGGCAAGAGAAGACTGGCTCGCAGCCGGACGCCAGCCCATGCCCGGTCGCCTCAACGACTTGCGCCACATCTTGTATAAAAAAGCCGATGAGCCATGGCGGCACGCCAAGCGCAATTTGGGCCTGATGATGCGCGAAGGGCTATTGAAAGAAAATATCGATGGCGAGGCTTTGCTCTGGGCGCATAACCGCCTGATCGCCCGCGCCGAAGACCGCCGCATATTGATGGTGATTTCGGACGGAGCGCCCGTGGATGACAGCACCTTGTCGGTCAACCATGGCGGCTATTTGGAACAGCATTTGCGCAAGGTCATCGAAATGATTGAAACCCGCAGCCCCGTCCAACTGGTCGCCATCGGCATCGGCCATGATGTGACCCGTTATTATAAACGCGCAGTGACGATCATGGACGTCGAACAGCTTGGCGGGACGATGATTGAACAACTCGCTGGATTATTTGATGAGGAATAAGCTTGCCTTTCACACGCCGCTTAATATGCGTTAATCAAACGATTAAACCTGCGGGGAAATAGAGATGAACGTTACCGAAGCCGTCGCCTCACGGCGCTCTGTCCGGCAATTTCTGGATAAACCCGTTGATCAAGAAATCCTTGAACGCGTGCTCGCCAAGGCGCAGCGGGCGCCCTCGGGCGGCAATACGCAGCCTTGGAATGCGGTGGTACTGACAGGGGCGCCGTTGGCCGACCTGACCGCAAAAATTAAGGCCAAGGTAACATCTGCGCCATTGGGTGATGGCCATGAATATGACATCTACCCCAAAGACTTAGAAGGCCGTTACGAAGAACAACGCCGTAGCATTGGTAAGGCGATGTTCGACTCGCTCGGCCTCGCCCGTGAAGATAGCGCTGGCCGCATCGCACAAGTGGCTAAAAACTGGGACAGCTTTGGCGCGCCCGTGCAATTATTCACCTATACGGCCAAATATATGGGCCCGCCGCAATGGTCGGACATGGGCATGTGGCTGCAAACGATCATGCTGTTGCTCCGCGAAGAGGGCCTCGACAGTTGCGCGCAGGAAATCTGGGCCATGTACGGCACGACTATGCGCGCATTGCTGAACATTGATGATGACCATATCTTCTTCTGCGGCATGGCAATTGGCTATCGCGACGCAGACGCCGCCGTGAACAACTTCACGGTCCCGCGCGTGGAGATTGACCAAGCGATACGCTGGGACGGGTTTTAGAAAACCACGTCATGCTGAACTTGTTTCAGCATCCATTATGCCACGCAAATCGCAGGGCAGAGAAGCGAAATAGACCCTGGAGCCGCAGGCGTGCAGAGCACAAACAAGTTCAGGGTGACAGTTGGAGGTGACTTGACCTCCGCACCCATTTCCAGCATCGCCACGCCATGACCGAATTGCGCCTCTTCAACAGCCTCACCCGGCAACTGGAAACCTTCACCCCTGTGCATGCGGGCGAAGCGCGGGTGTATACGTGCGGGCCGACGGTGTATAATTACCCGCATATCGGCAACATGCGCGCTTATGTCTTTGCCGACACGTTGGGCCGCGTGCTCTCCTACAAGGGCTATAAGCTTACCCATGTCATCAACATCACCGATGTCGGCCATTTGACCGACGACGCCGATGCCGGCGAAGACAAAATGGAGAAAATGGCGGCGGAGAAAGCCCAGTCGATCTGGGATATCGCCCGCCATTATACCGAAGCCTATTGGGAAGACATCAAGGCGCTGAACATTCGTCAGCCCGCACATTGGTCCATCGCCACCGATTACGTCCCCGCAATGATCGATTATGCCAAAAGCATCGCCGACAAGCATTGCTATGAGCTGGAATCTGGCTTGTATTTCGACACCGCCACCGTCGCCCATTATGGCGCGTTGGCCCGCGCTAAGACTGAAGACGGTGCCAATGCTCTGGGGGCACGCATCGAAGAGGTGGAGGGCAAACGCAACGCCGCGGACTTTGCGATTTGGCGCAAGACGCCAGCGGGCGAAACGCGGCAAATGGAGTGGGATAGCCCATGGGGCAAAGGCGCGCCGGGCTGGCATCTGGAATGCTCGGTCATGTCAGAGGCGTTGCTTGGCCTACCTTTCGACATCCACACCGGCGGCATCGACCATCGCGAAATCCACCACCCCAATGAAATCGCGCAAAACCAGGCGCGCTGCAGCAGTGACCATAGCGGCGCTCATTTTTGGATGCACAATAACTTCCTGATCGAACGCAGCGGCAAGATGAGCAAATCATCTGGCGAATTCCTGCGCGTACAATTGCTGATAGATAAAGGTTTCCACCCCCTCGCCTACCGCCTGATGTGCTTGCAGGCGCATTACCGGAGTGAGCTGGAGTTTAGCTGGGAAGGCTTGCAGGCCGCGTTTGTGCGGTTGAAGCGGATGGTGATGGGGGTTGCCAACCTCAAGGCCCGTCATGCTGAACTTGTTTCACCTCCGGTGACTAACGTTCCAGCATCCATTGTGCCTAACGAAGTAATGGTTGAGGCTGATACATTGACCCTGAAACAAGTTCAGGGTGACGTGGTTGGGGTTAAGGGTGACGTTGCAGCAGTCATTATGGCTTCGGTCAATGATTTCGATACGGCAATCGCGGACGACCTGAATACCGCCATCGCAATAACCGCGCTGGAAACGCTGCTCAGTCTCAAAAAAATCGGCGTTGCCGACCAACTCGCGGCTATCGCCGACATGGACAACGTCCTCGGCCTTAACCTGATGGCCCTCACCCGTCAGGACCTCCGCGTCAGGCCTAAAGCCGCCCTTATCAGCGAAGAAGAAATAGAAACCGCCCTCGCCGCCCGCAAAGAAGCGCGCGCTGCTAAGGACTTCGCCAATTCTGACGCGATCCGCGACGACCTCATCGCCAAGGGCGTTGAAGTCATGGACGGCGACCCGCTGGGCTGGGATTGGAAGCTTGACATATGATGCTCACAATTGCCTGGCTCGTCCTTGCGGCTATCCATGCCCTACCCGCGCTAGCGTTGTTCCGTCCGGCGATGATTGGGCAACTCTACCGCGTTGCTAGCGATAACCCTTTGTTCCTGTTGCTACATCATCGCGCTGCGCTGTTCCTCGTTATCTTTCTACTTGCAGTTTGGGCTGCTTTTGACCCTGCGAGCCGCCGCATTGCCAGCATTGGTATCGGCGTCAGTATGATCTCCTTCTTGATCCTCTATTGGTCTGCAGGCTCTCCGCCCGCGCTAAAAACCATCGCAATGACCGATCTTGTCGGCATCCCGTTCCTACTCTTTGTCACTTGGAAGGCTTTTGCCGCATGACCAAAACGAAACTCGTAATGTCGGGACTTGTGCGTCCGTTGATTGAACCACGGTTGCCCGACTGGATTGAACCGCATTTCTTCATGTCGAAAGACGAAGCGCTGGAGCTAGCGCCGCAGGCAGAGATTGGCTGGTTCGACATGTACGACAAAGGCGACATGGCCGCGGTCATTGGCGCCGCCACTCAAATGAAATGGCTGAACAGCATTTATGCGGGTGTCGACGGTATGCCACTGGCACAGTTGAAGGCGCAAGGCTGCGTTGTCACCAATGGCGCAGGCATTAACGCCATCACCATCGCGGAATATGTGGTGATGGGCATGCTGACCGTCGCCAAAAACTATCGCGAAGTTGTGCGCGCGCAGGAACGCCGCGAATGGTTGCTGGATTCGCCAGGCAAAATTGAACTGTTCGGATCAAAGGCATTGTTGCTGGGCTATGGCGCGATTGGCAAGCTGATTGAAGAACGCCTCAAACCCTTTGGTGTCGATATTACCGTGGTGCGGCGCTCGGCGGGACCAAACACACTCACGCCCGATCAATGGCGCGCGGTGCTGGGGGGTTTTGACTGGGTCATCCTCGCCGTTCCTGCGACGCCGGAAACCGACAATATGATTGGCGCAGATGAACTTACCGCGATGAAACCCAGCGCAACGCTCATCAACATCGCGCGCGGATCTGTGGTGGATCAGGACGCGTTGATCACCGCATTGCAAACCAAGCAGATCGCCAACGCGTTTCTGGACGTCACCACGCCAGAGCCGTTGCCCGCGGACCATGTGCTTTGGACGCTGGATAATGCCCATGTGACGATGCATTTGTCCGGCCGCGCGCAGGACATGATGTTCGTCCGCTCGGCGACACGCTTTTTCGAAAATCTCGAACGCTATCGCAAGGGCGCAGCGCTTGAACCGATGGTGAACCTTGATTTAGGATATTGATCATGCCTAACCCCGCCGAAATCTGGCACACAGTCGCCTTGTCACGCGATGTCGACACTATCGCGGCGATCTTGCACGATGATTGTATTTTCGAAAGCCCCGTCGTCCACACGCCGCAATTGGGCAAAGCCATCACCGCCAAATATCTTGCGGCGGCGGGGCATACGCTGGGCAATGCCGAATTCAAATATGTCGGCGAATGGCACCGGGAAAACAGCGCGATTCTAGAATTCGAAACCGTCATCGATGGCGTTGCTATCAACGGCATTGATATGATCAGCTGCAATGATGACGGCCTGATCACCCATTTCAAGGTAATGGTTCGCCCGTTAAAGGGCATGAACATGCTGCACCAGAAAATGGGCGAAATGTTGCAGCAGATGACGCGCTGATTTCCTAACCATACCTGAACAACAAAAAAGGCCGGAAGGTTTCCCCTCCGGCCCATTTTGTTTCAGCGTGCGCTGAGGGTTTGGACTTAGAAGTCCATACCACCCATGCCGCCCATGCCGCCCATGCCGCCTGGCATGCCGCCGGCGCCAGCGGCCTTGTCTTCTGGCGCGTCGGAGATAGCCGCTTCAGTGGTGATCAACAGACCAGCAACCGATGCCGCATCTTGCAACGCGGTACGGACAACCTTGGTTGGGTCGATAACGCCTGAGGCCACGAGGTTTTCATACACATCGGTTGATGCGTTGAAGCCCATGGTCTCGTCATTTTCGCGCAACAGATTGCCCGAAACAACCGCGCCATCATATCCGGCGTTGGCTGCGATTTGACGCAATGGAGCGACAATCGCCTTACGGATAATGTCAACACCGCGTGTTTGGTCGTCATTGGCGCCCTTGAGGCCTTCGAGAGCCTTAGTAGCGTACAGAAGTGCTGTACCGCCGCCTGGGACGATGCCTTCTTCAACGGCTGCGCGGGTTGCGTGCAGCGCGTCGTCAACGCGGTCCTTGCGCTCTTTCACTTCAACTTCGGTCGAACCACCGACCTTGATCACGGCAACACCGCCGGCGAGCTTCGCCAAACGCTCTTGCAGCTTTTCCTTGTCGTAATCCGACGTGGTGTTTTCGATTTGCGCACGGATCGCTTCTACGCGGCCCTTGATCGCATCGGTTTCACCAGCGCCGTCGACGATGATGGTGTTGTCCTTGTCGATGGTGACGCGCTTAGCTTGGCCAAGCATGCCCAAGGTAACGGTTTCCAGCTTGATGCCGAGATCTTCGCTGATCATTTCACCCTTGGTAAGGATCGCGATATCTTCCAACATCGCCTTGCGACGATCGCCAAAGCCTGGTGCCTTCACCGCAGCAATCTTCAAGCCGCCACGCAGCTTGTTGACGACCAAAGTGGCAAGCGCTTCGCCTTCAACGTCTTCAGCGATGATGAGCAATGGACGACCCGACTGCACCACAGCTTCGAGAATTGGCAACATGGCTTGCAAGTTGCCGAGCTTCTTTTCGTGGATGAGGATATATGGGTTGTCCAACTCGACCGACATTTTTTCGGTGTTGGTGATGAAATATGGCGACAGGTAACCACGGTCGAACTGCATACCTTCGACAACTTCGAGCTCGCTTTCACGGCCCTTAGCTTCTTCGACGGTGATGACGCCTTCCTTGCCAACCTTCTCCATGGCGTCTGCAATCATCTTACCGATTTCAGCTTCGCCATTGGCAGAGATTGTGCCGACCTGTGCGATTTCCGAAGAGCCCGCAACAGGCTTCGAACGCTTCACGAGGTCAGCAACAACGGCGTTTACCGCTGAGTCGATACCGCGCTTCAGGTCCATTGGGTTCATGCCCGCTGCAACCGACTTCATGCCTTCGCGAACGATTGCTTGCGCCAAAACTGTTGCAGTGGTCGTGCCGTCACCGGCAATGTCGTTGGTCTTCGAAGCAACTTCGCGGACCATTTGTGCACCCATATTTTCGAACTTATCCTTCAGTTCGATTTCCTTGGCGACGGTAACGCCGTCCTTGGTGATGCGTGGTGCGCCGAAGCTTTTGTCGATGACAACATTGCGTCCCTTTGGACCCAAAGTCACCTTCACCGCATCGGCAAGAATGTCTACGCCGCGCAGGATGCGTTCACGCGCATCGCGGCCGAATTTCACGTCTTTAGCAGCCATGATATTTTTCCTTATTTAAATCTGAATTCTGTCGTCATCCTGAACTTGTTTCAGGATAACAGGCGGCGGTGCGTTATCCTGAAACACGTTCAGGATGACGAACCGGGTTGCTTAGGAAACGATTCCCAAGATATCCGATTCCTTCATGATCAGCAGGTCTTCACCGTCGATCTTGACTTCGGTGCCCGACCATTTGCCGAACAAAATCTTGTCACCGGCCTTAACGTCAAGCGCCGTTACCGTGCCGTCATCGGCGCGTGTGCCTGTGCCAACCGAGACGACTTCGCCTTCTTGTGGCTTTTCCTGAGCTGTATCAGGGATGATGATCCCGCCAGCGGTTTTTGCTTCGGCCTCGACCCGACGGACGAGAACGCGATCATGCAATGGACGAAATGCCATGTTGAACTATCCTTTTTCTGTTTCGCCATCCCGCCACTCCTGCATGAAGCAGAGGACGGCAATGAATATACGTTAGCACTCATACAGGACGAGTGCTAACGGAGCCCATGTAGTAAGTTTTTGTGTCAGGTCAAGGACTCGCCACGCAGATTTTTTCAGAAATATTAGACCCGCGCCGGCAATCCAGCCGCCCGTAACGCCGCATGGGCATTCGCAATGCTATATTGGCCGAAATGGAATATCGAAGCGGCCAGAACGGCGCTGGCATGGCCTTCGCGCACGCCAGCGACCAGATGGTCGAGATTGCCCACACCGCCACTGGCCACCACCGGAATATGGACCGCATCTGCAATCGCGCGGGTCAATTCAAGGTCATAGCCGTCCCGCGTGCCGTCGCGGTCCATGCTCGTCACCAACAATTCGCCCGCGCCTAATTCGGCAAGCCTGACGGCATGCTCCAACGCGTCAATGCCCGTTGAATTGCGGCCACCATGGGTGAAGATTTCCCATCCGTTGCGCGTTCGCCGCGCATCCACGGATGCCACCACGCACTGACTGCCGAAACGCGCGGCGATGTCGGCCACAAGCTCTGGCCGCGCCACAGCTGCACTGTTAACCGCGACCTTATCTGCGCCCGCCAGCAATAACGCCCGCGCATCCTCTGCGCTGCGCACGCCGCCGCCCACGGTCAGCGGCATGAAGCATACCTCCGCCGTGCGCCGCACGACGTCAATAATGGTGCCGCGTCCCTCATGGCTTGCGCCGATGTCCAAGAAGCATAGCTCATCGGCACCGGCAGCATCATAAGCTTGCGCTTGCTCCACCGGGTCGCCTGCATCGCGTAGGTCTACGAAATTGACACCCTTGACCACACGGCCATTGGAGACGTCGAGACAGGGAATAACGCGGACGCGAACGGTCACGCGCGTTCCGCCGCTTTGATCGCCGTTGCGAGATCCAGCCGCCCATCATAAATCGCACGGCCCGTGATGACGCCTTCAATGCCGTCTTTGGCATGGCGCGCAAGCATATGGATATCGTCTATCCCCTTCACCCCGCCGCTGGCGATCACCGGAATATGCACCCGCCGCGCCAAATCAACCGTTGCGTCGATATTGCATCCGGTCAGCATCCCGTCGCGACCAACATCGGTGAACAGGATCGAGGCAACGCCCGCATCCTCAAACCGGCGCGCCAGATCAATGACCGGCATGTCGGATTTCTCCGCCCAGCCTTCGGTGGCAACAAATCCATCGCGCGCGTCAACGGCAACGACAATGCCATCTGTAAATTCGCGCGCCATATCCTTCACAAAATTTGGGTCTTTCAGCGCCGCTGTACCAATGACCAGCCGCGCCACACCCATGTCGAACCAGCGCTCCGCTGTCTGCGTATTGCGAATGCCGCCGCCCAATTGGATATAGCCGGGGAAATTTTCGATAATCCCTTCCACCGCTTCGGCATTTTCTGGCCGTCCGGCGAATGCACCGTCGAGGTCGACCACATGTAGAAATTGCGCGCCTTGTTCGGCAAACAGCATCGCCTGCGCCGCTGGGTCATCGGCATAGACCGTCGCGCGGTTCATATCGCCTTCGGCCAAGCGGACAACTTCGCCACCCTTTAGGTCAATCGCAGGGAAGACAATCACGGCATCCACTCCAAAAAGCGTTTCAGAAAATTGATGCCATAAGTCTGGCTCTTTTCGGGGTGAAATTGCACACCCATGATATTGTCGTGGCCAACCGCCGCAACGAGTGGACCACCATGGTCAGTGGTCGCAAGCACATCCACCTCATTTGCGGCATCGAAGTGATAGCCATGGAGGAAATAAGCTTCGCCGCGCTCTATCAACGGCGCGCGGTCATGGGGCACAACATCATTCCAGCCCATATGCGGGATTTTAAGGTCAGGCGCTGGCGCAATCGCGCGCACAGTGCCGCCAATCCAACCCAGCCCGCGCGTGCTGCCATGTTCAACGCCTTCATCGGCGAGCAATTGCATACCAACACAAATGCCCAAAAATGGTGTGGCTTCACCCCGAACGCGCTGTTCCATCGCATCGATCATGCCGTCAATGGCGGACAAAGCCTCCATACAATGGGCAAAGGCGCCGACGCCGGGCAGAACAATACGCCCGGCCTTGGCCACAATATCTGGATCAGCGGTCACGCGAATGTCTCTCGCACCAGCCGCCTTCAACGCATTATGCACCGAATGCAGATTGCCCGCGCCATAATCAATCAGCGCAAGTGACACGACCTACAAAGTGCCTTTGGTAGATGGAATAGCATCCGCCTTGCGCGGATCGATCTCAATCGCTTGCCGCAGGGCGCGGGCCAAAGCCTTATAACAGCTCTCAACAATATGATGGTTGTTCGAACCATATAGATTTTCGACATGCAATGTGATGCCCGCGCTGGTAGCGAAGCTGTGGAACCAATGTTCGATCAGCTCCGTGTCCCATTCGCCAAGCCGCGGCATGCCAAGCGATACTTTCCACACAAAATACGGACGGCCCGAAATGTCGAGCGCGCACCGCGTCAGGGTTTCGTCCATCGGCGCATAGGCCGTGCCATAACGGGTAATGCCGCGCTTATCGCCCAAAGCCTGCAACACCGCCTCGCCAATAGCGATACCGGTATCTTCGGTGGTGTGATGCTGGTCGATATGCAGATCGCCTATCGCCTTGACCTTCAAATCGATGAGCGAATGCCGCGACAATTGCTCCAACATATGGTCCAAAAAGCCAATGCCTGTGGACACGTCATATACACCACTGCCGTCGAGGTTGACCTCAACATCAATGGACGTTTCGTTCGTCTTGCGACTGATAGAGCCTGTACGCATGGCCGCCGATATAGCCGTATGCGCGCATTTGGCAAGTTGGCTTACGGCAATAAGCGTCTTGATTTCGGGCTCCCAGCGGTCCACCTAGTGGCGATGACCGAAGAGCATGTTGATAGCCTGATTCCTTATGATGACGTTGTGCAAGAGGCATTGCGCGCCGTGGTGGGCCGTGTGCTCGGCAATGTTGCGCGCGATGGCCTACCGGGCGAACATCATTTCTACATTACTTTCAAGACGCAAGCCCCCGGCGTTTCTATTCCGCAACATCTGCATGAACGCTTCCCTGACGAAATGACCATTGTGCTCCAGCACAAATATTGGGACCTGAAGGTGGAAGCCGAACATTTCGAAGTTGGCCTGTCTTTCAATCAAATCCCATCGCATCTTTTCATCCCTTATTCCGCGATCACGGCCTTTGTGGACCCAGCGGTGGACTTCGCGCTGCAATTCCATGTGGACGCGGGCGAAAGCGCGTCTAAACAGCATGAAGAAGCCGGTAATGACGGCCCCTCCGTCGTCATCGAAGATGGTTCCAACGTCGTCAGTGTGGACTTCGGACGGAAAAAGTGACGGGGCAAGCCCGCACGGAAACTGACAGTTTTGGACCAATCGATGTCCCTGCAGATGCCTATTGGGGCGCGCAGACGCAGCGGAGCATCGCCAACTTCCCCTTCCCCGCGCATGAACGCATGCCGATGGGTATTATCTACGCTTTAGCATTGGTAAAGCAGGCCGCCTCGCGGGTTAACCGTAAGCATGGACTAGACTCGGCGCTGGCTGACGCCATCGAAGCGGCGGCAGCAGAAGTCGTCGCTGGCGAGCATGACAATCAATTCCCGCTGACCATCTGGCAAACCGGCAGCGGCACGCAGTCGAACATGAATGTAAACGAGGTGATTGCCGGACGCGCGAATGAAATGCTGACGGGGAGGCGGGGCGGCAAATCGCCAGTGCATCCCAACGATCATGTGAATATGTCGCAGTCGTCGAATGACAGCTTTCCAACGGCGATGCATGTGGCCATTGCCATGGCGGCACGCGATCAATTATTAAAGGCCGTAAGAGGGCTGGCAGCAGCTTTTGCGGTGCATAGCGAAAATTGGGCCCATATCGTCAAGATCGGACGCACGCATCTGCAAGATGCCACGCCGTTGACATTGGGGCAGGAGTTTTCGGCCTATGTCGCCATGCTCGGTGACAGCGCCGACCGGATTATTGGCATATGGCCCCGGCTTTCGCGGCTGGCACAAGGTGGGACTGCAGTTGGTACTGGCCTAAACGCGCCGCAGGATTTCGGTACAGATTTCTGCACGGAGTTGTCCGCATTGACTGGAGGCGTACCATGGGTCAGCGCGCCGAACAAATTCGAGGCTTTGGCGTCGCACGACACGTTGGTCGAAATGTCCGCCATATTCAATACGCTCGCAGTCTCGCTGACCAAGATCGCCAATGACATCCGCTTGTTGGGGTCCGGCCCGCGCTCCGGACTTGGCGAGCTCATTCTGCCCGAAAATGAACCGGGCAGCTCGATCATGCCCGGCAAGGTCAACCCGACGCAATGCGAAATGCTGACGATGGTGGCCGCACAAGTTATCGGCAATCATCAGGCGGTGACGATTGGCGGACTGCAGGGGCATTTGCAGTTGAATGTGTTTAAGCCATTGATCGGCGCAAATGTCCTACGTTCGATTGAACTGTTGACCATTGGCATGGACAGCTTCGCCACCAACTGCGTCGCTGGCCTTGAACCCGACCGCGCGCGTATCGCGGACTTGCTCGATCGCTCGCTCATGCTCGTCACCGCACTTGCCCCCATCATTGGTTACGACAATGCCGCGAAAATCGCGAAACAGGCACATCGCGACGGAACGACGCTGCGCGAAGCCGCATTGGCATCCGGTCTGGTTGACGCAGCCACTTTCGATACCCATGTTCGAGCAGAAGACATGGTTTAAGGCATGTCATGTCGTCACGTTTAACGGGAAACATCTCATGTTAAAATCCATCGCAGGGGCCGTTATCGGCGAAACCATCGGTCGCAAGCAGGGTCATGGCTTGCTGGGCGCGGGCATTGGTCTGCTGGCCACGCGGATAGCGACGCGTTCCATTCCAGGCTTATTGCTGGTCGGCGGCGCAATTGCAGCCAAAACTATTTATGACAAACGCAAAGAGCGTAAGGACGCCTAACCCGCTTTTGCCGTCCACGGACTGCGCTTCCCTCTTGACGCCGCCCTGCCCTTTCGCGCAGTAGCGGCTATGGCCCATAAAGACCCACACAAGCCGTATGAATTGGAACGCCGCGGCCTTCTGCTCGTCCTTTCGTCGCCCTCCGGTGCTGGCAAATCCACGCTTTCGCGTATGCTTTTGGATGCGGATGACAAAATCGCTTTATCGGTCTCCTACACCACCCGCCCTCCCCGCCCCGGCGAGATTGAAGGTGTGCATTATCATTTCACGGATGTCGCAACATTCAAACAAATGGCAGCAGACGGGGAATTTCTGGAATGGGCGCATGTCTTTGGCAACCGTTATGGCACGCCCAAAGGCCCTGTGGAGGAAAAGCTTGCGGCAGGTTGCGATGTTCTGTTCGACATCGATTGGCAAGGCGCGCAGCAATTATATCAAGAGGCCGGACCGGATGTCGTCCGCGTGTTCATCTTGCCACCATCTATCGAAGAACTGGAGCGCCGATTATTCAGCCGCGCGCAGGACAGCGAATCCGTCATTTCCGATCGCATGAGCCGCGCAAAGGCCGAAATCGGGCATTGGGATGGCTATGATTATGTGCTCATCAACGATGATGTGCAGGCCTGTTTTGAAAAAGTACGGCAGATACTCGCCGCCGAACGCATGAAAAGGCGGCGGCAAAAGGGCCTTATCGGCTTCGTACGCGATCTCGCCGCGTCTTAAGCCAACCCAGCCAGCAACAGGGTCAATCCGCCCAGCCCAAGCGACAAATGCCAGCGCAGCTGCATCCAGCCCATAGGCAAGGCACAACGTGCACCCAGCCAGCGATCCCCCAAGGGCGATAGCAGCAGGAAAAACCCAAGCCACGCCAACGACGGGCCGGGCCATTCCCAACCCAAAATCCACGGCACATAGGTAGCCAGCGCCAGCAAGCTGGGCGCAACGGCCAGCGCGAAAATGCCATTGGCGGACGCATCATCTGTGCGCGTGGTCATGCCAAGCGCCCACCACATGCCGCCGATAAAGCTGAAAATAAAGGCGGCATAGCCATACGCCAAGGCAAGGCCAGTCCATTGATAATCGGAACCCGATAGCACCATAATGGCGGCAATGACCTGCGGCAATAATCCGGCATAGCCCGCGATAAAGGCAGCCTTGGGAATGGGGCGTAGGGTGAAAGTTGCGCTATCGGTCATGGCTTTTTCCTTAAATGCACCGCGCGATTACACGCTGCACAAAACCCCCGTGAGATGGGTATTCACCTATGTTCCGGACGTCAGCAGGTCAAGAAAGCGTGCGGCCGCCATAAATTCGCCTTCGCGGTCACTGCGGTTTTTCTGCGCCCAATGGTCGGCGCCCCATAACTCTTCCTGCCAATATTCATCGAGGCAGGCGGCGTTCCAAATATCTTCGGGCGTGCCTGCGCGCTCAATCACCGCCAAGGTGGCAACGAGCGACCCCGACAAATGCGCAAGCTTCGCCATCGCCGCCAGCTCAAATGCTCCGCGTCTAGCGACCACGCCGCGCAATATCTCCAGCGTTGCGACGGGTTGCAGCTGGTGCATGATGCCTTCGACAATCACAAAGCTAATGTCATATCGACCCTGCGCCCAATGCAGCCAAGGGTCCCAAATCTGTGCCTGCCGGTCGGCCAAAGCTTCACCAGCCGCCGCGCGATAACAAAAAAGGTCTGTCTCACCATAAGCGGCAATGGCGGCGGCAAAGCCCGCATGATCCGGCGCAATCCGGTCAATGGCGGCATTGGCAAAGCCCGTCACGGGCATCAATATCGGGTTAAGCGTTTTTTCCACCGCCTCCCACTCGGCCACGACTGCGTCCGCCATTTTCTGCGTCGGCAGCGCAAGCGCATTACCCGTGGGTGTCTTTACCGGACGCCCATCGAGCCGGACAGCTTGGCCCAATGGCGTGGGCTCAAGCGTAACCTCTTTCCAAAACCGCCTCATTGATCCGGCTTACTTTTCCATCTTTTGGAAAGGAATACAGGTACAAGGAGAAAGTCGAGCATACCAAGCAGAAACAACACATACCCCGCCGCCTTGGGGATACCAAACGCCTCCCGCGCAATGGCGGCAAGGCCCACCACCAATAAGACGGCGCCTGTGATCCGGCAAAGGTTAATGACCAAAAAGCGATATTGTGCCTGCATTTCTGCGCGGGCCTTGTCGTCCATTGGCGTCATGCAAAATCCTTTAGATAGGCCTTCAGATCATCCATGCTTTCGGCGATATAGTCCGCGCCTGCTTCGCGCAACTCTGCAACTTTGTGATAGCCCCAATTTACGCCCACCGTTCGCGTTCCGGCGGCGCGGCCCATATGAATGTCATACACCGTATCACCAATAACCACCGCATTGCATGCGTCCGCGTCGGCATCGGCCAAGGCCTGATACACCATTGACGGGTGCGGTTTGGACGGATGGCTGTCGGCGGTTTGCAGCGTCACAAACAGGCCCTTAATCGCATGATGGTCCAAACAGCGGATCAGCCCGCGATCTGACTTGCCTGTAGCCACGCCCAACATCCACCCGTCTTCGTCCAATTCCGACAATAAGGCCGCTATACCGTCATAAAGCGGTTCGTCGACGAGGCCATTGTTGCGCAATGTCAGGAACGCCGCGCGATACTGTTCGGCCAAATCATCATGGGTTTTGGCATCGGCATGGGGCAACAACACCCGCATCGATTCCACCAAAGACAGTCCAACCACGCGCCGTATATCGTGCCGCAGCGGTGGCGGATGCCCCGCGCCTTCAAACGCATGCTCCATCGCCATGCAAATATTGGCCTGACTGTCGACCAAAGTCCCGTCGCAATCAAATATGGCAAGCTTCACCGTCACGGCAGATGGCGCATCACATCAGCAATATCGGGCTTGCCCGCTTGCGCGGCCCCGTCGGCAGCGGCATTGCGTGCGGCGTCGGGTTTATTTTGTCCTAATTTGCGCGTGCCGCGCCACGCGGTGATGTCCATATGAAAGCCCAATATGCCCCGAAGCATCTTTTCAAAATAACCATCGGCCATTTTCGACCGATCCCAAAGCGGCTTTGGCGCCAATTTCGTTTCCTGAAATAGGCTCAGCGCATCGGATTGGGCGATCAGCTCAGCTGCGTCCATTTGGCGCATATTGCCCTGCATCTCTGCTGCGCAATAGTTCCAAGTGGGCACTTGATTATCCATGCCATACCAATCCGGGCTGATATACCCGTCCGGACCGTTGACAACAAACAAGGCTTCCGCGCCATCCAGATATTGGGTCATCGCGTTGTTGCGCGCGATATGAAAACCAATGCGGTTTTCTGCCAAAAAAACGAAGGGCAGATGGGCAACGCGCGGCCCCTCCGGGGTCGCCAAAAAAATCGTGCCAAACCCTATATCCTGCGCAAAAGCGCGCAGCGCGTCAAGATCTTCCCAAGCAAAGGCGGCGTTCGGGTGCATTAAGCATTGGTCCTTGGTGCAGCCTTCTTCTTCACAGGTGCCCTCTTTGCTGGCGCTTTTCCAGCGACGGCTTTCTTGATCACAGGCTTTTTCGCCGCGATTTTCTTGCCAGCGGCCATTTGGCTGCGTTTATTATCCTTGGGCTTGTCGGCCACCGAACCACGCGAGCGGCGTTCACCCTTGCGTTCTTTGCGCGCAGACTTGGCGATATTGGCCGCAACGCGTTTCTTGCCTTCGGCGGTTTCGCTGAATTTGGGTGCGTCGAGCACTAAGGCATCGCCCATTTCAATGTCGAAGCCCAAATCGTCAAAGCTGGCCGCCATATGCGGTGGCAAATCGGCGCGGACATCAATTTGATGGCCCGAAGGGTGGTCAATGCGGATGCGGCGGGCGTGGAGATGCATTTTACGGCTGATCGTGCCCGTTAGAAACGCTTCCTTGCCGCCATATTTGCCGTCGCCGACAATCGGGTGGCCAATCGCCGCCATATGCACACGCAACTGATGGGTGCGGCCTGTATAAGGTTGCAATTCGACCCATGCAGTTGCGTTGCCCGCGCGTTCAACAATACGATAGCGGGTGCGCGCGGATTGCCCGTCTTTTTCATCGACATGCATTTTTTCGCCGCCGCTGCCCGGTTGCTTGCCAATGGGCAGGTCAATGAAGCCATCGGCAATGTCCGGCACGCCCACGACCAAAGCCCAATATACCTTGCGCGCGGTGCGCGATGAAAATGCCTTAGCAAAATGCCCCGCCGAACGCGATGTCCGCGCCAAAAGCAACGCGCCCGATGTATCCTTGTCCAATCGGTGGACAAGCTTTGGCCGGCTATCAAGCTCAAAGCCCAAGGCATCCAGCAGGCCATCGACATGGTTCTCGGTCTTGGTTCCGCCCTGTGTCGCCAACCCTGCCGGCTTGTTGATCACCAAGGCGGCATCATCCTTGTGGATGACCATGCTCAGCGCGAATTCCATTTCGTCTTCGGTCAGGTCACGGCGCTTACGCACCGGCCGCGCGCTGGAGGACGCAGAACTGTCCGCAGGCGGAACGCGCAATGTCTGGCCCGCCAGCAACCGAACACCCGGTGTGGCCCGCTTGCCATCGACGCGCAATTGCCCCGTGCGCGCCCAGCGCGACACGATGTTGAACGACGCGTCGGGCAAATGCCGCTTGAACCAACGGTCCAACCGTATGCCATCATCATCGGGGGCCACGACAAATTGC
This sequence comes from Sphingorhabdus sp. EL138, assembly GCF_945862485.1. Lineage (GTDB taxonomy): Bacteria > Pseudomonadota > Alphaproteobacteria > Sphingomonadales > Sphingomonadaceae > Sphingorhabdus_B. Next base: position 77,263 of record NZ_CAMAYF010000001.1, read on the forward strand.
CGTATGCCTTTTTCGTCTTGCTTACTCATGCCCAAATTGCCTTTGCTATCGCCATCCCAGCGAACACTGCGCCAAGCGCCAATAACACCGACGCCAGCGCATATAGGGCCGCTAGGCCCATCTGCCCGCGTTGCACCATCTGCGCCATTTCCAATGAGAAGGCGCTGAAGGTCGTAAACCCGCCCAAAACGCCGACACCCAGAAACAGACGCAACGGTTCCGCCGCATTGTCCCCACGCAGCAGCCATAATGCCAATATGCCCATGCACAGCCCGCCAACGACATTTGCGGCAAAGGTCGGCCACGGCCAACCAGCCGCGCCGACCGGCAAGGCGCGAGACAGGCCATAACGCAAGCCTGCGCCCATGGCTCCACCCGACATGACAAGGATGATGGGGTTCATATCCGCGCTGTAGCGGCGGTGAATGTTAAAAGCCAGCCAAAGGAAACGGGCAGGCGTCAGCCTAAACACGACGGAACGAAATCCATCACGCCTCGCCGACGCACAGGAAACATGATAGGCACTTCATCTTCGCGCGCACGACGCCCAGCCGCGCCATAAAATGTTCTAAGGAAAATGCATGATCCCCTTTGTCACTATGACTGACGCGCGTGGCCAAAAAATCTCGGTCAATCCCGAAATTGTTCAATTTGTCCGCGCCGCCGACAATGCGCAGGATGAATGCTTGATCGTATTTGGAAAGGATCAATTGCTCCGCGTGTGCGGCAGCCTCGATGAAGTCACCGACGCCTTACGCCACGGCTAATCGCGGGACGCACCCGCGCGGCATAAATACGCCTTTGATGGGTTAGGACGCGATTTGTAACTATCTGGAATGTAGTAAGACGTTTGTTTTGTGCGATTTTTATCGGAAACGACAGTCGCCCCAGCCACACACATCGCGTCACCTTGAACTTGTTTCAGGGTCTTAATTCGTTTCCCACTTCGCTTTATCCTTCATCACGCCCCCCTTCCCTGACCAGCAATTTTACCCCGCCCCACCTTGCACGCCTACTCCATAAGCGCTAAGGCGCGGCCAGCAAACGAATCTCCCGCTTTTACGCTGGTTTGACGCGCGTTTCATGGGTTGCAGCAAGCGCCTACCGTGTCGTCTTCCCCATCCGGCCAAAAGCCCAAATTTTAAGGGATTATGAAAACATGACCGCAATCGGATTAGACAGCCTGCAAACCCGTTCCACCTTGACCGCTGGCGGCAAGACGGTGGATTATTTCTCGATCAAAAAAGTCTCGGAGAAATTGGGCGATGTATCGCGCCTGCCTTTTTCGATGAAGGTATTGCTCGAAAACCTGCTCCGTTTTGAAGATGGCGGCTTTACCGTTTCGGTGGAGGATGTGCAGGCGTTGATCGATTGGCAGAAGGACGCCAAGTCGGATCGCGAAATTCAATATCGCCCTGCCCGCGTGTTGTTGCAGGATTTCACCGGCGTGCCATGCGTGGTTGATCTGGCCGCCATGCGCGATGCGATGACCGCGTTGAAGGCGGACCCATCGAAGATTAATCCGCTCGTGCCTGTGCATCTGGTTATCGACCATAGCGTCATGGTCGATGAATTCGGCCACCCTAAGGCGGCGGAGCAGAATGTTGAAATCGAATATCAACGCAATGCGGAACGTTATGACTTCCTGAAATGGGGTTCCAAGTCGCTCAACAATTTCAAGGCTGTCCCTCCCGGCACCGGCATTTGCCATCAGGTTAATCTGGAGCATATTGCGCAGGCCGTTTGGACAAGCGCAGGCGCTGACGGCGCGACCATTGCGTATCCCGACACCTGCGTGGGTACAGACAGCCACACGACGATGATTAACGGCCTTGGCGTCCTTGGCTGGGGCGTTGGCGGGATTGAGGCTGAGGCCGCGATGCTTGGCCAGCCAGTGTCCATGCTGATCCCCGAAGTTGTTGGTTTCAAGCTGACCGGCGCGTTGGCCGAGGGCGTGACCGCGACGGACCTAGTGTTGACCGCAACGCAAATGCTGCGCGCCAAGGGCGTGGTTGGCCGCTTTGTCGAATATTATGGCCCTGGCCTTGCATCGCTTAGCCTTGCCGACCGTGCAACCTTGGCAAATATGGCGCCCGAATATGGCGCAACCTGTGGCTTCTTTGGCATTGATGAAAAGACCATCGAATATCTGCGCCTGACCGGCCGTGATGAGGACCAGATTGCACTGGTCGAGGCCTATGCCAAGGAACAGGGCCTATGGGCCTATGCCGATATGGCCGACCCGATTTTCACTGACACGCTGGAATTGGATATGGGCAGCGTTGTTCCGTCGCTTGCCGGCCCTAAGCGCCCGCAGGACAAGGTTGTCCTCACGCAAGTCGACAATGTGTTCAACGACGATCTGATCAACGTTTACAAGCATGCCAGCGCCAAGCGCGTCGCGGTTGAGGGCAAGACACATGATATTGGCGATGGCGATGTCGTGATTGCGGCAATCACCAGCTGCACTAACACATCAAACCCAAGCGTATTGGTCGCCGCCGGATTGGTGGCGCGTAAGGCCAATGCCTTTGGCTTGCGTCCGAAGCCATGGGTAAAAACCTCACTCGCGCCTGGAAGCCAAGTTGTGACCGATTATCTCGATCGTGCCGGATTGACGGCCGATCTGGACGCGGTCGGCTTTAACTTGGTCGGCTATGGCTGCACCACCTGCATCGGTAACTCCGGTCCATTGGCGGAGCCTATTTCGGCAGCGATTAACGGCCATGACATTGTTGCCGCCTCGGTCATTTCGGGCAACCGCAACTTTGAAGGCCGCGTGTCCCCTGATGTCCGCGCCAACTTCTTGGCCTCACCGCCTTTGGTGGTCGCCTACGCGCTCAAGGGCACTGTGACCGAAGACTTCACAACGACGCCGATTGGCCAAGCGACCGACGGTTCAGACGTCTATTTGCGCGATATCTGGCCAACTAACCAAGAGGTGCATGATGTCATGACCGCAAACATCGACCGTTCGATGTTCACCGCACGTTATGCCAAGGTCTATGAAGGCGATGCGCATTGGCAGAAGATTCAAGTCGAAGGTTCGGACACCTACACATGGCGCGCCGGATCGACCTATGTCGCCAATCCGCCGTATTTTGAAGGGATGAGCATGACGCCCGCGCCGGTGATGGACATCATCGAGGCAAAGCCGCTGGCGATCTTGGGCGATTCCATTACCACCGACCATATCTCGCCTGCTGGAAGCATCAAGGCCGACAGCCCTGCTGGTAAATTCCTTATGGAACACCAAGTCAGCAAGGCAGACTTTAACAGCTACGGCGCGCGCCGCGGCCACCATGAAGTCATGATGCGCGGCACCTTCGCCAATATCCGCATCAAGAACGAAATGGTCCCCGGCATCGAAGGCGGCATGAGCAGCTACCAAGGCGAAGTCATGCCCATTTACGATGCCGCCATGAAGCATAAAGCCGACGGCACGCCCTTGGTGGTCATCGCTGGAAAGGAATATGGCACCGGCTCTTCGCGCGATTGGGCGGCAAAGGGCACCAACCTGCTCGGCGTCCGCGCCGTTATCGTCGAAAGCTTCGAACGCATCCACCGTTCAAACTTGGTCGGCATGGGCGTGTTGCCACTGCAATTCATGGACGGCGAAAGCCGGACGACCTTGGGCCTGACCGCGGATGATAGCTTCACAATCACCAGCGTCGGAAAGCTTCAGCCACGCCAGACGGTAACCGTTATGGTCACCCGCAAGGACGGCTCAACGTTCAATTTCGACACGCTCTGCCGCATCGACACCGCGAACGAAGTCGAATATTTCATGAACGGTGGCATTCTGCACTATGTGTTGCGGAAACTAGCGGCCTAAGCCCTTGAGAGGATCGACAGCGCCGCTTTCAAATGCGGCGCGTCGATCATTTTGCCGTCCAGTTGCAACACGCCTGCGCCCGGATTGGCCGCGAACACATCAACGATGGACTGGGCATGCGCAAGCTGCGCTGACGAAGGCGTAAAGCCCGCGTTTATTACCGCCACCTGCGACGGATGAATGGCAAGCATGCCGGTGAAACCATCGCGCGCCGCACGGCCAACATACGCGGCAAGACCATCCTGATCACTGATGTACGGAAACACCGTATCAATCGCCGCAACGCCGGCGGCATGCGCTGCAAAAAGCGTGAGCGACCGGACCATTTCAAATGGTGCCGTATAGCTGCCGTCTACCTCACGCGCGGTCACTGCACCAACCGAGGCAGGCAAATCCTCTGCGCCCCAGCTAACACCAGCCAGATAATGTGCAACCTCACGCAAGGTCCCGAGGTCGAACACCGCACCTGGCGTTTCGGTCGCGATTGGCAAGATCGGCGGTGCCTCGCCGTCCTGACTGTCCGCAACTGCCGCTGCTTCGGCGCGTAGCCAATTGATTGAGCGCGCGCCCTCTGTCTTTGGCAAGACAATAGCATCGGGCATATAAGGCAACACCGAAGCAAGGTCGTCATGCGTTAGATGGCTATCCTGCGGGTTGACGCGGACAAACACCGGCACCGGCCGATCGCCGGAAAGATACTCCGCCGCCGCTTCGCGCGCGACAATTTTGCGGTCTAACCCGACTGAGTCTTCAAGGTCGATAATAATCGCATCAGCCCCGCTGGCGGCGGCCTTGGCAAAGCGGTCAGGCCGGTCACCCGGGACGAAAAGGAGGGAACGCAGTTTCATGCGGGCATTATGCCCTGCACCGGAGGTTATGGCAATCTATGCCTTTTTCAGCAACGCGGCCCGTTCCGTTTGGCAAACAAGTTCATCACGTTGATTGAGGCATCGGTGCAGGAACGTCACCACCCCCGCATCAGGTCGTGATTTGCTCTCCTTAAGCGCAATGACTTCGGTTTCCGCGCGCAGGGTATCACCGATGAACACGGGCTTGGGCATTACCAATTTATCATAGCCCAGATTGGCTACCAACGTGCCAAGCGTCGTATCCCCCACCGATAGCCCCACCATCAACGCAAAAGTGAAGGTGCCGTTTACGAGAATTTGCCCAAACTCACTGGCCTTGGCTGCCTCCGCATCAATGTGCAGCGGTTGCGGGTTATGCGTCATGACCGAGAACAGCAGATTGTCTGTCTCCGTCACCGTGCGACGGATTTCGTGGGCGATGCTATCGCCAATGTGCCATTCGTTGAAATATTTGCCTGCCATTATTGTTGCCTTTTGTCCATCATCACCAATACCTCCCCGGAACGGGGAGGGGGACCGCCAGCCAAAGGCTGGTGGTGGAGCTGTTGCTTCAGTATCTCAGTCACTCCACCACCTCTATCCGCACCAACAACGCCTCAACCTGCACCTGTGCACCCGTCTCCGCATTCAACTCAGCCACCACGCCATCAAACGGCGCTGTGAGGCTATGTTCCATCTTCATCGCCTCAAGCGTGACGAGTTTTTGGCCCTTGGTCACGCGATCACCCACAGCGACATCAACCGCGATGATCCGGCCCGGCATGGGCGACAGGATGTCGCCATCATAAGCCGATGCATGGGTACCGCCTGCATAGCGATAAGGTTCCACCCACCAAGTCTGACCGTTCCCAGTCTGGAAGAAGCCCTTTGGCGGGTCTTGGCTAAAAACGAACGGCCTTGGATCGACATACGCAAGTATCGGAATTTCGACTATTGTCGCAATGCCGTCGACCGACAAGACAGCCTTATGATTGCGATCCCGGTTAAGGCGGAAGCCCGCAACTGCCTGATTGGTATATTGTTCTGCGCTCCGCGCCAAATAATATGTGTCGGGGGCCTCGTCGGGAATCAACGCATCGCCCGCGCGCTGCAGAAGGCCGGTATCGATATTGCCCGAGGCAAAATCAGGATGTTCAAGCGCGTTGATAAGAAACGCGGCATTGTTTTTAACCGGCCAAATTTTACTATCGTTCAAAGCCCATGCCAGCGACCGTATCGCGCCTGCGCGGTCCAAATCATGGGCTATCATTTTGGCAATCATCGGGTCGTAAAACGGCGACACCTCGGATCCTTGGCACACGCCACTGTCGATACGGACACTGCCATCGAGCTCGAAAAATTCGAGTCTGCCAACGCTCGGCAAGAAGCCTTTCGCCGGGTCTTCGGCATAGAGTCTCGCTTCGATGGCATGACCATCAATGGATAACTCGTCCTGCCGAAGCGGAAGCGGCTCTCCGCTAGCGACGCGCAATTGCCATTCAACAAGGTCAACGCCCGTGATTTCCTCCGTCACAGGATGCTCCACCTGCAAACGCGTGTTCATTTCCATAAACCAGACGAGGTCTGGGTCGATGAAACCCTTGGAAGAATCGGCGATGAATTCAATCGTGCCTGCGCCGACATAATTTACCGCCTTTGCTGCGCGGACAGCAGCGCCACAAATCAGCTCGCGGGTATACGGCGTCATGCCCGGCGCGGGGGCTTCTTCAATTACCTTTTGATGACGGCGTTGCAGCGAACAATCGCGTTCGAACAAATGGACTATGTTGCCATGGGTGTCGCCAAACACCTGCACCTCAATATGGCGCGGGCGCTGAATATATTTCTCGATCAACACATGCGCGTTACCGAATGATGCGCTGGCCTCCCGCTGGCACGAAGCAAGCGCGTCGATGAAGTCACCCGCCTCGTCGACCTTGCGCATCCCCTTCCCGCCGCCGCCAGCGACCGCCTTGATCAGCACGGGATAGCCAATTTCGGTGGCGCGCTCGGCGAGGAAATCTGGGTCTTGGTTATCCCCCATATAGCCTGGGGTGACGGGCACGCCCGCTTCGGCCATCAATTTTTTGGCGGCGTCCTTCAGACCCATGGCAGTGATGCTGGCGGGGCGCGGCCCAACCCAGATCAGCCCTGCGTCAATCACCGCTTGCGCGAATTCCGCATTTTCAGACAGGAAGCCATAGCCCGGATGGATCGCATCTGCACCCGTGGCTTTGGCAGCAGCGATGATCTTATGCCCCGCGAGATAGCTCTCCCGCGCCGGAGACGCCCCGATATGCACCGCCGCATCGGCTTCGCGCACATGCAATGCATGGGCATCCGCGTCCGAATAAACCGCTATTGTGCGTATACCCATGTCACGCGCGGTGCGGATAATCCGGCAAGCAATCTCACCACGATTGGCAATGAGGAGGGATTGGATCATGGTCTCAATCTTTCAAACACCTCCCCGGACCGGGGAGGGGAACCGCCAGCCAAAGGCTGGTGGTGGAGGGGTTGGTGTTCGACGCAAGCGGCAACAATAGTCGCAAGGGCATCTTCAATGCTTTGCAGAACATAAGCCGCAGGCAAGCGTAATAAATGAAATCCGCGTGACTGAAGATAGGTATCACGCTGTGCGTCTCGCTCTGGTCTGTCACCTACTCCATGTGCTTGGCCATCGATTTCAATAGCAAGCCGACATTCAAGGCAAACAAAATCAATGACGACGTCGCTTAGCGGATGCTGACGACGAAATTTATAACCGCCGGGACGCTTGCGCAGTTCGCGCCAAATAAGAACCTCGGGCAGATTACCGGAACGACGCTCGCGCTTTGCAACGGCATAAGCGTTCGATGAGGCGGATAGCACCCCTCCACCATCCTTCGGATGGTCCCCCTCCCCGGTTCGGGGAGGTGCTTGCTGCTCACTCACATCCGGAACACCCCGAAGCGGGGCGCCTCCTCAACTGGCGCATTGAGTGCTGCGGCGAAGGCTAGGCCCAACACATCGCGGGTTTGTGCGGGGTCGATTATGCCATCATCCCAAAGCCGCGAGGTCGCGTAATAAGGGTTGCCTTCATCCTCATATTTCTGACGGATTGGGGACTTGAAGGCTTCGGCTTCCTCCGGCGTCCATTTTTCCGCATCGCGGTGGACGGTGGCGAGGACGGAAGCGGCTTGTTCGCCGCCCATCACCGAAATCCGCGCATTGGGCCAAGTGAATAGAAAGCGTGGGGAATATGCGCGCCCGCACATGCCGTAATTCCCTGCGCCAAAGCTGCCGCCGATAAGGACTGTAATCTTTGGCACGCTCGCGGTGGCGACGGCGGTGACGAGCTTTGCGCCATGCTTGGCAATGCCCTCCGCCTCATATTTGCCGCCAACCATGAAGCCGCTGATATTCTGCAAGAACAAGAGCGGTATCCGCCGTTGGCAGGCAAGTTCAATAAAATGCGCGCCTTTGACGGCGCTTTCGCTAAACAATACGCCGTTATTCGCGAGGATCGCGACGGGCATCCCCCAGATATGCGCAAAGCCGCAGACCAAGGTCGTGCCGTACAGCGCCTTGAACTCATGAAACTCGCTGCCATCGACCAGCCGTGCGATGACTTCGTGGACATCATAAGGCGCACGGACGTCGTCGGGGATGACACCGTACAATTCGTCGGAATCAAATTTGGGTGGGCGTGGTTCTTTGGTATCGATGTCCGGTTTGTGGGTTGACCCTAAATGGCTGACGATATCCCTAACAATAGTCAACGCATGCTCATCATTCTCGGCCACATGATCGACCACACCGGACTTCCGGCCATGCAAGTCGCCACCGCCCAGATCCTCCGCGCTAATCTCTTCCCCCGTTGCGGCCTTCACCAAGGGCGGGCCAGCGAGGAAAATCGTACCTTGGTTGCGAACGATGACGCTTTCGTCTGACATGGCGGGCACATAAGCGCCTCCCGCGGTGCAGCTTCCCATGACACAGGCGATTTGAGGGATGCCTTTGGCGCTCATATTTGCTTGGTTGAAGAAGATGCGCCCGAAATGGTCCCGGTCAGGAAACACCTCGTCCTGATGCGGCAAATTCGCGCCGCCGCTGTCGACAAGATAGATGCACGGCAAGTGGTTCGCCTCGGCGATTTCTTGGGCCCGCAAATGCTTTTTGACCGTCATCGGATAATAAGTGCCGCCTTTTACGGTCGCGTCGTTGCAGACGATCATGCACTGGCGCCCCGAAACGCGGCCGATTCCCGTGATTAGGCCTGCACCCGGAATTTCGCTATCATACAGGTCGCAGGCTGCAAGCTGGCCGATTTCTAGGAAAGGCGAACCGCTATCCAGCAGGCGTTCGACACGCTCACGCGGCAGCAATTTTCCACGAGAAGTATGGCGCTCACGCGACTTCTCATTACCGCCTAACGCAGCTTCGGCGACTTTAGTCCAAAGGTCGTCACGAAGCGCCTGATTGTGGGCACTGCGCGCCTTATACTCTTCGGAATCGGTGTTGATCGACGTTGGCAATACGGGAGCGCTCATGCAGACACTCCGTCATGCTGAACTTGTTTCAGCATCCATTTTTCCTCTCAAGCCCGGCCTTTATAGGCGCGATGGACCCTGAACCACGTTCAGGGTGACGAAGTTTTCAAACTTAAGAGATGTATAGCGCGGAAAGCAAGAAAAGGAATGCGCAACTTTATTACGCAAACCAATTTTTAGTCACCCAAATTTACTTTGCAACGCCAGCAAGGCCATCGCCGCAATGGCGGCCTCCCCGCCCTTGTCCTTTTGTTTAGGGTCGGCGCGTACTATGGCTTGTGCTTCGTTTTCAACGGTCAATATGCCGTTGCCGATGGCGATTCCGTCCATCGTCAACGCCATGATACCGCGTGCGCTTTCACCAGCAACGATTTCAAAATGATAGGTTTCCCCGCGAATAACAACGCCAATGGCGACAAATCCGTCATATATCTGCGCCTCTGCAGCCATCGATATGGTGCCCGGAATTTCGAGCGCGCCGGGCACAGTGATAACCTCAACCTCATGCCCCTTGGCCTTCAACGCTGTCTTCGCACCTGCTACGAGCATGTCGTTCAGATGGTCATAAAACCGTGCTTCAACTATAAGGAATTTTGCCATTACTCGCCTCCGGTGCCGGGGATAGGCCGTTCGCCTACAATGGAAAGGCCATAGCCTTCAAGGCCGACGAGCGTGTGGTGCGTGTTGGTCAGCAATATCATGTCATGCACGCCAAGCTCGGTCAGGATTTGTGCGCCGCCGCCATAGTCGCGCAGTTCCTCAATCTCTGGCGCACCAGCTTGCTTGCCCTCGGCGCGCAACTGCATGAAGCGAGACACAATGCCTTTCATCGGCTTGTTAATGACCACGATCACACCAGCACCTTCCGCGGCAATGGCCTCCATCGAACGTGACAACAGGCCAGAACGCTCATTTTCTTCGCCAAACACATCAACGAACATCGACATGGTATGCATGCGTACCAATGTCGGTTTTTCAGAGTCAATGCGGCCCTTTACCAAAGCAATGGTCTCATCACCCGTCGCCTTGTTGTAAAAGGTCATGGCGGTCCAGTCACCGCCCCAGCGGCTGTTGAACTTCATCTCCGCGCGCTTTTCGACCAAATGGTCATGCTTGCGGCGATAGGCGATCAGGTCGCGGATTGTACCCATCTTGAGGTTGTGCATGCGGGCGAAGGCCACGAGGTCATCCATCCGCGCCATTGTGCCATCGTCTTTCATGATTTCACAAATCACGCCCGACGGGTTGAGACCGGCAAGCCGGCTAATGTCGACAGCCGCTTCAGTATGTCCTGCGCGCACCAGCACGCCGCCATCGCGGGCCGTCAGCGGGAAGACATGACCAGGCGAAACAATGTCGTCAGGCCCCATAGAGGCGTCCACAGCGACGGAAATGGTCCGTGCCCTGTCTGCAGCACTGATGCCCGTCGTGACGCCCTCACGGGCTTCTATGGACACTGTGAAGGCTGTTTGCATGCTTTCGCGGTTCTCGCGCGCCATCGGCGTCAGGCCAAGCTGTTCACAACGTGCCTTGGTCATCGAAAGACAGATGAGGCCACGGCCATGCGTTGCCATGAAATTGATCGCGTCTGGCGTTGCCATTTGCGCCGGAATGATCAGGTCGCCCTCATTTTCCCGGTCCTCATCATCGACGAGGATATACATACGACCATTGCGCGCCTCTTCAATGATTTCCTCAATCGGCACGAGCGCGGGCGTATCGTCGTTGGAGAACAAATAGCTTTCCAACTTACGCAGGGTTTCAGCGGTCGGGTTCCAGCCCGGCTCATCCAAGTCGCGCAAAGTGTTGGCATGAAGGCCAGCAGCGCGGGCTAGGCCGGACCGTGACAAGCCACCGTCGTTGACGAGGCTACGAAGTTTAGTAATCAATTGTATGCTCATGATTCGTTATTTTCACATCATGATGTGATTGTCAAAGTGCATATTCACATCAATGTGAACAATTAGGAAAATGGTCTTTCATTGAATGCGCAACGAAGGGCGGTTATGCCGACGGACAGAGGAGAAGCAAATATGGCATCGACGATCTGGGTAAATAAAAAGGCGCTGACCGAAACACAGGTGCATGACACAGCATTGTTGCCGCTCGCAGACGGCGCCGTTCGTTTGCGGATTGAAAGCTTCTCGGTCACGGCAAACAACATCACTTATGCCGTCATCGGTGACATGTTTGGCTATTGGAACTTCTTTCCGGCAGCAGGTGATTTTGGCGTCGTGCCAATGTGGGGTCATGCCATGGTCGAAGAATCGCATTGCCCCGAAATTGCCGTTGGCGAGCGGGTCTATGGCTATTTACCGATGGGAACGCATCTTGATGTCGTACCCGGCAAGATCAGTATGGGCGGCTTCACGGATATGGCCGCACACCGTCAACCCATGAGCCCCATCTACAACCAATATAGCCGCCTTGCTTCCGACCCAGAACATGACGCCGAAAAAGAGGCAGAGCGTATGTTATTCGGGCCTTTATTCAAAACCGGCTTCTTAATTGAAGCCATGCTGCGCCGAGAAAGCTGGTTTAACGCAGAAACCCTTCTCATCACTAGCGCTTCATCCAAAACGGCCATGGGCCTTGCAAGCGTCGCTAAGGATTTATCGCCTAGCATAAAGCGTATTGGTCTGACCTCGAAAGGCAATGTGGGGTTTGTCGTCGGGACTGGCCTGTACGACGAAGTCATCGCGTATGATGCAGTCGATACCCTGCCCAAGACCGCTTCGGTATGCGTCGATTTTGCCGGCAATTCGCGCTTACTCCGGGCGATCCACGAAAGGCTGGCCAACCATCTAGAATATAGCTGTTTGGTCGGTGCCACCCATGTTGATGCAAGAGGCCCCAACAGTGCTGGCGCAAGCGGCAGCGAGATGCCAGGACCGAAGCCCATCCTGTTCTTCGCCCCTGATCACGCCGTCGCAACTATTCAGGAACTTGGCCCCAAGGGCTTTGGCGAAGCTGTCGGCCGCAGTTGGAAAAGCTTCCTAACCGCAGCCGATGGCGTTGTGGACATTGAAACCCATACGGGATTAGAGGCCGCCGCAAGCGTCTTTGTGGAAACGCTTCAAGGGCGGACTGATCCGCAAAAGGGAATAATCATTCAGCCTTAAAAACCCGCCCGTCCTTCATAACGAAACGCACAGATTTCAATGTCGTGATGTCCGCTATGGGGTCACCTGCGACTGCGATCAAATCGGCCGCTTTACCGGGTTCAATTGAGCCAACGTCTTTTTCAACACCCAATAAGGACGCGGCATTGATTGTCGCAGCCTGAATGGCCGCGCTGGCGGGCATGCCATGTTTGACCATCAATTCAAATTCGTCTGCGTTCCGGCCATGTTTGGACACACCGGCATCTGTGCCAAATGCAATTTTTACGCCGGCGGGATAGGCTTTGGCAAGGCTCTTACCGGTAACACCAATCCGCCATTGCACTTTCGCAAGAACGTCGGGCGGGTAGGCATTGGGGTTAGCAGCCAACCGCTCAAGATAGCCATTTACGGTAGACAGAGTAGGCACATAATAGGCGCCTGAGGATTTGAACAATTTGATGGTCTCGTCGGTCATCATGGTACCGTGCTCAATCGAGTCCGCGCCCGCGGCTAAGGCGATGTTGACGCCGTCGTCACCATGGGCGTGTACAGCAATTTTCTTGCCGTAAAGATGCGCGGTATCAACTAATGCCTTCACCTCGTCATCGAATAACTGCCGCCCGAGTCCAGCTCCAATGCGGCTATTTACGCCGCCAGTGGTTGCAATCTTGATCACGTCCACGCCACGCCGGACTTGTTTGCGTATCGCCTGACGGCAGCTTTCAACGCCATCACACAGATTTTCCTGACCGATGCTGCCATGCAAGTCTTCGGAGACCGATAGCGTTGCGTCCATATGCCCGCTGGTCGTTGAGATCGAACGGCCAGCATCGATAATCCGGGGGCCGGGAAGGTCACCTGCAGCAACCGCATCGCGTAAAGCAAGGGTTGCGCCAGTGCCGTCGCCCAAATTGCGCACCGTCGTGAAGCCAGCCATCAACGTCTTCTTCGCATTACCCGCAGCGCAATAGGCAGCCCGTGCCGGACTGTCGGTTAAGCCCTCGATTAATGCTGCATTACCGCCAGCGTCGCTATCCAGATGTACATGGCTGTCGATTAACCCGGGGAGGACAAACTTCTCTTTCAGATCAATGATCGTCGCGCCTGCTGGTCCCTGCTGATGGCCAGAGAAAACTTCAGCGATTTTGCCGTTGCGAATAATTACAGTGGATGGTCCGCGCGGCGGGGTTCCTGGCTTGTCTAGTAGTTTGCCGACATGGATCACCGTAACCACGTCGCTTGGCTGCGCGGCCAAGGGCGTGCTGGCTAGAAAGACTGCGCCTAATGAGACAAAAACGACCTTCTTCATGCTATTCAAACTCCCCTGTCGGCGCGATGCCGTGAACCTTTTGCTGGTGGGTCCTGTGGTGGCCCCGCAAAACATTGCGCAATACCCATCCATTGATGCGCGACTTCGCCTGTGACTTCAAGCGCAGTGTCGGCAATATTGCGACATTGGGTGACGACTTGGCAGAATTCTGTCGCACTACCGGAAATCATAATACTTTCGGAGGGCTCGCCATATTCCCACACAGCGCCCGATGGCGCGGACAGGCGAACTCTCGGCATCTCGCCCGGTGGCTCGAGGCGGCGATTTTTCCATGTGAAGCCCCACGTATTTACGCCAAGGCGTACGATGTTACCAATCCGGTCAGTGTCCTGCCGCTCCACGCCAAGAGCATCGTAAACGGCCTGCCCATGTGCCCATGTTTCCATTAGCCGCGCAGTGATTGAACTTAGCGCGCTCATATCCGGACCAACCCATTTGAGACGAAGCTTAGGATCTGTGGCAGCAAATGCCGCGGCAGTGGCTTTCGCGCGCTCTATCCAAGCGTTTCGTAATGCATGGCCCGAAAGACCATCTAGATAGCTTACCTCAAACTCAGGCAGCTTTCCCCCGCGAACACCAGCCATCATCTCGGCTACAAACGCGCCAAAGGCTGCCTTGTCACGCAATGATAAGTCGACTGCTATGTTCCAAACATGCAGATGGCGGATGATGTTGTTGATGGTCCAGCCCTTGAACTGGGTTGACGCTTCGAACTCTGCTTCGGAAAGCGGCGTCAGCAGCGCGCTTAACGCCTTGCTTTCGTCCAAAAAGTCTACTGCCTGTTGCATTAGTTTCGTGATCCCAGATGAGTTTCAAATTCGAAGCGATTGGTCTTGCCAATATGCGAACACATCATCCTGCAGCGTGCGGATATGGGCATGCGCTTGCGGCCCTGTCCATTCACCTTGATAATCACTTCGCCCTGTCCACCATCCCTGCCCCGGTAAGCCGTCACCTTCACGCACCACAAGCACGGCGAGCGCAGGCGCACCTTCTTCGGCGGTGATCTGATCTATCTTGTCCAGCGTCTTACAGACCGCGCGCATTTTGGGCCGTGTGAAGCGGAAGCCAAGGTTCAGCAAAAGCTCGGAATAGCTGATCGCACGGCCATCACGCCCACATTGCTCCAATATGGCCTTTATCCGGGCAACATCATGCAGCGCCGAAACATCTGCGGCAGGATCGCTCAAAAACTCTTCAAGGACTGGGTCCAAGTCAAAATCCTAAAGATAGTCGCGTCGCAAATCATTCATGACAGAATAAAATTCGTCCATCACTTCGTCGATGATTTGCTTGGCGGGTTTCACCGCATCAATGCGTCCGGCCACTTGCCCGGAAAGCGCAATCGCAGCCTCCATGTCACCGCCGAAATACAAATCAAGTACCCCGCGCATTTCGCCCATGATGTTATCCGTTGGTTCAACGTCTAGCTTTGTTGTTCGCTCGGTGCGCAAGGCGCGCAATGCCGGTCCGGGTCCATGACGGTTAAGGAACAATGTATCGGTTTCCTTCGCGTTGATGATGGCGTCTTTCCAATTATGGTGCACGGGTGATTCCGCAGCGCTTACCATCCGTGTGCCCATTTGAACCGCCTCAGCGCCAAGAGCGAAGGCAGCTGCCATTGTCCGTCCGCAGACGATGCCGCCGGCGGCCACAATTGGCACATCCAATTTGCTCCGGATGAGAGGCAACAGGACCATTAAAGCAACGTCCTTCGGATTTTTGAAACCTCCGCCTTCGCCGCCTTCAACCACTAGGCCATCAACGCCAGCATCAATAGCTTTCAACGCACCTGCCAATGTTGGTACGACGTGAAACACAGTAAGGCCGGCCGCCTTTAATGGTCCGCAATATTTGTTGGGGTCGCCCGCTGATGTAGTTACAAACTTGATGCCTTGGTCGACCACAAAATCAACGATCCCGGGATCACGCACAAAGGCTTGTGCGATATTAACACCGAAGGGCTTATCGGTAAGTTCACGCATCTTGATGATTTCGGCGCGTACTGCATCCAACTCACCTGAGGATGTTTCGATGATACCAAGTCCACCCGCGTTCGACACTGCCGATGCCAGTTGCGCCCGCGCAATCCAACCCATTGGCGCTTGAATGATGGGATATTCGACGCCGAGCAGCTCAGTCATGCGGTTCTTCATAGGCTTCATATTAACGTCCAATCTTACTGGTGCGGATATTTAATTGGCCAGAAAGCCCCGCTTTGCGATGGGTTTCAATGGCCTGATATTCAGGCGAAGACATCATTTTCTGCATGGCCGAGAGTGACGGATATTCGACCAAGGCGATCATGTCCCATTGGTCCTCAACTTCACCGATCATCATTCCAGTAACGTTCCCGGCGTAAATTTGGCGCGCCCCAACAGCTGCCAAGCAGGCCTGAATAGCTTCCCCATAACGGGCATAAGCAGCAGCGCCCGAAAGATCGGAATCACTGCCATCGGCATATTCCGCCTTGTCTTTGAACTTCAGCAAATTGACCATGATAAACGGCCCATTCTCTGGACCGCCGAAAAATGCCGAAGCCTGCTCCATTGATGGAAATATAGCATTATCGACGCGCATAAACAGCTTACTCCCCTCAAATTTAATCATGTGCTTAAATCAGCACTGTGACATTGTAAAAGTGATTATATGCTACAAAGGCGGGCACAGACCGAACAGGGGTGTTTTGCGACATTCCTTGCCTTGGCTCGACTGCGACACAATTCGGCAGCCGCCAGAAACCCTAGATACCTGCTCGGTTTATGAAACAATTCTGATGTGCGGTTGGGCAAGCTTTTGCGCTGACGATTTTTTACCTAGTCCTCGAAAAATTGTCTCAACAATAGTTGCAAGCTTCTCGACCCTCAACTTGACCGGGCCAACGTAAAAAAGCGCATCGGGGTTTGTGTAGCACTGTACCATCTGGTTGATGAGGGACACTGTCTCATCAATCGAGAGGCCTTCAAAATAGCCCAAGTCCATGGCTTCTGCGACAATGAGAGAGAGATAATGATCTCCCAGATCAACATATCCGCGGACAACCTCAAAATATTGCTGGCCAATTTCGAGGTAACTTTTCAGTAGGTCTGGTTCGGCCTCATATTGAACAACCATCGCGCGAAAACGCCGCGCAAAAAATTGGTACATCTTGTCCTGCACAGGCAAGTCGGATTCTGTTACCTCAACCATTATCGCGACTTTTTCGGCAAAAAAGCGCTCGGCCACCGCCTCAAGCAATGCTTCTTTATTGTCGAAAAAGCGGTATAGATTAGATGGCGACATGCCAGCCGCAGCGGCAAGATCTGTCATCGAGATGTCTACCGCCCCGCGCTTGCGAACCAAATCATTTACCACCTCCAGCAGTGCAGTTCTTCCAGCATCAATGTCTGTTTGTGGGCGCGCCATTTCATTTCCTGTGTTACATATACATAACAGTTTCATGATATATGACGAAAAATTTCAATTTTCAATCAATCAAATGTAAATTGTCCCTGCGGCTTTGCACAGTGCGCGATTTCATCGTGCCCTACCAAACCGGATAATGTTAGCCCAAGAAGCCGAACGCCCATTTCGACGGGTAAAATTTGATCAAGCAAAGCATGCCCAACCTGCGCAATGGTTGCACGGTCGGACAAGGCATACCCAACGGTACGAGAGCGCGTGATCGTCCGGAAATCCGAATAGCGTGCCTTCAATACTAATGTCCTACCCTCTGCCTGATACCGGTCAATGCGGTCCCAAACGATATCGACTATTTCTTCTAATGCATCCCGCAGTTCTGGTTCACTGCGCTTGTCGTTGTAATAGGTGCTTTCCGCCCCGATCGATTTGCGCACAGCATTTTCGTTGACTGGACGGTGATCAATCCCGCGTGCGGCCCAGAAAAGATAGCTGCCCCAACTGCCAAAATGCTGTGCCAGCCACGCCTCATCCTTTTGCGCAAGGTCCGCGCCCGTATGCACCCCCAGCTTTGCCATTTTCTCGGCAGTACGCGGCCCGACGCCGTGGAAACGGCGTACAGGCAAGCTGGCGACAAACTCCGGGCCTTGATCCGGCAATATGACGCACATTCCGTCGGGCTTATTCTGGTCGCTGGCCAGTTTCGCAATGAACTTGTTGTAGCTTACGCCAGCGCTGGCGGTAAGCCCCGTCTCGTCGCGGATAGCCGCGCGGATTGCCTTAGCAATCTTGACCGCTGACCCGATGCCCTGCTTGTCATGGGTCACATCAAGATAGGCCTCATCTAAGGAGAGCGGTTGAATGAGGTCGGTGTGCCGCGCGAATATTTCTCGAATTTGCCGAGATACATCTTTGTAGGCCTCAAACCTTGGTTTGACGAAAATTAGGTCGGGGCATTGCCTTTGCGCCGTGACCGAAGGCATGGCCGAGCGTACACCGAACGCGCGCGCTTCATAGCTTGCCGCAGCGACTACGCCACGCTTGGAAGAGCCGCCGACGGCGACAGGTTTGCCCCGCAGATCGGAGTTATCCCGCTGCTCAACGCTGGCATAAAATGCATCCATGTCGACATGGATTATTTTGCGGATGAGAGCGGGATCCCCTTCCATTGCAGACCAACGCCTAAGGACCCAGCGCGATCCGCAATGCTTTGCGGTCAAGCTTTCCGATCATTGTTTTTGGCAAGACATCCATGATCGTGACACCCTGAACGCGTTCATGCTTGCCCAATTTCGGGTTTAGCCAGGCAGCAAGTACAGCGCCATCTACGGTTACCCCATTGTGCAATGTCACAAAGGCCCGCGGAATTTCACCGAGATATGCATCTGCAACGCCAATGACGAGCGCTTCCTTGACCGCAGGGTGTTGGTAGAGCACATTTTCAACCTGGCTTGGGAACACCTTAAACCCGCCAACGGCGATCATGTCCTTCAACCGGTCAACGATGAAGATAAAGCCTTCTTCGTCAATCGTCGCGACATCGCCGGTGCGCAGATACTTGCCGAGAAACACTTCTGCATCCGCCTCTGGCCGATTCCAATATCCGCACATAACCTGTGGACCAGAGAAAGTAAGCTCGCCGGGTTCGCCAGGTAGAGCGGGCTTAGCCGGGTCCTCCTTGTCAACAAGCCGGACGTCGGTTCCAGGGAGAGGTTGCCCGATGCTGCCAAACTTATTCATGCCCTCATAGGGGTTGCACGAAACGACACCTGAGCTTTCGGTCAAGCCATAGCCTTCTATGACGACGGCTCCGGTAGCTGTCTCAAACCGCTTTTTCAGTTCACCGGCCAAGGGCGCACCGCCCGAAATACAGGCGCGAAGGCTGCTGAAATCGGTCTTTGCAAGGTTCGAGCAATCCAGCAACGCTTGATACATGGTCGGCACGCCAGGAAGCGAAGTTATCTTTGCGCGGGTAATCGCCGCCAACGCGGCCTTTGCCTCAAAACGCGGAAGCATGACAATTTCACCGCCATTGGCGATTGTGCGATTAAGGACGGTCGCATTTGCGAAGACATGGAAAAACGGCAGGACACCAAGGATGCGATCATCCAATGGTTCATCAGGCTGATTCATTCTGCTGTGCGGATCAAGCATGTTGATTTGCCGCGCATTGGCCGTAATATTCTGATGGCTCAGCATTGCACCTTTGGGTGTGCCAGTGGTCCCGCCTGTATATTGCAACTGCGCAATATCTTTTTCGGGTGCACACGGCTGAATCGTATAATTGCCTTCATTTGCGACCAGATGGGCAAAAGTAGACACACGACTATCTGGGGGTATCGCCGCAATCTCGTTCCGTTTGAACAAACGATATGCCCAGCTTTTCGCTTTTGGCAACGCTTCGGATATGCTTCCAACGATCAATTCTTTCAGGCTGCTATTGTTGAGTACCTTCATCGCCGTGGGCAGTAGCGCCGCCGCAGAGACCGTGAACAAAATGGAAGTCCCGCTATCGGCAACCTGGTGCCCAAGTTCGTCTGCTGTGTAGAGCGGCGAGAAATTGACGACTGTCGCGCCC
This sequence comes from Sphingorhabdus sp. EL138, assembly GCF_945862485.1. Classification (GTDB taxonomy): domain Bacteria; phylum Pseudomonadota; class Alphaproteobacteria; order Sphingomonadales; family Sphingomonadaceae; genus Sphingorhabdus_B. Next base: position 96,889 of record NZ_CAMAYF010000001.1, read on the forward strand.
GCTGCCAGGGCGCCATAATAAGCCGCAATATACTGCGGCACATTCGGCAGAAACAGGCCAATATGGTCGCCCTTGCCTATACCCTTATTCTGCAACCCTCGGGCGACGCGTCGAACTGTCTGCGCCATCTCGGCATAGCTATATTTGCGGCCCATGAAGTCCGCCATTGCTGCACGGCCCATGCGCTCGGCCGATTGAAAAAACAGGTCATGCAACGCCAATGCGGGAAACTGCTGATCCCATTTGCTAGGATGAAGATAGTGGTCGCTCCAAATGCTCTGCGTCATACAGACATTATGACGCGTGATACCAGCCAACGCCATCGCGGATTTCACATTTTATTCGCCCGGCAATATGCAAATGCCGTAAATGCGCCTGCGCCTCGCCCGCAGCTAAGCCATAGACGCTATCGTCAATCTCGCGGACAAACAGTAACGAGAACGTATCAACAGCTCGCATTTCGTTGGTACGCAATTCCAATTCAAGCTTATCAAGCCGTTCATGATGTCCCGAGGCAAGCTTGTCCAAACGGACGTGCACACCGGTAAATGGTTCCCCGTGTGCGGGCAGCACCAACATATCAGCTGGCAAAGCCGCACGGAATTTCGCAATGGACGTCAGCCATTCACCGAGCGGATCAGCCTCCGGCTCGCTGTCCATGACCGATACATTCGATGTAATGCGCGGCAAAATTTGGTCGCCCGCAATAACCATTCCATTAGCGAAATCTACCAAGCAAGCATGTTCAGGTGTGTGGCCACCGCCAGTCATCACGGTCCAGGCGCGCCGTCCGATTTGAATGACTTGCCCGTCATCCATGCGCACATGCCCAGTCGGCAGTTTGGATACGGCTCTCGCAAAGCCGCCCCAATCGCCTTTTCGCAAAATATCGATGCGTTCTTCGTCAAAGCCCGCGAATTTTCGATTACTCAAGACGTCTTCTGGCGGGTGATCTAACTGCTCGGCGGTCAGCATGCGCGCCATCAGCCATTCGGTCCGGTTCATCCAGATCGGGACTTTGAACTTGTTTGCCAACCAACCAGCGCAGCCCACATGGTCTGGATGGAAATGCGTCACGAAAATCCGTGTTAGGTCGCGGTGCGCCAACGCACCCTTGAAAAGCAACTGCCATTGATCAATCGTCTCTGGCATGAAAAGGCCTGTATCGGCAATTGCATATCCGCCATTCGCCTCATCCAGCAGCCATAGATTGATATGAGACAGGTTGCCGGGGACGGGCATCCGCGTCCAACCCATATCGGGCGCTATTGGGTAAATTTCACCATATTGCGGAGCGTGTTCGCCCAAGGGGTAGGTTAGCCCCTTAAGCTCTCTTGCTTCAAATCCATGGTCGGCAAGCGATGCGTCATATGCGGGGGGTGTTTTAGTCGCCATCCCCCCGCCGTGCCTTAATCAAGCGATTAAGGCAATCATCACGTTTCGATTATTCGCCAGCTTTTTTGAATAAGGTGTCGGCGGTCAATTCTGCCTTGCCAACATTTTCGTCTTCGCCGTTCAATGCGGCTTCGGCCCGGCGCGCAGCTTCCGTACGTTCCGCGCGCAATTCTTCGATCAAAGCTTCACGATCGGTTCCAAGGCGCGCGTCGTTGGCAGCGGTATTGTCGATACCGGCTTTCTTTGCAGCGCGGTTTACTATCGCATCCAGTTCGCGCTGCGATGTCAGACCAAGGGTGACTGGGTCCTTCGCCTGAATTTCAGCTATGTTCCAGTGGCTGCGCTCACGAATGGCAGCGATTGTATTGCGCGTCGTACCGATCAACTTGCAGATCGCGCCATCCGAAATTTCAGGATGATTGCGCAGAAGCCAAGCGATGCCATCGGGCTTGTCCTGCCGCTTCGATACCGGCGTATACCGCGGGCCTTTTGTGCGGCGCACCTGATCCGGTCCCTTTGACATTTTGAGGACATAATCCTCATCCGCCTGACCCTTTTCAATTTCTTCCATTGCCAGTTCGCCAGCGTGCACAGGATCACGACCAGTATACTTCGATCCAGTCATGTCATCAGCCATTGCCTGAACTTCAAGAATATGAATTCCGCAGAATTCGGCGATTTGCGAGAAGCTCAAACCCGTATTGTCGACCAACCAAGCGGCGGTCGCATGTGGCATCAAAGGGGTGGCCATTTCATTTGCTCCAATAATAAGGGCCGCCCCTTACGGAGCGGCCTGAATGTCTTGGCCAAGCATTAGGCGAAGTTTGCCATATCGGCAAGCGACAATGCGCGTTTGGACTTGCACGTACCCTACCACCCGTGCATTCCTCGGAGCAACCATCGGGGGGAAGATATGCTACGTTTGATCAAATGGCTCATTATTTTGTTACTTGCCGCCTTGGCCGCGCTGTTTTTCTGGGGCTACGCGCCTGACACAGAGGCAGCCCAGATGGAGAGAAAATATGGCAGCGCCGCTTCGCGCTTTGCCGAATTGGAGCCTGGTCTGCGCGTGCATTATCGTGATGAAGGCAAGTCCGATGGCCGTGTTCTCGTTCTTATTCACGGTTCAAACGCCTCTTTGCATACTTGGGAACCATGGGTCAAAGCTCTCGGCAAGGACTATCGCGTCATTTCGCTTGATCTTCCCGGACATGGTCTGACTGGGCGCAACCCCACGGGCATCTACGACAATACATCATATGTTAGCGTTGTTGACCGTTTATTGACCAAGCTGAATGTTGATAATGCGGTCATCGGCGGCAATTCTATGGGCGGCGGCGTGTCGTGGTTATATGCATTGGAGCATCCCGAGAAGGTCGAAGCTTTGTTGTTGGTCGATGCCAGTGGGCAGCCTCATGCCAAATCTGGCGAATTACCGCTTGGGTTCAAACTAATGCGCATGCCGGTTATAAAAGAAGCCGTCCGCTTCATTGCACCCCGCAGCATTTTTGAATCGAGCATTAAAACGTCAATGAGCGTTCAATCCAAAATCGACGACAAGCTCGTTGATCGATACTGGGAATTAAACCGCTATCCCGGCAACCGCGAGGCAACGATGCAGCGCTTTTCAAGTCCCAAGAATATGAAACCTGGCACAAAAGAGCGGCTCTCGTCCATCAAGGCGCCAGTTTTTATCTTATGGGGCGCTGAAGATAAATTAATCCCCGTCACCTCGGCCAAATGGTTCGCTGAAGCCTTGCCGCAAGCGAAGTTGATTATATATCCCAATGTCGGCCATATCCCGATGGAGGAAATACCTGAAAAGAGCGCCAATGATGTCAAAACATGGTTGGATAGCTTGGCGGTAAAAACGCCTAAGGTATAAACGCGCCTAAACTTCCAACATGATTTTTCCGACATGGGCGCCGGATTCCATATAAGCATGTGCTGTGGCAGCTTCGGCAAGCGGGAAAATCTTGTCCATTTCGGGACGCAACGTTCCTTCGCAAACTATTGGCCAGACTTTCGCTAATAATTGCTGCGCAAGCATTGCCTTAAATGCGGTGGTTCGCGGGCGCAGCGTTGAGCCAGTCAGCATCAGGCGACGTGACATGACATACGCCATGTTAATTTCCGCTGTCATCCCGCCCTGCACCGCAATGGTCACATGCCGCCCGTCTTCCCGCAAACACTGCAAATTTCGCGACACATAACTACCGGCGACCATATCAAGCACAAGATGGACGCCCTCGCCACCTGTGATCGCCTTCACACGTTCGACGAAATCGGAATTATTATAGTTGATAGCGTGATCAGCGCCAATTTTTTGAGCTGCTGCGCATTTGTGATCAGAACCACAGGTCACAATCACCGTCAGACCGAAAAGCTTGCCCAACTTGATTGCCATGGTTCCAATTCCGCTGGTCCCTCCGTGAATGAGTACGGTCTCGCTAGGGGCGGCGTAGCCCCGCTCAAACACGTTATGCCAAACTGTGAACAATGTCTCAGGCAAAGCACCCGCTTCGGCCATGTCCATGCTTGCTGGCACCGGCAAGCACACATCCATGCGCGCAAGGCAATATTCGGCATATCCGCCGCCCGAGACCAAAGCGCAATAACGCGCACCGATTATGGTCGGGTCGACATCATCACCCACCGCGACGACTGTTCCTGACACTTCAAGCCCGGGCAGATCGCTTGCCCCTGGAGGTGCGGGGTAAAGACCCTTGCGCTGGATAACGTCAGGCCGGTTTACGCCCGCATAAGCGACTTTCAAAAGAACTTCGCCCACACCCGGAACCGGTAGCGGCCGACGTGTCGGGACAAGCACCTCGGGTCCACCCGGCGTCGAAATCTCGATTACAGTCATTAATTCCGGTAGCTTATCCATCTGTAGCCCATCCCTTTTGATTGACCGACCTTTTAAGCAAGCTTCATATTGACAGCAACCGCCCATCGGTAAAATATGCGGTATGGTTATTGACGAAAATCTGCCGCGCCGGCGCGACGATCCTGTGGCCAATCTTGTCATGCAGGATATTGACGCCCTATCTGTTGCGGAACTTGAGTTACGGATCGCTGCGCTAAAGGCAGAAATCACGCGCTGCGAAGGCAAAATCACGTTTGCAAGCAAGCACAGAAGCGTTGCCGACGCGTTGTTCAAGAAGTGACACATAGCGAGCCAATGCTAAGAAAGCGGGAACCCAAACCGTTATCTCTCTCATCATGCTTGAAAGCACCGAAGGCAGCGCCGATATAGAGTAGAGACCGTGCAGCGACTCATTTTAGGGAGACCAAATTATGCCATCATTTGCAGAGTCGCTGGAAACCACACTTCATAACGCATTGAAGCATGCTGGCGACCGCGCGCATGAATATGCAACGCTGGAGCATCTCCTGTTGGCGCTCATTGAAGATGCGGATGCGGCGAAAGTTATGCAGGCTTGCGGTGTCGAGCTTGGCGAACTTTCGGACATCATCATTACATATTTGGATACCGAGTTGGAAAGCCTTCGCGTGGAGGGCAAGGTTGACCCATCGCCGACAAGCGGCTTCCAGCGCGTTGTTCAACGCGCGATTCTGCATGTCCAAAGTTCCGGTAAGGATGTCGTTACCGGAGCAAATGTACTGGTAGCCTTGTTTTCAGAGCGCGAGAGCTATGCCGTCTATTTCCTGCAACAGCAGGATATGAGCAGGCTCGATGCGGTATCTTACATTAGCCACGGCATTGGCAAGGACGGCAAGCTAGCCGAACCACGGCCAGTCGCCGGCACTGAGCAGAAAAACGAAGAGCCAGAAGACGCCAAGTCAAAAAAGGACAAGAAAGAAGGTGCGCTGGATCAATTCACGGTCAACCTGAATGAGAAAGCGAAACAGGGCCGCATCGATCCCTTGATTGGGCGTGCGGCCGAAGTTGACCGTACCGTCCAAATTTTGTGCCGCCGGTCGAAGAACAACCCCCTTTATGTGGGCGAACCGGGCGTTGGGAAGACCGCGATTGCAGAAGGCCTAGCCCGTCGCATAGTCGAAAATCAGGTGCCTGAGGTTCTGTTACCAGCCGTGATCTATTCGCTAGACATGGGCGCGTTGCTGGCTGGAACGCGGTATCGCGGTGACTTTGAAGAGCGCTTAAAAGCGGTTGTGTCCGAACTGGAGAAGCTTCCGGATGCAATCCTGTTCATCGATGAAATCCATACGGTCATCGGCGCGGGCGCAACAAGCGGCGGGGCGATGGACGCATCGAACTTGCTAAAGCCGGCGTTGTCGGGCGGGACCATCCGTTGCATCGGTTCGACCACTTACAAGGAATTCCGCAACCATTTCGAAAAGGACCGCGCATTGCTGCGCCGGTTCCAGAAGATTGATGTCAACGAACCAAGCATTGAGGACACGATCAAAATCCTTGCGGGCTTGCGCAGCGCATTTGAAGAGCATCACAAAGTTAAATACACCCCCGATGCCATCAAGGCCGCAGTGGAACTGTCCTCACGCTACATCAATGACCGTAAGCAGCCAGACAAGGCCATCGACGTCATTGACGAAGTTGGTGCCATGCAGATGCTTGTCGCCCCATCAAAGCGCCGCAAGTTAATCACTGCGCGCGAAATCGAAGCAGTCATAGCCACAATCGCCCGCATTCCGCCAAAGCAGGTTTCGACTGATGACAAAACTGCGCTTGGCACCCTCGAAGCTGATCTCAAGCGCGTGGTGTTTGGGCAAGACAAAGCAATTGAAGTTTTGGCGAGCGCCATCAAGCTCAGCCGTGCCGGCCTGCGCGATACCGAAAAGCCAATCGGCAGCTATTTGTTCAGCGGACCGACCGGCGTCGGTAAAACCGAAGTCGCGCGGCAATTGGCGTCTATCCTTGGCATTCCGCTCAAGAGGTTTGACATGTCGGAATATATGGAACGTCACAGCGTCAGCCGTCTGATTGGCGCCCCTCCCGGCTATGTCGGCTTTGACCAAGGCGGACTGCTGACAGATGCCGTAGACCAAAGCCCGCATAGCGTATTGTTGCTCGACGAAATCGAAAAGGCGCATCCCGACCTGTTCAACATCCTGTTGCAAGTTATGGATAATGGACGCTTGACCGACCATCACGGCAAGACTGTTGACTTCCGTAATGTCATTTTGATCATGACAACCAATGCGGGTGCCAGCGACATGGCGAAAGAAGGCATTGGTTTCGGTAACAATATCAGCAAAGAAGATGCCGGCGACGAAGCCGTTAAAAAGATGTTTGCACCGGAATTCCGCAACCGCCTCGATGCCACTGTGCCCTTTGGATATCTGCCAACTGAAGTCGTCGCGCGCGTTGTCGACAAGTTCATTTTGCAACTCGAACTGCAACTTGCCGACCAAAATGTGCACATCAAGTTGGATGACGAAGCACGGGCATGGTTGACCGAGCGTGGCTATGACAAGCTGTACGGCGCGCGCCCGATGGGTCGCCTGATACAGGAGAAGATCAAGCAACCGCTGGCGGAAGAGCTATTGTTTGGAAAGCTTGTTCATGGCGGCGAAGTTGCTGTGCGTATCAAGGACGGCCAACCCGTCTTTGAAGTAACGCCTGCGCCCCCTAAATCTGCCAAGCCCAAGCCGCCGAAGAAGAGTGCTGCGAAAAAGCCTAGCAAAGCGGGTTAATCGGGCGGCCCTCATCGTAGGGCCGCCTTATCATTGCCCAATTGGCAACAATTGGGCTGAAGCGCCAATACCATTGAATAATTCGGGTTCTGTTCCAGTCATCCAGACTTGCGCGCCCGTATCGGCCAACAATCCAAACAACGCAGCGCGTCTTGAAGGATCGAGATGCGCAGCGACCTCATCCAGCAATAATATCGGCGGTGTATCACGCTGGACCGCTACAAGTGCCGCGTGCGCGAGAATGAGCGAGAGCAACAAAGCCTTCTGTTCTCCTGTGGAGCATTGCTCTGCAATCTGCCCTGAGGCGCTGTGTAATACTTCAAGATCAGCACGGTGAGGGCCTACCAACGTACGCCCGGCGGCCGCGTCCCGATTACGTCCCTTACACCAGGCAGTCGCAAGATCGCCGTGAGCAGCTGCATCCTTATCAACTAATTTGATCTGCGGCGTGGCAAATGGCCCGGACATTGTCGTCAGCAATTGTGCACTCAACGCCTCTACGACCGAAGCACGGGCCGCTTGTATAAAGTTTCCGCTCTCGGCCATCTGCGCCTCAAGCGCATCTAACCAAAGGGGGTCGGCGGCAATACCGCCCGCCAAAAGCCTGTTGCGTTGTTGCATGGCCTTTTCATATCGGCTGCTGTGCCGCGCATGCCCTGGGTTTATCGCCAATACCAAGCGATCCAGAAACCGCCGTCGCGCGGCTGCACCATCCGCAAACAATCGGTCCATCGCTGGAGTTAACCAGATGACCGACAGCCATTCGGCAAGGCTGTTTATTGTAGCATTGCTCTCGTTAACCCGTACCTTGCGTCGTTCAGGCTGCTCTGCGTTGACACCGGTGCCAATCACATTGCCGCCAGCGTGCGCAACGATGGCAAAGCCGCCGCTGCCCTCGTTGCGTACCATGTCGGACATGGCCGCCCGGCGAAGACCTCTGCCTGGCACCAATAGCGACACTGCCTCCAGGATATTCGTCTTACCGGCCCCGTTTGACCCGTGAAGTGCAATGAACTGCGTCCCTGGCCGGATGTCCAGCGCAGCATGATTGCGAAAATCATTCAGGATCAGTCGCGACAGCGTCATATCATGCGTCTGCTATAGTATGGCCACTTTTGGTCAAGCGGCTATTGGCACTCCATCGCTCCCAAATATTGGTATAATTTCCCAATATATGAATTTATTCCAGCAATGCGATACCCTTATATATACTATAATATATTGTTTTTTATAGATAAATTGATTCTGTTATAGGCTATGCAATGCAGTTCGCATACCCGGAATGGTCCGGAACATCGAAAAGGAAATCAACATGACACAATATGCACGCACACAAGTTCTATCGGCTTTCGCAGCAATTATCTGCGCATTCATCACCGTAGGCATTAGCGTAGCACCTGCCGTTGCACCTGCCGCCGCAATCATCGCATAATACAACCCAGCGTTTTGGAATTAGGGAGCAATTTAATGGCACGTTTAACACTTGATAAAACCAATAAGAAAGTTCTTGGCGTTTGCGCTGGTCTAGCAAACTGGGCTGGCATAGATGCCATGATCATTCGCTTGATTTTCGCCGTGGCAACGGTTGTCGGCTTTGGTTCACCGGTTTTGATTTACATATTGTTCGCAATGATACTCGACTAACGCACACAGACTCCGTCAAAGAGGCTGCAGGGCAAAGCAAGTTGATTTGACCCACCAATCACAGGTCGTGTTGCGCGCGAATGCCCTGCATTACAGAAAGTTAAAGCTTAAGAGACTTTCCGCACGAATACAGAGCCCGCAGAATAGCCTGCGCCAAAGGAACAGATTAAACCAACATCACCTGCGCTCAGGTCTTCATTATGTTTGTGAAATGCGATGATGGAGCCGGCGCTTGATGTGTTAGCATAGGTATCAAGCACCGTGGGACTCTCATCCTCACTCGCTTCATGCCCCAAAACCTTTTGTGCAATTAGTCTGTTCATACCCGTATTGGCCTGATGCAGCCACATCCGACGTAAATTTGTTCCGGAGAAGCCCAGGCTTTCCGCATGTTCAATGATCATTTGCCCGACCATTGGCACAACCTCTTTAAACACCTTCCTGCCCTCTTGAACAAATAGCTTGTCATTGCGCGGTCCGCTTTGGTTGACAGGCCCCTGTCCATGCGCACGGTTGAGAAAGCCAAAATTGTTGCGGATATTGTTCGAGAATTGCGTTTTTAGGCGCGTCCCGAGAATTTCCCAATGTTGCGCGGGCGCTATATCCTTCGCCTCAACCAATATTGCCGTAGCAACATCACCAAAGATGAAGTGGCTGTCCCGGTCGCGCCAGTTAAGATGTCCTGAGGTTATTTCGGGATTTACGACCAATACCGAGCGCGCATTACCGCTACGGATATAGTCAGCAGCAGTTTGAATGCCGAACGTAGCTGAAGAGCAGGCAACATTCATGTCGAAGCCAAAGCCGCGTTGCATACCAAGCTCATGCTGGATCTCTACCGCCATGGCAGGATAAGCACGCTGCATATTCGACGCAGCGCATAAAACGGCATCTACATCTTCGATGTTCCGCCCGGCGCGCGCCAACGCATCACGGCATGCCGCGACACCGATTTCGGCCATTAACGAAATTTGGTCATTTGGCCGTTCGGGGTAACGTGGCTCCATGATGTCGGGATCGACGATGGCGCGCTTATCCATCACGTGCCGGGATTTTATCCCGCTAGCTTTCTCGACAAATTCAACCGAGCTATGCGTAAGTGGCTCTGCATCGGGGTTGGCCGCATTATATCGGTCGGCATAGGTATTGAAGCTCGCAACCAGTTCCGCGTTGCTGATGGTATCCGAAGGGGTAAACAATCCGGTGGAAGAAATGACTGGGGTGGCGCCGTGTGCATGTTGCGACATGTATTTTCCCGCGTTGATTTTTGTTGCGTCCGAATGCCTAGCCTTTGCGTATTTGCGAAACAAGCCGTTTGAAATGCATTGTAACGGCGTTATGTGAGCGATGGGGGAGGAATATCTTAATGTCGTTGAATGAACGCCAGCCCAGCTGGCTATCCAGGTTGTTCAGGCGGGCGCTGGTGGGCATCTATAAAGGTGCGGGCTGGCATGCACATGGCGTGGTCCCGGAACCTCGCAAATTCGTCCTTATTGCCGCGCCGCACACCAGCAATTGGGACTTTGTCTATTTTCTGGGACTGACTGATGACTTAGGAATTAAGCCACATTTCATGGCTAAGACCTCGCTTTTCCGCTGGCCATTTACAAATTTCATGCTCGATATGGGCGGCGTTCCCGTCGACCGCAGTTCAAACCGCAATTATGTGCAGCAGATGATTGACGAATTTCGTCGCCGCGACGAATTCATGCTGACCATCGCTCCGGAGGGAACGCGCGGCACGGTGAAGGCTTGGAAAACCGGTTTTTACCATATCGCGATGGGCGCAGGCGTGCCCTTGGTAGTCGGCATGATGGATTATGGTTCCAAAACGGGCGGGCTTGGTCCAGCGATCTGGCCGACCGGTGATTATAAAGCCGATATGGCGAAGGTTGCAGAAATCTACGCGAAGGTTAAACCAAAATACCTCGCCAAGGGTATGACAGAGATATTTGCGAGGGACGATGCATGACTGATTTTGGTTCGACGATGCTTATCAATGCGGCGGCGTTGCTCGCGGTGATTCTTGCCTTATGGGCATATTCCGTGAAAATTCGGGATGTGTCATTTATCGATGCCTTTTGGGCATTCGGCATGGTATTACTGGCCTGGGCGACTTGGGCGCAATCAAACGCACCGGATGCACGGTCCCACCTGCTGCTGGCGCTGACCAACCTATGGGGATTACGCCTCACCTTTCATCTTTGGACACGCTGGCGCGCGCATGGCGAAGATCCACGCTACACAAAAATCATGGGTAGCGCGATGGAAAAGAAAGGCTGGAGCTGGAGCAAGACGTCTCTACTTTCGGTGTTTCTCACACAAGCACCATTGCTATTCATAACATCCCTACCCGCGCAGCTTGGTATTTGGGCAAGCGAAGGTGGGAACACGGTTTTGGGCCCGTTGGCATTATGCGGCGCAGTGATTGCGATCATCGGCATATCATTTGAAACCATCGGCGATTCACAGCTTAACGCATTCCGCGCCAATCCGGCTAATAAGGGCAAGGTTCTGGATACCGGCCTATGGCGCTATACCCGCCATCCCAATTATTTTGGTGATGCCTGCACATGGTGGGGCATTTGGCTTATAGCCTGCGAAACAGGTCTGGCCGGATGGATCAGTGTCATTGGCCCGATATTTTTGACATTCACCCTGACGCGCTGGTCAGGCAAGCCATTATTGGAACGTGGTATGAAGAAGACGCGGCCCGAATATGCCGATTATGTCGCCCGCACATCGGGCTTCTTTCCTTTACCGCCAAAGCGCAAATAATCAGGCTACCACGCCAAACAGGTCGTGCTCGTCAGCGTCCTCGACATTGACGAGCACGACATCACCCGACTTCAAAGAGGAGGCGACATCACGCAGATAGACATGGCCGTCGATTTCAGGCGCATCGGCCTGCGACCGTCCGGTCGCACCGATGCTGCCATCTTCATCCACGTCGCCGATTTCGTCGATGATAACTGGAATGCTATGCCCCACCTTTGCCGCAAGCTTAGCGGCGCTGATTGCGGCTGTTTTCGCCATGATACGCTGGAATCGCTCTTCCTTGACCTCTTCGGGCACTGGGTTGGGCAGATCGTTCGCTTGCGCGCCGTCTACCGGTTCAAAGCGGAACGCGCCAACACGGTCTAGTTGCGCTTCCTCGAGCCAATTGAGCAGATATTCAAAATCAGATTCGGTTTCACCGGGAAAGCCGACAACAAAACTTGAACGGATCGCGATGTCCGGCGCGATGCTGCGCCACTTGCGAATACGCTCAAGCACCTTGGCGTCATTGGCTGGCCGCTTCATGGCCTTCAGGACATCCGGCGCAGCATGCTGGAACGGAATGTCGAGATAGGGAGTCAAATATCCCTCCGCCATTAACGGTATGACATCATCCACATGTGGGTAAGGGTAAACATAATGCAGCCGGACCCATGGCGCAATGCCGTCACTGGTACGCAATAAACCGAGTTCGCGCGCAAGGTCAGTCATATGCGCCCGCACCTGACGCCCCTGCCATTCGCGTGGTTCATGCCGTGTATCGACGCCGTAAGCGGATGTGTCTTGCGAGATAACGAGCAGCTCTTTGGTACCTGCAGAAACTAGCTTCTCCGCCTCACGCAGCACCGCGTCTATCCGGCGACTGGCAAGCTTTCCGCGCAGGGAGGGAATAATACAGAACGCGCAACTGTGGTTGCAGCCTTCTGAAATTTTCAAATAGCTGTAATGGCGCGGCGTGAGCTTCAATCCGCCTTCAGGCACCAGATCTACGAATGCACCGCGTGTCGGCGGGGCAGCTTCATGGACCGCTGATACGACAGCCTCATATTGATGCGCACCGGTAATTGCCAACACATCGGGAAAGCGCGCGCGAATAACATCGGCCTCATTACCCATGCAGCCCGTCACAATGACACGGCCATTTTCCGCTATAGCCTCGCCAATGGCTTCTAAGCTCTCTTCCTTTGCGGAATCGAGGAACCCGCACGTATTTACGAGCACGACATCGGCACCCGCATAATCGGGCGACAGGCCATAGCCGTCTGCACGCAGTTTGGTGAGAATTCGTTCGCTATCGACCAGCGCCTTGGGACAGCCAAGCGATACCATGCCGACTTTCGGCGCTGCTTTAATTACTGTTGCCATGATGATGGGCCGCATAGCGGGTTTCGGTGCTCTTGTCACGACTAGTGAACAAGCGCATGATAAATCGGCGGAATGACGAAAGGGATATTGATGGCAAACGCAAATCTGTTGGCGATACTGGTGGCCGCCGCGACGGGATTTCTGATTGGTGGCCTCTGGTACGGGCCATTTTTCGGGAAAGCATGGATGGCAGAGCATGGATTTACGGAAGAACAATTGCGTGGCAGCAACATGATTAAAATCTACGGCCTAACCTTTGCTTTTTCTGTACTTTCCGCCGTTTTTCTTGGTCATTTACTGGCATTTTTTGATACCAATACGCGTTCGACGTTGATGATATCTGTTGGTATTTCGCTTGGCTATATCATCCCCGCCATTGTTACAAATTACCTGTTCTCGCGCAAGTCAGGCAAGTTATTCGCCATCGATGCCGGATATTGGATCGTGTTCTACGCGGCTATGGGCTTGGTCTTCCTAATCCTTGAGCATTAGGGTCATGAGCCCAGAGCGCGGCTTCAAATGCTATATCTGTGCCTCAATGCCGCTAACGATTCATGGTGTGTCAGATCAAGTTGGAGAGGCGTGACGGCAATATAACCGTCTTCTATGACTTCAAGGTCGGTATCATGGCCCGGCGTATGCAGCGTGCCATGCAAACCAAACCAATAATAATCATATCCGCGTGGGTCTGTACCTTTGACAATTGAACCACGGCTGTAATCATGAAAGCCCTGACGGGCGACTTTAATCCCCTTCACGTCTTCCGGCAGCAGCGGCGGAAAGTTGATGTTTGTCAATGTACGCGGGGTATCTGGCATATCGAGCAGCGGGCGAAGGACACGCTCGCCCCATGCTTCGGCGGCCGAAAAGGGCACAGCGTCGGCCATGCCTTCCTTGCTGTAAACCTGGCTCAGTGCGATGGACCGAATGCCTGCCAACGCCCCTTCCATCGCGGCAGACACCGTGCCGGAATAAGTGATGTCATCACCCAAATTGGCACCACGGTTCACGCCCGATAGGATAAGATCTGGCGTCGCATCTTTCATAATGACCCCGAGCCCCAGCATGACAGAATCGGTTGGTGTTCCAGCGACCGAATAATGCTTATCCCCATGCTGGCGAATGCGTACGGGCTTCGTCAGGGTAAGCGAATGGCCGGCGCCAGAGTTTTCCTCCGCAGGCGCCACAATCCAGATATCATCACTGATCGTGCGGGCAATCGCCTCAAGCACCTTAAGGCCTGGTGCATTCACGCCATCATCATTGGTCAATAATATACGCATCAGGCGGTTGGCTCCAACTTCATAAGGCCGCCCATATAGGGCAGCAAGGCCGCAGGAATATTGACACTGCCGTCGGCCTGCTGATGATTTTCAAGCACAGCAACGAGCGTACGGCCAACCGCAAGGCCAGAACCATTCAGCGTATGAACGAAGACATTGCCTTTGCCTTCCGTTGGACGGTAGCGGGTATTCATCCGCCGTGCCTGCCAGTCACCGCAGTTCGAGCAGCTTGAGATTTCGCGGTATAGTGCTTGGCCCGGTAACCAGACCTCGAGATCATAGGTCCGCCGCGCGCTTGCACCCATATCACCCGTACACAGCAGCATCTTCCGATATGGCAATTCAAGCGCTTGCAAAATGCCTTCGGCGCTCTCCACCATGCGTTCATGCTCTGCCACACTGTCTTCGGGCTGGACGATGGAGACCAGTTCCACCTTTTCAAACTGGTGCTGACGGATAAGGCCCTTGGTATCGCGGCCCGCAGCCCCTGCCTCGGAACGGAAGCATGGGGTCAGCGCCGTCAGCCGGATCGGCAATGCGCTTTCGTCCAAAATTTGCTCCCGCACACTGTTGGTCAGCGACACTTCAGCGGTTGGAATAAGCCATCGACCATCGGTTGTCTGGAAATTGTCTTCGGCAAATTTGGGCAACTGCCCCGTTCCGAACAAAGATTCCTGCCGCACAAGATAAGGCGTAGCGCACTCTGTATAGCCGCGCTGCGCCGTCTGATGATCGAGCATGAATTGCCCAAGCGCGCGATTCAAGCGCGCCATTTGTCCCCGCATGAAGGTGAACCGCGCACCGGAAATGGCAACACCGGTTTCAAAATCAAGGCCAAGAGATGGACCAATATCGGCATGGTCGCGGGGTTCAAAATCAAAATTGCGTGGTTCGCCCCAGCGCGCAATTTCGACATTCTCGGTCTCATCTGCGCCGTCCGGGGTGTCAGCAGCGGGCAAGTTCGGCAATCCGGCAAGAAAGGCATCGAGTTCCATACCCGCCGCCCGTTCGCGCTCCTCCAACTGCGGCAATGTGTCTTTCAACTGCGCGACTTCGGCCTTCAAAGCTTCAGCCGTTGCGGTATCGCCCTTGCCCATGGCCGCCCCTATGGCTTTGGACGCATCGTTGCGGCGGGCCTGCGCATTCTGCATTTCGGTCAAAATTGCACGCCGGTTTTCGTCCAGAACGAGAATGGATGCAGCAACGGGTGCAGCGCCCCGGCGCATAAGAGCTGCGTCAAAGTCTACTGGATTTTCGCGGATGTATTTTAGGTCATGCATGGCTTTAGGCTATGCCGCGCGTGTCTCGGTTTCGCAACGAAAAAGGGGGTTGATCAGATGCACAAACATGTTTGGCGCCTAAACATTTACGGCCTGCAGCACCCTTTGCAGACCTTTCCCTTTCCATACGCCCCGATTTCCAAAATTATTGTCCAATTGATGACAAGCCTTGCCATTTGGCGCTTGTGCCCCATTGGGCCCGAAGCTATAGCGCCGCGAAGAGTGGATTGGACGCAGATTCCTTCGTACTGGAGGGCTGTCCCAGGGTGGAGAATTTGGATGGGCGTGAACGCCAAGCCTCAAGACACGATCAGTGAAACAAGCGTCTCTGACTTTGGCATCGATGATACATATGTGCCTAGCGACGACGAGCCGTTCATGAATGAGCGGCAACTGAGATTCTTTGAAAAGCAACTTGTTGACTGGAAGAATAGCATCCTGGCGGAGGCACAAGGGACGTTGAACCAGCTTCAAGATGGTCCCATGCGTGAGCCTGATCTTAACGACCGCGCTTCGAGCGAAACCGATTGGGGCATAGAACTTCGTACCCGCGACCGCCAACGTAAACTTATCACCAAGATTGAGTCTGCTTTGCGCCGCATCACGGAGGGTGAATATGGTTACTGCCAAGTGACCGGGGAACCTATCTCGCTCGCGCGCCTGCTCGCACGGCCCATCGCGACCATGACGTTGGAGGCACAAGAACGCCATGAACGTCAGGAACGCGTCTCACGCGACGACTGACCCTTAGGCTAACAAACATGCGGGCAATCCCCGCAGAACGCGCCGAGCGTAATCAGTCGTCGAGGCAGTAAATGTCGACAGGCACAACAATTTTGTCGAGCACGCGGCCAACAGGATAGGCTGATTTTCCGCCCTGCTCGATAGCTGTTTCCAGCACTTCACGTTTCTTTGCGCCGCTAATTACCAAAATCGCAGTCCGCGCAGCACCGATGGCGGCACCCGTTAATGTCACCCTATTGACGGGCGCTTCGGGTGGTAAAGGATCGGGCGCAACGCCCACGGCCCGCACATCTTTGCCGCTGTCCATTGCCGAATCAAGATCAGGGCCGGGGAAGATCGATGCCGTATGGCCATCTGCTCCCATGCCGAGCCAAACCAGATCTGGCGGCCAATGCAAATCAGCCAACCGTGCATTCGCCGCGCTGCCCGCCAGTTTATGGTCGGCGGCATCACTTGCGATTGGCAACACCCGCGCACCCTTTGGAATGAAGATTTTGGCAATCATCGCCACATTGGACAAGGGATTGTCCACAGGTACCAATCGGTCATCGGTTGGGATAATCGTAACATTTTTCCAACGAATATTGGCTTGAGCAAGCTTTTCCAAAATCGGTTTAGGCGTTGAGCCGCCGGGGAATGCTACCAGCGCCTGACCACGAGCGTCCAACGCGCTTTCGATGATGAAGCTGACGTCGCCGACCACTGCATCGATCAAATCTTCCGCAGCGTCAAAATCCCACCATTCGATTTCTTCGGCCATATACCTTGCGTCTCCGTTAGTTCCGTAATGCCGATGCGGCACGCGCTGCCGATTCAATCGCGGCAACATCGGGAACGCCTTTACCAACAAGCCAGCTACCGCCAACACATAAAATTTCCGGAACAGCCAACCAATCTGCCGCTGTGTCCTGTTTTATGCCACCCGTAGGGCAAAATTTGCACTGAGCGAATGGTCCAATAAGCGACTTGAGTGCCGGAAGGCCGCCATTGGCCTCGGCTGGAAAGAATTTGAAATGCGTAAGGCCGAGATCAAGCCCGCGCATGATGTCACCAGCGCTCGCGATACCGGGCAAGAATGGTATGCCTTTGGCGACGGCTGCTTTACCCAAATTGTCGGTCAGGCCCGGTGAGACAATGAAATCAGCGCCAGCAGCGATCGCGCTGTCCAGACCCGGCAGGTCGACGACAGTACCAGCGCCAACAATCGCACCGGGAACTTTCTTCATCTCGGCAATCGCATCCAACGCCGCAGCGGTGCGTAAGGTTACCTCAAGCACGGGAAGCCCTCCCGCAACGAGCGCCTCCGCTATACCACGCGCGTGTGCGACATCTTCGATAACCAGCACCGGAATGACGGGCGCAGTGCGCATGATTTTTTCGATGGGTGTCATATGACGATATCCTTAAATATGTTGCTGGGCATAAGCTGCCGCTGCACCAAAAAGGCCCGGCTGCGGATGTGTGATAAGTTTGACCGGAATCGCAGCCATTAGGCCCTCAAAGCGCCCCTTAGCCCTGAAGCGTTCGGCAAAACCGGAACGAATAAGGCTGTCCTTTATGCGCAGGCCTAACCCGCCCGCAATCACGACGCCCGCGAAACCGCCCTGTGCGAGAGTGATGTCACCCGCGACACTGCCCAGCGACAGACAAAAGCGGTCCACCGCGGCGGCGGCAAGGCTGTCTTCACCTGACATGCCCATTTGCCATAAAGTCTTGTCGTCATATTGCTGGACCGCACGCCCCTCAATAGCCGCAAGCGTTTCGTAGAGGTCGATAAGGCCTGGTCCAGATACGACGCGTTCCACAGACACCCGGCGGTAGCGTTTACGCAGCCGCGCCAAAACGGCGTCCTCAATTGCGTCGAGCGGCGCAAAATCAATATGCCCGCCTTCGGTCGCTTGCACATGATAGGCAGCGCCCTTGCGCCACACATGCGCCACGCCGAGTCCCGTGCCTGGCCCTATAATGCTCAACGTTCCGTCCGCAGCAAAGTCCTGCTCCGGCCCTGTCAGATGCTGGAAATGCCCTGTTCCGGCTTGCGCTACGGCATGCCCAACGGCGCCAAAGTCATTAACGATGACAAAACTATCTACCTGCAATTTCTCGCACACCATAGACCGACGGATAATCCAAGGATTGTTGGTCAGCTTGATAACATCGGCGTCCACTGGCCCGGCAATTGCAATTGCCGCGGCGCGGGGAAGTACCTTGCCATTGATCCGTTCAAATTCCTGCCATGCTGTCTGAAAACTGGCATGCTCAGAGGTTTTCAGCGTCATGACCTCGCCAAGCACAAGCACGCGGCCGTCCTGAACCTCGGCCAGGGCGAACCGGGCGTGGGTTCCGCCGATATCGACAGCGACGATCGCCGTCATAGTCCAGCAACCGCCAACATGGCCGACCCACCTTTCTCCGCCTCATCAGCGCCAGCCTGCATCAATGCAAACAGCTCGCGCCCCGTACCGATATGCCGTGCGGGCGTCGGTGCTGGCGCGCGAGATGCCCAGATATCAGCATCGACCAACACCGACAATGCTCCGGTGTTCGCGCAGAGCCGGACGATGTCGCCATCCTGTAACTTTGCAATAGACCCGCCGCGCGCGCCTTCTGGACTTAAATGGATAGCAGCGGGCACTTTGCCCGACGCGCCGGACATGCGGCCATCCGTGACGAGCGCCACATTAAAGCCCTTATCCTGCAACACACCCAGGGATGGGGTCAGCTTGTGCAATTCAGGCATGCCGTTGGCGACTGGTCCTTGGAAACGGATAACGACGATAACGTCGCGATCCAATTCGCCTGCCTTGAATGCGGCCAATGCGTCATTCTGGTCATGAAACACGCGGACGGGCGCTTCTATCGTCCAGCGGGCAGGATCGACTGCGCTGGTCTTGAATGTTGCACGGCCCAAATTGCCCGTTACCAGACGCATGCCGCCATCGGGGCTAAACGGTGCAGATGGCGGCCGCAACAAGGTGTCGTCGGCGGTCACTGCAGGGGAATCGCGCCAAACAAGCTGGTCATTCTCCAGCATGGGCTCACGCCCGTAATCGGCCAAGTCCTTGCCTGCGACCGTCATGATGTCGCGGTGTAACAAGCCGGCATCGATCAGTTCGCGAATAACATAGCCCATCCCGCCTGCGGCATGGAAATGATTCACATCGCCCGAGCCATTTGGATAGACTCTGGCAATGAGGGGCACAGCAGAGGACAGTTGGTCAAAATCTTCCCAATCGATAATGATCCCCGCTGCCCGCGCAATTGCCGGAATATGCAGTGCATGATTGGTTGAACCGCCCGTCGCAAGCAAGCCAACACAGGCGTTCACAATGGCCTTTTCATCGACGCAAAGCCCCAAGGGCCGATAATCATCCCCATCCCACCCAATCTCGCTGAGGCGGTGGACGGCAGCCCGGGTCAATTCGGTCCGCAACTTCGTGCCGGGGTTGATAAAGGCCGAACCCGGAATGTGCAGCCCCATGACCTCCATCATCATCTGGTTGGAATTGGCTGTGCCGTAAAAGGTGCAGGTGCCCGCGCTATGATATGACGCGGCTTCCGCCTCTAACAATTGGGCGCGCCCGACTTTACCTTCTGCATAAAGCTGCCGCACGCGTTGCTTTTCTTTATTGGCAAGCCCCGATGGCATTGGCCCAGCGGGCACAAGGATGGTTGGTAAATGGCCAAAGCGCAAGGCTCCCATTAACAGGCCGGGTACAATCTTGTCGCAAATGCCAAGCATCGCAACGCTTTCGAACATACCATGGCTTAAACCTACCGCAGTTGCCATCGCGATCACATCGCGGCTGAACAAGGACAGTTCCATCGAATCCTGCCCCTGTGTGACACCATCGCACATGGCAGGGGTCGAACCTGCCACTTGCGCGGTGGCACCAACCTCACGGGCGAAAATCTTCATCTGCTCGGGATAGCGGCCATAAGGCTGATGCGCGGACAGCATGTCGTTATACGCGCTGATAATGCCGATATTCATCGCCTTGCCATCGCGAATGGCGGCCTTGTCCTCGCCACTAGCGGCAAAGCCATGCGCAAGGTTACCGCAGCTTAAAATCGGACGGTTAACACCAGCGTCGCGTTGCGTGGCGATCAGGTCGAGATAGGCCTGACGCCCCGGCTTAGAGCGCTCAATTATCCGCGCGGTGACGGCTTTGACTGTGACGTGCAATTTACTCATGCCAACTCACACCATCGCGTTCAGTCAGCGCAATGGCCGCATTGGGTCCCCAGCTTCCCGCACCGTAGGTTTTTGGTTTTAGGGCCGTGGCGCTCCATAAGCGCCGGATGGCATCAATCCATGTCCATTGTGCCTCTACTTCATCCCGACGGACAAATAGCGTCTGGTCGCCTTCTATGAGGTCGAGGAGCAGTCTTTCATAGGCAATCCGGCGGCGTGATCCAGCGAACGCTGCCGTCAGCGACAAATCCAATGGCACTTCGCGCAAAGTAGCCCCGCCCCGTTCCAATCCGGGTTCCTTTGCCATCACCAACAAGCGCACATATTCCTCCGGTTGCAAACGGATGATAAGCGTGTTGGCTTCGAGTTTTCCGCCCCGATCGCGAAACACGTTATGTGGGACCGGTTTGAATTGGATAACAATCTCGCTGCGCCTTTCGGGTAGGCGTTTGCCCGTGCGCAGGAAAAACGGAACGCCTTGCCAGCGCCAATTGTCGACATAAGCCTTTATCGCAACAAATGTTTCGGTGTCGGACGCTTTGCCTAGATCGCTTTCGTAGCTTTTGACCGCATCGCCTTGGACAGCGCCATCGGTATATTTACCGGTCACAACATCGCCCTCCGCCACAGGGCGAAGCGCGCGCAAAACCTTGACCTTTTCGTCGCGGATAGCGGTGGCATCAAGGCTAGCGGGCGGCTCCATCGCGGTCAGGGCGAGCAATTGCAGCATATGGTTCTGTACCATGTCGCGCAGCGCGCCCGTATCATCGTAAAAGCCTGCGCGTCCCTCAAGCCCGACAGTTTCGCTAACCGTGATCTGCACATGCTCGATAGCATTGGCATTCCATAATGGTTCAAACAACATATTGGCAAAGCGCAGCGCCATCAGGTTCTGCACGGTTTCCTTGCCCAGATAATGATCTATGCGAAAGGCACGTTTTTCCGGAAATACGGCGTTTACCGCATCATTGATATGGCGCGAGGATGCGAGATCGTGGCCTAAAGGTTTTTCGAGGCCGATCCTTACATTCTCGCCCGAAAGCCCTGCATTGTGCAGTCCTTTGATCGTCGCTTCGAACAAAGAGGGGGCTGTGGATAGGAAAATCGACAAGCCACCCGATATATCTCCGATGGTAGTGGCGAGTTCTCCAAAGCCATCAGGGTTAGAGGCGTCTAACGTGACATAATGTAAGCGTTGCAAGAAGGCGTCGATCAACCCCTCAGCCTTACGGTCGTCAGGCAGAAATTCACACAAAGCGGAGCGCGCCATATCCCGAAAGGCGTCGTCGCTCAGCGCGCTGCGTGCAGTGCCGAAAATGCGTAAATTGGGATCAATTAAGCCATCGGTGTGCAATGCATATAAGGACGGCAGCAGCATCCGGCGGGAAAGGTCACCCGTCGCCCCGAACAGCAGCAAGGTTGAACTATGGTCCGGCATTCCTTTGATCTCCTAGCAAGGCGGCAATAATGGCCTCACAATTCGCCACTCCCTTTATCCCGAAGTGAGAAGGCGTCTAGGGCTTATTCGTATGCAATGATTAGCTTAACGACCACGCGCGCTGTTCGGCCATGCCCATTGATATCAAAACGGGTTCATCCTGCTGCCGTGCTTGGAAGTCTGCCTTGCCAGAAAGGCCGCGCCAGCCCGAAGCTATCAGCGACTGAATGGTTGGCGCGCCCAAGGATGTGCCGGGACCAAGCACAATGATCGTATCGGGTGCAAACTCTGCAGCCGCGACTTGGACCGCACGGGTAAAATCATAGCTATCGGTCAGTTGTGCACCGAGCGTGTAATCATAAATAGCGTCACGGCTGAATGCGCGCGGGGACCAAATTCGGCCCTGCCCATCAATCGCGGGAATTTCGCCAGACCCGAAATCGCCTAGCGGATTGGCTGTCCGCGCCATCGGAACAACATGGTTTAGCAAAGGGCTATGGAATGCGGCATGGTGCATAAGCTTTAACGGGAAACGGTCATCTTTAGGCAACCGTTCCATTAACCATTTGAGCCCAGCCTCGTCCGCAGCAAAGACTATCATTCCGCCAAGCCGGATGGAAATATGCACGTTTATTTCAGAAATTGTATATGATTCATCCATTAAATTATTAACAAATAATAATTTATCCTGCTGCATATTCCAGTCATCATCCGCGACTGACCAGACAATTTGCCCACCGGCTCCATGCTGGTGCATGATGCTGCCCATATTGTTGACGAGCCGTGCCCCGCCGGCAAGATCGACTATACCCGCACAAGCCAAGGCCAGATACCAACCCATAGAATTGCCGGTTACAGCCACAATATCATATTGTTCGCGGTCAATCGCAGCAAAGTCCGCCATTGCACAGGCATAGATTAACGCCGAGGCATTATCGCCCGTCATATGGACTGACGGCGCGTATTTGTCTGCGGCATCAAGCTGCGAGACAGTTACCTGCCCCATCGCGGTCCGAGCGGCGTCCACTGTCGCAATAACGTCTTGGCGCGCCGCATGATGCGCCTTCAGATAGCCAAGTTCTGTAGCATTATAGGTCCCGCGCCCAGGGCAAATAACTAAAGCCGGTTTTTTCATGCCACCGCCGCCCGCGCCGCTTCGATGATAGATGCTTTGCTGGGCAACACCAATTCCGCTGCTGGTCCCAACGGAATGAAGCAATCCTCCGCTGTAATCCGGCTGACAGCATCGCCGCGTCCAGATTCGGTCAAAATGGTCATCAACTTTTCGCTGAGGCTGCCCGACTTGCGGCATTCATCGACAATCAAAATCTTTCTGCAATCGGCCACAACCGCTACAATCGCGTCAGCATTTAACGGGTGCAGCCAGCGTAGATCAATGATCCGCAGGTCAATCCCCCCCGCCTTTAATTCATCCGCCGCCTGTCGTGATAGAAAATAACCATTTCCGTATGTTATAATGGCAAGTTCAGTACCCTTACCAAATTGACCAAGCGCGCCAAGTGCGATCATTTTGTCCTGATCCGGCGCAACATAAGGCGCGGTCCAACCACCGTCATTCGGTTGTTGCAGGTCAGTCGTATGATAGAGCGCGATAGGCTCAATAAAGACCACAACTCGTCCGTCCTCATGCGCCAGCCGGACGCATTCCCGCAACATTGCTGGCGCATCTGCGGCGCTGGAGGGGCAAGCAACGATGATACCGGGAATATCGGTCAGGACAGCCAAGCTATTGTCATTATGGAAATGCCCGCCAAACCCCTTTTGATATGGCAGGCCAGCAATGCGGATCACCATTGGGTTGCGATATTGCTGGTTCGAAAAGAACGACAAGGTCGCAGCCTCTCCGCGGATCTGATCCTCAGCATTGTGCAGATAAGCCAAAAACTGGATTTCGGGAATTGGCACAAAGCCGTTATGTGCCATTCCAATGGCAAGGCCCAAAATCGTTTGTTCGTCCAGCAATGTGTCAAACACACGCGCGGCGCCGAATTTCTCCTGCAAACCCTGTGTCACGCCATAGACACCGCCCTTGCGTGCAACATCTTCGCCAAACACTGCGACGTGAGGATATTGCAGCATGATGTCTGCCAACGCGAAGTTAATGCTCTTGGCCAAGGTCGCTGGCTTGGCAAGGTTTCGCGCATCTTTGGTAATCAGCGCATCACGCTTCGCCGCATCGGGCAAGGGCTGCTGCGGTTGTGCTGATTTCTGCGGTTCGATTGAGGCCATGACTTGCGCCGCCGATACCAATCGCGGCTTAGCTAAGGCATCCTGTGCCACGCGGTCGACCCGGACACGCATATCTTCATAGCGTGCAAGGATCTCTGCGCCTGACATGCCCGCTTGTTCATGCAAAATACGCGCGCTGTGTAACAACGGATCTTCCGCTTCTGCAGCTTCAATCTGTGCAATAGAAGCGTAGCTTAGCTCAACATCTGCACCAGCATGCCCCATCAACCGGACTGTCTGCATGTGCAGAAACACTGGCTTACGCCGCATACGAGCATAGGTCACCGCTTCTGCGCATCCGCGCAGCGCATCATTCATGTCCGCACCATCACAGCTTATATAATGCAACGCGGGCCTATGCGCGAAATTGGCCGCAATCCAGCCGCCTGGCGTGCGCACGGAAATACCGATGCCATTATCCTCACACAAAAAGACAATAGGCATAGGCAAATGCTGATACGCGGCCCAACACGCGGCGTTGAACGCACCTTGCGACGTTGAATGGTTCGCGGACGCATCACCAAATGAACATATAATTACGGAGTCATGCGGCAACACCGCATCGGCCAGTTGCAACCGTTGTGCCATGCCAATTGAATGCGCCGCGCCAACGGCCTTTGGTAGATGTGAGGCAATCGTACTGGTTTGCGGCGGAACAAAGGTGTGAGCGCAGCCCAATACCTTGTGCCGCCCGCCCGAAATCGGGTCATCCGCGGATGCAGCGAAGGACAAGGCCATGTCATACAAAGGCGTGAGGCCACCCGCTTGTTTCTTACGTTGGATCAGGAACGCAGCATCACGGTAATGCAGGAATGCCATATCGGTCGAGCGTGTTGCGGCGGCCATGGCTGCTGTGCCCTCATGTCCCGAACTGCCAATGGAATAAAAAGTCTTGCCCTTGGAACGCCGCGCCCAAAAGTCGAGATGGCGGCTCATAATCTGACTATCGAACAGATCAATAAGCATGTGCGTCGGAACCGTTTCGGCAACGTTGCTGGAACGCGGATTTGGAAAGTCATGCGCAGCGACGCGGCGGGAAAATGCCTCGTCCAAGATCGTGGGGCGGTCAAACATAATATGCGATGATTAATGCCAAAAGGCACAAAAGCCACAGTAAAATCATATTTTCAATCGTGCGATTAAATTGCTGGATTTGTCAAATTTCGGCGATAGGATGGATCGTTCATGGAGTTTCTTCCCGGATTTTCCCAACCGGGAAGCGTTTAGAGTGCCGCCAACCATATATGAGCAGCAAATGCCAATGGGTTGACGGTAAAATGGAGGAGAGAGAAATGCGTCGATTTAATCGTGTTATTACCGCTGCTTTGTGCAGCACCGTCTGTAGTGTTATGTTGATTCCTGCAGCTTTTGCCCAAACAGCCCAAGCCGAAGACGATAGTGGTGATGAACCCATCATCGTAACCGCGACGTTGCGCGCGATGGATGTGCAAGACATTCCGCTGGCTGTGACCGCCGTCGCGCCAGAGGCGTTGGAGCGTCAGGGCATCAACGACATTAAAAACTTGGCATCTATTTCGCCCAGCTTCAACATTCAGTCGTCGCAGACTGAAACGCAAGGTACCTCGATCAAAATTCGTGGCGTCGGCACGACGGGCAACAATACCGGCCTTGAAAGCTCGGTTGGCGTATTCATTGACGGCGTCTATCAGTCGCGCCCCGGCGTTGCACTCGGCGACCTCGTTGATCTTGAGCGCCTTGAAATCTTGCGTGGCCCTCAAGGCACGCTGTTCGGTCGCAACACGTCAGCAGGTGCGTTAAATGTTACGACAAAGCGCCCTAGCCTTTCGACGACCGAGGGCTTTGCGAATGCAAGCTATGGCAATTACAATTTCATGAATGTGCAAGCAGGTGTCAGCCTTCCGGTAGCACAAGATGTCGCAGGCGTTCGTTTGTCCGGCACATGGCGCAAGCGTGATGGCTATCTAAAAACCCCCGCTGGCGTCGAAAGCAATGATCGTGACCGCTATATGCTGCGCGGACAACTTTACATCGAACCCAATGCTGATGTCAGCATCCGTTTGCTTGCGGATTACGCCAAGACTGATGAACAATGCTGCGAAGCCGTCATTGTTCGCGAAACCGAACTTGCGCCTTTCTCCGCTTTCCATGGTTTGGCCAGCGATGGCGTAGACCAGTCCGGAATGAGCGCGCTGAACAATCTATCGATCAACGGTGGACCCTATCTGAACGGCTCCAAGCAATGGGGTACTTCGGCCGAACTGAAATGGGACTTGGGTGCTGCAAAGCTGACCTCGGTAACCGCATATCGTAAGTTCGATTCGAGCTCGACGACGGTCGGTGGTTTCACCGCCAACGACACCTACACAGTGGGCAATGGCGCACCGACATCACGCACTGGCATTTTGCCATCGGGTGACCATATCAAGACCTTTACACAAGAGTTGCGCCTGCAAGGCACCGCTCTCAATGATGGTCTCGACTGGCTGATTGGTGGTTTCTACTCGAGCGAGAAAATCCGCGCTGACCAGACGATGACCTTAAATGCCGATTTCCAGCGGACAGGTAGTGCTTTCAACTTTGGCAATGCGGCAGGGGTCAACCCGTTGTTCGCACTGACCGCGCTCGGCAATGCCGGCGTTCCAGTCAATGCCAATGGTAACTACGCCGAAAACCGGTTTAACCAAGATGCAAGCAGTTGGTCGGTATTCACGCATAATGTTCTTAATTTCACCGACAAACTGAGTTTGACGGTAGGTGCCCGTTACGTAAATGAAACCAAGGACGCATCGTTCAACCAGCTTGCTGGAACGACTGGTGCAGGCGCCAGTGCGTGCCAAGCCAGCGTGAATGGTGTTTTAACCGGCGCCGTACCTGCCGCACTTCGTGCGGGTATGATTGGTATCAACTGCTTCCCGTTTGCAACGTCGGTTGCCCTTACTGCCCCGGCAGCAGTCGGCGGTGGCCTTGCGAGCGCCAAGCTACCCTTGCCGCGCGTGTGGTCGCAAGAGTTCAAGGACGATGAGATCACCTATACGGCTCAACTTGGTTACAAGGCGAACGAAGATTTGTTGTTCTACGCTGGTTACAGCCATGGATTCAAATCGGGTGGCTTCAACCTCGATCCACAGTCCGCAACATTGCAGAACTCGGCAGCCATTCTTGCCGGTTTGGCAACACCGGGCGGTCCGGTGATTGTTGCGCCGGTTTATGCTGATCCAAGCTTCAAATCGGAGAAGGTCAACCAAATAGAAGTTGGCGTTAAGGCAACATTATTTGGCGGCATCAAAGCCAATCTGGCTTTGTTCGATATGAAAATGAGCGACTTCCAGGTGCTTGAATTCACTGGCGTTCAGTTCCTGACCTTCAACGTCAATTCGGCGCGGTCAACAGGTGCTGAACTGGAGTTGTTTGGTAAGCTGAGCGACCATATTTCGGCAAGTGCATCGGGAACATATGCCAATGCCCGCTATCCGGGAAACTGCGCGGATGGCGTAGCAGCCGCAGCCCTCGCATCCACATTGCGACTTTGCGGTCAAGATCTGACGAACGCGCCTAGATTTGCGGGCGTAATCGGTATGACGTACGATGGTCCGTTGAATGACTCGGGTTGGAGTTTGCTGGTCAACGGAAATGTGAATTATTCCGATAGCCGCACGACCCGGACAATCGACACCGATACGAACGGTCTACCCGTGCCATTGGCTCGGCAGGAAAACTACTACAAGATCAACGCACGCATCGGCCTGACCACGCCAGACGATCGTTATACCTTTGAGCTTTGGGGTACGAACTTGAACAACGAAATCACGCGCGGTATCACCGCCAACACGCCACTGCGTGGCGGTGCTGGTACGCGGTCGTTAATTGGTTTCGTAGAAGAGCCTCGCATGTACGGCCTGACCGTCCGCGCCAAGTTCTAAAACCAAGATTGCAAACAAAAAGGGCGGCCTCCGCGTGGAGGTCGCCCTTTTTGTATCTGTCGTTCCGGCTTTATGCGGCGGCTTTATACAAAGTCTCCCCCTTCTCCGCCATTTCGCGGAAACTTTTGGGCGGTGCGAAACGGTGGCCAAAACGTTGCGCCAAATTATCCGCAGTGCGGACGAAGTTTTCCAGTCCTACTGTGTCGATATAGCTCATTGGACCGCCGGTATAAGGGGCAAAGCCCCAACCAAAGATCGCGCCCAAATCGGCGCTTTGCGGATCCTTAACAACATCTTCTTCAAAGCACTGCGCCGTTGCAATCAGTTGGATATACAACAAACGCTGCTTCACCTCTTCGACCGACGGCTGTTCCTCGGCGAGCGGATAATGCTCGGCCATGCCCTGCCACAGGCTCAGGCGCTCGCCCTTGGCATCATAATCGTAGAAACCCGAACCAAAACGGCGGCCCTTGCGGCCAAGTTTGACCACCATCAACTCCATAAAATCTTCGGTGCCGCTTGGCTGATACGCGTCACCCAATTCCTTCTTGGTCGACTGCATGACATCATAGCCCAGTTGCAACGTGGTTTCGTCCAGCAAAGCTAGCGGGCCGATCGGCATACCAAGCGCCTTGGCCGCATTTTCGATCAAAGCGGGCTTCACGCCCTCCGTAACCAGCTTCATCGCCTCACCCATATAAGGCGGGAACACGCGGTTGGTGAAAAATCCTCGCACATCCTTAACGACAATCGGCGTTTTCTTGATTTTGGCGTTGTAATCAAACGCCGCCGCCAAGGCACGATCACCCGTCAATGCGCCGGGGATAATCTCAAGCAACGGCATCTTTTCAACCGGTGAAAAGAAATGCAGTCCAACGAACAATTCCGGCCGCGACGAATTTTTGGCGAGGCCAGTGATCGGCAATGTCGACGTGTTGGACGCGAATACGACATCAGGACCGATGACGGCTTCGGCTTTCTTGATAACATCCGCCTTCACATCGGGGCGTTCAAAAACGGCTTCGATGATGAGGTCAACGTCTTTCAAATCGTCATAATTATCGGTCGGCGTAATACGCGCCATGAAGGCGTCACCTGCTTCTTTGGTCATCTTGCCACGGCTAACGGCCTTGTCGATGATCTTACGGCTGTAATCGACGGCCTTGTTGGCGTCTTCCAAGCTACGATCGAGGACAACCACATCCATGCCGCCCTTGACGGTGACATGTGTGATGCCCGAACCCATCAGTCCACCACCTAAAACGCCAACCTTCTTTATCTCCACTGGAGGCACTCCTGCGGGACGTCCCGCGCCCTTCTCGGCGGCCTGCTTGTTGATGAACAAGGTGCGGATCATGTTTTTGGCTTGGCTACCCGAAAGCAGTTTGGTGAAATATTTCGATTCCACACGCAGCGCGGTGTCGAATGGCAGGATCGAGCCTTCATACAAGCAGGACAAAATCGCCTTTATGGCATCGAAATTGCCTTTGCTTTCCTTGTGCGCCATGGCGTTAAGGCCAACAAATAACTGCACGGCGCGCGGGTCCATTGCCCCTGCCCCACCCGGGAATTTGAAATCCTTCTTATCCCAAGGTGCTGTGACCTTCGGATTGGCTTTCACCCATGCCTTTGCATTGGCAATCAGGTCGGCCGCTGGCACGACTTCGTGGACTAGGCCTTGTGCCTTTGCCGTCGCCGGATCGAGCGACTTGCCTTGAATGATCATCATCGCTGCGTTTTGCAGACCGATAAGGCGCGGCGTCCGCTGTGTGCCGCCGCCGCCGGGCAGCAAGCCCACCATGACTTCGGGCATGCCAAGCTGAATTTTCGGATGGTCGACAACGATGCGGTAATGGCACGCCAAAGCCAGCTCAAGTCCGCCGCCCAAGGCAAGTCCATTCAGCGCGCAAGCCACTGGCTTAGCCGACGCTTTGCCGGAACTCAGGTCCTTGGCCGACTGACCGCCCGTTTCCATTTTGCGTAACAATGCGTTCAACGCAAATGCTTGGTCAAAAGCTTCTTTTGTGCTGTTAGCCTTCGCGCCGCCTAGCATCGTAAGGTCAGCACCGGCCAAGAAACCGGATTTTTTGCCCGAGGTAATGACCGCGCCTTTAACGGCGTCATTGGTCGTGAAATCTTCAACCCATTTGGCAAATTCTTCAATCAATGCGCCATTCCATACATTCATAGAGGCTTCGGGTAGATCGATGGTCAAAAGTGCAATGCCATCGGCGTCGATATCGACGGAGAAAGTTTTATATGTCATGTTTTCTGTCCCGATCAATTCACGCGTTCAATGATGGTTGCGGTGCCCATGCCCGCGCCGATGCACAGGGTGGTAAGCGCAGTCGACTTGCCGGACCGCTCCAGCTCATCCAATACCGTCCCAAGGATCATCGCACCCGTTGCACCTAAAGGATGGCCCATGGCGATTGCGCCACCGTTTACATTGATATCTGAATGGTCGATCTTCATCGCTTCCATGAAACGCAGGACAACCGAAGCGAAGGCTTCGTTCAATTCCCACACGTCAATGTCGCCTTTGTCCATGCCTGCACGCGCCAGCGCCTTCTGCGCAGCAAATTCGGGGCCTGTCAGCATGATTGCAGGCTCAGAACCTATGGACGCCATCGAAACGATCCGCGCCCGCGCCTTTAGGCCATATTTTTCGCCTGCTTCCTTCGTCCCAATCAGCACGGCAGCAGAACCATCGACAATACCAGAGCTATTGCCAGCATGATGGACATGATTGATCTTTTCGACGTCGGGATAACGCATGATAGCAATGTCATCAAAGCCAGGCATCATCGTGCCCATCATTTGGAATGCAGGGGCCAACGCACCCAAGGACTGCATATCGGTTTGCGGACGCATCAACTCGTCATGGTCAAGCACAACCTCACCGATAACGTCTTTGATGGGCAGGATGGAGCGCGCAAAGCGCTTCTCAGCCCATGCACGGCCAGCGCGCTTCTGGCTTTCAACGGCATATGCGTCGACATCGTCGCGGCTGTAACCATATCTGGTGGCAATAAGATCGGCAGAAATGCCTTGCGGAATGAAGTAATTGGCAATCGCTGAACGCGGGTCGATTGGCCATGCGCCGCCGTCTGAACCCATGGGCACGCGGCTCATCGATTCAATACCGCCGCCAACCGCAAGATCGCACTCGCCGGATTTCACCTTAGCCGCAGCGATGTTCGACGCTTCAAGGCCAGAACCGCAGAAACGGTTTACCTGAATCCCCGAAGTTGTGTGCGGATAGCCCGCAGCGAGAACTGCAGTGCGTGTAATGACGGCGCCTTGTTCCCCAACGGGCGAAACGCAACCAAAGGCCACATCCTCAATTTCTTCCCCCGACAGGCCATTGCGGTCGCGGATCGCGGCCAAGACCTGCGCTGCCAGATCGATCGGCGTAATTTCATGCAGTGCACCATCAGGGCGCCCCTTGCCGCGGGGGCTACGCACCGCATCATATATGTAAGCTTCAGTCATCGTCTTTTCCTAATTTGTGACCACGGCGCCCGCCGCGATCAGTTGGGAGATTTCATGTTCACCGAGGCCAGCCTCGGTCAATATATCGGCATAATCGCCGCCTTTTGTTGCAACATCGAAATGGGTAGCCAATGGCTGCGTTGCAAGTCTTGGCGCAACTTGCGGATGCACCCAACGGCCATCCTGCACAAAGGCCTGCCGCGCGGCGTTTGCGGGATGGGATGGGGCTTCGACATAATCCAGCACGGGCGTAACACATGCGTCGGTTCCGGCAAAAATCGCTTCCCATTCGTCGCGCGTTTTGGTCGCGAACACATCTTCTAGTAATTCGTGCTGCATCGCCCAAGCCGTGCGGTCATGCTGACCGCCATATAAATCCTCGTCTACGGGCAAACGCTCCATCATCGCCGCGAAAAACTGCGGTTCAATGCAGCCAACGGCCATAAACTTACCGTCAGACGTCAAATAACAACGGTAGAATGGCATCGCCCCGTCGAGCAAATTTGCCTCACGCTGCGTGCGCCATTGGCCAAGCCCGGCCATGCCATGGACAAAACTCATCAGGCTGTTGGTGCCATCGACAATCGCCGCATCCACTATATTGCCTTTACCGGTCCTTGCACGTTCAACCAAAGCCGCAAGAATACCATTGACTAGAAACATCGACCCGCCGCCAAAATCGCCAATCATGTTGAGCGACGGGACGGGCGGCTGCCCTTCCTTGCCGATCGCGTTCAAAACACCAGTCATACCAATATAATTAATGTCATGCCCGGCCATTTGGTTCCACGGACCCGTTTGGCCCCAGCCAGTCATCCGGCCATAGATAAGACCTGGATTAACCGCCTGACAAACATCGGGACCAACCCCCATCCGTTCCGTCACACCCGGCCGCAGTCCCTCAATCAAGACATCAGCCGATGCAACCAACTTCAACAATGCGGTAACCGCTTCAGGTTTCTTCAAATCAAGGATTATTGATTTTTTACCACGTGCATCAATCCCCTTGGGAACGATCGAACCGCCGGGCCTGTCGATAACAATAACATCCGCACCCATGTCCGCCAGCAACTGGCCAGCATAAGGTCCAGGCCCAATACCAGCAAGTTCGACAATCTTTATGCCGCTTAGCGGACCGGATTTGGGGGGAGAATCGGTCATGAATTGGTTTCCGTTACTATAGGCGCTTAATCGCCTGATTAAGCCCAACCTTTTAAGGTGCCCACGCACTTGACGCAAGCGTCAACTAGGTTTTTTGGCTTGAAGTGACTGTCGGGTGGTGCACACAGGCTTCGGGGTATCATCGCCCTACTGCTTGGCAGGCAGCGCAGCTTCGCCAAGGGATTAAGGACCGGTTTGACGGCCAGACCGAAAACTAATCCACGTCCTCAACCGCAACCGCCTCACCTGTTACCCGCTGTGCGAGGGCTGCGGCGATGAAATTGTCGAGGTCGCCATCGAGCACGTCGCTGGGTGTTGGGGACGTGACGCCGGTGCGCAGGTCTTTAACCATTTGGTAAGGCTGCAGCACATAAGAGCGGATCTGGTGGCCCCAACCGATTTCGGTCTTGGCCGCATATTCGCCGCTTGCGACCTCTTCGCGTTTGCGCAGTTCGGCTTCGTATAGTCGCGCCTTGAGCATACCCATAGCGGTGGCGCGGTTTTTATGCTGACTGCGGTCATTCTGGCTAGCAACGACAATGCCTGACGGCTTGTGCGTGATGCGGACGGCCGAGTCCGTGGTGTTAACGTGCTGCCCGCCAGCGCCAGACGCGCGGTAGGTGTCGATCTTCAAATCGCCTTCGTTGATTTCAATGTCGATATTGTCGTCGATGACCGGATACACCCAGACGCTTGAAAAGCTGGTATGCCGCTTTGCCGCGCTGTCATAAGGCGAAATGCGGACCAGACGGTGGACGCCGCTCTCGGTCTTGGCATAGCCATAAGCATTCTCGCCCTTCACCAGCAATGTCGCGGATTTTATGCCTGCTTGATCACCTGCCTGATAATCAACCATCTCAACCTTATATCCACGCTGCTCGGCCCAGCGATAATACATGCGTTGCAGCATTTCAGCCCAATCCTGGCTTTCGGTGCCGCCAGCGCCCGCGTGAATTTCAATGAAGGTATCGTTGCCGTCTGCCTCGCCGGACAGTAAGGCAGAAACCTTGTCGCGATCAGCTTTATCAGCCAATGTTTTCAATGCAGCAGCGCCTTCGTCGCCCAACTCGGAATCGCCTTCCATCTCGGCAAGCTCGATTAACTCAACCGTGCCCGTCTTATCGGCATCAATTTCGCGCACGGTAGCAATAGCCGCATCCAAGCGGCGGCGTTCGCGCATGACTTCTTCGGCGGCTTTCGGATTATCCCACAAGGTCGGATCCTCAACCTTGGCGTTCAGTTCATCCAAGCGACGCAAAGCGCGATCCCAGTCAAGCGACATCTTGACGAGGTTGAGGGCGGCATCAATGCGGGCAACATAGCCTTCTGCGTCGGCGCGCATAAGAAACTCCAAGGGAATGAAAAGGTCAGCCGCGGCCTTTAGCGGATTGGACGCTCAAGTCAAAGGCAGCGATGACCAGAGTTATCCGCCGCATCACAATATCTACCTGGCAGTAAACCTAATAAATTCCGCCTTCTTGCTGGATAAACTCCTGGTCGCGCTTTGTACCAATGCTTGCGCTTGGGGCATTGGCTGCACCGGCAGCGCCTTCAGACTGTGTTTCGGCCGCTTTCTTAGGCTTGTCGTCCCGCGTGGCCAGTTCTTCCTGACGGATAGATCGCTTTGGCTCCGTCTCCGCCTTGAACGCCTCCCAGATCACGGCGCTTAGCGGGTCATCACTCGGCCAAGCACCATAGACGCGCTTGCCACTCCTGCGATCCACACGGACAAGCCGTGTTCCGGCAGGTGCAATGAATGGTGTCTTAGGCATATCGGCCATTGCTGTGCGTGCGAACTGTTTGAAAATAGGCGCGGCAAGTGAGCTTCCCTGTGCATAGCCACCCATATTACGTGGTTGGTCAAAGCCCAGATAGAGGCCAGCAACCAAATGTGGCGATCCACCAATGAACCATACATTTGTTGGGCCGGTGGTTGTTCCGGTTTTGCCAAACAACGGCCGGTCAAGTTCGCGCAAGGTGACGGCGGTGCCGCGTTGAATCACACCTTCCAACATATGCACGACTTGATACGCCGTGATGGGGTCCATGACTTGCTTGCCCGTGGGTGTGAAGCGCGGCATTGGCCTGCCATTCCAATCGGACGCGCGGCAACCAGTGCAGGGTTTCCACTTGGCTGGCCAAATGACCTTGCCTTTGCGATTTTGCGCAAAATCAATGAATGTCGGTTTCAATTCACGTCCGTGATTGACCAGCATCGAGTAAGCGTTGACCATCTTCAACACTGTCGTATCGCCTGCACCCAGCGCGTAGGAAAGATATTCAGGGTAATCGCCAATCGACATGTCACGCAAAGTGTCCGTCACATTGTCCATGCCCGATTCAGCCGCCGCCCGCACCGTCATCAGGTTGCGTGATTGTTCAAGGCCCCAACGCATGGTTTGCGGCCCCGCCCCGCCACCTGTGAAATTGCGAAAGCATTTTTGGCCTAAGTTCGCACCTTGCCAGACGCAATATGGACCATCGACGATAATCGACGTGGGCGTCATTCCATTGTCGAGAGCAGTTGCGTAGACAAAAGGTTTAATTGTTGAACCGGGCTGCCGCTGTGCCTGTGTCGCGCGGTTGAAGCTGGATATACGATTGTCGAAACCACCTTGCACCGCGAGCACACGACCGTTGAAAGGATTTTGGACAACCATGCCACCGCCAACCTCTGGCACGCTGCGGACAACAAAGCTGTTCATACCATTAGGCGCAACCGCGATCACGTCGCCTGCCTTCAACGCAGTTGGGGCACCATCAAGACGCGCGGTCGAACCATCGGCAAATCCAACGCGTCCCTTGCCCAGCGCAACGCCAGCACGCCAATTGGCATAATCGATACCAATATTGGTCGACGCAAAGCGGGATGGCCATTTGTCATCGGTGACGTCAATTGTACCCAAATTGGCTTTCCAAGCCTTACCCGCATTGTAGCGCAGCAAGCCGTCACGCAACGCCTTGGTCGCCGCAAGTTGATGTTCGGGATGCATGGATGACCGAACCCACAGACCGCCCGAATACACGCTGTATGGACCCGCTTCGTCCGTTTCGCCAAATTTTTCTATAAGCTGTCGACGCACTTCTTCTGCAAAATAACCGCCAACATTCTTATAACCGGTGCCGCGTTGCTTCACCAAGCCAAGCGGTTGGGCACGCGCGGTCGCAAGCTGCGCATCAGTGATCCATCCGTTAGCGCGCATTTCGCCAAGCACCCAATTACGACGGGACATGGCGAGATTAGCATTTTTGGCGCGCCCATAACGCTCCGGCGCCTTTGGCAAGATGGCCAGAAAGGCCATTTCGTGGAGCAAAAGCTTATCGATACTTTTTCCAAAATAGGCCTGCGCCGCGGCCTCAACCCCGAACGACTGGCGCCCAAGCGCAATTTCATTGAGGTAGAGCGACAAAATCTGAGGTTTGGTAAGCGCGCTTTCGATGCGCTTGGCCAAGATCGCTTCTTTAACCTTGCGGGTGTAACTATATTCGTTGGTCAATAGGAGGTTTTTCGCGACCTGTTGCGTGATGGTCGAGGCACCACGCGACCGCTTGTCGCTGAAAATATTATCAAAAATGGCTGACACGATACCGGGATAATCAATCCCACCATGGCTGAAAAACGTTTTGTCTTCGGCCGCGAGATAGGCATGCACCAAGGTTTTCGGAAAATCGGCATATTCCAATTGGACGCGACGTTCCCGGGCGTAACTGTGAAAAGGCTCTCCATTGATATCGCGCACCACGGTTGGCAGCGGTGATTCATATTCGATCAGCGCCTCTGCATCGGGGAGATTACGGGCGAACAACGCCCAGAATAGAAGGAACAGAACGAACAGCACACCCGCGGCGTAAGTGGCCAAACGAATGCGCTTGTTTTGCCACCATCCCTGCCAGCGGGTCACAAAATTTTCGGCGTCGCGTTTCAGCCGGTAACTGATCGTTGTCGGCACTTCGGCAGGTGGGGGCTGGATATCCATTGCGGGCCCTATCTAGCCGATTTGCCGGACAGGTCCAGAATGTAAATCAGCAAATGGTCTCTAATTTGGCCACACGCCGGTTTAACGTGACGCAATCCGCTATGCGAAATGGACTTGAATGGCATGGAACAACGTCCGTGCGATCTTGCACTGTCCTTTGGCTAACGACAGCACGCGCAGACCCGCTGCATTGGCTGAGATAAGCCGCATCTTGCAGCAAATCATTGTTTACAAGAACCTGTCCCAGCCAACCAAAATTGTAAAAATGACAATCCACGGGTCGTAATAACAGGCTAAATCGCGGGATGCTCTTGCCGATAACATGTGGGAGTGCTACCTATTAAGTACAGGGAATTCTGACGAATGCCCCGAAAGTCCGCCGTTCGGTGTTTACGCTCGGCATTTTAACAGGTTGACGCTACATGAGGCATGATATTTCCACCAACGCCGCCCGCTCTGGGCATGGCGCATGGTTTGGAAATCAAGCGCGCGCGATACACGCCCGCCATGCACAAGCAGCAGACGCATTTTTAACATTTCCACCATATCGCTTTGCCGACAAGAACGCTGTGCGTCCGATCCGGCAACGTATCAACAATGAAGCGAGCGGCCTTCGGCTAACAATCGGCTGCCGTGCTCGCTGGAGTAAATTACATGACAACGCGTATGCTTATCGACGCGCGTCACCGGGAAGAAACCCGGGTCGCAGTCGTAACAGGAAACCAGATTGAGGAATTTGATTTTGAATCAGCCGAGCATAAGCAGCTCAAAGGCAACATCTACCTCGCAAAAGTAACCAGGGTCGAACCATCGTTACAGGCGGCTTTCGTCGACTATGGTGGCAACCGTCACGGATTTTTGGCGTTTGCCGAAATTCATCCGGATTATTACCAAATCCCTCGGGAAGATCGCGACCGGTTGTTGGCCGAAGAAGCCGAAGCTGCTGCTGAAGAAGCCGCACTGCGTGAGCAGGAAGAAGAAGAGAGCGACGAGCCTTCTGATATCATGCAAGGTTTTTCGGAACGTGACGACGACATAACGGATCTTATTGAGGTCGATAGCGACGACAGCATCGATACCATCGACATAACGGAGGGTGAGGAACCCGACCTTGGTGGTAACGGGGACGATCTCGACGAGAACGAACGTGGCGACCAGCAGGGCGAAAATGGCCGCAACAACCGTCGCCGTCGTGGTCGCGGTGGTCGAAATGGCGAAGGTCGCGCACCTAAGGCAAGCGATGAAGTGCGCGCTAAGCGTATGAACTTGCGCCGCCGTTATAAGATTCAGGACGTCATTCATCGTCGTCAAGTTTTGCTCGTTCAAGTTGTTAAGGAAGAACGCGGCAACAAGGGTGCTGCGCTCACCACATATTTGAGCCTGGCGGGTCGTTATTGCGTCTTGATGCCAAACACGTCGCATGGCGGCGGTATCAGCCGTAAAATCCACAGCGCAGCCGACCGTAAGCGTTTGAAGACGATCATTTCTGATCTCACTTTGCCATCAACCATGGGTTGCATCATCCGTACCGCCGGGCTTGCCCGGACGAAGCCTGAAATCAAGCGCGATTTTGATTATCTGGCGCGCCTGTGGGACGAAATCCGTGAGCGCACACTACGCGGTGCTGCACCCATGCTGATCCACACTGACAGCGACCTTATCAAACGTGCTATCCGCGATATCTACAATAAAGATATTGACGAGGTGTTCGTTGAGGGACCCGACGGGTACAAGGCCGCCAAGGACTTCATGAAGTTGCTTATGCCAAGCCATGCCAAGCGTGTGCAGCATTATGCCGATCCAGTGCCATTGTTCCAACGCTATCATGTCGAAGATCAGTTGAACGCGATGTATCAGCCGATCGTTCAATTGAAATCCGGAGGCTACATCGTCATCAACCCGACTGAGGCCTTGGTTTCGATCGACATCAACTCAGGCCGTTCGACCAAGGAACATGGTATTGAACAAACCGCGCTTTCCACCAATTTGGAAGCTGCGCGCGAGATTGCTCGTCAGTTGCGCCTGCGCGATATGGCTGGCCTTGTGGTCATCGACTTCATCGATATGGAGCATCATTCGAACGCCCGCAAAGTCGAGCGCGCGATGAAAGAAGCATTGAAGCATGATCGCGCCCGCATTCAGGTCGGTCGTATTTCCAGCTTTGGCCTGATGGAAATGAGCCGTCAGCGTCTGCGCACCGGCGTACTGGAGGCATCGACCCGCGAATGTCCGCATTGTGAAGGCACTGGCCTCGTCCGCACCGCATCGTCGGCGGCATTGTCCGCACTGCGCCTCATCGAGGACGAGGCTGCAAAGGGTCAAGGCAACCAGATCGTTTTGCAAGCAAGCCAAGAGGCAACTATTTATTGCCTCAACAACAAGCGTGCCGAATTGGCAGCGATCGAAGAACGCTATCATGTCCGCGTCCTGATAGTGCCGAATGGCGAGACCGAGGGTGCAAAGCTTGCTGTTTCCAGTTCCGGCCCGCGTCCAGAGCGTCCTGCGGAACTACCGCCGATTATCGACCTCGACGATGACGACATTGAAGACGACATCGAAGATTTCGACGACGAGGCTGAGGCACTCGAGGAAACCGCTCGTGAACCACGTCGCGCCCGCGAAGAGCGTCCACGCGAAGAGGGTGAAGGCGGAGAAGGCCGTAAACGCAAGCGTCGGCGCGGCCGCCGTGGTGGCAAGGGCCGCGACCGTGATGGCCGTCTTGAAGGCGAAGATGCTGTTGCAGGCGGAAATGAGAGTTCGGCAGAGCGCTCGGAAGATAATGACATAGCTCAAGCCCCTGAAGCTGATTCGGACACTAAGCCAAAGGCACGCCGTGGACGTCGCGGTGGCCGAGGTCGCGACCGTCAGGAGACTGGTGTTGACGCCATTGTTGATACGTCAACACCTGTCGAAGCCGAAACGTCTGCAGACCCAGAAGCTGCGCAAGAAGCCGATGCCAAGCCAAAGCGCCGTAGCCGCGCCAAGCCAAAGGCCGACGCGGTTGCTGATACAGCTACAGACGCGCCTGCAGAGGCTGCGGCGGAGCCCGCTGCAAAGGTAAAGGCCCCAGCCAAGCCACGCGCCAAGACAAAGGCAACACCGGCGGTTGCTGAAGTCCCGGCCAAAGAAGCAGTCGAAGCACCAAAGACCAAAGCCCCACGCAAAAAAGCAGCTGCAAAAGATACTGCGAAAGATGTAGCATCCACGCAAGTGGACAGTGCCCCTGAAGACGGCACGCCCCGCACAGGTTGGTGGCAACGCACCTTTGGTTAAGTAGCGATTTGAATTACGTTAATATAGCCCCGCCCGTCCCTGACTGGTGGGGCTTCTTTTTGTCTCATTTCTTCATTGCGCGTTCATGCAGTTCGGGCCATTCAACAGAAATGGGTATTTTCACGCTTCGCGACGTACGGACAATATTTGTCCTGTTTCTTGCCGTTCTGGTGTCCGTGCGCCCCGTCATGGCGCAGTCGATTTTACGCGATGCGGAGACCGAAGCCTTTTTCGAAGAGATTTCCGCGCCTTTGATTGAGGCGGCTGGACTTGATCCCAAAAATGTTGAGATAATCCTTATCAACGACAAATCGATCAACGCCTTTGTCGCCGGAGGGCAAGCAGTTTACATCCACAGTGGCTTAATCGACGCCGCCACAACCGCAAATGAAGTCCAAGGCGTGATTGCGCACGAGCTAGGTCATGTTGTCGGAGGCCATGTCGTGCGTTTCGACGAGGGCGTTTCAGCCGCCAGCGGTATTAGCATCGCAAGCCTCATTCTCGCAGCAGCAGCCATTGCGGCAGGCGCTGGCGAGGCCGGCATGGGCATATTGTCCGCTGGTCAGCAGGCCGCGATGGGCAAGTTTTTGGCCTACAGCCGCGGGCAAGAAGGGACAGCCGATGCGTCAGGTGCGAAATATTTGTCAAAGGCAGGGATATCAGGCCGCGGTTCAATAAGCTTCTTCAAAAAGCTGCAGAATTTTGAATTCCGCCTCGGCATCCCGCAAGAGGATAGCTACGGCCGCACACACCCATTATCCGGTGAGCGTATTGCGATTCTGGAGGACACATATTCAGCAGACCCTTCGTGGAACGCGCCGCTCAACCCCAAATGGGAAAGTGATTTCAAGCGCGTCAAAGCAAAGTTAACTGGCTATCTCGCTGACCCAACGGCGACGATGCGGGATTATCCTGAGACCGACACATCGGTGTCTGGCCGCTATGCGCGCGCTTATGCGTGGCACAAGTCGGCTTATCCGCAAAAAGCGCTGGATGAATCATCCGCCCTTGTCGCCTCAGCACCCGAAGATCCCTATTTCCTCGAACTGCATGGGCAGATTTTGTTGGAATCGGGGCGCCCTACCGATGCGGTTGCACCATTGCGTAAAGCCGTAAACCTGACTGGTAACCAACCATTAATCGCGGCAATCTTCGGACATGCATTGATCGCTACAGAAGACAAAACGCAACTTGATGAAGCGGCGCAGGTGTTAAAAGCTGCCGTTACCAAAGATAACCAAAACCCGTTTGCTTGGTATCAGCTTGGCGTCGTCTATGCACAAAAAGGCGACACGGCGCGCGCCGCACTCGCCAGCGCGGAACGTTATATGATGGAAGGCGCACCACAATTCGCGTTGCCCAATGCGCAAACCGCAATGGCTGGGCTGCCCGAATTTTCACCGGATTGGATCCGCGCGCAGGATATCAATATGGTAGCCGAGGCACAGCTTGCACAGTTGAAGAAGCGCCGCCGCTAAAAAGCTGGCAGAATATGTATGGCGCAGCTAATCAGCATCCATGAATGAACAAGCGCCAACTCGCCGGATTATCATCGCAGCCATCATTACAGGATTAGCGATCTTAATTGCCTTGGCGGCCTATATCTTTTGGCCAAGTGTCGCCACGGTTCACCCTTCTGATGCTGCACCTGTCGCTGAAGACGCTGCAAAATCGGCCGACGAGGCTGTTGCTGCTGCCGGCATGTCGCCTGCTGACCGCAAGGCGACGGAGGCATTGGTGAAAGCCTATATCCTGGAAAATCCAGAAATCATTACCGACGCCGTCGCCATTTTGCAGCAACGCGAAGTCGCACAACGCCTATCTGCAGCAGGAGATGACATCACCAAGCCCTTCCCCGGAGCCGAAGCGGGCAACCCTCAGGGCGACGTGACGATCGTCGAATTCACCGACTATAATTGCGGATTTTGTCGGGCAAGCGTGCCCGATGTCCAGCGCTTGTTGAGAAGCGATGGCAACATCAGGTTGGTCTATCGCGAATTGCCGATACTCAGCCAATCTAGCCGCGACGCAGCCTTATGGGCGCTTGCGGCTGCGCGCCAAGGCAAGCACAAGGCATTTCATGATGCATTGTTCGCCGGTGGCCGCGCTGATGAAGCAAATATCGTTGCCGCAGCGCGCACCGCAGGGCTGGATTTAGCCGCCGCGCGGACCTTCGCGGCCTCACCGCAAGCAAACCAGGAGATTGAGCGTAACTTGGCCTTTATGCAGCAAATCGGCTTCAACGGCACGCCGACATTCATTATCGGTGATCAGATATTGGAAGGCGCCTTGGGCTACGAGGCGCTGAAGCGCGCCGTCGAAAAGGCACGCCAAAAGGGCTGATTAGCCCTTTTTACCTTGTGCAATCACATACCATTCAACCGAACCCTTGCGGCTTGCCGGCGGCTTTGCGTGTTTGACCGTCGTGAAGTTCGTCTTCAGGATGCTCAGCATTGCTGGATCCGTACCGCCTGCAAACACCTTCGCGACAAAATCACCGCCTGGCACAAGGACCTTGATCGCAAAATCCACAGCGGCTTCCACTAGGCCCATCGTGCGCAAATGGTCGGTCTGCTTATGGCCGACGGTATTGGCCGCCATATCTGACAAGATCAGGTCCGGTGCGCTGCCCAGTTCGGCGATCAACCGGTCGGGCGCGCTGTCATGCATGAAGTCCATTTCGAGCAGGACAACCCCCTCAAGCGGATCTACGGGCAATAGATCAATACCGACAATGGCTGCCTTTGGTTGCTGCCGGCGCACCACCTGCGCCCATCCGCCGGGTGCAACGCCCAAATCCACGACCGCCTTTTTGCCACGCAAAATATTGAATTTTTCGTCCAGCTCGACCAGCTTATACGCTGCACGGCTACGGTAGCCTTCGCCATGCGCGCGCTTCACATATGGGTCATTCAGTTGCCGTTCCAGCCAACGCGTCGACCCCGCCGTCCGCCGCTTGGCTGTTTTGACCTTTTGTTTACCAGCCAGTGTCCGACCGGAATTTTTACCACCAAAAAGATTATCTGCCATGTCTCAATCCCGCCGATTGCGGCGCTTGGCATCGCTGGCCATCAGCGCACGCAATATACCTTCGCGAATGCCGCGATCTGCCACGCCCAGCCGTTCCCCGGGCCATATGTCAAAAATGGATTCCAATATCGCACAACCGGCCACTACCAAATCGGCTCGCTCTTGGCCAATCGTCGGAAATTCCGCGCGTCCGGCAATGTTGCGATGCGCCAGTTCACGGCTGATATCGCGCATAGCAGAGGTTGGCAGATGTAAACCATCCACCGCACGCCGGTCATAGCTGTTAAGCTTCAAATAGACGCTGGCGAGCGTTGTGACGGTTCCCGACGTCCCCAACAGACGTCGATCGCCAACGTCTTCGGGTAAGCGGGCTGCAAAGTCGGCAAAACTAGCCATGACTTTGTCGCGCATGGATTGGTAGATTGCTCTTAACTGTTCCGGACCGTCGCCCTCCGTACGTTCGCTTTCCGTAAGCGAGACGACGCCCCAAGGCACGCTCACCCAATCAAGAATTTCAGGAATGGCATTGCTGGTAGACACAAGAACCAGTTCGGTTGAGCCACCACCGATATCAAAAATCAGCGCGGGTCCTACGCCCTCTTCCAACAGTGCGAAGCAGCCCATTACTGCCAGCCGCGCCTCTTCCTTTGGGCTGATTATGTCGAGGTGGATGCCCGTCTCACGTTTAACCCGTTCGATAAACTGCACCCCGTTCACGGCCTGACGGCAGGCCTCAGTGGCAACAGATCGGGCCAGCACCACGTTGCGTTTTCTGAGCTTTTCCGCACAAACGGCCAGTGCTTCAACCGCACGGTCCATGGCCTCATCGCTCATGCGGCCCGTGGCAGTCATCCCTTCACCCAGACGGACAACACGCGAAAACGCGTCCACGACCGTAAAATCGTCGCCGCCAGCCCGCGCGATCAGCAACCGGCAATTGTTGGTGCCAAGGTCAAGCGCCGCATAGGCGGTTCGTTCAAACCAATTTCGGC
This sequence comes from Sphingorhabdus sp. EL138, assembly GCF_945862485.1. Classification (GTDB taxonomy): domain Bacteria; phylum Pseudomonadota; class Alphaproteobacteria; order Sphingomonadales; family Sphingomonadaceae; genus Sphingorhabdus_B. The sequence goes on from NZ_CAMAYF010000001.1 coordinate 140,734, forward strand.
GCAACGCAGCCTTGTCGCCCTGTGGCCCGCTGTTGCTAGCCGACGTTGAATTCTTCGGAGTGTCAGGACGCACTGCGCCCTCGACCGAAGCCTGCTGCAACATTGCAGCCTTGGGTGCCGCATTCTTGCGACGGGACGAATTTCTACGTTTTCGTCCACGTCCTTTTTGCGGCGATGGTGCGACATTTTCGCCCATGGCCGATAACTCACTTCTTATTATCTATCCGGTCGAATGTGCCGCCGGTGCCTGAAGAGGACGCTACGCGCAGAGCGACAAAGTTTCAAGATTTTTGAACGCCCCCTCGGTAGCGCCATGATTCAGCGGGTTGACCGGCCATGGCCTCAGGCATATACGCTCGGACACACCCTGCTCCCCGGTCGTCTAACGGTAAGACTACGGACTCTGACTCCGTCTATTGAGGTTCGAATCCTTACCGGGGAACCAAGCTTCAGCGCGTGGCCGCAACTCTTCCTTAGAACGTACCCGATCAGGGTCTCGCCGCCCGCTATTCGCTTCTCAACGCTTCAATAGGGGAGAGCCGCGATGCGCGGATAGCGGGATAGCCCCCGAATACTAGGCCGATAATAGCGGAAAAAGCGACCGCCATGATCGCCGTATCAAAGCCAATTGGCGCAGGGAATTCGGCGATGCGCTCAAAAATAGAGGCGGCCAATATGGCCAGCGACAGTCCAATGGCACCGCCGATTACGCACAAAACAGCCGCCTCCACCAGAAATTGGTTGCGAATGTCGCTCCGCTTTGCGCCCAATGCCATGCGAAGCCCAATTTCACGGGTGCGCTCTGTCACACTGACCAGCATGATGTTCATGATGCCGATCCCCCCGACCAGCAGCGAAATCGATGCAATGGCGACAAGCACCGCCTGAAAAATTTGCGTTACTTCGCCGGTGGTTTCAGCAATTTCTGTCGTCGTGCGTACGGTGAACGGGTTAATTTTGCCTTTTGCTACGCGGTACCGATCGCGCAACAAACGCTCTATTTCCTTTTGCCCCGTAAGCAGCGAATCTTCATCTTCAAACCCGACTAAGATCAACGTTACATCGTCGGGCCCTTGCGTAGCTGTGGTCAACAAACGTTGGCGCAACGTCGTTATCGGAACGACGATTTGGTCGTCATTATCGTTGCCCAAATTGCTGCCCTTGCTTTCCAGAAGACCGATGACGGTGAACGGAACCCGGTTAATGCGAATAGTTTCACCAACCGGACTTGTTTCCGGGAACAATTTGCTGGCCACGGTTTCGCCGATTACGGCGACCCGCGCCGCCGAACCAACATCGCTCTGTGTCAGAAATCGGCCCTCGGATGCCGTGATGTTAGAAACTGCGCCATATGCAGGGGTCGCACCAGTCGCCTGCGTCGTTGCACTTCGTCCTGGCGTCACAATCTGTACGCTGCTTCGGATTTGCGGCGCCACCGCGCTCACACCGGAAACCTCTCGCAGGATTGCGTCACCGTCGCGCTCGGTCAATCTGCCGCGATCGGTAGATCGTGGGGGACCGCTGCCGCTGTCGGGTTGCGGCACCACGATGGCCATGTTCGACCCCAAAGTCGCAATTTGCTGCGACACCGAAACCTGCGCGCCATTACCAACGGCCACAGCAAGTATAACGGAAAAGACACCAATCATGACGCCTAAAGTGGTCAGGATTGAGCGCATCAAATTGGTACGCAGCGCCGTCAGCGCAATCGCTACATTCACGCCCCACCCAGCAAGCGACGCAAGCAAGTCTTTCATTCCGCACTGGCCCTGCGGCGAGACTTAACCCCCGCGTCCTCAATCACCTGCCCGTCGCGAAAGACAATCCGCCGCGCGGCATATTCGGCGATATCGGGTTCGTGGGTGACAAGCACAACCGTAATGCCGTCGTCATTCAACTTCTGGAAAATACCCATAATGTCCAAGGATGTTTGGGTGTCCAGCGCGCCCGTTGGTTCGTCGGCCAGCAGCATAAGCGGGTCCGTCACCAATGCCCGCGCAATGGCCACACGCTGTTGCTGGCCGCCCGAAAGCTTCGCGGGCGTGTTCTGTAGACGATTGGCAAGGCCCATGGCCTCCAGCCTGTCCTGCGCGCGCGCGCGCCGCTCGGTATAGCCAACCCCCGCATAGATCAACGGCACTGCGACATTATCGAGCGCGCTGGTCCGCGCGAGCAGATTAAACTGCTGAAATACGAAACCGATCTTGCGGTTGCGTATTTCGGCCAGCGCATCGCTATCCAGAGATTTGGTATCAATCCCGTCCAACAACAACGTGCCTGATGTGGGAATATCAAGGCAACCAATCATATTCATAAACGTCGATTTGCCAGATCCACTTGCCCCCATAATCGCGACAAATTCACCGCGCGAAATAGACAGCGACACATTATTAACCGCGTGGACAATTTCGCCGCCAATCGCATAATCCTTGACCAGATTATGCGTTTCAAGAAGCGGCGTTGTCATCTTCATCCGCGCTTTCGTCCGTCTCTTTCTTTGGCTTCAGCGACTTTGTGCGCACCAGCACCTTATCACCCTTTTTCAGGCCAGAAACGACCTCGGTATAATCCTCGCCCTGCAAGCCCGTCCGGATAACGCGCCGTTCGGGTCGATAGGGATCAGACCCGACCACATATACTTTGGGCAGGGTCTTGCCCTTTTTTGTGGTGTCCGACGCTGGCTTTTCTGCCGCGGGCTGTGGTCGATCAGCCAAGCGCGGACGAAACCGCATCGCGTTGGTTGGAACCCGCGTAACATTGGTCCGGACATCCGTAATGATTTCGACATTAGCCGTCATGCCCGGCAACAGCTTTCCGTTCACATTGTCGACATCGATAATCACAAGATAGCTGACGACATTCTGCGCCTCGACTGGCGCTTGTCGCACTTGCCGGACCTTGGCTTTGAAGACATCATCGGGATAGCTATCGACGGTGAAGCTGACCAGCTGACCTTCGCGAATTTGCCCAATATCCGCTTCATCGACCGATGCCTCGACCTGCATCTTCGTTGTATCTGCGGCAATTTCGAAAAGGTTCGGCGTTTGAAAACTTGCAGCAACCGTTGTGCCGGGCTCAACCAATTTGTTGATGATGACCCCGCTCGCTGGCGCGACAATCACGGTCCTCTTAAGGTCTAGTGTCGCCGACGACAGCTCGGCATTGCCCTGCCGGATCTGTGCGCCGCCGCTTTGCGTTTGCGCCAAAGCAACCTGCACGGCGTTGCGCGCGCTGTTCAGCTTGCTTTGCGCAATATCAAGACCGGCCTTTGACACAAATCCGCGTTCCGCCAGTGCCTTTTGCCTATCAAAATCACGCTCTTGAATTTCCAACTCAGCCCGCGCACGCGCCACATTGGCGGCGGTCTGTTGCAGATTGGCCTGCGCCACGGCAACTTGCGCCTCAGACTGTTCGACCCGCGCACGCACCCGCGTCGGGTCAATCTCGGCCAACACTTGCCCCGCCTCTACGCGCGAATTGAAATCGACATAGACCTTGGTGATTTGTCCCGAAACTTCCGCGCCCACCTTGATGGTGTTCAGGGCGCGCACTTTTCCGCTGGCCGAAACCTTACGTATAACGTCGCCGCGCGTGACAGCCTCGCTGACATATTCATAATCAGGCGGCGTTGGACGAACGATCCGATACACAATAAAAAGCAGCACCAGCGCAATCAACACCGACCATCTCGGATGGCGTTTTGTCCATAAAATGAAGGTAGTTAGCATATTAGCCCGTCCGGTGCCTTTGGTTCGCCTGCTTTGTATCTTGCGTTATGGAAACTGGCTAGCGCTTATGTGGGGGCAATTCCGATGACAGTTGCGTTATCTTTGGAATATCTGTCAGAGAGGCCTTTCTGCGACCTTTTACCCGCCATGCCGCAAAAACAAGGCTGGCTTTTGACGATAAAAGAAATGTCCCTATTGTAAATTGCTCGATTGCCGTCAAAGAGCCCCTGAAACATGGAGTGAATAATGGCATTTTCGACTGTTAAGGTTTTGACCACGCATCATTGGAACGAGGGACTATTTTCCTTTTCCGTGTCACGGCCGGCCTCATTTCGCTTTGTGAGCGGTCAATTCGTTATGATTGGTCTCATGGTCAATGATAAGCCATTGATGCGCGCTTACTCCATGGCTTCGCCATTTTGGGATGAATCGCTTGAATTTTTAAGCATCATCGTTCCAGATGGTCCGCTCACCAGCCAGTTGTGCAAAATCCAGCCCGGCGACGAAATTCTTTTAGGCGCCAAACCAACCGGTACGCTCACGCTTGACGCGTTGCTGCCCGGCAAGCGGCTGCATTTGATTGGAACGGGAACGGGATTGGCCCCGTGGATGTCGATCATTCGCGATCCTGAAGCCTATGAGCGTTATGAAAAGATAACCGTGCAGCACACAGTCCGGCAGGTGGAGGATTTGGCGTTTCGCGATGCATTGGATTCGCAACTGACGGATGACCCCCTGGTTGCAGACGAAGCCAAGCAGAAGCTATTCTATGACGCATCCGTCACCAAATGTCCGACTTGGACCGGGGAAAATCGACGCATCACGCAGAGAATTGAAAGCGGCGATTATCCGCTCGACCCCGAATTTGACCGCGTCATGCTCTGCGGCAGCATGGCGATGATTAAGGAAACTGGGGCACTGTTGGAAAGCCTTGGCTTCACCGAAGGCGCACAATCGCAACCCGGCACTTATGTGCTGGAACGCGCCTTTGTCGGCTGACAACTTTAGTCACCAGTAGTGGTCCCGAACTGCCAAATGATACTATTTTCATAACGCTCCCCAGGGTTAAGCCCGACTGAGGGAAAGTCGTGTTGATTGGGGGCATCCGGAAACATCTGCGGTTCCAAAGCAATGGCATCGCCCATCTGATAGCGTTTGCCAGACTTGCCCGCGATGGAACCGTCAAAAAAATTGCCGGAGTAGAATTGCAGGCCGGGTTGTTTGGACAGCAATGTCATGGTCCGTCCAGAAATGGGGTCTTCCAACACCGCCAGCGGCCGTGGTTGTTGCGTAACGACCTCATCAATGACCCAATTATGGTCGTATCCATTCCCATGCCGCAATTGGGCATCAGCAACATCCCCGATATGCTTAGCGATTGGCTTCGCTATGCGAAAATCAAACGCGGTGTCCGCCACAGGGCGACGCTCGCCGGTCGGGATAAGTGTGGCATCTACGGGCAAATAATGGGCGGCATGGATCGTCAACAGATGGTCCATTGCGTCGTGGGCGCCGCCCTCCCCGCCCAAATTCCAATACGCATGGTTGGACAGATTAACGACAGTTGGCGCATCTTTGGTCGCTTGGTATCGCACTGATAGAGCGTTGTCCGCGTGCAATTGGTAGGTCGCCGTTACGGATAGGTTTCCGGGATAGCCTTGGTCTCCATCGGGGCTAATATGCGAAAGCGTGACCGACAGTGCCACCTCATCGCAGGCTATGACGGTCCAGTTGACCTTGTCAAATCCCACGTCGCCACCATGCAAGGAGTTGCCGGCATCATTGGCAGGAACCTGATATTCTTTGTCCTCCAACGTAAAGCGCCCACCCGATATGCGGTTGGCGATGCGCCCTACGGTAGAACCGAAATAATGCAGATGCGCCAGATAGGCGTCCAGCGTATCAAAGCCCGTTGTTACATCCGCAAACCGGCCTTGTGCATCGGGCACATAGACCGATTGTAGGACCGCGCCATAGCTGATGATGCGCACTCGCATGCCGTTTGCGTTGATGAGTGTAATCGCTTCAACGCTATCTCCGTTGGGGAGCGTCCCAAAATATTCTCTACTCAGTTTTGACCGCGTCAGAAGAGATTCCTTTCATCGAGGCGTTTTTACGCGTCACGAAAGCCCCTGATTTTGCGCCGCGCACCGCGTCTTTAGTTATGTGAAACCCGTTAGACGTTCTACCCCTGCACTTCGCTGTTATCGTAGCGCATTTCAAGGTAACGGCCACGCACCGCCAGCTTATCCAGCTCTCCACGCGAAATCTGTCCGGTCATGGTTTCAATTTCGCGATCTATGGTTTTCAACCCGTCCACAAGCTGCTGCGCGGGTGTTTTCCCCGCATGTTCTTTGTGTTTCAGGCTATCCGGAATTTTCTTATAACCGTTAATAAGTTCGGGCAGATGTTCGCCCACCAGCTTACGCACTTCGCGCGCTGCCGGATCGTTTTCATCCAATGTCTGCAATTGCGGCGCAAGCTGATCCAATCGCAAGCCGATATCCTGCATCAACGTTACCGCTGGCGCTGGCAGCGCCGGACGCTGCGCCTCCAACCAGATTTCGGTCTTGCCCGCCAAAGTCGCGAGATCCGTGACACGCAGGCTTTCGGTCGTAGGCATGGGCATTTCGGGATAGCGCATCAACACATACGCCGCCGCCGCGCCAACAATGCCGGTAATCATCACGCCCCAAAAACCGATGCCGTCTATAACCGCGCCAACAATGCCCGCGCCGATCAACACCAGCCCTATCGCGACCACAGCCTTACTCAGCTTGCCCCAAAAATGCGCACGGCGCAGCGCCTGCGATTTGGAACCAATGGGTTTCATCCGCACATTACGCAACGACCGCGCAGCCGCATTCAGGGTCTCGTTTGAGTTGGATGCTGGATTATTCACTGGCTTCCCTAAACTTTGTCAAACCAAGCATCACCCCTCCAAAGCCGCGAGCAGACCGCTGTCCTGGGTTTCCTTCATCGCCTGCGCCTGACCTTCGGCGCGGGCGATATAGCCCTTGGACTTTTCGACTTCTTTCTCAAGCGCGTCCGATGTCTGCTTCATGCTGTCCAGCGCCTTCAGCTTGAACGTATCGATAGCATCCATGGTGTCATAGATATTTTGGAACGCGCGGCTTAATGTTTCCAGTGGGATGGTCGATGCCGCGGCCTGTTCATGGATACGCCCCGTATTGTCGCGTAGCAATTTGCCAGTGCTGTCAATGATATTCGCCGTTGTGGTGTTCAACGACGTGATTTGGTCCAATACCAGTTTTTGGTTGGTCATGGCCTGTGCCACCGTGACGGCCGTCCGCAATGCCCCGACCGTCGTGGTCGATGCGCGGTCAACGCCCTTTACCAACTCGACATTATTCTTCTTCACAAGATCAAGCGCGAGATAACCCTGAACCGTCACAGCCATTTGGGTCAGCAAATCCTGAGTCCGTTGGCGCACATAGAATAATGCGCTTTCCTTTATCGCCCGCGACTTAGCAGGGTCGGATAGCTCCAATTCAGCCGCCTTTTCCTCTAGCTTTGTATCCAATTGTTTGGACATGACGATCATTTGTTCCAGCTTGCCCATGGCAACCCAGAGATTTTGACGTTCCACATCAATGGCAGCATTGTCCATCAACAGTTCGTCTTTGCCGTTGCCAAGCCGCCCGAGGATCGAACTGATATGCGTTTGCGAACTTTGATAGCTGTCGAAATAATTGCGTAATTTATTGCCAAAGGGGATGATGCCAAACAGTTTCTGCTTGGTCATCAGATTGCCTTTTTTGGAAGGATCCAAATCTTCGACAACGCGGCGCAATTCGGCTAAATCCGCCCCAACGCCGGACTCTGCGTCCATACGGCGGATGGGCTTGTCCAAGAAACGGTTCGACTGCGCCGATGCCTCCATAATTTCTTTGCGCCCCATGTTGGTCAGCTGGTCAACCCGCTTGCCGAATTCAGGGCTGTTGACGTCCTGCGCAATCAGGTCAGTGACATAAGCATCCACCCGCTGCACCAGCTTCGTTTGCTGTTCATCGGTCACGGGGACCAACCCCATTGCCTGTTGCGGTGTGACTGTTGGTACAGGATCCGGCGGTGTAAGCTTCAACTCTTGAACGGTCGTGGTTGCGGTTTCACTCGACATGGCCAAAAATCCCTCTGTCATTGATTACGAATTTAGATGGAACGCGTGCCCGACCATTTCAAGCACTTCCGTCCCCAACTGTATTATTTTTCTAATACAGCGTCATCTTGCTGCTTCAAAGCAGCTTCGACCAGCGGCGATAATCCTTCGACAACCCGCGACACGCCCTTGGCATTTGGATGGATATTGTCCGGCAGCATTAAGGCCGGATCCGTCACCACGCCGTCGAGGAAAAAGGGATATAATGACGCACCATATGCATCCGCCAGATCGGGAAAAATCCCGTTGAAAGATTTGACATAATCGGCACCTAAATTTGGCGCGGCCAACATGCCCGTCAGCACCACCGGAATGTCACGGCGTTTCAATTCGTCCATCATCGCGGTCAAATTGGCCTTGGTTTCCGTAGGCTTGATCCCGCGCAACATGTCATTGCCGCCAAGGCCAAGCACAACCAGATCAGGTTTTCGGTCCAGACTATCCAGCACGAAGGCCAGCCGAGCTTTTCCCGCCGCTGTGGTATCCCCCGACACGCCGGCATTGTGCACCCGGGCATTTATGCCCTCTGCCTGCAATGCCGCCTGCAATACCGGCGCCAGCCCTTCTTGTGGTGCAAGGCGATACCCAGCATAAAGGCTGTCGCCAAACGCAACGACTAATTGGTCATATTGCGTGACCTTTGCCATTTGCTGCGTTTCGGTCTTATTTTCGGCTACAGGATTAGACCCGCATCCCGACAACCCTTGGATTGCGACACATAACGCCCCATATACCCAAAAACTTCTCATAAGGATTTTTCCTTGCACGCTCCGGTCACTCACAAAGCGGATATGGCAATCCGCGCGGCAAATGTCACCCTTAGCCTTGGTAGCAATGACGCATCCGTGTCGATTTTACGCGGCGTAGACCTTGATGTACCCTCTGACAGCAGCGTGGCGTTGCTTGGGCCGTCAGGGTCAGGCAAATCTTCTTTGATGGCCGTGCTAGCTGGTTTGGAACAAGCCAGTGGCGGCACTGTCCTCGTCGATGGTCTGGACTTCACAAAGCTGGATGAAGACGCGCTCGCGCGGGCCCGGCGTGGGCGCATTGGCATTGTGTTGCAGGCGTTTCATTTGTTGCCCACCATGACCGCACTGGAAAATGTCGCGATCCCTTTGGAACTAGCGGGTCTGGAAGATCCCTTTGGCCGCGCGCAAAGCGAGCTTGAAGCTGTTGGCCTTGGCCACCGGCTGACGCATTATCCATCGCAATTGTCAGGCGGCGAACAACAACGTGTCGCCATTGCCCGCGCCATGGCCGCAGGACCAAAAATCATCTTTGCCGACGAACCAACGGGTAATTTGGATGGGTCTACCGGCGCGGCTATTGTCGATCTCTTATTCGCCCGCCGCGCCGCATTGGGCGCTACTTTGTTAATCATAACCCACGACCCGGAACTTGCGCGCAAATGTGACCGCGTGATTGTGATGCAGGATGGCCATGTGGTGGAGAACGCAGGTTGAACCTTCCGCTCGCTGCCATTTGGCGCATATCGCGCCGTGATTTGTCAGCGCGCATCCGTGGGCTTCGCTTGCTGGCGATTTGCCTGTTCCTCGGTGTTGCGACGCTTGCGGCGATTGGCAGTCTGACCGCTGGCATAGCCGATGAACTGTCAAAGCGTGGCCAGACAATCCTTGGCGGAGATGTCGAAATCGGGATCGCCCAACGCGAAGCAACGCAGGCCGAAATGGCCGCCATGCGCAAGGCAGGCGCAGTCTCCGAAACCATCCGATTCCGGGCAATGGCTATAGGCACGCAAACGGGCAGCGACAGCGTGCTTGCCGAATTAAAGGCCGTAGACCGTGTTTACCCGCATTATGGCGCATTAACCCTGCGTGATGGTAGCTCGGTCAAAGCACCAGCCAAACAACAAATTTACATCGGGCCGACCTTGTCCGAACGGCTTTATATCGAAACCGGCGGAACGATCCGCTTTGGTGACGCGACGTTCAAGGTCGCGGGCATTATCGGCGAAGAGCCTGACCGCTTGGGCGAAGGCTTCACACTTGGTCCGGTGGCTATCATCAACATGACCTCTTTGCCGGATACCGCTCTTATCCAGCCGGGCAGCATGTATGAGGCAAAATACCGCATCAAGCTGGCTCCGAACGAAGACGCCGCCGCGGTCGCAAAGTTGCTTGAGGCGCAGTTCCCGTCGGCAGGTTGGGACATTACGGATCGCTCCAACGGCGCACCCGGCACAAGGCGCTTCATTGAGCGTATGGGCCAATTCCTGACACTTGTCGGCCTTGCTGCCTTGGTCATCGCGGGCATTGGCGTCGGCAATGGCGTGAGCAGTTACCTCGCCAGCAAGCGCGCCAGCATTGCGACGTTAAAGGTTACAGGCGCGGACAGCGGAACAATATTCCGCATCTATATGCTGCAAATCCTGACCGTGGCCGCAGGCGCGATTATCGCTGGCCTCTCGGTGGGAAGTGTCATGCCGATGGTCATTGGCTGGGTGGCTGGCGATATCTTGCCCGTTGCCCCGGGCTTCAACTTGCACCCCTTGCCATTGCTTGTCAGCGCCATTTACGGCCTGTTGATCGCCATTGCCTTTGCCCTGCCGCCTTTGGCCCGTGCACGCACGGTGCCGGCCGCTGGCCTGTTCCGCGCCATTGTGGAGGGCAACGCCCGCATCGACCGACGCAGCGCGATTTGGGTAATCTCGGCTATACTCGCAATCATTGCGCTCGCAGTGCTGTCGGCGCGAGAACCTTTATTCTCGCTCGCCTTTATCGGCGCGGCTTTTGGCCTGCTGTTGTTGCTGACTGGCATCGCTTGGTTGCTGCGCTTTATCGCGTTACGCCTGCCACGGCCAAAGGCACCGCTCCCGCGGCTCGCACTCGCCAACCTGCATCGCCCCGGGGCGCAGACGCAGGCATTGGTCGTGGCGCTTGGCCTTGGCCTGACCTTATTTGTCACCCTCGCGGCTATTCAAACCAGCATCAACAATGAAATCAAAAACAGCGTCCCCGATCGTGCGCCAAGCTTCTTTGCATTGGATATCCCACGCGATGGCGCGGCAAAATTCACGCAAATGGTGAAGGACACCGATCCTAAAGCTACCATCAACATGATCCCCGCCTTACGCGGCACTATTGTTGAATTTGGCGGTCAGCGCGTGGACCAGTTGGAAGAACTGCCCGAAGGCGCGTGGATCCTCAACGGCGATCGGGGACTGACCTATAGCAGTGCCCTGCCCAATGGCAGCGAGATTGTAGCGGGCAGTTGGTGGCCGCAGGACTATAAGGGCCCTGCCTTGGTCAGCCTTGAGGTAGACGCCGCGGAAAGCTTAGGCGTGGGTGTCGGCGATAGCTTAACCATCAGCCTGCTTGGCGTGGAAGTTCCCGCCAAAATCGCGTCCTTACGCACCGTCAAATGGGATAATTTTGGCCTGAATTATGTGATGGTGTTTTCGCCGGGAAGTCTAGACGCCGCGCCGCATAACTTGGTAGCAACATTGACGGTGTCCAAGCCAGCCGAGCGCATATTGGCAAAATCGATCCCGCCAACGTTCCCGTCCGCGTCGCTGATTGAGGTCGGCGAAGTCACCTCGCAGATCACCGTTTTGTTGACGCAAATGGCGCAAGCCATCGCCGCTGCGGCATCGATCGCCATATTGGCCGGAATCGCCGTGCTTGTCGGCGCTATCGCTGCGGCGCGCCAGTCGCGCATCTACGACAGCGTCATCATGAAAATGCTAGGCAGCACAAGGCGGCAAATCTTGGGCGCGCAGGCGTTGGAATATGGCATCTTAGCGGTGGTGCTTGGTTTAGTGTCGCTGTTGCTCGGCATGTTGGCCGCTTATTATGTGGTGGTCGAGATATTCGACTTCAGCTTTGGGCCGGATTATGCGGTGCTAGCATTGACGCTCTTCGGTGGCGCTGGTGTGACCTTTGTGTTGGGTATTGTCGGTTCGCTCCCAATCTTGGCGGCGCGGCCTTCGGAAGCGCTTAGAAGCTTATAACCGCCCTATCGCAAGCCGATTTAGAGCTATCTCACTTACCCTTCGCAAAATGCGTGGCCAATGGCGCGGACAATATCAACTGCGCCATATGGTAGATAAGCGTTGGCAGCAGAACCATGCCCGCGATCGCGGGTGGGAATATCGTTGCAGCGAGCGGCGCGCCAATGGCCATGCTTTTCTGCCCACCCGAAAACAGCATTGTAATCCGGTCGCCGCGCGGCAGCTTCATCGCCCCACTTAAGGCCCACGCCCCACCAAAGCCGACAAGCAGCATGACCGATAACGCCAGCGCAAGCCAGGCAAGCTCGTCACCGCGTACGATGCTCCATATTCCAGCCACAACCGCACCGGAAAACGCCACATACACCGCAATCGCGATCGAGATGCGATCCATCCACGTCGCCAACTCCTTGTTCCGGTCTACCCATGGCTTACACCAACGCTGCGCAATTTGGCCAAGTGTGAACGGCAAAAGCAAGATGAGCGCAATGCGGCCAACGGCTGCACCTGAAATATTCGCTTCCCCCACATGCGCCAACACCGCCAAAAGCAGGGGCGACAAAAGTACGCCGGTCAGATTTACCAAAGCCGCCGCAACAACCGATGCCGCCACATTGCCTTTGGCCAAGGCGCAATAAGCCGAAGCCGACTGCACGGTGGACGGCAGGATACCTGTAAACAGCAACCCCAAAGCAAGTGTCGGTGGCAGGATATTATCGAAAAAATGCGACAGAGCCAATCCGGTGGCCGACATCACGCCAAATACGAAAAAGAAAATCGCCCCCTGCAAACGCCAATTGCGCACGCCATTGACCACTTCATGTCTCGGCAAGCGCACACCGTTGAGGAAAAACAGCAGGAATATCGCCGCCAATGAAATCAATAACGCGACCTCCGCCGCCGCACCCCGAACGGGCAAGACGCTCGCCAACAATATGGTGGCGAGCAACAGCATGACAAAGCGATCAGCGAAGATACGAGCGAACATCATTGGCCTTTGACCGTTGCAATCGCGTATTGCAACACCAGCGATGTTGCGCTGCAGCGCATATTGGGTTAATGGCGCGCAAGAATCTGGCGGCATGTGGCCGCTATGAAGACCTTCCAAAAGGCCCATTTCCAAATGTCATTGCGTAACATCGCCATCATCGCGCACGTCGATCACGGCAAAACCACTCTTGTTGACCAACTGTTTCGGCAGTCGGGCACCTTCCGCGACAATCAGCGCATCGAAGAGCGCGCGATGGATTCGAACGATCTCGAAAAAGAACGCGGCATCACTATTCTCGCCAAATGCACCTCGGTCGAATGGAACGATATCCGCATCAACATCGTCGACACACCGGGCCACGCCGACTTTGGTGGCGAAGTTGAGCGTATTTTGTCGATGGTCGACGGCGTTATCTTGCTCGTCGATTCCTCCGAAGGCGCCATGCCACAAACGAAGTTTGTGACCGGCAAGGCCCTAGCTTTGGGCCTTCGTCCTATCGTTGTCGTCAACAAAATCGACCGTCCTGACGAACGTATTCAGGAAGTGTTGGACGAAGTGTTCGACCTGTTCGTGTCGCTTGATGCAACGGACGAGCAACTTGATTTCCCCGTGCTCTATGCCTCGGGTCGTAATGGCTATGCCTCGATTGACCCAAGCGCGCGTGAAGGCACGCTCACGCCGATGTTTGAAACCATCGTCAGCCATGTTCCAGAGCCTAAGGCAGATGTTGACGGCGAATTCAAAATGCTTGTCACCTTGCTTGACCGCGACAATTTCCTGGGTCGTATTTTGACCGGCCTTGTGCTGTCAGGCACCGTGAAGGTGAACCAGCAGATCCATGCGCTGAACCCGGACGGCAAGATTGTCGAAACCGGCCGTGCGTCGAAAATCATGTCGTTCCGCGGGCTGGAGCGCGTTCCTGTGGACGAAGCCAAGGCTGGCGATATTATCTCCATCGCTGGTATGACCACAGCTACCGTTGCCGATACCATTGCCGAGCCATCGGTCACTGAACCACTTCAGGCGCAGCCTATCGATCCGCCCACCTTGTCAATGCGCTTTTCGGTGAACGACAGCCCCATGGCTGGCCGTGAAGGCACCAAGGTTACCAGCCGCATGATCCGTGACCGCTTGATGCGCGAAGCCGAAAGCAACGTTGCCGTCCGTATCACTGAGGCGGAAGACAAGGACAGCTTTGAAGTCGCTGGTCGTGGCGAACTTCAATTGGGCGTACTTATCGAAACCATGCGCCGCGAGGGCTTTGAGCTTGGCATCAGCCGCCCACGCGTGCTGTTCCGCGAAGACGAAAAGGGCCAAAAAACAGAGCCTTATGAAACCGTAGTCATCGATGTGGATGACGAATATTCGGGTACAGTCGTTGAGAAAATGGCGGTGCGTAAGGGCGACCTTACCGATATGCGTCCATCGGGTGGCGGTAAGACACGCATTACCTTTAGCGCGCCATCACGCGGGTTGATTGGCTATCATGGCGAATTCCTGTCCGACACACGCGGAACAGGCATCATGAACCGTCTGTTTGAAAAATATGGCCCACATCGTGGTCATATCGAAGGCCGCAAGAATGGCGTGCTGATTTCCAACGGCGCGGGCGAAGCCGTTGCTTATGCCCTTGGCCCATTGGAAGAGCGGGGCATCCTCATGGTCTCGCCAGGTGAAGCCTTGTATGAAGGCATGATCATTGGCGAAAATGCTAAGCCAGATGACCTTGAAGTCAACCCGATGAAGTCAAAGCAGCTGACGAACTTCCGTTCGACAGGCAAGGACGACGCCATCCGCCTCACCCCGCCTAAGCGCCTGACGCTTGAGCAAGCCATTGCCTATATCGATGATGATGAAATGGTTGAGGTAACGCCAAAGAATATCCGCTTACGCAAGCGCCTGCTTGACCCGAATGAGCGGAAAAAAGCATCGCGCGCCAAACAGGCGGCATAATGAAAAGGGCGTCGATTTCGGCGCCCTTTTTCTTTGGGCAACAGCCCTAAGGTCAGACGCTAAATGGCTTCGCCTGCTGCGACGCCGCTGGCCCACGCCCATTGGAAATTATAGCCGCCGAGCCAACCCGTGACGTCTACCGCCTCGCCTACGCAGTATAACCCCTGTATTTTCTTTGCTTCCATCGTCTTTTGCGAAAGTCCATCGGTGCTGATCCCGCCCAATGTTACCTCTGCCTTGGCATAGCCCTCACTGCCATTGGGCACGAATGGCCAGCTGCCAAGTAGCGCACCCGCACCCACCAATTTCCGGTCGTTTTGGTCGGCGAGGTTGCCGAGTAGCCCAATTTTCGCAGCAAGCGCTTCGGCCAAGCGCGCAGGCAAGACGCGGTCCAATGTTGACCGCAAAGTGGCGCGTGGCCGTGCCCGCTTTTCCGAAAGCAATAATTCGGTGGCATCCAAGGATGGCAAGAAGTCAATTTCCACTTGGTCGCCGGGGCGCCAATAGCTGCTAATTTGTAGCACTGCGGGGCCACTGAGCCCCTTATGGGTAAACAATGCCGCCTCGCGGAACGCAGCCTTTCCATGCTTTGCAACGACATCAGATGACACACCCGATAATTCACGGAACAAGACATCATCTCCGCCCAGCGTCAGCGGCACCAAGGCCGGTCGTGGTTCCACAATCTTCAATCCAAACTGTCGCGCGAGGTCATAGGCAAAGGCAGTAGCTCCCATTTTCGGAATGCTCGGGCCGCCGGTCGCAATCACAAATGCCGCACCTTGCGCGCGCACGCCGTTGTAGGTGACATGATAGTCGCTGCCGTCATGTGTTACTTCCCCCACAGGGGCATCGAACACAAAATCGACCCGGCCGCCAAAGGCCACTGATTTGTCACATTCGGCCATCAGCATGGCTACAATCTGCCGCGCGGAACCGTCGCAGAATAATTGCCCCAGCGTTTTTTCGTGGAACGCGATATTATGCGCATTCACCAGATCGATAAAATCCTGCGGCGTGTAGCGGCCAAGCGCTGATTTTGCGAAATGCGGGTTGGCCGACAAATAACGTTCTTGCGCGTGCGTGGTGGTCGCATTCACATTGGTAAAATTACACCGACCGCCACCAGATATCAGAATTTTCTTACCAGGCCCGGTGGCGTGATCAATCACCAGAACGCGCTTGCCGCGTTGTCCGGCGGTCAAAGCGCACATCAGGCCTGCGCCGCCAGCGCCCAGGATAATCGCGTCATAATTGTTTGAACTAGCCATTTCGTTCCCCTGCACTGCCTGCGCCATATTGCCAAGCGCTATGCTTTGCGGCAAAGCGCGCAGCATGACTGAAGAAACGAAATCCGCGGGCCCCAACACCCCGCCCGATCACTTGTCGATTAACCCTATGAGCCCGCATTTCGACAGCGACCTGCTGTCGCGTGGCATTGGCATCCGCTTCAAAGGCGAAGTCCGCACCACCGTTGAGGAATATTGCATTTCTGAGGGCTGGATCAAGGTTCAGGCTGGCAAGGCGCGGGATCGCAAAGGCAATCCATTACTCATCAAGCTCAGCGGTCCGGTTGAAGCCTGGTTTGAAGACCTTGGCGACGACGCGCCCGTGGCGAAGCTTTAACCGAACATCGCTTTACCGCTTCGGAAAAGCCGAAATCAGCTTGGCCAGTTGGTCGTTGACGGGGTCAAGCTGATCATCCGGCGTATTGCCAAGCCGCACAATCGTTAAACGATGCTGCGGTGATACCACCACAAACTGCCCCAAATGCCCAAGCGCCGCGAATACGTCCGATGGCGCCTTGCCGGGAAACAGGACTTGATCCCGGCCGTCCTTGCGTGTGCGGTTCAACCATATATGCGCGCCATAGCTTGCATCGTCTTGGCTGGACGTTTTCATAAAACGCATCCAGCTTGTAGGCATTATCTGCGCAGAGCGCACCGACCCATTGTTCCGCAAAAATTCGCCAAATTTTGCCCAATCACGCGCGGTGGCATGGATGAAGCTTCCGCCGAGCATGGTGCCGTTGCGGTCAAATTCGGGCACGGCGCTTGTCATACCGAGCGGCTCAAACAAACGACCCCGCGCATATTCCAACATCGCATCCCGACGCACAACGGGATCTTTGCTATCCGTCAACGACCGCGTCATGATGTCCACCAATATGTGGCTGGTGGCTGTGCTATATTCGTGCTTCTCGCCCGGAATGGCCTCCAAGGGACGCGTTTCGGCATAGCGCGCAACATTTTCGCGGCCATCGAGAAACAGCATGCGCGGCGTATCTGCATCAAAAATCTCGACACTGCCTTCGGCCATTTCGGTATGGTCCAACCCTGATGACATATGCAGCAAATGGCGCAAAGTTATCGCCGCACGACCATCGCGGGGCGCTTGCCATTCGGGTACGATTGCGGGTTCATCCAAAGCCAGCCGACCGTCCGCCACCATCATACCCACCAGAACGCCAGTCACGCTTTTGGCCATCGACCAGCTGATAAGCTTACTGTCCGGTCCGTATCCCGGCGCGTAGCGTTCGGCGACAACGCGCCCACCCTGCATGACGACCAAGGCGCGGGTTTCACCGACGGCGGGGTCTTCAAAAAAAGGAGCTATGGCAGCGGCAAGCTTTTTTTTGCTGATTACCGCGTCATCGACAGTCATGCTAAAGCCAGGGCCAGCAGGCTTTGCAGGTGGTTCAGCGGCGCATCCAGATAGGCTAAGTGCAGCGATTGCACAAAAAGCGGTTGCGGCGAGGTGAATTTTGTTTCTAGGCATAAGATGCTTCGATGCACCAAAAGGAGGGCTTATGGCAACCGCAACTTCGACCCAAAGACCAAAAGCACCGGAACCTCGGTTCAAGAGGTTGAAGATTGTCGTTGCGGTCATCGTCCTAATTGCGGCCCTGTGGCTGTTATGGAACTGGAACAGCATCAAGGGACAAGCGCGGGTTGCCGCGGCCTATGGAGCGCATGTCACCTGCTCGTGCCGCTATATGGAAGGTCGCGATATGGCGTCGTGCGAAACCGACAAGGAAAAAGGCATGGAGATGGTGCGCTTGAGCGACGACCCCGAAAACAAACGCGTCTACGCATCTGTGCCGTTTCTCGCCGAAGCCGTGGCGGAGCGGCGCGGTGCCTTTGGCTGTATCCAATTGAACGTAGCGGAAATTGATGCACTTTGAGCTAACGTTTTGCTGGCACCAGAATGAGCGCCGAACATAATAACTCGGTCGCGCCGCCTGCGAAGGCCACATATCCCGGAGCCATGCCGGACCATAAAGCGGCGGCAGCGATGATGATCAAAACGAGGCCGAGCACCACAAACATACGCATGCCATATACGGTCTGAAACACCAGATAGCGTGCGCCCACGGCCAAGAGGGCAATGGCAAAGAACCAATCGCCATACGTCCCGCTGACCAGATAGGCGATGGCAAGGCCAATGATGAGGAACGCGGTAGATTGGAGCGCGAGCATCTCCATAGGGTTCGCCGCGCGCGCCCTGCCGCGATAAAATACTCGCCGCGCCAGCAACAGCGACAAAGGATGGATGAGCATGCCGCCGAAAAACAACGCGGCCATGCCGGAAAACAGGTCGCCATAGTGTGTGACCGCCCCTGCAATCACCCACAATAGTCCGGATACGAAAATACCGACCCCGCCGTTGACATAAGCCCGGCGCATGTCGCGTTGTGATTCCCCCAAATGCATCCTGAACTCCCCCTTCAGTAAGCGCATGATTTTAGGCGGCTGAGGCCATCTCCACCGCAAGTGTTTCTTCGATCCAGGCGCCGCCAAGCACGCGGTCCCCGTCATATAATACGGCCGCCTGCCCCGGCGCGACCCCATATTCGGGCGTATCAAAACGAAGCCATTCGCCATCCAGACGTGCAGGCACGGGGCGAGACATCGACCGCACCTTTGCCATTACCGACCGATCGCCGATATCGGCGAGCCAATTGGCATCAATGATCCGCGCGGCGGGGACGGCAAGCGCCGCACGCGGCCCGACAATCACACGCTGTGCCGCGGCATCCAGACGGATGACAAATAAAGGCACAGGCTGCCCGCCAACCTCAAGTCCTTTGCGCTGGCCAACGGTGTAATGGATAAGGCCCTTATGCTGGCCAAGGATGCGGCCATCGAGATGGACAATATCGCCGCCGACTTCGGCATCAGGCCGAATTTTGCGAACAACGCTGGCATAATCACCATCGGGTACAAAGCAGATGTCCTGACTATCGGGCTTCATCGCTACGATTAACCCCATTTCCTGCGCAATCGCCCGAACATGCGGTTTCTGCATGCCGCCCAAGGGAAAGCGGAGATAATCCAATTGGTCTTGCGTCGTTGCAAACAGAAAATAGCTTTGATCGCGTGCGGGGTCAGCAGCGCGGTGCAGTTCGGCACCTGCGGGACCTTCAACACGGCGGACATAATGGCCGGTTGCCAGGCAATCCGCACCCAGCTCGCGCGCGAGGCGGAACAGATCGGTGAATTTTACACCCATATTGCAGCGCACGCATGGGATTGGCGTCCGGCCCGCCATATATTCATCGGCGAAATGGTCGATTACGGATTCGCGAAAGCGGCTTTCATGGTCAAAAACATAATGCGCGATGCCAAGCTTATCAGCGACGGCGCGGGCATCACGAATGTCCTGCCCCGCGCAACACGCCCCTGCCCGCTTTACGGCGCTTCCATGATCATAAAGTTGCAATGTGACGCCAATGGTTTCCGCGCCCGTGCGCGCCGCGAGCGCCGCGACAACTGAGGAATCAACGCCGCCCGACATCGCCACGACAATCCGCTTACCCTTCAGATCAGGGCCAAGTTGGAAATCAGAATGATAAATATCGTCGGTCATGCGATTGCCTCCCTATAAGCTTCACGCATGAAATGCCAGTTTTCTGGATAGCTCCAGTTCACGGGAATAACAGTTGCCGATGCGCTTATGCGTTGTTCGTCGAAACTTATAAGGTATCAGTCTGTATTGTTGCGCACCGGCAGATGCGATATTCTACATAACCATAAAGCGACTATCCCTTTGACGCTGTCCGGCTTGCGGGAAGTGACTTATTAGGGTAATACAGCCACATTATGAACAAATTGGGGGCGTACGCGCTCCCTGAAGCTATTATTTGGAGTTCCAGGATGAATTACGAGACGACGATGAGCGCAACGCTAGATGACGAGATATTGCAGGACGACCGTGATCGGAACCAGCGTCGGATGCGTATTGCAGGCATCATCGTGGCGATTTTGACTATAGCGGGCGCCGCTTATTATTTCTTCGGTAGCGGCAATACTGCACCCACCGATGCAGATAAGGCTGGTCAAGCACAGACGGTTACCGTTGTAGCGCCGGGCCGCGATAGCGTGGCGCGCACCATCAATGCGACCGGCACATTGGCCGCTCGCCGCGAAATTCCCGTTGGCATTGTCGGCGAAGGCGGGCGCGTGCTTATGGTCTATGTCGACGCTGGCGATTGGGTGACCCAAGGCCAGGTCTTGGTAAGCGTTGACCGTTCGGTACAAACACAGCAGGCCGCCGCGCTTGAGGCTCAGACCGGTGTCGCCCGCGCTGACCTGCAGCTTGCCCAAAACGAACTCGACCGCGCGATGCAGTTGGTTGATCGGGGCTTTATTTCCAAGGCAGACATGGATCGCAAGACCGCGACGCGTGACGCCGCCCGCGCGCGGGTGAATGTCGCCAACGCACAACTTGCCGAAACCCGCGCCCGCAATGCGCGGTTGGACGTCCGTGCGCCTGTGTCAGGCTATGTGCTGGAACGCAATGTGGAGACCGGACAGACGGTGTCCGCAGGCAGCGGTATTTTATTCCGCATCGCCAAGGACGGACAGTTGGAACTGCAAGCAAAGCTCAGCGAAGATGATCTGGCGCAGATCGCGGTCGGCATTCCTGCGTCTGTCACCCCTGTTGGTGTTGATAGGGTGTTTGAAGGCAATATCTGGCAGATTTCGCCGATGATTGACGCGCAAAGCCGTCAGGGCATGGCCCGCATTGCCTTGCCATTTGACAAGGCATTGCGCCCCGGTGGATTTGCTTCTGTTGAAATCAAATCCGGCGCGATGACGGCACCTGTATTGCCCGAAGCTGCCGTTCAAACGGGCAGCCAAGGCAGCTTTGTGTATATTGTCGGCAAGAATAACAAGGTGCAGCAGCGCTTGGTTAAGCTTGGCCCAGTGACCGCCAACGGCTTGGTCATTGAACAAGGCTTGGACGGCAGCGAACGCGTCGTTCTATATGCGGGCGGTTTCCTCAACCCGGAGGAAACGATCAATCCCAAACTGTTGAAGAAGCAGTAAGTCGTTGGGCCATTCGGGATATACATCATGAATTTTAATAACATTTCTGCATGGTCCATTCGCAATCCGGTGGTGCCGATCGTCTTGTTTGTCGCACTCACTATTGCTGGAATCGTGTCGTTCATGAACATGGACGTGCAGAATGACCCCGATATCGAATTCCCGGTTGTTGTGGTTTCGATTTCGCAACCCGGCGCTGCGCCAACCGAAATCACCACCCAGATAACGCAAAAGGTCGAATCTGCGATCCGCAGTGTGCAGGGCGTCCGCAACATTAATGCCACCTCAAGCGAAGGCAACACGACGGTCAGCGCCGAATTTGAAATTGGCGATGATATTAACGCCGCCGTCAGCGAAGTGAAAAACGCCGTCGACCAAATCCGCAGCGACCTACCCGATGGCATATTGGAACCGCAGATTTTCAAAGTCGCTACATCCAGCGACCCAATCGCCTATTTCGCGGTTGAAGCCAGCGACATGACGCTTGAGCAACTCAGTTGGTTTGTTGACGATAGTGTTGCGCGCCGTTTGCTCGCTGTTGAAGGCATGGCCTCGGTCAGCCGCAATGGCGGGGTAAACCGAGAAATCCGCGTCGTCCTTGACCCTGCAAAAATGCAGTCGCTGGGCGTAAGCGCCAGTCAGATTAACTCTGTGCTGCGCCAACAAAATGTCAACGCTTCGGGCGGCCAGTCGCAAATTGCCGGATCGCGGCAGTCGGTTCGCGTGCTTGGCAACGCCACCGACGCTTTCGCGCTTAGCCAGACGCAGATCAGCCTTGGCGGCGGTCGCTCTATCAAACTGGCCGATGTTGCCGAAGTTACGGACGGCTTCAGCGAGCAAAAAGCCATGGCCTTTGCTGGCGGCAAACAAGTCGTCACCTTCGGCATGTCGCGCGCCAAGGGTGCGTCCGACGTCACCGTGTTTGACGATGCAATGGTCAAAATCGGGGAAATTGAAAAAGAAAATCCCGGCGTAAAGTTCACCACATTGTTCAACAGTGTGGATTACACCAAGGCCCAGTATAAAAGCTCCATGGCCGCGATGATCGAGGGCGCGTTGCTTGCCATCGTCGTCGTGTTCCTGTTCCTGCGCGATTGGCGGGCAACGATTATTTCGGCGATTGCCATTCCCTTGTCGGCCATTCCAACTTTCTGGTTTTTGGACCTAATGGGTTTCACGCTGAACACCATGTCGCTGTTGGCGCTTGGCCTTGTGGCCGGGGTGCTGGTCGATGACGCCATCGTGGAAATTGAAAATATCGTCCGGCACATGCGGATGGGCAAATCGGCCTATCAGGCATCGATTGATGCTGCCGACGAAATCGGCCTTGCTGTTGTGGCGACAACATTTTCGATTGTCGCGGTTTTCTTGCCCGTTGGTCTGATGCCAGGCGTTGCAGGGCAATATTTCCAGAATTTCGGCCTAACGGTGGTCGCTTCGGTTCTTATGAGCCTTGCCGTGGCGCGAATGATCACGCCAATGATCGCGGCCTATTTCCTGAAAGCCGACGGTATGGCCGAACATGGCGAGGCCAGCTGGATCAAACGATATATGAAAATCCTGCGCTGGTCGCTTGGCCACCGCCGTTGGATGATGGGCATTGGTGCGCTGGCTCTGGCGGCTACGGTTGCATTGCTTGTCGTTTTGCCAAAGCAGTTCTTCCCCGATGGTAATACCGATTTCAGCCGTATTCGCATCGAAATGGTTCCCGGAACGACGCTGGAGCGCACGCGTGAAATCACCAGCGAAGCCGCGGCAATCGTCGAGCAGCAGCCTGAAGTAAAAACGGCATTGCAAAGCGTGCGCGAAGGCGGCGCCAATATTTTCATCACCTTGCATGAGGACCGGGCCCGGACCAGTCAGAAATTCGAAGAAGACCTGACACCTTTGCTCACCAAAATCGCCGACGCCCGCGTGACGTTTCAGGTTAACGGCCCAGGCGGCGACGGTGGTGGTTCTGGCCGTGACGTCTCGGTCATGTTGTCAGGATCAGACCCCGAAATGCTTGACCGGACAGCAGCAACTTTGGTCGAGCAGATGAAGACGCTGCCCGAATTGCGCGCGCCGCGTATCTCCGCAGATTTGCAGCGTCCCGAATTGATTATCAAGCCGCGTAATGACCTTGCGTCACAACTTGGCGTATCGACCGTGGCGCTCAGTCAGACAATCCGCGTCGCCACGCTTGGCGACATTGACCAGAATAGCGCAAAATTCTCGCTCTCCGACCGGCAGATCCCAATCCGCGTGATGCTCGCCAAGGAATCGCGTCAGGACTTGGATGTTATCCGCAACCTGCCCGTTCCATTGGCGAGCGGCGGATCTGTGCCGCTGTCCCGCGTGGCGGACATCAGCTTCGGCGCTGGTCCAACCTCAATTCAGCGTCGGAACCAGAATTTCCGGATTTTCATCGGCGCGGATTTTGCGCCCGGCATTGTTTCGTCCGAGGCGGATAAGAAAATCAACAAGCTGCCCATCATGGAAAATCTGCCCACCGGCGTGTCCCGCGCGCCTTTCGGGTCCCAAGAATGGGAAGCGGAAATGCAAAAAGACTTTAGGGTCGCCTTGATTTCCGGAACCTTGCTGGTGTTTGCCGTTTTGGTGCTTTTGTACCATCGCTTCATGTCGCCTTTGGTCAATATGGGGTCCTTGTTGCTCGCGCCCTTGGGCGGTTTGATGGCGCTTGCCTTGGTTGGCCAACCCATATCCATGCCGGTCCTCATCGGCATATTGATGCTCTTTGGCATCGTCGCGAAAAACTCCATACTGTTGATCGACTTTGCGATTGAGGAGATGGCGCGCGGTGTTCCCAAATTCCAAGCGATTATGGAGGCGGGGCATAAACGCGCACAACCGATTGTCATGACTACCGTTGCCATGACCGCGGGGATGGTCCCCACCGCTTTGTCATTGGGCGGTGACGGCCAATGGCGCTCGCCCATGGGCACAGTCGTGATCGGTGGCCTCATCGTGTCGACCTTACTGACTTTGCTCATCGTCCCTGCAGGTTTCAGCCTAGCGGACGGTTTTGAAAAGCGCGTTGGACCTTGGCTGCGCACGCGATTGCTGACCTATGATCCCAAAAAGCATGGCGAAATCATTGCCGAACCCGCGAAGCTGAAGGACAACAGCCCGGGCAAAGGCGACTTGGGCGGGTTACAACCTGCCGAGTGAGTTGGTGGCAGCGCGGCCGCAAGCATTCGTCATCCTGAACTTGTTTCAGGATAACAGGCCGCGGTTGAGCGTTATCCTGAAACAAGTTCAGGATGACGATATTGTCGGACAGATTTTTGTGAAACAAGTTCCGGACAACGATGGTTGGCGTTTTTTACACACGCCGTTAAGGTCAGCCACGTGAAAGCTATCAACCAACTCGGTCTGTCGGAAAAAGCGCGCTATGCGGAGCGGGATGCCGAACTGCGGCAAATGCGGATCATCGCAACAGGATTGTTGTTGTGCATGGCCGCGTTGTTCGTTTTCGGCAAGTATATGGAAACGCGCTATGAGGGCTATTGGGGCTTTTTGAGGGCCTTTGCCGAAGCGGGGATGGTTGGTGGCCTCGCCGACTGGTTTGCCGTCACAGCGCTCTTCAGGCACCCTTTGGGCATACCCATTCCGCACACCGCGATCATTCCAAATAACAAGGAACGCCTTGGCCGCACTTTAGCGAGCTTCCTGCGGACAAATTTCCTCACCACCAAGGTCGTGGCTCGCCGCGTGCAGCGCATGGACGTGGCAGGTGCTATGGGTAAATTCTTAAGCGCACCATCGGGCGGCGAAGGCCGGATGCGGATGGGGGCGTCGCGGCTGATGGGGGATATCATCGCCGCGCTCGACGATGAACGATTGGGCGGCGTTGCCAAGGGCGCCATCCGCAAGCAACTCGACAAGCTCGACATCGCGCCTTTGCTTGGCCAGTTGCTGACCGCGATGATCCGCGAACGGCGGCATATCCCAGTGCTCGACAGCATAATCAAATGGGCCTCTGCAACATTGGAGGCCAATGAACACCTCATCCGCGAAATGGTGGAAGAACGCGCCAACACCCTCATGCGCTGGACGGGCCTTGATGACAAATTGGCCAATGCCATCGTCAACGGCCTCAACAAATTGCTCCACGACATGGCTGAAGACCCCGACCATCCTTTACGTGAAAAGGGCGAAGAGGGGCTCGCCAAGCTCGCGCACGACCTGCGCCATGACAAGGAGCTGCAAGCCAAGGTCGCGCATTGGAAGGGGCAGTTGTTTGAAAACCCGGCGATGGGCAAATGGATTAACAGCCTGTGGGACCAAGGCCGCGATGGCCTGTTAAAAGCGGCGCGTAACCCAGATGCCGCCTTGGCGGGTAGCTTTGGTGACGCGCTCATCAAGCTGGGCGGCAATTTGCAGGCGGACATAGGCCTAAAACACCAAATTAACCGCTTCGCCCGCCGCGCGATTGTCGGCACGACGGAAAATTACGGCGACAACATCGTCCGTTTGGTGTCCGACACCGTGGCGCGTTGGGACGCATCGACCATCACCGACCGCGTCGAAAACGCAGTTGGCAGCGACTTGCAATTCATCCGCATCAACGGCACTTTGGTCGGCGGACTGGCAGGCATCATCATCCACGCCATCGGCCTGTTGATTTAACCGCGCGGTAAGTCCGAAATCATCCGCTCGGCGGCCTCTGCCGCCAAGCGGGCGGCGCGTTTCAGATTGGCCTGAAAATCGCCAGCGCTGTAGGCATTGGCATCATCGCTCGTGGCCTTAATCGCGGCCCATTCGACATCCATCCGCGACGCCGCCTGCGCGACAGCGGCGGTTTCCATGTCAACGATATCGCCGCTGAGCGCCTTATGCAGCCTTTGGCCGTGATCGGCGCTTTCGACGAAGCAGTCGCTGGTAATGATACGCACCTTGGGCAGCCCAGTGTCGGGCATAATGGCGGCGTGGAAAGGCTCGGTATGCGCCTTCCCTATGGGCCACGCCCCTGCCCTGTAATGCACAAAGCCGTCGGCGCGGGAGGCACCATAGTCGCCTTGCACAGCTTCGACGATCTGGAAGCAACTCCCATCCCGCCCGTTCAGCTTTCCAGCGGTCCCCACAACTAGCAGCAAGTCGGCATGATAATGTTCGACCAACATCATTGCCGCCATTGCGGCGTTCACTTTGCCAATGCCGCTGCAGGTGATGACGATGTTTCGGCCTGCAAAAGGCACCTGCCGGACCATGAAGCCATGCAGCGCCTCGCTATTGGCGCTCTGGCCGGGAAACAATGCCGCTGCCTCAGCGTCGACGCCAGTGATGATCCCAACAGTTTTGAACATGCGCGAGCAGCCTCTTAATGCGAACAGGAACGGCCGTCTAACGTGTGAATGGCGTAAAAATGATGACATTTGTTGACGGTTCGCAAAAAAAGAACAAATAATTTCCGACAACTAGCCGTTTAGGCCGCTTTACGTGCCGCATTCGCATTACGATCCAGAAACGCGCGGATTGCCGCGATGCTTTGTTCGACATGGCTTAACAGGAACAAATGCCCGCCATTTTCAACCACGAACAATTCGCTATTTGGGATCAGGAAATTCAAAAACTTGCCATTGGCGAGCGGAACAATTTGGTCATCGTCGCCCATCATGATGAGCGTTTCGGTCTTCATAAACGGCAGGAACGGCGCGCTGGTCCATCCCATCATCGCCATCAATTGATAGAAATATCCGGTTTTTGACGGCGGCTTCAACCGGTCAATATGCTCCGACTTGTTGCCCACCATACCGCCGTAAAGCGTCTTGAAATGCTTCGCCATGAAATCAGGGTCAATATAGCGGCGCGGATCCGCCATTTTGACGAGCGCCGCCGGATTACCCGGGACCATTAACATGCCAGCGCTGGTCGCAACCAAGATAAGCTTGTTTGTGCGCGTGCCGTCACGCGCCACCATGAGCGCGTTCACCCGAAGGCGGAGAAGAAGGCATCTGAGGCACTGCCTAAGTCAAAACCGGTCGCCAAGCCTGCGA
The DNA here is from genome assembly GCF_945862485.1 of Sphingorhabdus sp. EL138. Lineage (GTDB taxonomy): Bacteria > Pseudomonadota > Alphaproteobacteria > Sphingomonadales > Sphingomonadaceae > Sphingorhabdus_B. The sequence continues at coordinate 167,887 of NZ_CAMAYF010000001.1, forward strand.
AAAAATGAAAATGACAGAGGTTGAAGGCTGCCCTCCGTCATCCTTGGCGTACTTCCATCCCCGATGGTAACGCCAAAATTGTCCCGAATGTTGCAACTACTAATATAATTTTACATTAGTTGACATAATGATTGTTACAAATGTAAAATGACGCAACAAAGCGTTGATATGTGTATGTTTCAGCAGGGATCAAATTGTGCGTAATTATAATATTGCCATCGTCGAGGACGACACCATATTTGCAGCCGAACTCGCAGAGTTTTTGAGCGGCTTGGGTTACACCGTAACGAATTACATCTCGGCGCAGAAATTCCTGACAGCGGTACGCCAAAAAGAATGCGATCTCGTGATTGTCGATTGGTCGATTCCTGACCTGACCGGTATTGAAGTGTTAGAATATATCCGGAAATTCCATCCTGATATGCCATCAATCATGCTCACCGCGCGCAACGATCGTCGTGACGTCATCCGCGGGCTTGAGGCGGGTGCTGACGATTTCGTGTCAAAGCCGGTTGACCGGGAAATATTGTCTCTGCGGATTAAGGCTGTTTTGCGCCGCTATCATGGCGATGTGCGAACACGGCCGGAATCGGTTGTACTTGGTCCATATCTTCTGCGCCCATCGACATCGACTGTGTATTTCAACGACGAGGCTATCATCTTGCCGAAGCGGGAATTCGATATGGCGATGCTATTTTTCACCAACCCAAACCGATTATTGTCGCGGCAATATCTTGCGGCAACATTATGGGGCAAAATCGTCGATTATCAATCACGGACCATTGATACGCATGTCGCACGGCTACGCAAAAACCTGAAGCTTGACCCAGCGTCAGGCATTAGCTTGAATGCCCTCTATGGCTTTGGCTATACTTTGCAGGCCGATGCGCACGCCATGAACTCTGCAAAAGAGCCGCTTGCTATGTCGGCATAACTCCGACTATGCTAATGGAATAGGTTTATGAAAACAGGCCCTTATGCCGAATGTACCAGAGCAATTATCTTTGCTCGACACGACGGATGATGTTGCATCATCGGCCCTGTCGATCATAGCATCGCGGCCAGTCGTCGACCTGCGCAACAGCCAAATTACGGCTTATGAATATATGGCCTGCGACCATTATAGCTTTTTACCCAGCCAGAATTTTTTGTCGGCAGTTGATCTGCAACATATCTTGGAAACGGGCAAATTGCTGTCCTTGCCGGAAATTTTGTTATCGGTTCCGGGCGATGTCTTTGTCGAAATAGACCTGTCGCATAAGATTGCGTGGACGTTGCGATCATTGCTGTCGCAAGGCACGCATGTCAGCATATTATTATCGGCAACAGATGACATCGCCGCGGGTCATGCCATCGGCAGCGCCATGCAGAATTGGCGGCGGATCGGCTGCAGCGTTGGCATTGATGGTTTTGGATATGCAGCCGTTCCGGCCCTGTGGCCGTTGGTCCACAATGTCGATGTCGTGCGCTTTGACCCGCGCTTAATCGGCATGGTCCGCGCCAATGTCATTCCGGCTTTGGCAGCGCAAAAGCTTGTCCAGTTCGTGGCGGCGATGGACATATCGCGCATCATATTAGATGGTTGCCTTTCCATCAATGATGCCCTGATGTTTCAGGAGGCGGGCGCCACTTATGGCCAAGGCCCGGCCTTTGGCGAATTCAGCCTCACCCAACCGCATTAAGCCGCAGGGGTGACGGAAGGCCCCGCCTCAGCCCCGCTCCAACGCCTCGCTCGCGGCAATCCAGCGGGCTTCCGCCGCCTCTTGCGCCGCGACAATTTTGCCGCGGCGTTGTGACAGCTCGCCCATCGTCAGGTTCTTATATTCATTCGCCGCCGACGCGGGGTCGAACATCGCGCGGTCAATCGCGCTCAACACGACCTCCAACTTTGCAAGATCCGCTTCGGCATCGCTGACATCACGCTTGAGCTTCGCGTGCGCCTCACGCGATGCCGCGGCGGCCTTTTTGTCTTCCTTGCGGTCGGCCTTCGACACTTTCTCCTTCGCGGGGCCCTTGCCCAAGATAAAGTCGGTATAATCCTCAATCGTGCCGGAAAATTCGGTCGCCGTCCCGCCGTCAACCAGCACCAGACGGTCCGCCGTTAGCTCCAGCATATGGCGGTCATGGCTGACCAGCACGACCGTGCCGTCATATTCATTCAGCGCCTGCACTAATGCCTCACGCGCATCGACGTCCAAATGGTTCGTTGGCTCATCTAGGATCAGCATATGCGGCGCATCGCGCGTGATCAGCGCCAGCGCCAGCCGCGCGCGTTCACCGCCCGACAGCTTGCCGACCTTGGTCGTCGCCTTTTGCCCGGAAAAGCCGAACCGCCCCAATTGCGCGCGCACCGCGCCGGGGCTCGCGCCCTTCATCTGCTGGGTCATATGCTCCAGCGGGGTATCGTCGCCGTCCAGCTCCTCCACCTGATATTGCGTGAAATAGCCTACGCGCATCTTGCCCGAGGAACTCATCTGCCCTTCCATCGGCGTCAGTTGCGCCGCGAGCAAGCGCGCGAGCGTCGTCTTACCATTGCCGTTGCGCCCCAGCAAAGCGATCCGGTCATCGGGGTCAATCCGCAGGTTCAACCGCTGCAATATAGGATTACCCTCGGTATAGCCCACACTCGCCAGATCCAGCGTCACCAAGGGCGGTTTCAGTTCATCGGGGCTTGGAAAGTCAAAGCTTAACGTCGGGTCTTCGGCCATGGCGGCAATCGGCTGCATCCGTGCCAGCGCCTTGGCTCTGGACTGCGCCTGCTTTGCGGTCGACGCACGCGCCGAGTTGCGCGCGACATAATCCTGCAGCTTGGCACGTTGCGCGTCTTGGCTCGCCTTGGCCGCCGCCAATTGCGCGGCGCGTTCGGCACGTTGCCGCTCAAACGAGTCATAACCACCGGAATAGAGCGTCACCTGACCATTATCGAGATGCAGGATATGGTCGACGACATTGTTCAGCAAATCGCGTTCATGGCTGATCACCACCATCATCGCAGGGTAACCCTTGAGGAAATTTTCCAGCCACAAGGTCGCTTCCAAGTCCAAGTGGTTTGACGGTTCATCGAGCAACAGCAGGTCCGGCTGCGAAAACAATAACGACGCCAGCGCCACGCGCATTTTCCAACCACCAGAAAAGCTATCGAGCGGCCGCCCCTGCATATCTTCGTCAAAGCCAAGGCCGACCAAAATCCGCGAAGCCCGCGCGGGCGCCGTATAGGCATCAATCGCGATCAAGCGTTCATGCACTTCGGCCATGCGGTCGGGGTCAAGCCCCTCTTGCTCGCTTTCGGCCATCAACGCCGCGCGTTCTGTATCTGCCGCCAGCACCGTGTCAAACGGCGTGGAATCGCCCGCAGGCGCCTCTTGCGCGATATAGCCGATGCGCGTGCCCTTGGGCATATCGAGGCTGCCGTCATCGGCCTCCAGCGAACCAATCATCACCTTCATCAATGTCGACTTACCCGCACCATTGCGCCCGATCAGGCCGATACGGCTGTAAGGGGGCAAGGCCGCGGTGGCGCGGTCAAGGATAGTGCGTCCGCCAAGGCGCACGGTGATACCGTTCAGATTAAGCATGGAGGGCCGCGTAGCAGACCAAACGCGCGCTGTCAGTCAGAGAATTGGGGTTTATGCGTCGCAAACCGCATTGTGGTGATGGAGGCGGGAAAGCTTACTCCTCCCCCATCCGCAACGCCGCAATAAACGCTTCTTGAGGGATCGATACATTCCCATACTCCCGCATCCGCGCCTTGCCCTTTTTCTGCTTTTCCAGCAGCTTTTTCTTACGGCTGATGTCGCCGCCATAGCATTTCGCGGTCACGTCCTTGCGCATGGCGGCGATGGTTTCGCGGGCGATGACTTTGCCGCCGATGGCCGCTTGCACGGGGATTTTGAACAAATGGCGCGGGATCAGGTCTTTTAGGCGTTCGCACATGCCGCGGCCGCGCGATTCCGCTGTGCCGCGGTGGACAATCATGCTCAACGCGTCGACCGGGTCGCCATTGACCATGATGCTCATCTTCACAAGGTCGCCTTCGCGGTGGCCGATCTGGTGATAATCGAATGAGGCATAGCCACGGCTGATGCTCTTGAGCCGGTCGTAAAAGTCGAACACCACTTCGTTCAATGGCAATTCGTAGACGATCTGCGCGCGGCCACCGACATAGGTCAGCTGCTTTTGAATGCCGCGGCGGTCTTGGCACAGTTTCAATATGGAGCCGAGATATTCATCGGGGCAGTAAATCGTCGCCTGTATCCATGGCTCCTGAATTTCGTCGATGCGGTTGACGTCGGGCATGTCGGCGGGGTTATGCAGCTCCATGCTGCGCGCATCTTCGGTTTTGCTACGGCTCAGCTCCAATTTATACACCACCGACGGCGCGGTGGTGATAAGGTCGAGGTCAAATTCGCGGGTCAGGCGCTCCTGAATGATTTCCAAGTGGAGCAACCCAAGGAAGCCACAGCGAAAGCCAAAGCCCAAGGCGGCGCTGCTTTCGGTTTCGAAGCTGAACGATGCGTCGTTGAGGCGCAGCTTGCTGATGCTTTCGCGGAGCTTTTCAAAGTCGGCGGCGTCGGTCGGGAACAGGCCGCAGAACACGACGGGCTGCACTTCTTTGAAGCCGGGGAGTGCTTCTGCGGCGGGGCGCTTGGCATCGGTAATCGTATCGCCGACGCGGGTTTGGGCGACTTCTTTAATCTGCGCGGTGATAATGCCGACTTCACCCGCGGCGATTTCGGGCAATATCTCCAGCTTTGGCCGCATGCATCCGACGCGGTCGACCAAATGCTTTGTGCCCGCGGCCATGAACTGAATTTCCTGGCCTTTTTTGATGACGCCATCAATGACGCGGATCAGGATGACAACGCCCAAATAGGGGTCGTACCATGAATCGACGAGCATGGCTTTGAGCGGCGCGTTGCGGTCGCCCTTTGGCGGGGGAATGCGGGTGACGACGGCCTCCAGCACTTCGTCGATGCCAATGCCCGATTTGGCGCTGGTCAGGACGGCGTCGTCGGCGGGTAAGCCGATTATGTCCTCAATCTCGGCCTTAACCTTGTCCACCTCTGCCGCGGGCAGATCGATTTTGTTGATGACGGGGACGATTTCATGGTCATGCTCAATCGATTGATAGACGTTGGCGAGCGTTTGCGCCTCAACGCCTTGCGCGGCGTCGACGACCAGCAACGCGCCTTCACATGCGGCAAGGCTGCGGCTGACTTCATACGCGAAGTCGACATGGCCGGGGGTGTCCATCAGGTTAAGCTGATAGGTGATGCCGTCCTTCGCGGTATAATCCAGGCGCACAGTTTGCGCCTTGATGGTGATGCCGCGCTCTTTCTCAATATCCATATTATCAAGGACTTGGCTCGTCATTTCACGCGCCGTAAGCCCGCCGGTTTGTTGGATCAACCGGTCGGCCAAGGTAGACTTTCCATGGTCTATGTGGGCGATAATGGAAAAATTACGGATGAGGGAGAGTTCAGTCATAAAGCGCCCCTAGCAGGGCCGCCCCGCCCCTTCAAGCATGGCGGAAAGGCGGTAGGGGGTTGGGGGGATGAAGTGCACTTTGGCAGCATGTTTCGGAAACGGACCATTCTTCCTGAACGACGCCGTTCACAACGGCGGCCTTCAGTTGCGTTTTTGCCCGATGGCCAGCGCAGGTCGCGCTTGACCCCCGCCCCCGCGCCGCCTATATCGCTCTCAACATCCAGCCCATCGGGAATGGCCTTGTCGTCGCGCAACTTGGCTAACGCATTGATGGATATGGGTTTTCACATACGCGAAACGGCTGCACGGCAGGACCCGATTCTTCGGGCCATTGCTATGCGGCCTTTTCTTGTCTGTGGAATGGCACGCCGCGACTGACATTTCTAACTGAGGCAAAGCACCTTATGGCATCCCGTCCCGCTCCTGCGACCCTGTCGCGTCAAAAGCGTATTCGCAAAATCTTCGGTAACATCCACGAAGTTATCGACATGCCCAACCTCATTGAGGTTCAGCGCGAGAGCTATGAACAGTTCCTGCGTTCTGACCCGTCGATTGGCTATGTATCCGGCCTTGAAAAGACGCTGCGCAGCGTCTTTCCAGTTAAGGATTTTGCCGGCACTTCGGAACTCGACTTCGTCCATTACGAACTCGAAGATCCGAAATTTGACGTAGAAGAATGCCGTCAGCGCGGAATTACCTATGCAGCGCAAATGAAGGTGACGTTGCGCCTGATCGTGTTTGAGGTTGACCCCGACACCGAAGCGCGTTCGGTCCTCGATATTAAGGAGCAGGACGTGTATATGGGCGACATGCCGCTCATGACGCATAACGGCACCTTCTTCATCAACGGTACAGAGCGCGTTATCGTATCGCAGATGCACCGTTCGCCGGGCGTCTTGTTCGACCATGACCGCGGTAAAACGCACAGCAGCGGCAAATATCTGTTTGCAGCGCGCGTTATCCCTTACCGTGGTTCGTGGCTCGACTTTGAATTTGATGCGAAAGACATCGTCAACGTCCGTATCGACCGTAAGCGTAAGTTGCCGGTTACGACCTTGCTTTACGCACTGGGTCTGAATGACGAAGAAATTTTGGGCCATTTCTACGACCGCGTGACGTTTGAGCGTGGCAAGGGTGGATGGAAGATCCCGTTCAATGCCGAGCAATGGCGCGCATCGAAGCCGATGTTCGACATTGTCGATGCGAAGACAGGCGAAGTTGTGTTCCCTGCAGGCACCAAGGTTACCCCACGCGCCGCCAACAAAGCCGTGAAGGATGGCCTGACCAGCCTGTTGATCCCAACCGAAGAAATCTTTGGCCGTTATTCGGCGTATGATTTGATCGACGAGAAGACCGGCCGCATTTATGTGGAAGCAGGCGATGAAATCACCGCCGAAAACCTCGATGCGCTGGACAAGGCCGGAATCGACAGCATTGAGCTGCTCGACATTGATCATGTCATCACCGGCGCGTGGATGCGCAACACGTTGAAGGCCGACAAGGCCGAAAACCGCGATATGGCGCTCGACGCCATTTACCGCGTGATGCGCCCTGGTGAGCCGCCAACGCGCGAAACCGCGGAAGCCTTGTTCGCTGGCCTGTTCTTCGATGCGGACCGCTATGACCTCAGCGCCGTTGGCCGCGTAAAGCTGAACATGCGCTTGAACTTAGACGCGGAAGACACGCTGACAACCTTGCGCACTGAAGATATTCTTGCGGTGGTCAAGGAATTGGTAAACCTGAAGGACGGCAAGGGCGAAATCGACGATATCGATAACCTTGGCAACCGTCGTGTCCGTTCGGTCGGCGAATTGCTGGAAAACCAGTATCGCGTTGGTTTGCTTCGTATGGAGCGCGCCGTGAAGGAGCGGATGAGCTCGGTTGATGTATCGACCGTAATGCCAAACGACCTGATCAACGCAAAGCCTGCGGTTGCTGCGGTGCGTGAATTCTTTGGTTCGTCGCAATTGTCGCAGTTTATGGACCAGACCAACCCGCTTTCGGAAGTCACCCACAAGCGCCGCGTTTCGGCACTTGGACCAGGTGGTTTGACGCGCGAGCGTGCAGGCTTTGAAGTCCGCGACGTTCACCCGACGCATTATGGTCGTATCTGCCCGATTGAAACGCCGGAAGGCCCGAACATTGGTCTGATCAACTCGCTCGCCAGCTTTAGCCGCGTGAACAAATATGGCTTTATCGAAACGCCCTATCGCAAGGTTGTGGACAATAAGGTCACCGACGACGTGGTGTATCTCTCCGCCATGGAAGAGCAAAAGAACACCATCGCGCAGGCGAACGCCGAATTGAACGCCGATGGTAGCTTTGCCGAAGACCTGATTTCGTCACGTGAAGCAGGTGAATTCCTGATGGCACCGCGTGATCAGATCACGTTGATGGACGTGTCGCCAAAGCAGTTGGTTTCAGTTGCCGCGTCGCTCATTCCGTTCCTGGAAAACGATGACGCAAACCGCGCCTTGATGGGATCGAACATGCAACGTCAGGCTGTGCCTCTGCTGCGTGCAGAAGCACCGTTTGTCGGCACGGGCATGGAAGAAACCGTCGCACGTGACTCTGGCGCGGCTATCGCGGCCCGCCGCACGGGTATCGTCGATCAAGTCGATGCAAAGCGTATCGTTGTGCGTGTTACCGGTGATGTGGAACCCGGCAAATCGGGCGTCGACATCTACACATTGCAAAAGTTCCAGCGTTCGAACCAGAACACCTGCATCAACCAAAAGCCATTGGTGAAGGTTGGTGACGTGATTGAGGCCGGCGACATTATTGCCGACGGTCCTTCGACTGAGCTGGGCGAACTGGCATTGGGCAAAAACAGCCTCGTCGCGTTTATGCCTTGGAACGGGTATAACTACGAAGACTCGATCTTGATCTCCGAACGTATCGTGAAGGACGATGTTTTTACATCGGTCCATATCGAAGAATTCGAAGTCATGGCCCGCGATACCAAGCTTGGACCAGAAGATATCACCCGCGATATTCCAAACGTAGGTGAAGAAGCGCTTCGCAGCCTGGATGAAGCTGGCATTGTCTATATCGGCGCAGAGGTGCACCCCGGTGACATCCTTGTCGGTAAGATCACGCCAAAGGGTGAAAGCCCGATGACGCCAGAAGAGAAGCTCTTGCGCGCCATCTTCGGTGAAAAGGCAAGCGACGTGCGCGACACCTCGCTGCGTCTGTCGCCGGGTGTTGCTGGTACGGTTGTTGAAGTGCGCGTCTTTAACCGTCACGGTATCGACAAAGACGAACGCGCCATGGCGATTGAACGTGAAGAAATCGAACGTCTTGCGAAAGACCGTGAGGACGAACGTTCGATTTTGAACCGTGCAACCTACAACCGCCTCAAAGACATGCTCATTGGTCAGACTGCAGCCGCAGCACCGAAGGGCATCAAGAAGGGCGACAAGATCACTGAAGAAAATCTCAGCGAAGTTGAGCGTTACGAATGGTGGAAAATCGCCGTTGCCGACGACAAGGTCCAAGGCGACCTTGCAGCGGTCAAGGTGCAGTATGACGACGCCGTCAAGTTGATCGTCGAGAAGTTCGAAGATCGTCGTGAGAAGCTGGAGCGTGGCGATGAGCTGGCGCCGGGCGTGCTCAAGATGGTTAAGGTCTTCGTTGCCGTGAAGCGTAAGCTGCAGCCAGGCGACAAGATGGCCGGACGTCACGGAAACAAGGGTGTTATCTCGCGGATTCTTCCGCAAGAAGACATGCCGTTCCTTGCCGATGGTACGCCAGTTGACATCGTGCTCAACCCATTGGGTGTGCCGTCACGTATGAACGTGGGTCAGATTTTCGAAACCCATTTGGGCTGGGCCGCACGTGGTCTGGGGATGCAAATTGGTGAAGCTCTCGAAGAGTGGCGCCATGCAAACCCGAACCCCGAAGCAGCGGCACCGCCTGCCGTGGTACGTGAGCGTTTGGCAAAAGCCTATGGCGAAGAATATGCCGACGAGATCAAGAACCGCAGCGATGCTGATATCATTGAGCTTGCCGGTAATGTGATAACCGGCGTGCCTATGGGAACCCCTGTGTTCGACGGTGCACGTGAAGCGGACGTTACCAACATGCTTCAGCTTGCTGGACTTGATGGTTCAGGTCAGTCGGATCTGTTCGACGGACGCACCGGCGACAAGTTCGACCGCAAGGTTACTGTCGGCATCATTTATATGTTGAAACTGCATCACCTTGTTGATGACAAGATCCACGCCCGTTCGATCGGACCGTACAGCCTTGTCACACAGCAACCACTGGGTGGTAAGGCGCAATTCGGTGGTCAGCGTTTCGGGGAAATGGAATGCTGGGCACTTCAAGCCTATGGCGCCGCATACACCTTGCAGGAAATGCTCACTGTCAAATCAGATGACGTGATCGGCCGTACCAAGGTTTACGAAGCCATCGTCAAGGGTGACGATAGCTTTGAAGCGGGTATCCCAGAAAGCTTCAACGTTCTGGTTAAGGAAATGCGTTCATTGGGTCTCAACGTAGACTTGAAAGCGCATGACTTGATCGAAGGTGACGAGGGCTTTGCCGAGGCAGCGGAATAAAGCAGCGATGGGCGGATCTCGGTCCGCCCCCTGCCCCCGCCTTTAGGTTTTCATGGGCACGTGCCCAATGAGGAAAAGAATATGAACGAACTGAGCAAATTCAACAATCCCGTCGCCAAGGTCGAAACCTTTGACCAGATCCAAATCGGGATCGCGTCGCCGGAAAAAATCCGCAGCTGGTCTTTTGGCGAAATTAAAAAGCCGGAAACCATCAATTATCGCACGTTCAAGCCAGAGCGTGACGGCCTGTTCTGCGCGCGCATCTTTGGTCCGGTAAAGGATTATGAGTGCTTGTGCGGCAAGTATAAGCGCATGAAATATAAGGGCGTCGTCTGTGAAAAGTGCGGCGTTGAAGTTACGGTTACCAAGGTACGCCGTGAGCGTATGGGCCACATCGAATTGGCTGCACCTGTTGCGCATATCTGGTTCCTGAAGTCGCTACCATCGCGCATTGGCTTGTTGCTCGACATGCAGTTGAAGCAGCTTGAGCGCGTGTTGTATTTCGAAAACTACATCGTGACTGAGCCTGGCCTGACTGCGCTGGAGAAGTTCCAGCTTCTGAGCGAAGACGAATTGCTCGACGCACAGGACGAATATGGCGAAGACGCCTTCACCGCCAGCATTGGTGCCGAAGCTGTCAAGACCATGTTGATGGACCTCGACCTTGAACAAGAGCGCACCGATCTACTCGACGAGTTGGCGGTCACAAAGTCCGAGCTCAAGCCAAAGAAGATTATCAAGCGTTTGAAGGTTGTCGAGAGCTTCATCGATTCCGGTAACAAGCCAGAGTGGATGATTTTGGACGTCATTCCAGTCATTCCACCAGAATTGCGTCCATTGGTGCCGCTGGATGGTGGCCGTTTTGCGACCTCCGATCTGAACGATCTCTATCGCCGCGTCATCAACCGTAACAACCGTTTGAAGCGCCTGATTGAGCTTCGCGCACCAGACATCATCGTCCGCAATGAAAAGCGCATGTTGCAGGAAGCCGTTGACGCGTTGTTCGACAATGGCCGTCGCGGTCGCACCATCACCGGTGCCAACAAGCGTCCGTTGAAATCGCTCTCCGACATGCTCAAGGGCAAGCAGGGCCGCTTCCGCCAGAACCTTTTGGGTAAGCGCGTAGATTATTCGGGCCGTTCGGTTATTGTGACCGGTCCAGAATTGAAATTGCATCAATGCGGTCTGCCAAAGAAGATGGCGCTCGAGCTGTTCAAGCCGTTCATTTACTCGCGTCTGGATGCAAAGGGTCTTTCAATGACCCTCAAGCAAGCCAAAAAGTGGGTCGAAAAGGAGCGGAAGGAAGTTTGGGACATCCTCGATGAGGTTATCCGCGAGCATCCCGTATTACTGAACCGTGCGCCAACGCTGCACCGTTTGGGCATTCAGGCGTTCGAACCAGTCCTGATCGAAGGCAAGGCTATCCAGCTTCACCCGCTCGTCTGTTCGGCATTCAACGCCGACTTTGACGGTGACCAGATGGCCGTCCACGTTCCATTGAGCCTTGAGGCGCAATTGGAAGCACGCGTCTTGATGATGTCCACCAACAACATCCTGTCGCCAGCCAATGGTAAGCCAATTATCGTGCCTTCGCAGGATATGGTCTTGGGTCTGTATTATCTTTCAATGGATCGTCGCGGCGAGCCAGGCGAAGGCATGATGCTATCCGACATGGCCGAAGTGCATCAGGCGCTTGAAGTGGGTGCGGTCACTCTGCATTCCAAGATCATCGCCCGCGTGCCACAGACTGGCGAAGACGGCGTAGAGCGCATGGTCCGCTTTGACACTACGCCTGGCCGTATGTTGCTCGCAGAAACCCTGCCAAAGAGCCACCGCGTGCCCTTCGAAACCGTCAACCGCCTTCTCACCAAGAAGGAAATCGGCGACGTTATCGACCAAGTCTATCGCCACACCGGTCAGAAAGACACGGTATTGTTCGCCGACGCTATCATGTCGCTTGGCTTCAAATATGCGTTCAAGGCGGGTATTTCGTTCGGCAAGGACGATATGATCATTCCGGAAGAAAAGACCGAAATGGTTGCCGAAACCAAAGCAATTGTGGCCGATTTCGAGCAGCAGTATCAGGACGGCCTGATCACGCAGCAGGAAAAGTACAACAAGGTCATCGACGCCTGGTCCACATGCGGTGACAAGGTCGCCAACGCCATGATGGACAAGCTGAAGGCTTCACCAACCGACGAACATGGCCGCGAATTGCCAGTGAACTCGGTGTACATGATGAGCCACTCCGGTGCGCGTGGTTCGCCAGCGCAGATGAAGCAGCTTGCCGGTATGCGTGGATTGATGGCCAAGCCGTCGGGCGAGATCATTGAAACGCCGATCATCTCGAACTTTAAGGAAGGTCTGACCGTTCTCGAGTATTTCAACTCGACCCACGGTGCCCGTAAGGGTCTGGCCGATACAGCATTGAAGACTGCAAACTCAGGTTATCTGACGCGCCGTCTGGTGGACGTATCGCAGGATTGCACCATCGTTGAAGTCGATTGCGGTACAGAGCGTGCCTTGGAAATGCGTTCCATCGTTCAGGGTGGTTCGACAATCGCCTCGCTCGGTGAGCGTGTCCTTGGCCGCACCACAGCGGAAGACATTATCGGCCTTGATGGCAAGGTGCTGATCCCATCGGGAACCTTGCTCGACGAGCCCATGGTTATCGCGATGGAAGAAACCGGCATTCAAGCGTTGAAGATCCGCTCGCCACTGGTGTGTGAATCCAAGATCGGCGTTTGCGGTACATGCTATGGCCGTGACCTTGCACGCGGTACGCCCGTCAACATCGGTGAAGCTGTCGGCGTTATCGCCGCCCAGTCCATCGGTGAACCGGGAACACAGTTGACCATGCGTACCTTCCACATTGGTGGTGCGGCGCAGTTGAACGAGCAGTCCAACCTTGATGCCACGGCATCGGGTAAGGTCATGTACCGTGACTTGCCAAGCATCGTTGACAAGCGGAAGAAGCGTTTGGCGATGGCACGTAACGGCGAACTGATCATCGTCGACAAGGACGGCCGTGAAATGGAAATTCACCGTCTGCCTTATGGTGCGACGTTGATGTTCGCTGATGGTGCGGATGTGAATGTGGGTGACCGTCTGGCGGAATGGGATCCATTCACCATGCCGATCATCACTGAAAAATCGGGTGTCGTGAAATATCAGGACCTGATTGACGGCAAAACGCTGACCGAACAGACCGACGAAGCAACGGGTATTGCCCAACGCGTCGTTATCGAAGATCGTGCCGGCAGCCGCACCAAGAAGGAAGACCTGCGTCCACGGATTACCCTACTGGATGGCGATAGCGGCGAAGCTGCGCGTTATCTGCTTGGCGTTGGTACGATGCTTTCAGTGGAAGATGGTTCCGATGTGCAGGCTGGTGATGTTATCGCCCGTGTGACCCGCGAGTCCGCCAAGACCCGCGACATCACTGGTGGTCTGCCTCGCGTTGCCGAATTGTTCGAAGCGCGTATTCCAAAGGACAATGCGATCATCGCCAAAATTTCGGGCCGCGTAGAGTTCGTCCGTGATTACAAGGCGAAGCGCAAGATTGCGATTGTGCCGGAAGAAGGCGATCGGATTGAGTATTTGATCCAGAAGTCCAAGGTGCTCGACGTTCAGGAAGGTGATTTCGTTCGTAAGGGCGATAACCTGATTGCTGGTTCGCCGAACCCGCATGACATTCTTGAAGTCATGGGCATTGAGGCGCTGGCGGAATATCTGGTTGCCGAAATTCAGGAAGTATATCGTCTACAGGGCGTGAAGATCAACGATAAGCACATCGAAACGATCGTTCGCCAGATGCTGCAAAAGGTTGAGATCACCTTCGGTGGCGACACAACCCTGCTTCCAGGTGAACAGGTCGACCGCGAAGAAATGGACGCGATCAACGCAAAGCTGACCAAGGGCCAAGCACCAGCAACGGGGAACCCCGTATTGCTCGGCATCACCAAGGCTTCGTTGCAGACACGTTCGTTCATCTCGGCGGCGTCCTTCCAAGAAACCACACGCGTTCTGACGCAGGCCGCGGTGGAAGGTAAGAAGGACATTCTGACCGGTCTGAAGGAAAACGTCATCGTTGGTCGCCTCATCCCTGCGGGTACAGGCTCTGCCATGAACCGTATGCGGATTGCCGCGACAAGCCGCGACGTTGCACTTCGTGCAAGCTATAAAAAGCTTCAGGAAAGCCTGATTGCGCCTGAGACAGCGGCTGAAGAGCATGCTGCCGAATTGGCACAAGGTTCTGAAGCGGCGATTGGCGATGATGTGTTGGCAAAGGTCATTTCCGATGACCTGACCACCACCGACGCCGCTATCGACGATGTCGTTGACACGAGCGAAGAAGAATAAACTTTACCTTGAAGGCAAACAAAAACCCGCCGGGCGCAATCCCGGCGGGTTTTTTGTTGCCCCGCTTTGCTCCCAACAATGTTGGGGTAAAGGCCTAGAATTTAACCGATAACGACAGTTGCAACAACGGATCCAAAATACGCTGACGGTTCACAATTTGCGCAAGAGTATCCGATGCCCGGGTTCCTGCATAAATGAAGCGGTCACGTCGAAACCCCGGCGACCTTCTCCCTGATCAATTGAAAACCCGGGAATGCGCCTCACCATATCGAGCGCTGTCACGGGTGCGTAAGAAGCAAAAAATTCAGGGTCGAATTTCCGGCTACCCTTTGATACCAAGGACATATCGGCGTTGGCTTTATCGACATTCGCATGCGCAACGCCGAGCAAAGACAGGATAGACGCTGCTGTGGCCAGCAACGCTCGCCGAATTTTTAAACCAAACATGGAAAACCTACCATTTAGTCCACAATATTCCTGTTCATTGCGGCGTTAACACGGGCTAGCAGAGTGTCATTATGGTGCTCCAGCTGCCTTCGACCAACGGGCCATTGGGTCGACAAGCCGCAAGAGGGATAACGCTTCAGCCGTTTGTCGATGTTTCTCACACGTAAACGGTAAGGTGGCGTTGTTACCCGCCGCCCCGCTCGTCCTCGATCTGATCACGAATGTCTTTCGCTTTCTCGCAGGCATCTCTGTCGCCATCGGCGCAGCGTTCTTGGGTTTTTTTCAGCTGCCGGGAGAGTTTTCCGATGTTTTCTTCGCGCTTACGCATGTCACGTCCACGTTTTTCATCCGACTCAGACTGGCTGGTAGTGAGGACATCGGCGGTTTTGGACATAATCTTCACAGGTGCTGTGACAACGTTTGAGACCACGGACGCAACGCACCCCTGCAACAATATGATCGGCGCTATCACCAACATCAAACGTATATTTCGTCCCAAAGCACATCCTCCGGCGTGACAAGTTATTTAAGCAAATTCAATGCAATCGCTCGAATCCGCTCTGCCATATCTGGTCGCTGTAGCGCTAGTGCTAAATTTGCCTCGATATATCCCACTTTAGATCCGCAGTCATAGCGGTTGCCGTTAAATGTCACGGCATGAAAAGGTTGCTGGCCGATCATCTGTGCCATGGCATCAGTAAGCTGTATTTCACCGCCAGCGCCTTTTTCCTGACCTTCTAGTATGCGCATAACCTCCGGCTGAAGGATATAGCGCCCAGATACGATCAAGTTCGAAGGCGCATCCTCAACCTTTGGTTTTTCAACTAAGCCCAATACTTCGGTCACCGCGCCATTCGCCGCGCCCGGGGCAATCACACCATAGCTGGAAACAGCATTGCGCGGCACTTCAAGCACGCTGATGACGTTTCCGCCAATCTGATGATACGCATCGACCATCTGCTTCATACATCCCGGCGATCCGTGCATAAACTCGTCGGGTAGGAAGATGGCAAAGGGCTCATCGCCGATAATATCACGCGCGCACCAGATAGCATGGCCAAGACCCAAGGGCTCTTGCTGCCGAACATATACGCAATTGCCGGGACTAAGCCGCGTGTTTGCCAAAACCGAGACGTCTTTACCGCGTGAGGTCATGGTATGCTCAAGCTCAAACGCGATGTCGAAATGATCCTCAATGACACTTTTGCCACGACCAGTGACAAAAATCATCTGCTCAATACCCGCCTCGCGGGCTTCATCCACCGCATATTGGATGAGCGGGCTGTCGACAACCGGCAGCATTTCTTTGGGAATGGCTTTGGTCGCGGGCAGGAAACGCGTTCCCAAACCAGCAACAGGAAAAACAGCTTTTCGGACAGGCTTATGAGGCATCATATCTGCTTAACGTACGAAACAACAAAGTCTAGGCTCAGTTGGCAATCCGTGCGGCAAATCCTTTTTTTAACTTTGCCAATTTTGGCGGAATAACCGCGAGGCAATATGGGTTACGTTGTCCTTCGCCGTCCCAATATTCTTGGTGATAATCTTCCGCAGGATACCAAGTCGCGGGCCCCTCGATCGTTGTCACAATAGGCGCAGGCCAATCAGCTGCGGCCTTTTGTATCCCCGCTTCTGCTTCGGCGCGCTGTTTGTCGGACAATGGGAAAATGGCCGAACGATATTGGGTACCAATGTCATTTCCCTGACGGTTCAACTGCGTCGGGTCGTGCGTCGCAAAGAATATTTCGAGCAAATCAGCGTAGCTGATAACTTCAGCATCAAAAGCAATCCGAATTGCCTCGGCATGGCCGGTATTTCCACCGCACACGTCCTTATAAGTCGGATCGATTGTGTGGCCACCAATATAGCCGCTAACGACGCCGCTCACGCCGTTCAATTGGCCAAAGACGGCTTCGGTGCACCAGAAACAACCTCCGGCAAAAATGGCTTCTTCGTGCGGCATAGTCTATCCTTAAGCTTGAGCAGAGTTTGCAGCCTTAGCCGCATCCCCGCGCACCACCAGAAGGTACATCGCTGGCGTCACGATACGTGATAGCAAAGTCGAAGAAATCAACCCCCCGATTAACACGATTGCCAACGGACCATAGAGGCTACCGCCAAATAAGGCGAGCGGCATCAGGCCGCCAATGGCAGTTACCGACGTCAGCAAAACGGGTAGAAAGCGCACCTCGCCCGCTTTCTCAATCGCTTCGCGCAAGCCAAGTCCGCGCTGTCGCAACTGCGTGGTGAAGTCGACCAACAATATGGAATTCTTAATCTCGATCCCGACCAAAGCAATAAATCCAATGATCGCAAGGAAGGACAGGTTATTGCCTGTTAGCAATAAGGCGATAAGGCCGCCAAATGTGCCCAAAGGGATAACGCCTGCCACCACCAATGCCTCTTTAAACCGACCAAATTCAGCAACCAATATGGCGAATATACTGAACAAGGCCACCATTACGACTGGACCGAAGCCCACGAAGGTGTCGTTTATTTTCTCCACCTCACCGCCGACCGCTATGGAATAGCCAGGCTTGAGCGGAATCTGGTCCATCCGCTTTTTCGCATCCATATTCACTTTGGACACGACAGCGCCATTGATGATCTGGGCCGTGACGCCAACATAGCGCTGTAGATTATAGCGATAAATGGCCGCAGGTGTGGATTCCAGGGTCGGCTCTGAAATCTCAGCCAATTGAACGGCCTGCCCGCTTCGGTTAGAAACATAAATCGATTCCAGCGCCGAAACCGGTTGCGTGCCTGCTAGTGGTAAGCGAACTACCACCGGGTAGCTGTCCCCTTCAGCGTCGCGATAGGTTCCCGCCCGCTCACCGCTGAGCGCAAGCCGTATCGCACGCCGCGCCGCGCCAGCGGGCACATCCAGCAATGCCGCTTTGGCATCATCAACGCGAATGTCCAAATCAACCTTATCAAACGCAACGGGGTTGTTGATGTCCCTGGTACCGGGGGTTTCGCGCAGGACTTGCTCCATTTGTCCCGCGAGACGCTTGAGTTCATCCTGATCAGGACCATAAACGCGGAATTCAACAGGGGCGTTGATGGGCGCGCCATTTTGAAACAACACCAGCTTAATCCGCGCACCGGATATCTGGTCTAACTTTGCGCGCAACCTTTCCACCATCGCCCGCGATTTTGCCCCTTGCCAATTGTCCATGATGGCGAGAACTTCGCCATGGGTCGGGTTTTCTCCGCGCTGAAAAACATTGTAGAAAACGGGCGGATTGTAAGACCCGACATTTTCTGCACGCACTTTGATCGCAGGCTCGGTTTTCAATATCGAAGACACTTGGGCGACAATGCGACCAGTTTCGGTGATGCTTGCGCCCTGTTCCGCCTCTATTGTGACGCGAAAATAAGATGTGTCGGCATTTGGAAACAGGCTGAAGCCAAGCAATGGCACAAGAAGAAATGCCGCGCATGTGCCGGCCAATGCCCCCCACACCGAGCGGCGAGGCCGGTCCAGCGCCCAATGGAGCATCGGGTGGTAAAAACGGTCAATCTTGCGCATCAGCCATTGCAATAACGGGCTGCCTTCCTCGGACTCATCACCTTTCAAGATGCGGCTCGCCAGAAACGGGACGATCGTGAGCGATACAATCATCGACGCCGTTATCGTTGCGACAATGGTGCCGAAAAAGCTTTGTGTAAATTTGCCCGCGCCTTCGGGCAAAAAGAATAAAGGCAGAAAGGCGAAGACCAACACCCCTGTCGACCCCAATACCGCCATGGTAATCTCTTTTGTGCCGTCAACCGCAGCTACGCTCCGGCTCTTCCCCATGCGTAAATGCCGAGCGATATTTTCGACCACGACAATCGAGTCATCGACCAACAGTCCCAATGTCAAAATGAAGCCTGCAACCACCAACTGGCTGAGGTTAAAGCCATAAGCCGATATCGCCAGTAACCCCGATGCAATCGAGAGCGGAATCGATATCATCACGATCATCGACGCCCGCCAGCCCAAGGGCAGCAAAGTCATCAGGACAAGAAACAGTGCAATGGCAAAGTCGCGCGCAAGCTCGTTCAAGCGCTTCCGAATATCCTTGCTTTGATCAAACTGGATAACGGCCTCTATGTCCGGCGGCAACAACTCCTGTTGTCTTGCAAGCTCCTCGACCAACAGGTTCCGTAATTTGGTCGCATCGGTGCCCTGTTTCTGATTGGCAGTAATGAAGACGGCGCGCTTGCCGTTGTGGCTTACTTTTGTGCGCTGTTCGGCAGCACTGATTTGTACGTCGGCTACATCTCCGACACGGATTATCGACCCGTCGTTGGTCCGGATCGGAAGGTTGTGAATTTTTTCGATATCACGAAACGCGCCGCCGGTTTCAACATTGAATCTGCGTGCACCGCTAATGACGGCGCCGGCGGGCACATCCGCACCGCCAAAGCGAATCGCATCGACCACGACGCTGGCGGGCAAACGCAACTCGGCAAGTCTGCCCGAATTGATTGCCACGCTAATTTCCGTTTGCGGCAGGCCGTAAATTTCAGCTTGCCGGACCTCTTTATATCGCCCCAAAGCCTCGCTGACATCGCGGGCATATTTCTCCATCCGGTACCAGCTGGCACTATCGCTCAGCAGCGCGATTTGCAGAATTGACGCATTCGTCGTGCGGATTTTCTCGAATTGCAGCGCCTGAAGATCTGACGGAAGCTGATTACGGATGGCGGTAACTTCACGCACGGTGTCGTTGAAATATTGGTCAGGATCACCTGACCAATCGAACTCGGCCCGAATGACCGCATTGCCGTCGCTGCTTGAAGATACGACACTTTGGACGTCCTCAAGCCCCTGAACCAGTTCCTCAATCGGCTTGGTAATGGTTTGTTCAATCTCTGCCGCATCGGCCCCAGGCTGCAATGCCACAATGGACACGACAGGCATTGAAAAATGCGGGTCAACCGCACGGGGAACCTGCTGAAACGCGGAAAAACCTAACGCGCAGAGCAACGAGAACAGCACAAGGGTCAGCTGCCATCGACGAATTGCGAACTCCGCGATATGCATGGACTAGCGCAGTCCCTTGACGATACGCACGGCAGACCCGGTGCGCAGTTTTTCCAAACCGGAGGTCACAATTTTGTCCCCGGGGCTTATACCTCCCGACACATTAACAAAATCATCCATGACCCGTTGAATGAGGACATTACGCGTTTCAACGCGGTTCTTGGCATCGACCACATACACCAAGCCTTCGCCGGTGCGGACGCCAAACAACGCACTTGCCGGAATTTGTAATATCGCACCGCTGTCCGACGCTGGCAGCTTTAGCGTTGCTGTGCCTATTTGTCCTGACCGCAATGTGGGCAGATTGGGAAGCCGGAACTGCACGGAAAACGCACCAGTGCCTGCGTTTGCGCGACCGTCTATTTCCGATATCGTGGCCGTCAGCGGTGTTTCACCTGCGGATTCAATTGATATATCTGCGGCCATGCCAACGCGCAGTTTCGACGCGTCACGGTCGACGATGGGGACGCGGAAGACAAAGCCTTCGTCAGCCTCACCCAACATCAGCGCTGGCGTTCCAGCAGCGATGACTTGCCCAGCCTGTACATTGCGCATCAACACAACGCCGCCGGATGGGGCGTAAAGCTGGGCAGTGCTGCTCGCGAAATCTGCTTGCCGCACACGCGCCTCTGCGCTCTTTAACATTGCCTCAGCCGCCTCAAAGCGCGCTTTGGTTATCCAACCATCGGCATAGAGCACGCGGACACGGTCAAACTCTGCCCGGACGCGATCTCGCTCTGCCGTCGCAACACTCATGTCGGCGCCAACATTTGTCGTATCGAGCGCCGCCAGTAACGCGCCGCGCTTAACAACGTCGCCTTCCTCAAACCGCACGATTGCGACCTTACCAGCGGTTGTAAAACCTAAAGGCGTTTCGCGGCGATAGCGTACCGTACCGACGGCGTTGATCTCGCGCTCTGCGTTTTGATTTCCTACAATGAATATCTCGACGGGCAAAGCGGCCTTGGGCGCGACTTTGGTTTCGCTCGCGCTATCGCTGCAGCCAGCAAGCGAAATTAGCACCAATAGGCCCGTCAAAAATTTTGAAGATACTGGCAAAAGGCCCTCCCGTGCACGGCTTGAGCGCCGATGATAGTGGAATAATCTTTAGGATGAAATAGCGTTTTAATATGCAACTTATTTTATGATTTGTTCCGCTCTAGCAAGGGGTCTGCAAGCGAAAAATTGTGGCAACTGCCTGCAGAAGAGAAGCAATTTCGTCACCTGGCGGCTGCTCTTGCGAGCCTGTCGTTTATGGCGATGCCAATGCCCTCATGCGGAATTGGCGCGACCGCGATAACATTGGCCAAACTCGCATCGGCATTGTGTAGTGCTTCAAATAAATTTGCTGCGGCCTGCGCCAAGTCACCAGTCGCCGAAAGGTTTTCGTCACCAGCTATTGCACCAAATCCGATCAGATACGCGTCCTGTTCTGGCGCGGTAATGTTCAGGCGGACGGGCTTGGACGGCGCATAATGACTGGCCATTTGGCCCGGCGCCTCAATCCCGCTCATGGGCACAGATAAAGGCGGGTATCCGAGCTTCTGTTCAATGTCCATGGAACTGACGGGGCCCGGTCTCAGCACCTGCCAACCATCATCGCGCACAGCAACGATCGTCGACTCCAGCCCCTTCGAACATGAACCCCCGTCTAATATCATCGGCACAGCCCCTCCTAGCCCTTTTAAGACATGATCCGCCCGCGTTGGGCTGATTGCCCCGCTCCGGTTTGCAGAGGGCGCAGCGAGGCTTAAATCGCTTTTTAGGAGCAATGCCTGCATCACCGGGTGGGCGGGGCACCGAATGGCAATTGTCGGTAGCCCTGCGGTGACCGCGCGGGCGACGGGAGCATTGGGTTGCAAAGGCAAAACCAGCGTCAATGGGCCTGGCCAGAAAGCCTCCGCCAATGCCTGTGCAGTAGCGTTAAACACACCAAGCTTTTCTGCGGCTTTCCGGTCACGCACATGCACAATAAGCGGATTAAAATCCGGCCGGCCTTTTGCGGCATAAATATGCGCGACGGCTTCTGCATTTTGCGCGTCCGCCGCAAGGCCGTAAACCGTCTCGGTGGGAATCGCTACAATCTGTCCGGCGTGAAGAAGCTGCGCCGCAGCGGTAATTGCAGCGTCGTCAGCGGGCACAACCCAGCCATTCCCCAAGGTATTTGAGCCAAACATCATTAGCGGCTATAGGCGGATGCATATCCGATTTAACAGGAAATTTTATCAACCATGGCGTTTTCAGCACCCGTTGCAGAACAAAATTTTGTCCTCAAGCATATCGTCGGCATCGATGCATTGGCGCAGCATGCGCGTTTTGCCGATGCGACGCCCGATATGGTGCAGGCCATCGTCGAAGGCATTGGCGCCTTTGCCGAAGGTGAATTTGCCCCGCTGAACCGCATTGGCGACACTGTTGGCGCACGGTTGATCGATGGCAAAGTTGTGATGCCGGATGGTTTTGTCGCGGCCTATAAATCTTATGTCGCCAATGGTTGGGGATCGATTAACGCGCCTGCGGAATTTGGCGGCCAGGGTCTGCCTTTTTCGATGGCGACCGTTGCGCTCGATTCGCTTGGCGGCGCGAATATGGCCTTTGCCTTGTGCCCGATCCTTTCCGTGGGTGCGATTGAAGCGATCAATCATCATGGCACCGACCGGCAGAAACAATTGTTTCTGCCCAAGCTGTCAACGGGCGCTTATTCGGGCACAATGAACCTGACCGAACCACAAGCAGGGTCCGACGTGGGCGCGCTGAAGTCGACCGCGACCCCGCGCGGCGATGGTACCTATCAAATCAAGGGCACGAAAATTTACATCAGCTTTGGTGATCATGACATGGCGGAAAATATCGTCCATCTGGTCCTTGCCCGCACGCCCGATGGACCCGCCGGAACAAAGGGCATTTCCTTGTTTCTGGTGCCCAAATATCAAGTCGATGCCGACGGTAGCATTGGCAAAGCCAATGATATCAAGGTCGTATCAATTGAGCATAAGATGGGTATCAACGCCTCGCCGACTTGCGTTCTGGCTTTTGGCGAAGAAGGTGATTGCGTCGGCGAACTCATTGGTCCCGAATTTGGCGGAATGCGCGCCATGTTCACGATGATGAACAACGCCCGCCTGAATGTCGGCTTGCAAGGGGTGCAAATTGCCGAAGCCGCAACGCAAAAGGCCATCTGGTTCGCGCGTGAGCGGGTGCAATCGGCGAAGGCCAGCGGCCCATCGCGTGAATCGGTGGCGATTGTCGAGCATCCCGATGTACGCCGCATGTTGATGCGGATGAAGGCAGGGACTCAGGCAATCCGTGCCTTATTATATCTCGCCTCGAGTTATGTGGATCACGCCACGCTGGGCGAGGCTGGCGCGCAGGAGATGGTTGATCTCCTCACGCCGCTGGCCAAAACTTATGGCACAGACATGGGCAGCGAAATCGCCTCGCTTGGCATTCAAGTGCATGGCGGCATGGGCTTTGTCGAAGAAACGGGCGCAGCCCAATATTATCGCGATATTCGCATCGCGGCGATTTACGAAGGCACCAATGGTATTCAGGCGGCAGACTTGGTTGGCCGCAAGCTCGCGATGCAGGGCGGTGATGTTATCCGCAATCACCTTGCCGCGATTTCGGCGGATGCGGCCGAGCATTCCGGCCTGTCCGCCCTTTGCGCGGCCACGGCCGAAGTAACCGAATATATGCTGGGCGCGGATGTCGATGATCGTTTGGCGGGCAGCTATGCGTATACCAATATGATGGCGGTCGTGACGTCCGGTTGGTTGATGTTGAAGCAACTGCGCGCCGCGCAAGCCGACATCGCCAATGGCGACAGCAGCGCCTTTTTGCGCAGCAAGGTCGCGGCATGCCGTTATTATCTGGATATCATGGTGCCAGAGGCTTTCGCGTTCAAAGGCACTGCGATGGCAGGGGCGGCATTGCTTTACGCGCTGGATGCAGAGGAACTGGCTGCTTGAACGAGCACACGCTCAAACGGATAGCCGAAGCGCTTGAGCGTCTGTCACCGCCGCCCGCGCCGCCGATCGATCTATCATCATCGCCTGCATATCATTGGAACGGATCGAATTTGGCAGCGGTGCAAGGTTTTAAGCCACTGCCCATTAACCTTATCGTCGGAGTCGATCGGCAAAAGTCCGATTTGTACGAAAATTGCCGGCGACACGCCTCGGGCGCTGCGGCGCATGATGTCTTATTGTGGGGCGCGCGCGGCATGGGCAAATCTGCCTTGGTCAAATCTGTGGTGGCTGCACTGCAAGAAGATGGCTTCTTCATCGCATTGGTCGAAGCCGCCTCCAGTCATTTGACTAGCCTACCCGCCTTGTTTGAAGAATTGGGCGCGTCGGGTCGGCGCTATCTGTTGTTCGTGGACGATATCTCGTTTGAACCGCACGACCAAAATGCACGGCTACTACGTTCATTGCTGGAGGGCGGCGTGGAGGCGCGTCAGAACAATGTCCGGCTATGCGTTACGTCCAACCGCCGAAACATCGTTGAGCGCGACGCCAAGGAACAGGCAGACGCGATGAATGCCCGCGATGCCATCGACGATAGTCTGGCCTTGGCTGACCGATTTGGCCTGAAACTGGGCTTTCAATATCCGGATCAGGACGCGTATCTGCACATGGTCAGCAGCTATGCCAGCCATTTTGACCTCGACTGGGACGAAGCCGACGCGCTGGGTTTTGCCCAAGGACGCGGCGGGCGTTCAGGCCGGATTGCGTGGCATTATGCCGTGGAACTCGCAGGCCGCGCAGGGCGGAAGATTTAATTCTTTGCGCGTACCCGCCAGATGATGTTGCCGACATCGTCGCTGACCAACAAGGAACCATCCTTTGCCATCACCAGCATCGTCGGGCGACCTTGCGCATTGCCATCCTTGTCCAAGAAGCCTGTTAGGACATTGACCGGCTTGCCCGCTGGTTCACCCTTCGGAAACGGCACGAAGATCACATTATAACCCGATACAGGTTTGCGGTTCCATGACCCATGGCGCGCAACAAATGCCCCTTGAGTCAGGCTAGCACCCAACTTGCCATTATAGCCAAAAGCCAAGCCAAGCGGCGCTGTATGGCTTCCAAGGGCGTAATCGGGGCGGCGTTCATATTCGCGCTTCTCGGGCTTTGGCGGCGACACGCGGGCATCGGTAAAACCGCCCCAATAATGTTGCGGCCAACCATAATCCGCACCAAATTCGACAAGCGCCAAATAGTCAGGCACCATATCGGAGCCCAACATGTCGCGTTCATTTACAACGCTCCACAAACGGCCCTTATTATCCCAATCCAGACCAACGGGGTTACGCATGCCAATCGCGTAAGGAATTTTCTTGTCCTTCGCGATGTCATATTCCAACACCATGGCACGGCCATTTTCGGTTTCCATGCCATGTTCGCCAATATTGCTGTTCGATCCCACCGCAATGTAAATTTTCTTGCCATCGGGGGACGCTGCAAGGTTGCGCGTCCAATGATTGTTGGGGGCCATTGCGTTGAACTTTGTCAGCTCTTTGCCCTTGGTGGTAATTTTGGTGTCGCCCAATTTATAAGGAAAAACGACCAAGCCATCGGTGTTGGCGACGTATAACTTTTCGCCAATCAGGACCATGCCAAATGGCGAATTCAGCCCGGTGAGGAATGGCGTTTTCAATTCGGCCTTGCCATCACCATCGGCGTCGCGCAGCAAGGTGATGCGGTTGGCCGAAGGGACACCGGCACCCGCCTTACCCATCAGCCATTTCATCACGAAACCCTCAACGCCGCCCACGTCACGTGGTGGTGAGTTTGTCTCAGCAACCAAAATGTCGCCATTGGGCAAAGTGTATAAATTACGCGGATGGTCAAGGCCTTCGGCAAAGCGTTCAACGATGAGGCCCGGCGCAGCAATCGGGGCTTCGCCAACTTGCCAGCGGTCCACCTCTGCAACAGCGATAGTCGGGAAAATCTGCGGGCGCGGCGCGGTTATTTCGGGCGACGCACCGGTAACCGCATCCAGCGGAAGCTTCGCAACATCCGGACGGGTGATGTACCAAATGCCGGCAAGTGCCAGAACAATGACGATCAAAATGATATTGCGCACATGCTTCCACATTTTATCTGATCCCTTAACGACGCTTGCGATCCATGATCCAGATGACCACCGCAATGACGGTGCCAATGGCCATGCCGATAACGGTTCCGGCAGACGGCTGGTCTACCGCAACGCCGACAATGGCCCCAATTAATAGCCCAAAGGCAATGAAGATGCCGCCGGCAAGGCGGGGCTGATTATTTTCTGTTTCGGACATATTGACCCTTTGCCACCAACTGCGATGCGCAAGCAAGCGTGATGTTTAACCATCATCCAATGACAGCAACGACGCATTGCCGCCCGCGCTTGTCGTGTCCGTGCTTGTCGTGCGTTCTGCGCAAAAGCGATACAGATAATGCGGCCCGCCTGCCTTGGGGCCGGTGCCGGATAGGCCCTCGCCCCCAAAGGGTTGGCTGCCAACCACCGCGCCAATCATGGATCGATTGATATACAAGTTACCGACGCGCGCCAGTTGTTCGACCACAGCACTGCTGCCAGCAATACGGCTGTGCAGCCCCATCGTTAGACCAAAGCCCTTGACATTTATCTTGGCCACCGTCGCTTCCAACGTGCCCGCCTTCCACGTTGCCAAATGCACCAATGGACCAAAATATTCGCGGTTTAGATCGTTTATATCGTCCAGCTGGATAACCGTCGGCGGCACGAACAGGCCATCGGCTGGAACAGGTATTTCGTGCATGATACGGTCTTTCACGCTGGCACGATATGCCATGAGTGAATCATAGGCCGCCTGATCAATAACTGGCCCAATATCCGTGGCTGGGTCAGCCGGATCGCCCATATTCAGCGTATCCATCGCGCCGCGCAGCATTTCCAGCGTATGTTCCGCAATATCTTCCTGCAACAGCAACAGCCGCAGCGCCGAACAGCGTTGGCCAGCGGATTGGAACCCCGACACGATGACATCGCGCACAACTTGTTCGGACAAAGCGGTGGAATCGACAATCATCGCGTTCAAGCCGCCTGTTTCGGCGATCAAAGGCACTAAGGGCCGATCATCATCGGCCAGCAGATTACGGGCAATCGCCTTTGCTGTCGGAACGGAGCCTGTGAAAACGACACCCGCGATGCGGGTATCGGCCGTAAGCGCCGCACCAACATCGCCTGCGCCCGTCACAATCTGCAGCGCGCCATTGGGCACGCCAGCCTTATGCGCCAATGCCACAGCGAACCTGCCGATTGCAGGCGTCTGCGGCGCTGGTTTGGCAACCACCGTATTGCCTGCGACTAAGGCGGCGACAAGCTGGCCAATGAAAATAGCCAGCGGGAAATTCCATGGGGCAACGGCGATCCACACGCCGCGGCCTTCATGGCGCAGGACATTGCGTTCGCCCGTCGGCCCGGGCAATTCAACAGGGACCAAGTCGATGCGGGCGCGCGCGGCATAAAAGCGACAAAAATCAACCGCCTCGCGCACTTCGGAAAGCGCATCGGGAATTGTTTTGCGCGCCTCTTGCACCGCAATGGCCATCAACTGGCTGCGATTTTCCTCTAACAAATCGGCCAGACGATCAAGGCAATCGGCGCGCGCTTCGACAGGCGTGCTTGACCATTCAGGATAGGCCGCCAGCGCAGCGGTCACAGCCTCTGCCGGACTTACACTTGCGTCACCATTCACATTCACGGGCATGGTGACGGCGGCAACGGTTTCCTGCAATATAATTGCATCATCTAGATCTAGGCCGCCACTGTTCACGCGCTCTGGCTGATACAGGTCTGCAGGCGCGGCAATCGCAGGATGGGGCATGCCGCCAACAACCATGATTTTTTCCACCGGGTCCGCCAATAATTCGTCTTCGCTGATCGATTGATCCGCCAATTGATGGACGAAACTGCTGTTCGCGCCATTCTCTAACAAGCGGCGGACAAGATAGGCCAGCAAGTCGCGATGCCCGCCGACCGGCGCATAGGTGCGGCAATTATAGCCTTCCGCTCGCACGAGGCGGTCAAACAAACCCTCCCCCATGCCGTGAAGCCGCTGGAATTCAAAATCGCGCTGTTTGCCCGTCCATTGCAGGATAGTCGCAACCGTCAAGGCATTGTGCGTCGCAAAGGCCGGGCGGATGTTGCGCGCGGCAAGCATATCCTTGGCGCACGCAAGATAGGACACATCGGTCGCGGCCTTGCGCGTGAACAACGGAAAGTCGCTCAGGCCACGTTCCTGCGCATGTTTGATTTCGCTGTCCCAATATGCGCCCTTCACCAAGCGTACTTGCAAGATGCGCGACGTATCGCGGCCCAAGGCGTCGGCCCAAGCGAGCACAGGACGGGCGCGCTTGGAATATGCCTGCACCGCCATGCCGAGCCCATCCCAGCCGAATAAGGCTGGATCGCGCGCGACCTGCTCGATGATATCGAGGCTCATCTCCAGCCGTGCCGCCTCTTCGGCATCAACCGTCAATTGGACCCCCAGCGCAGACGCAGAACGCGCCAATTCGCGCACCATCTCGGCAAGTTCCGGCACGCATTTTGCGCTTTGCGCAGTTTCATAGCGCGGGTGGAGCGCGGATAATTTAACCGAAACACTATGGCCACGTGCGGGGTTACGGCCAACGGCGGCAACGGCGGCGGCATAGGATTGGAAATAACGTTCGGCATCCGATTTGGTCCGCGCCGCTTCGCCAAGCATGTCAAAGCTCGCAGTAAAGCCGCGATTGTCCTTCGACTCCATGCGCTTCATCGCTTCGTCAATGTCACGGCCCATAACGAACACTTGGCCCATCAGGCGCATCGCCGCACCGACAGCCTGCCGCACAAAGGGTTCGCCAGCCTTTGCAATCAGGCGTTTCAATGTGCTTGTGCTGTCGCCCAGGACGGCCTTACCCAGCACCAAGCCCCAAGTGGCACTGTTGACCAGCATGCTGGACGATTGCCCCTTATGATCGCTCCAATCGGCATCTGTGAGCTTGTCGGCAATCAGAAGGTCCGCCGTCTGCGGATCTGGCACGCGCAGGAACGCTTCGGCCAACGACAGCAACGCCGTGCCCTCTTCGGTGCCTAAGCGATATTGCTGCAAAAAGGAGTTTACCCAGCCATCGGCCTGCGCCTCCCGCAAATCATCCAGCAGGCTGCGCGCACTGCGCACGATATCGCCCCGCATTTCCCCATCGACCGTGGCAGCCACGACCAATGGTGCCAGCACTTCCGTCTCGGGCTTGCGATGATAAGAGCGGAGAGACAGGCGCGTGGAATCGAGTGATGCGTTCATAGCTGCGCTTTGCAGGATAATGCCAAAACAGACAAGTTTCACTTGTAACGAAAAAGCCAGCCTTCGAGCGAAGACTGGCCTTTTCGATTCATGTCTAAAGCTGAATCCCTGTTCTGCTTGGTGCCAAATAAGGTTCAAGGGCAGTGCCGGACAAATAGGCGATTTGCTTTAGCCAGAATTGACTTATGAACATCGATCATTGACCCGACGGTGAACGCGGAGGAGTGACATGTCAGCAAAGTTGAAACGTCTTGCGCTCATCATCGCCTTGGCCGTGCTCGCCGTCGGCGGCGTGCGCACGATTTATCCGAGCGACAGCCAAGTCATCAGCTTGCGACCGCTGATGCTCAATCCCGACAACCCCGCCCAGCGGCAGGTGGGCGCTCTGGAATTTGTCGAGGCATGGGAATTACGCAGCAGCAACGAAAATTTCGGCGGTATTTCGGCACTGGTTTCTGTGGGACATAGCCGTTTTGTCGGGATTGGCGACGCCGGAACACTCATCCGTTTTGGATGGACCAAGGATGGGCGGATCGACCGCGCCACCATCACCCCGCTGCCAAATTTGCAAGGTCCGAATGTGTCTTACAAAGACCGCGATAGTGAGGGACTGGCTTATGACCCCGATAGCGGCCAATATTGGGTGAGTTTTGAAGGCAATCACGCGATCCGGCGGTATTCAAAATCCTTCGTCCAACAAACGGGCATGATACGGCCCGCAGCTTTGCAAAAATTGCCGCGCAACAAAGGTGCGGAGAGCATAGTTCGCCTGCAGGATGGTCGGTTTATCATCATCGCCGAGAGCCTTGACGACGACATGCACAGCGCATGGATATTTTCTGGCGACCCGGTTGAAAGCGCCACCACCGCCACGCCCTTCAAATTCCGTCCGCCAAAGGGCTACCGCGTGACCGATGCGGTGCAACTGCCCGATGGGCGAATTGTCATTCTCAATCGCGCCGTCGGGTTTCTATCGGGATTCACCGCGAAGCTATCGTTGCTGAACCCCGAGAGCATCAGTCGCGGCAGCGTGCTTTCGGCGGACGTCATCGCATCGCTTGCCGCGCCATTGCTCGTCGACAATATGGAGGGGATTGCCGTCACGGGCGCAGGGAACAAATTGTTCCTTTGGCTGATCTCGGACAATAACTTCACCTTGCTCCAAAGAACGATATTGATGAAATTCCGTTTGAACCGACAAGCGGACAGCAAAAAGCCGGAAGCAGATACTGCCCCCGGCTTGTGATTCGCTTTCGCAAAAGGCCGCGTCAGCAGCCCTTGGCCTTACGCCGCAGCTTTTTGCTTCTTGGCGATTTCTTTTTTCACTTTGCGCGCATTGGTCGAAAGCTTCTCATCCGAAGTCTTCAACAACCAATTGTCGAGACCGCCAACATGCTCAACCGAACGCAGACCGTGGGTCGACACGCGGAACTTGTAGCCTTGCTCAAGCGCGTCCGACAACAACGTAACATTCTGCAGATTTGGCAGGAATGTGCGCTTCGTCTTGTTGTTGGCGTGGCTCACATTGTTGCCGACCAGACGGCCTTTACCGGTGAGTTCGCAGATGCGCGCCATGATATATGTCCTGTATAAAATAAGTGTATGCGGAATCACTGACCCGCGAAAGTCGCTGCCCCTAACCCTCCACGCCGAAAAGGTCAAGCCGATGTGTGGCCAAAAGCGGGAATCTGCGCTAGCAAAATGTCATGTCCCTAACCAAAGCCCGCGAAATGATGAACGAAGCGCTCAATCTCGCGCAATATGCCGCTGTACAAGGTGAAGTGCCCGTTGGCGCAATCGTCGTCAAGGATGGGATCATTATTGGACGCGGTGCCAACCGCCCGATGGAAAGCCATGACCCCACCGCGCACGCCGAAATCATCGCCATTCGGGAGGCTGCAGCCTATCTTGGCAATGACCGCCTGACCGGATGTGACCTATGGGTAACGCTGGAGCCCTGTGCGATGTGTGCGGGTGCGATTGCCCATGCCCGCATCGCTCGGCTCTATTATGGCGCGGACGATGCCAAGGGCGGCGCTGTCACCCATGGCCCCCGTTTGTTTGAACAATCGACCCTGCACCATAAGCCGGAGATATATGCCGGCATCGCCGCAGACGAATCTGCTGCCTTGCTCAAAAAATTCTTTGCGGAACGGCGTTAACGCAGATTTTCGTCAAAAAATGCCAGCGTGCGGTCCCAAGACAATTCCGCCGCTGCTGTGTCGAAACGCGGCGTGCTGTCATTGTGGAAACCATGCTGTGTTCCCGGGTAGAAATGCACGTTGAAACGCTTCTGGTTCGCAATAAGCGCGGCCTGATAGGGTAACCAGCCTGCGTTAATCCTCTCATCCACCTCGGCATAATGGATCAACAACGGCGCCTTAATCGCAGACACTTCTGCCACCCTTGGCTGGCGCCCATAATAAGGCACCGATGCCGCCATTTCGGGATAGGCCACCGCCAGCGCATTGCACACCCCGCCGCCATAGCAAAAACCAACCGCGCCGACCTTGCCTGTGCTTTCGGAATGATCCCGCAGATATTCAAAGCCGGCAAAGAAATCCTCCAACAACTTGGCTGGGTTCAACTTCGCCTGCAAAGCGCGACCCGTCTCGTCATTGCCGGGATAGCCGCCGACGGAGGACAGACCATCTGGACCCAGCGCCATATAACCCGCCTTGGCCAAACGCCGGACAACATCCTCAATATAAGGGTTAAGCCCGCGATTTTCGTGGATGACCAGCACCGTCGGTAGCTTGCCCTTTGCCTTGGCGGGTTTAGCTAACAAGCCATTGATGCTTCCATGACCATCGGGACTTGGCACGATTACGCGTGAGGTGACGATGGCGGGGTCATCCGCCTTTACCTGCTGCGCCAGCGCGTAGTCGGGCTGCAGCTGATTAAGGATCATCAATCCTGTCACGCCCGCTGCGGCAAATTTGCCCGCCTCACGCATGAATTCCCGCTTGGTCATCTTGCCATGGACATAGCCATCAAAGATTTCGAGGATATAGGGATGAAAATCGCTGGCCTTCATGCGGGTTGGCGTATTGGCTGGCTGCATGCCTAACTCCTTAATGGACGAAACGGGCAACGACGTCGCGGTACGACCGGCTAACCTTCACCTGCGCGCCTGATTCCAGCACCAAAAAGCACTCGCCATTGGTATGGGGCTTCACTTGGCGGACCTGATCCAAATTGACGATCGTGGAACGGTGCACCCGTTGGAAGGTGCGCGGGTCGAGCCGTTTTTCCAAATCCTTCATCGTTTCACGCAGGATTAGCGAGGTTTCGGCGGTATAAATGCACATATAATCGCCCGCCGCATCAATGCGTTCAATACTCGCGACATCAACGCGGAAAATCTGACCGCGATCCTTGACGTTGATCAGCTTTTCAAAGCGGGTGGATGCCAAATCGTCATCCAATGATCCCAAATTGTCCGCCGCATTTGGCGCAACTTCGTTGATAACCGTGCGCAGGCGGTCGAGTTCTTCTGATGTCCGCTTTTCGGACAGCCGGCTGCGCACGCGGTCCATGGTGTCAGCCAGCCGTTCGGGTTCCACAGGCTTCATCAGATAATCGATGGCCTGCGCCTCAAACGCCTTAATGGCATGTTCGGAATATGCGGTCACAAACACAAACAAGGGTGGGTCGATGTCCATCACGCCTTGCACAACCGAAAAGCCGTCAAATCCCGGCATTTGAATATCTAAGAAGACCAAGTCAGGTTTTAGTGTCTTGATCTTGCGAATGGCCTCGCGACCATTGTGGCAAGTGGCCACAATTTCGATATCATCAAAGGGTTGAAGCCGTAGTTCGAGACCTTGAATGGCCAGCTTTTCATCGTCGACCAATATTGTACGAATGCTCATGCGGATTTCATTCCTTGCTGTTGCGCCCCCGCTTGATTGTCTTCCCCTGCGATCATCCGGTTTTGATAGGGGAGTTCTAATAACACCTCAAATCCTCCCCCGGCCTTTACATAATGTTCAAAGCGTTGGTCCTCGCCATAAGCTTGCGACAGTCGCTCGCGCGTGTTCGCCATGCCGACACCTGTGGATAGGCTGTGGTCTTGTTGTCCCGGCTGCAAGCCCGGGCCAGTGTCCGAAACGGTAATCCGCACCCTTTGACCGACGAGTTGAGCGGTCACCGAAATATCCGCGCCCTCTTCCTTGGGCGTGACCGCATATTTGATAGCATTTTCCACAAGTGGCTGCAGCAACAACGAAGGCACCAATGCGTTTTCCACCGATGGTTCGATGATGAAATATGTCCGCAACCGTTCTTCAAACCGCATTTTTTCAATATCGAGATATAGTTTTAACGTCTCAATTTCCTGAGTTAGCGGCACTTTCGCAGCCGCTTCATTGATCAGCGTAAACCGCAAAAATGAGGACAGGCGCGACAGCATAGCATTGGCTTGGTCTGTCTGTTTCAACAGCACTAAGGTCGAAATGCTATTCAATGTGTTGAAAAGGAAATGAGGGTTCAGCTGATAGCGTAACATCGTAAGTTGCGCGCTGGTCGCCTGCGCCTCTAGCCGCATCATCTGGTCGGCTTGCTCTTCTGCGCGCACAAAATAATTGATGGCGTAATATAAGGCGGACCATGCCGCGAGCAGCACTGAGTTGATATAAATCGCCGCCAGCCATAATTGGGCAAAAGGCGTTTCATCGACCCCGTCACGAATGGTTTGCAGCACCCACACGTCCACATAGGCATAACCCAAAGTCGCGAGCGAGACAGACACGAAGGTCAGGCTCCATGTGATAAACGGCCGCTGATCAATCAAGAACCGGTATATCACCGAAAGAAGCAGCGTGATCGAATAGCCCGTCACCGCAGAAATCAGGATGGGCACCAAGAAGCTGACGGGCTGCCCCTGCGCAATACCGGAAGCTGCGCGCAATATGACCGCGCCCGCCCAACCAGCCGAGTGCAAGTTCCAAAAAGCGCGATTCTTGTCCGAGAAGAAGGGTTTATCTGTAAGCTCTAATACCGCCATATTTTCGGTCTAGCCGCTTTTTGCGCGCGCATGAAGCCCTTGTTTCGTCGGCCAAGGCTGTTACACATTGCAGGCGAGAGGATAGTAAAATGGACAGCCAAGAAGACCGCGCAACTTTTCATGATATGGCGCAGAGCACGCAAGAGGATTGGCAGATCATCATGCGGCACAATATCCCCTTTTCGCAAGATGGCGGACGCCGGATTTTGGACCATCTGAAATTGCTCGACGGTGATTTTGGCGGCTTTGCAGTCGACCGGCTGACACATTCCTTGCAAACCGCGACACGCGCCCATCGCGATGGCCGGGATGAAGAATATGTGGTGATGGCCTTGCTGCACGACATTGGCGATACGCTGGGCGCAGCCAACCATCCCGACATTGCAGCGGCGATATTGAAACCGTTTGTGTCAGAAAAAATTCTTTGGATTGTGCAGAATCACGGCATTTTTCAGGGGCGTAATTTCTTCCACCATCTCGGCCTTGACCGCGACATGCGTGAGCAGTTTCGCGGGCATGAGTGGTTTGCCGATACCGAAGAATTTATCGACAAATATGACTGCCCATCCTTTGATCCGGATTATGACACGCTGCCGCTTTCATTTTTCGAACCGATGGTGATGAAGCTTTTCCGTAGCCCGCTCAATAGCATCTACAAAAGGGCGGTAGAGGCGGTCGCTTAGATCGGTCATTTTGCGCGCGCCCTTTTAATGAGGGGCGTTCATGCTTATCTTCTTGTGATATGGGTCAGTGCATTCTGACCCAAGCCTAAATTGCGCACGACTGCCTCAAAGGAAAATATCATGGCGAAGAGCCAAAAGAAGTCGAGCCGCGAAGTCCGCAAGCCAAAAGCAGAAAAGCCCAAAAAGCAAAACGCATCAAACCCATCGACAAAGGGCAATCCAGCGGGCTTAGGCCAGAAAAGCTGAGGCTTTAACGCTTAGATGCTGACCGCTATATGCGTTAAGCGGAGTGGCACCCAAAAATGCTCCCCCGACCGTCACCCTGAACTTGTTTCAGGGTCCATTTCTCATCTCTACCCTTAGGTCTATGTGGCACGATGGATGCTGAAACGAGTTCAGCATGACGTTGTGGGGGGGGGGCGTCGTCTTTTCCCCGTCGCCCCGGCGCGTTAACGCCCCAGCAATACCCGTGCTTGCCCTGCCACTTGTGCCAACATGGCGGGGGTTGGTGCACCCGCCATGCGGGCACGGTCTACCATCGCCTTGAACGCCCGCACACGCACCGCATTGGCCATCAGCCAGTCTTGCGCATCCTCAAGCGGTTTCTTGGCGGCGCGGCGCCGCAGAAAATCCAGGCGCATGGTTTGGAAATCCCGCGCAAGGCCAGCAACCAACAGCCGCTCCCAAGGATCTTGCGGGTCCACCTGCATGGCAGTGCCCTGTGCCCAGCTTAGACCCAGCGCTTCACCAAGGGCGGTAAAGGCGCGTGTGAGTGCGGTGACATCACCCTTTTGCGTGGATGAAAGCGCCGCCAGACCAATGGCGCCATCCAATTGCGCCAGTTGCACCAGACGGTCCGCAATTTTGCGTGGCGCGCCATTCTCGATCAACCGCGCACCAAAACGTTCGGTCTGCAACCGGACATCTTGTGGTAATAGCCCGTCCAACACAGCCGTTAGCTTCTGCACCACAGGCGCATATACCGCCGTCGCCGCCGCGACATCACGACCTTCATGGGCATTGCGAATGATATCCGCCATTTGCGCGCGCACTTCTAAGGCCGCTTGGTTGAAGAGCATCAGCCGCGTGGATTCCGGCATCGCGGTCGTATCCATAATATTCCACAAGGCAGGTAGATCGTAAATGGACTCGGCAATGGCAAAGGCCGCCGCGACATCGCCAAGGCTACAGCCTTCCTCTTCCGCCAATTCAAATGGGTGCAGCATACCAAGCCGGTTGATCATGCGGTTGGCCAATTTTGTGGCGATGATTTCCTTGCGAAGCCGATGTCCCAAAATCGCCGCCTTATGCGATTTGACCATCTCATCCGGAAAGGCTGCCAAAAGTTCGCCGTCCATTGACTTGTCCTGCGCCAAAGGTGCTACTTCAACCTCATCCTGCGCGGCAAGTTTCGCCGTCGAGAGCAACACAGCCAGCTCCGGCCGCGTGAGCCCGCGCCCTTCGCTGGCGCGCCGGAACAGTTCCTCATTGGGCGCAAGTCCTTCAACCACACGGTCCAGTCTGCCCGCGCCTTCAAAAATTTCGATAAGCCTTACATAAGCAGGTAAATCACCCGCGCCGCCAGTTTCCGCGATGGACAAGGCTAGCGTTTGAAGGCGGTTATCCTCCAACACCAAATGCGCCACCGCGTCGGTCATCTCCGCCAGCAAGATGTT
Source organism: Sphingorhabdus sp. EL138 (assembly GCF_945862485.1). Taxonomy (GTDB): domain Bacteria; phylum Pseudomonadota; class Alphaproteobacteria; order Sphingomonadales; family Sphingomonadaceae; genus Sphingorhabdus_B. The sequence goes on from NZ_CAMAYF010000001.1 coordinate 204,454, forward strand.
GCGGGCAGGTTCCTTCAACTTGCCGGCACGCATCTGCGCATTCAGGGCGATTTTGATGTTCACTTCATTGTCGGAGCAATCAACGCCGGCGCTATTGTCGATAAAGTCGGTGTTGATGCGGCCACCGCGCAAGGCAAAGCCAATACGTCCCGCCTGCGTCACGCCCAAGTTCGCGCCTTCGCCAATGACTTGCGCCTGCACGTCTGCGCCGTTCACACGAATAAAGTCATTGCCGGGGTCGCCAACGTCCAAATGGCTTTCGCTCCGGTCCTTAATATAGGTTCCGATACCGCCGAACCACATCAATTGCACAGGCGCTTTTAGTATAGCGGTCATCAATGCAGATGGTTCAATTTCTGTCGCATCAATACCGAGCAGACTTCTGATTTCCGATGTTGTTTTGATGACTTTATCCGTACGCGCGAACACGCCGCCGCCCTTGGAAATCAGCTTGGCATCATAATCGAGCCAGCTTGAACGCGGCAGGTTGAACAAGCGCTGGCGTTCTTTCCAACTGCTCGCCGGGTCGGGATTGGGGTCGAGAAATATATGGCGATGGTCAAACGCCGCGACAATTTTCAGCGACTTTGAAAGCAACATGCCATTGCCGAACACGTCGCCAGACATATCGCCAACACCCGCAACCGTGACCGTTTCTTTTTGGACATCAATGCCCATTTCGGCAAAATGGCGCTGCACCGATAGCCAGCCGCCCTTTGCGGTGATGCCCATCGCTTTATGGTCATAACCAACCGAGCCACCGCTCGCAAAGGCATCACCAAGCCAGAAATTGCGTTCCAGCGCGATGGCGTTCGCAGTGTCGGAGAATGTCGCTGTGCCTTTGTCTGCAGCTACAACAAAATAGGGATCATCCCCGTCATGGATGACTACATTATCGGGATGCACGATCCGGTCGTTCACAATATTGTCGGTAATCGACAGCAACGTCCGGATGAATATTTTATAGGCCTCTGTGCCTTCGGCAAACCACGCATCACGGTCCACCCGCATGTCGGGTAGTCTTTTGGGATAAAAACCGCCTTTGGCACCGGTTGGCACAATCACCGCATTCTTAACGCGTTGCGCCTTCATCAGGCCCAAAACCTCGGTACGGAAGTCATCCCGCCGGTCGGACCAGCGCAAGCCGCCGCGCGCGACGGGTCCGGCGCGTAAGTGAATGCCCTCCACGCGGGGCGAATACACCAAAACCTCCCGCCAAGGCAGCGGCGCCGGCAGACCGGGAACTTTCGCGCAATCCAGTTTGAACGCCAATGCCTCAGCCGCCGCTGCGGCAAACGCGTTTGTACGCAATGTGGCAAGGACGACAGCCAGAAACCGGCGCAGGATGCGATCTTCGTCAATCGCCGACACGGCGGCCAAATCAGCATGTATCGCCTTTTGATATTTCGCCGCTTCCTTGTCGCGGCTGCCGTTGGTTGCAGGATTATGCAAGGCATCGAACAGCGATATGATCGACCGCGTGACATTTGCATTTTTAGCCAAAGCCGACACCACCGTTGGCATGCCATAGGTCACGCCCGTTTGGCGCAAATAGCGGTACCATGCGCGCAGCCAGATGACCGATTGCGGCGCAAGTCCACCAATCGTGACCAGCTGGTTGAACACGTCATTTTCAAAACTGCCATCCAATACTTGGCTCAGCGCAGTTTCCAGGACCTGCGGTTTTTCCAATAAATTTGAAATATTGCCGCCACGCAGCGCCAAATGAAAGTCATGGATATAATTACCATTCGCCAATGCGGTCGGCGATTCCTCCAGAACATCGAAACCGAAGTTCTCCAGCGCGGGCACGACATCGCTCAACGGCAAAGTGCCACCATAGCTGTAAATTTTCAGCCGAAGCTTATCCTCTTCCACGAACAGCCGGGTAATCTTGCTATGGTCGCGTTCCATCGCAAGCAAACACATCATGTCCCGCGCCGCTTCGTCGGTCGAATAGCTGCTGCGGTAATTGGCCGGAAAGCCCGCACCATAACGCACAAGCATAGCCGCTGCGCGCTTTTCATCGGTCAGATTGGCCAAGGCAGCCTCAACCGCTGGCTCCCACCCGCGGACCATCAACTCCAGCTTGGCATCCAGACTGGCTTCGTCCACCGTCTGTCCACGGTCCGGCAAATCGAGCGTATAGCGCAGCAAAGCGACGCCGCCGTCTTCCAAACCGATGGTCCAGCCTAATAAAGATCCGCCAGTGGCATCCATCAGCATCGTCTGAATCTGCTTACGGATGCCCGTCGACACATCATCACGTGGCAACCACACAAAGATATAGAGATGACGTCCCAGCGGCGACCGCAGCGCAATCAGCTTGGGGCGTGGTCGGTCCGTCAGCGACATGGCGGTCAAAGTGACGCGTTCCAAATCATCCAGCTTGAGCGCAACCAAAAGGTCGTGCGGTAGCGCCGTGAGCGCATGGGCCATCGCCTTGCCCGCATGGCCCGAAGGGTCAAAGCCATAACGCGCCATCAGCGACGCCAGATGCGTTCTGAGCACGGGAATGGCTTCCGGCGCCGTTGCCAGAGCCGCACTGGTCCAAAGCCCGGCTGTGACGGCCAAGCCCGTTACCCGATCGCCCGTTCGCATCGGAATAACGATCAGATCCAATTGCACATTGCGGTGGACATTAGAAACACGGTTGGATTTCAGCACCAAGGGCGCAACACCCCCGGCTTCAAACCAGTTGATAGCAAGGCTGACGCTATCTTCCGAAAGCACAGGTGCATCGCTGACACGCGACAAGCCAAGGCGGTTGGAACGCGTGCCATCGCTGCTGATCCGCTCATGCGCCAAAATCGTCATATTATCATCATGGAACCAACGGATGAACGCCGTGCCTTCGCTATCCGGCAGGCTGTCGGCGTCGGCGGACAAGGCAGCAAGCATGTCGCGCCAATCGGTCACCGCGCCGCGAACGTCGGCGAGAACATCCGCCAAATGCGCCTCAACCTTGCGGCGCTCCTTGGCGTCGACACGCGCTGTTTCGAGGTAAATGAAGGATTCACGCGCCTGCCCGTCCATCCGTTTCCGGCTGATGGATGAGAGCATATTGGCGTCATCACGGACAACACTCAACACGGGGTGGATGATACGCTTCACCGCGATCCCATAAGCAGCAACGGCAGACGATACCGAATCCACCAAAAAGGGCATATCGTCATTATTCAGCGATATCCGCATCATCAAGCGGCCCTGCGCATCGGTAAAGCTATCCAGTGCAATGGCCGCACTGCCCGCCTTGCGATGCAGGCCGGTCTCGATAGTGAAACGCGCGGCATCCTCCGCCGCTTTCGCGTCAAACCCCTCGTTTTCGCCCGGCAAAGCGGTCTCGGCAAAGGCGGAGACCATATCCTTCAAAAGGGTCTTGTCGATTTTTCCGCTATTTTTAGCAATTTTGGCGGCCGCCATGAAATGATCTCCTGAGCCCGCAAGCCTCTGGTTATGTGCCATCTTCAACGACAAAATGCGTTGTAATTTTATTACAAGACTTATGACGCCCTTCTCAAGCTTAAACAAGTCACGACTGTAACTTGTTGCGACCTGCATTGCTCCTGTGTAGCGTCGCGCGAAACAACGAATGTTCGGAGGGTTGCGTGGATAAACGGCTTACATTGTGGATACTGGCAGGAATGATCCTGGGTGTGGCCGTCGGCTACGCGGTCCATGTCAGTTTCGCGCAAGACAGCACACAGTTTGAATATCTCACCAAGACATTTAAACTTCTCTCTGATATATTTCTGAACTTAATCAAATTGTTGGTTGCGCCCCTCATTCTATCAACCATCGTCGTTGGTATTGCGCATATGGGCGACAGCTCTGCGCTTGGCCGCATCGGTTTTCGCGCCATCACATGGTTTATTATCGCCAGCTTCATCTCGATTGGTCTTGGTTTGTTGATGGTGAATCTGTTTCAGCCGGGTATTGGCGCACCTGTTGATACGATCGCAAATGCAGCAGCGACGGTGGGTGAAGTTAAGAAACTAGACTTTTGGGAATTCATTCTTTCAATTTTCCCCAAAAACGCTTTCGAGGCGATGGCCACCAACAACATCTTGCAGATTTTGGTGTTCGCCTTGTTCGCTGGCATTGCGCTTTCCGCCTTAGGTGAAAAGGGTGCGCCCTTGGTGCGCGGTGCCGAGTCACTCGCGGAAATGATGCTTCAGATCACGCATTATGTTATGCGCTATGCCCCTGTCGCGGTGTTCGGCGCATTGGCAGCTGTGGTCTCAAAAAGCGGCCTTGCAATCCTTGCAACCTATTTGGAATTGGTCACCGAATTCTATATGTCCCTCGCGTTGTTGTGGGCCATCCTTCTGTCGCTGGGCGCAATTTTCTTGGGCCGGCGCATATGGACGCTCATCCGCTACATCCGCGAACCTATGTTGATCGCATTTTCGACCGCATCGAGCGAAGCGGCCCTGCCGAAGCTGTTTGAACAGCTCGACCGTTTTGGTGTCCCGCGCCGGATTTCGGGTTTCATGCTGCCCTTGGGATACAGCTTCAACCTTGATGGTTCGATGATGTATATGAGCTTCGCGACAATCTTCATCGCGCAAGCGTATGGCATTGACCTATCCATCGGCACGCAGATCCTTATCCTACTCACGCTCATGATTTCGTCCAAGGGCGTCGCCGCCGTGCCGCGCGCTTCATTGGTGGTCATCACCGGTACGTTGGCGATGTTCGACCTTCCGGTGGAAGGCGTCGCCCTCATCCTTGCGATTGATCAGTTCCTCGATATGGGCCGCACCGCGACCAATGTCGTCGGTAACGCTGTTGCCACGTCCGTCATCACCAAATGGGAGGGGATGCTTGAGGTAGAGCAGCCGGATTATAGCGAAACGCCCCATGCCCCTGCGCATACCGCAGCGGACGGAAAGGCCGGGCTTGATCTTGCTACGGACATGGTGACCGATAAGCGGAAAACCAAGCTTTAGGGGCTGACCCTAAGCGGGGTGTTTATATCCCAGCAAGGTGCCTTTGGCACCCTTGCTGTCGAGCGTGAAGTCCATGTTGCGATGTTCTTTGCGCCAGCGCCGCGCCACCACACGCTCGCCGGGTCGTGCCGCGTCATCCAGCAACACCCTGCCGCCCGGACGGATGCGCGGGAACAGGCTTGCGGCGGCCCCGCGCACATGCGGATGGATGGCCCAAGGCGGGCCATCAACGATGAGTAAGTCGATTTCGTTGGGAACATCGGAAAGTTGATACCAGTGCCCCGGCCAGCCAGTTGGCGGTGCGCCTAACGGCGCGTGCCGGATTTCTGCATCCATCTTATTATCTAAAATCCAGCTTTGCGTAGTCGCGGCAAATTCTGCATGTTGGTCAAAGCTGACAATTTTTCCGCCGCCAAAAAGCTGCAAGGCACGCGCAGCGACAAAGGTGGAGGCCCCGCAACCCAGTTCGACGACTTGCGCCGGTTGCATTTCTTCGATTGCAGAAACGATATGCCACAAAAAATTTGTGTCGGCTTTCCAACTGCCCAGATTAGGCAGCGCATCCAGCGGTAACTCGAGATAGGCAAGCAAATCAGCCTTATCTTTCTTGCGCCCGCCATCAAGGCTACGCAGCAACCATGGCCATTGAACAGCGCCATAGGCGATGACCATGAAGCGGTCGCCCAACGACAAGCTAAGATCCAGATCATTGAGAGGCATTAACGCCGTCGTTTCGCGTGTAGTCATTTCGACCCAAGAGCCGTGAAGCGGACAACAGTCAATCAAAGAGTTTGCAGGCTGTCTGATTTTACGCACTCATGGGACGGCGCGTCGTTCACACGGCGCGCGCCACACACGTTTCAAGGCTTTGACAATACCAAAAAACATTCCATAACGTATAGCAGGAAGAGGAGACATTCATGGACAATAGCCAGAAGGCAACGGCTGCAAAGCCGACGATTACAAATCCAAAATTGCTGTTGTTCATACTGCTACTCGTATACATCCTTAACTTTCTAGACCGCCAAATTGTGAACATTCTTGCAGAGCCGATTAAACGTGATCTCGGCTTAAGCGATACACAATTGGGGCTGCTGGCGGGTCCGGCATTTGCGGTATTTTACGCAGTGCTGGGCATACCAATCGCACGGTATGCAGACAAGGCGCGAGCCAACCGCGTATGGCTTATTTCGGTGTGTCTCGCGATCTGGTCTGCAATGACGGCGATATGCGGCGTTGCGCAGAATTTTCTTCAGCTAGCCCTCGCCCGTATTGGGGTTGGCGTCGGCGAAGCTGGATGTACGCCTGCAGCACATTCGCTCATTGCCGACAGCGTGCCTCCCGAGAAGCGCTCGTCGGCCATCGCGTTCTTTGGGCTGGGTATCCCGATCGGTGGACTGCTGGGGTTAATCATAGGCGGTGTGGTGAATGACCAATATGGCTGGCGCGCGGCGCTGATGCTGGTCGGGGCACCTGGAATATTGCTTGCGCTTGTTCTGCCGTTGCTCATCCGCGACCCGCGTCGCTGTGCGGATAGCGCACAGTTTGATACAACTGCATCATCTGCGAAGACTGCACTGTCGATCAAAGAAGCCGTGCGTGAGGTATTTGCGTCCAAAGCCTATCTCTATGTCTTCATCGCCGCATCGTTCACTGCGTTTCTCAGCTACGGCAAAGGGTTATGGACCATAAGCTTTTTCATCCGCTCGCACGGGCTTTCGACGACTGAGGCCGGGCTTGCCATGGCAGTCGCATTGGGCATTTCGGGCATCGCCGGGACATGGCTTGGCGGAAAAATGGCCGATGTCTTCGGCAAGCGCGACAAGCGCCACATTCTGACCCTCCCGGCCATCGGCATGGCCATTGCCGCGCCGATATTATTTGTAGGCTATTGGGCCGAGGACTGGCGCGTCGCGGTTGCGTTGCTGATCGTGCCAACACTTTTGAATGCGGCATATTATGGGCCAGCATATGGCTGCGTCCAGGGCCTTGTCCGCCCTGAAGCGCGGGCCATTGCGGCATCGCTTGTAGTGTTCGGCCAAAACCTCATTGGCCTAGGCATGGGGCCACTACTTTTCGGCATATTGTCCGACCAGCTTCAACCTATTGCCGGCGATGAAAGCGTCCGTTGGGTGCTCTATGGCGCAGCATGGCTTGGCCTCATCCCCGCCTTTTTCTTCTGGCGCGCGAGCTTGCGGCTGAAAGCCGAACTCAAAACGGGTTAATCGGCGAAGGGATCGCGCACTAAAATGGTATCTTCGCGCTGCGGCGACGTGGATACCAATGCAACGGGCGTTTCGATCAATTCCTGCACCCGCGAGATATATTTAATCGCTTGTGCCGGAAGGTCGGCCCAACTGCGCGCGCCGGCGGTCGTTTCCTGCCAGCCGGGCATTTCTTCGTAAATAGGCTCAACCGCGGCTTGATCTGCGGCATGTGCGGGCAGATAGTCATAGACTTTGCCGTTCAGGCGATAGCCTGTGCAGATCTTGATCGTGTCAAATCCGTCAAGCACATCGAGCTTGGTCAGCGCAATACCAGTCACGCCGGATACGGCGCAGCTTTGACGCACGATCACGGCGTCAAACCAACCACAGCGGCGCTTGCGGCCCGTGACGGTGCCAAATTCATGGCCGCGTTCACCCAGCCTTTGGCCGATTTCATCCTCCAACTCGGTCGGAAACGGCCCAGACCCAACCCGCGTGGTGTAAGCTTTAACGATACCGAGCACAAAGCCCGCGGCACTTGGCCCAAGGCCGGAACCGGCGGCAGCCGTTCCCGAAACCGTGTTGGACGAGGTTACGAAGGGATATGTGCCATGGTCGACGTCGAGCAATACGCCCTGCGCGCCTTCAAACAATATCCGCGCGCCTGCCTTGCGGACCTTGTTCAGGCGCTTCCACACGGGCTGTGCATATTCGAGAACAAAGGGGGCTATTTCTTTCAGATCAGCGATCAAGCGCGCACGATCCACCGGCGGCTCGCCAAAGCCAGCGCGCAAGGCATCATGATGCGCGCATAAACGGTCAAGCTGCGCATCCAAGGCATCGAGATGCGCGAGATCACACACACGGATCGCGCGGCGGCCAACCTTGTCTTCATAAGCCGGGCCAATGCCGCGACCCGTGGTCCCAATCTTGCCCGAACCCGCCGCAGTTTCGCGCAAACCATCCAAGTCGCGGTGAATCGGCAGGATCAACGCGCAATTGTCCGCCAGCGCGAAATTCTCGGTCGTGATGGAAACGCCTTGCCCGCGCAGTTTTGCCATTTCATCGCGCAGTGCCCAAGGGTCCAAAACCACGCCATTGCCGATAATCGACAAAGTGCCGGTGACTATGCCTGAAGGCAGCAACGATAATTTATAAACATTGTCGCCCACCACCAAAGTGTGGCCGGCATTATGCCCGCCTTGAAAGCGGACAACGGCATCGGCGCGTTCCGCCAGCCAGTCGACAATCTTGCCTTTACCCTCGTCGCCCCATTGTGCGCCAATTACGGTTACATTCGCCATCAGATATTCCCTGTCAAAGCCAGATAGCTCTGGGGCCTTTTTCTGCGCAGGAGGTTTTTCCTGCGAAGGGATTCGCCGTGCACTCCGTTATGATTATGCAGCGCTGGCGTCCACCCTAAAGCTGCGTGTGCGACGATTTCAGGCGGGAATGGCTTGACCATTCATCCAAATATGGGTGCAGCCCAACTCAGCCGCGCTGTCATCCGCATCCAATGCCGCGACCGTCACCCAGCCGTCATGGCGCAATTTTGCACCCGTTGCGGCGTCTGTACCCAGTGGCAGGAAAAGCCGCCGGACAACGCCTTCTTCGGCCAAATCAACCAAAGGATCGGGATAGAGCGAGAAGCCCGTTGCCGGTTCCGGTGGTCCATCGGCGCGATCAATAAAATAGGTCCCGCCGCGTCCCAGCGCCGCGCTGTATCCTTTGGCGAAGATCGTAAAGCCGAACCAGCTTTGATATTCAAAGCCATGCCGCTCGGTTGGATCCAGCGTCACATTGGCGCGGCCCGCAATGGTTCCTGCAATCGCTTCCAAGGCGTGGATTCGTGATGCTAACGCCCCGCCAGCATCAATTGCCCGCAATTTCTCTACCGCTTCTGCAAATGGACCAGTTGCCGCCAGCAGTGGTAAATAGGCATCCGCCCCAAGCGCACTCAGCCCGCCTGCATCCTTCATATCCAGCTCGGACCGAACGGCATCAATCTTGTCCGCCGCCAAAGGCAGAGCTTTTTCCGCCAGCCGTTCCACAAGATCGGGCAAGGTGAAGTCAATGGTGATGTCTTTGACGCCCGCCGCCTCAAGCGCATCAATGGCAACGCCCACAATTTCGCAAGCAGCCGCAACGCTGTCATTGCCAACCAATTCCGCGCCCAATTGGGTCAATTCCCGTTCGGGACGCAATTGTTTGGCGCGCAGGCGTAATACTTGCCCATGATAAGCCAAACGCAACGGTCGTGGCGTGTCCTTCATGCGCGTCGTCGCAATCCGTCCGACCTGCACCGTGATGTCACCGCGCAGCGCCAGCGTGTGGCCCGACACAGGGTCGGTGAAACGCAAATGCTGATTACGGTTGGCATCGCCACTATGCTTGGCGAGCACCGATTCAAATTCCGCCATGGCCGGTGCCACACGCGCATAGCCATAGCTTGCCAGCACGTCGATCATCGCCCGCGATACCCGCGCCGCAACCTCCGCTTGGGGCGGAAGGCGGTCGCGATACCCTTCGGGCAGCAAATTAGGTGGATTATTCATGCGCACTCTTTACCGCAAAAGTCCAAGCGGGGAAGCCCCGCTTAAAACTTCAGCGCCTTCACTGTTTTTACACCGGGCAACGTGCCAAGCTGCTTCAGGACAGCTTCTGGGATCGCCGCGTCCATCGAAAGCAACAAGACCGCTTCGCCACCCGCACTGCGACGGCCCAGATGGAAGGTGCCGATGTTCAATCCAGCCTCACCCAAGGTCGTGCCGACACGGCCGATGAAACCGGGCGCATCTTCGTTGACGATATAGAGCATGTTACCTTCCAGTTCCGCCTCAAGGCTGATGCCGAAAATCTCGACAAGCCGCGCTTCGCTATTGGCGAACAACGTGCCTGCAACCGAACGCGGGCCTTGCGCTGTGTTCACGGTAACGCGCACCAATGTGTGATAGGCGCCAGCCTTGTCATGGCGGACTTCGCGTATGTCAAAGCCACGCTCCTTCGCCAAAAACGGCGCGTTGACCATGTTCACTGCGTCGGAAAAACGCCGCATGAAACCGGCAAGGACAGCAGCCGTAATTGGTTTAATATTCAGTTCCGCCGCAGCGCCCTCAACCTCAATCGCAATATTGTCGAGATTGTCATGCGCCAATTGGCCAACAAGCGAACCCAATTTTAGTGCAAGGGTCGTATATGGTTTCAACTTCGGCGCCTCTTCGGCGGACAGGCTTGGCATGTTGAGCGCATTGGTCACGCCGCCATTGACCAGATAATCCGCCATTTGTTCAGCGACCTGCAACGCCACATTGACCTGCGCCTCATTGGTCGACGCGCCCAAATGCGGGGTGCAGATGAAGTTCGGCGTGCCGAACAAGGGCGATTCCTTCGCGGGTTCAGTCGCAAAAACATCCAAAGCTGCCCCGGCGACTTGGCCGCTGTCCAATGCCTCTTTCAGCGCCTCTTCGTCGATCAACCCGCCACGTGCACAGTTGATGATGCGGACACCCTTTTTGGTCTTCGCAAGGTTTTCTCTCGATAGGACGTTGCGCGTCTGGTCGGTCAGCGGGGTGTGCAAGGTGATGAAATCGGCCTTAGCAAGCAAAGTATCAAGGTCAGCCTTTTCTACGCCCATTTCAATCGCGCGATCGGCGGTAAGGAACGGGTCAAAAGCTGCAACTTTCATCCGTAGGCCCAGTGCGCGGCTCGCGACAATCGATCCGATATTGCCCGCACCGATCAAGCCCAGCGTCTTGCCGGTAACTTCAACGCCCATGAAATCATTTTTCGGCCATTTGCCCGCTTGCGTTTGCGCATTCGCCTCTGGCAATTGCCGCGCAAGGGCGAACATCAAGGCGATGGCATGTTCAGCGGTCGTAATCGAGTTACCAAAAGGCGTGTTCATGACAACAACACCCTTGGCCGACGCATAAGGGATATCGACATTGTCGACACCGATGCCGGCGCGGCCAATCACCTTTAAGTTGGTGGCAGCGTCCAATATTTGTTTTGTGACCTTCGTCGACGAACGAATGGCCAGGCCATCATAATCGCCAATCATCGCGGCAAGTTCATCGGGCGTTTTATCGGTAATGACATCAACGTCACAGCCGCGTTCAGCGAAAATCTTGGCGGCGTTGGGGTCCATTTTGTCGGAGATGAGTACGCGTGGTTTGGTCATTGCTTTGTCCTTTTGGGTCGTCGCCCCAGCGAAGGCTGGGGCCTATCTCGCCTATTGGTTACAAACGAGAGGCGTAATGGGCACCAGCCTTCGCTGGCGCGACGGGGTTATGCTTTTGCGGTGTGGTAAGCCCAATCGAGCCATGGCCCGAGCGCTTGGATATCGGCGGCATCAACGGTTGCACCGCACCAAATGCGCAAGCCCGGCGGGGCGTCACGATATCCGGCAATGTCATAGGCCGCATGCTCTGCCTCAAGCAAAGACGCGATTTTTTTGATCATCGCTTCATCCGCGCCCTTTACGGTCAAACACACCGAGGTTTTCGACCGGATGGCAGGGTCAGCGGCAAGAAACCCAAGATAGTCGCTTGCCACAACAATATCGTCCAGCGCAGCGGCATTGGCGTTGCTGCGCGCCATCAGGCCTTGCAATCCACCAACTGTCTTTGCCCATTCCAGCGCGAAGATAACATCTTCAACAGCCAGCATCGACGGCGTGTTAATCGTCTCGCCCTTGAAGATACCTTCGGCGAGCGCGCCTTTCGACATCAAGCGGAACACTTTTGGCAGCGGCCATGATGGGGTGTAGCTTTCCAACCGCTTTACGGCACGGGGCCCGAGAATGAGCACGCCATGCGCGCCTTCGCCGCCCAGCACCTTCTGCCAGCTAAAAGTTGTCACATCGAGCTTGTCCCAAGGCATATCATAAGCAAATACGGCCGAGGTAGCGTCATTGAAGGTCAGGCCTTCACGGTCATCGGCGATCCAGTCGCCATTGGGAACGCGCGCGCCAGACGTTGTGCCATTCCATGTGAAGACCACATCATGGGTGAAATCGACTGCGCTCAAATCCGGAATTTCGCCATAAGGCGCGTTCATGACATGGGCGTTCAGCTTCAACTGCTTGTTCACATCCGTGACCCAGCCTTCGCCAAAGCTTTCCCACGCCATCATCGTGACGGGGCGCGCGCCCAGCATGGTCCACATTGCCATTTCAATCGCGCCTGTGTCGGAACCCGGGACAATGCCAATGCGATGGGTATCGGGCACCTGAAGCACTTCGCGCATCAAGTCGATGGCCAATTGCAGGCGTGACTTGCCGATTTTCGCGCGGTGCGAGCGGCCAAGCGATTCGGTTTGAAGTTTTTCTGGGCTCCAGCCTGGCGGTTTCGCACAGGGACCGGAGGAAAAGAACGGACGCGCCGGTTTAACGGCGGGTTTTACTATAGTCATATAAGCGTCTCCTTGCAGAGAGCAGCGCGGCGTTGGGGCCGCGTGGCCCGAAGCCGCGTTTAGGCGCAGCCCCGGCTTTGTCAATGACTATTGTAAAAAGCTATCAGTAACCCGCCTTGCGAAACAATATTTCGCCACGACGGCTCACATATAATTTTTCTAAGGTTACTGGGTGGAAATAGGCTTCCACACGGTCGCCTTCGGGCGTGGTGCCATAAACTTCATAGCAGCCGCCATCGACTTTTGACTTGCGGACTGTCCAGCCATCTTTGGTCAATTTGTCGGTCAACGCCTTTTGGCTTTTCCATCCGGATTCGGGCCCTGATTTACAGGTGATTGCGCCAGTTGCCGATGCAGGGACGGACGCAAAGGCGATAGCAGCCACAGCGGCAAGTGAAAGAGGTGTCCATAAACGCATATTCATGCTCCTTTAAAATTGGGTCTGTTTGGGAGGAAATATCGTGCCGCAACGAGAAGCACGAGTGGAACGAAGTGTACGAGTGCTGGTCCTAAATTATTGTGGATGAATATCCAATGGACAAGAACGAGCACGGCAGCGGGATAGACCAAGCGCTGAAGACGTTTCCAGCCCGCCTTGAGCGCGCGCATAGACGCATCGTTGCTGGTCATCGCCAAGGGCACAAACAACAGCATCGCGGCCCAACCGGTCCAGATGCCCAGCGCCCAAAATTCGGCAAGCATATCGTCAAGATTTCCCATATCGATGACATAGAAAATGAGATGCAATGTCGCATAGCCAAAGGCCGCCACACCCAAAGCCCGGCGGCGCTGAATAAGCCAGCTTAACCAAGGCCGCGGTCCAATCAACGATGATAAGGGGCTAAGCACCATCGCGGCGATCATGAAGCGCGCCGACCATTCGCCCGTTGGGTGCAGCATATCCATCGCGATCACATCGCCGAAAAGATAAGGGCGCATCATCAACACAGCAGGCAAACATAATAATGCCCAGAATGTCGGCTTCTTATTAAGAATGATTCGCAACATGCATCCGCGATAATCGCCTGTCGTGCGCTATGCAACGCGCAAATTGCAACAGCGCCCCGCATATTTGCATGCAGTTAAGGGGTGTTACGTCATTTTTTGGCTGCGCTGCCTATATTTTGCGTTAAGACGCATTTATGTCGTTGGGCTATTTTCAAAGATTTCTGCTGATCGCTGGCGTCTTTGCGCTGGCGTCCTGCGGTGGACGGGAAAAACCGCAGTCGCCGCGATCGAGCGACAATATGACGTCACAAAACGCCCGCCAATGCCTGGCTGGCCTCAAATCCAAATCGGTGCGCTTTGCAGGACTGCCTAGCAAAAGCTTCGACGGTGGATGCCGCATGATCGACACGATAAAGCTAATGGACTTTGGTACGCAGACAACAAATTTAGGGGCAATGACCTGTCCGCTTGCGTCAAGCTTTACCGATTGGGCGCGTTTTGCCGTGGTGCCTGCGGCAAAGAAATATCTGGGCAGCGAGGTCGTGAAGATTGAGACTATGGGCACATTCAATTGCCGCGCTATCGCCGGCAGTCGGTCGGGCAGATTATCCGAACATGCATTTGCGAATGCCGTTGATGTATCCGCCTTTGTCTTACGCGATGGACGGCGTGTCTCGGTGCTGAACGGTTGGCGCGGATCATCCGAAGAACGGGCATTCCTGCGCCGCTTACATCAATCTGCCTGCAAACGCTTTGGCACCGTTCTTGGCCCTGATTATAACGCCGCGCATGCAAATCATTTCCATTTTGATATGGCCAAATCGATGAGCAACGGCACCGCTTATTGCCGATAAAGGTGGCAAATTCGATGTATGCACCCTACATGCAGGGTAATGACAGACACAAAAATTAACGATCGCCGCTTTTATAAAGCACAACAAGAAGCGGATTTTGCCGAACAGCAACTTTCCACCCCGCAAACGCAAAGCAAGTCGTACAGGCTGGCCTTTCAGGATACGGACTTCCTGCTGCGCGAAGACCTGCGCCCTGTTCGTTTTCAACTTGAACTGCTCAAAACCGAAATGTTGCTCGATGAAGCGAACATCGGTTCCATGTTGGTCATCTACGGTTCCGCGCGTATTCCCGAGCCTGAGGCTGTGGACGCGATGGTCGCCGCTGCCGACGGGGAGCGCGCCAAAATCATCGCGGAGCGGATGAAAGAAAAGTCACGTTTCTACGAAGAAGCGCGCCATTTGGCGCAATTGGCCGGAAAAGCCAATGTCACCGATGAAGAAGGCCGTCGCCACTTTGTCGTTTGCTCGGGCGGTGGCCCTTCGATCATGGAAGCTGCCAATCGCGGCGCGCATGATGTCGGCGCAGAATCGGTAGGCCTGAATATCGTGTTACCGCATGAACAAGCCCCAAACCTGTTCGTGACGCCGCGCTTAAGCTTCCAATTCCATTATTTCGCTTTGCGCAAAATGCACTTCCTGCTGCGCGCGCGCGCAGTCGCGGTTTTCCCCGGCGGCTTTGGCACATTTGATGAATTTTTTGAGCTGCTGACGCTGGTTCAAACCGGCAAAATCAAGAAGATGCCGATCCTGTTGTTTGGGCGTGAATTTTGGAACCGCGTCGTGAATTTTGAGGAGCTTATGCTCGAGGGCGTTATCAGCCCCCCTGATCTGGATTTATTCCAGTTCGTAGAGACCGCAGAAGAGGCATGGGATGCCATCTGCGATTTCTACGAAGTGTCACATTGAACTAACCGGATTACTTCGCCGGCGCTGCGGCAGCGGCTGGTGCGGCAGCATCGGCTGCGGGCGCTGCGGCAGCTTCACCCGTTGCGGCATCCGCCGCTGCATCAGCGGCAGGTGCTTCCGCGGCAGGCGGCGTTGGCAATGGCAAGTTTGAACCTTGTGCGTTCATGTACAGGATCAAGTTCGCGCGTTCTTCGGGATTACCCAGACCAGCAAAAGTCATCTTCGTACCCGGTGCATATTTTTTAGGGTTGGCCAACCATTTGTCCATGCCTTCCCAATCCCAGTTACCTGGAACGCTCTTCAAGGCATCGGAATAAGCGAAGCCAGGAACATGGCCATGCGGCTTACCCATTGCTGCCCAGAGATTCGGCCCAATGCCATTTGCGCCGCCTTGGGCAATGGTATGGCAAGCCGCGCACTTCTTGAACACCGCTTCGCCCTTGGCGATGTCTGCGGTGGCAAGCAATGTCGCGATAGGTACAGCCGCAGCGCCGCCCGCTTCGCCAGATGCCTCAGCCACAACAGCAAAACCCTCTTTCTCAGGCGCCTCTGGATGGAAATACATGCCTGTGACGATGCTTAGTCCAAGCGCGACGATGCCGCCTGCTAAAACCCAGCCAGCAATTGTGTTACTACGATCATCCATTGTTTATCAGCCTTGAAAGTGCGTTAAAACACCGGCGCAGAATGACGGCCGGTTTCACTGGCCCCTCTAATAGCGAGTGCTACGCCGTGCAAGTGTCCAAATCCACACTTGCCCGATAAGTCTGCCTATCCTAACGCCTTTGCAGCATGAACAGTTATCCCGCACCCGCACTGGCAATCGTCAAAGACATGACGTTTGCTGCCCATGAACATCCTGCAAAAGCGATTGCCTTTCAAGGCGCGCCTGGGGCGAACTCGCATTTGGCGGCGTTGGAATATGACGCAGACTGTTTACCCCTGCCCTGTTTTTCGTTCGAAGACGCCATTGATGCAGTCAAGGATGGAACGGCTGCGTCCGCGATTATACCCATTGAAAATTCGCTGCATGGCCGCGTGGCCGACATCCACTTTTTGCTGCCGGAATCGGGCCTTAGCATTATTGCCGAGCATTTTATGTCGATCCGCCATTGCCTCATGGCCAAAACGGCAGGTGCTGTGCTCAAAACGGCCATGAGCCATCCGCAAGCGCTGGGCCAATGCCGGCATTTCTTGCGCGCAAATGGCATTATTCCCGTCGCTTACGCGGATACCGCGGCGGCGGCGGCATTTGTCGCCGCCAATGACGATGCGTCGGCGGCCGCGATTGCGCCCCCGATTGCTGCGGACCTTTATGGTCTCGTCGCTATTAACGACGCCGTGCAAGACGATGACAGCAATACCACCCGCTTCGTCGTCCTCTCACGCCAACCTGCGAACCGCAGCACCCTGACGGGCACATTAATGACCACGCTGATTTTTGAGGTGAAGAACATCCCCGCCGCTTTGTACAAGGCGATGGGCGGCTTTGCGACCAACGGCGTCAATATGACCAAACTGGAAAGCTATCAAAACGGCGCCAGCTTTGCCGCAACCGAATTCTTCACCGATATCGAAGGCGCACCGGGCGACCCAGCCGTCGACCGCGCATTGGAAGAGCTACGCTTCCACTGCAACTCGGTCCGCCTGCTTGGAACCTATATGCAAACCCGCGAACGGGGTTGAGGCGGTATCAACGGGAACGCGCCGGCTGGGTTTGCCACAAACCCATAACTACACCCCATCGTCCAATCCCACTCCCGTTATCCCAGCAAAGGCTGGGATAACGAAGCAGCGAGACTTAACCGTCCCCGATCAGAACTTCATGCCAACCTTGACGCCATATAAACGTGGTTCGGCGGGAATGTAGCTTGGGATGCCAAAGGCACCGCCCGTATTGCCAGCATCGAGCAAATAATCTTCGTCCAACAAATTGCGTGCAAAAGCGGAGATTTCGAAACGGTCCTCACCAAAACGGAACCCTGCGTTCACATTGACCAGCGTCACGCCCGCTTGGGCGATGAGTGGGTTGTTGGGGACTTCAAAGAACATCTTGCTGCGATAGGTAACCGACGGCGTGGCAAAGAAGGTCACACCACCCAAATCGGCATCGATGGTAAAGCCGCCAGATGCCTGCACTTCGGGTTGCAAACGGAATTTGGCACCCCGGAAATTGGCCGCAATGGTTGGTTTGTCGTCAATGCCGCCATCAATATAGCCCACATTGCCAAACACGCTGAGCCAGCTTGTCGGCTTCATGGTCAATTCGGCCTCAACGCCCTTGTTGGTCGCTGAACCAGCGCTTTGCGTCTGCGTGGTGCCATTGGGCAATACAATGCTGACTTGGAAATTGTCGTAGGTCAGATAATATGCGCCGATTGAACCGGAGAAAATGCCCAACGCACCTTTCAAGCCGACTTCATAATTCCAGATGTTTTCGGCCAATACGGGTGTGAAGTTTCCAACAGGGCCGGTAGCGGTCGCACGGGCGCCCAATTGCACAGTCGCGGAACGACGGCCCTTGGACACAGTGGCATAGCCGTTAAATTTATCCGAGAAACGATACAATAGGTTGAAGCGTGGCAGGACGGCTTGGAAGCTGTCCTCCGTGCGGAACGTCTGACCTGCGGTGTCAACTTGACCCGGAACCAACGAAGCGCCGCCCGTCAGAGCCGAGCGCGGCACGCGAGCGAAAAAGCCAGACCGACGTTTTTCAATCAGGACACGCGCGCCAGCTGTGAGTTCGAGGCTGGGCGTCGGGATCCAGGTGCCATCGGCAAACATCGAATAGCTGTCATTGCGGCCCTGATTTTCAAACACCGAGCTATATGGAACTGGCGTCAACGCGAGCGCCGGGACTGTGCCGTTGGGCGCAACGCAATTGGCACGGGTTGTCGCTGTGCTGGTCAAGCAGGCCAGGAATACACGCTCATTGCCGGAAAAAGGGACATTCTGGATGCTGTCTTCATGGAAGAAATTAAACCCGAATGAACCGCGAAAGTTATCTTCGGTGTAAGCAAAGCGGGTTTCATGATTGAACTGGTCGCCCTTGGCCAATTCTGTAAATTCCAGATAAGGGGCGGCTGAACCATCGGCGTCAAACACCTCAAGCGAGTCAAATTTGCGATAACCATTGACCATCGTCAGTGCCCAATTATCGGCAAGGTCATACTTCACTGTGAAGTTTGCGTCATAGACATCGCGCGTCAGGCCAAGCTTCTCCTGATATAAATCCTGCAATGAACGTGGCGATCCACCAAGATATGCGTCACCAAACGGATCACCTGCACCCGAAGCCGTCGGCAATGCTTTGGAAACAAACGCCGTTCCGGGGTTACGTTGGCGGTCATAGGTTAGGATAAGGTCAGCGGTCAGCGCATCATTGGGCGTAAAGCGCAACGAGCCCCGCACACCAAACTGATCCTGGCCGTTCAAATCGTCCTGATTTGGTGCGAGATTGTTGACATAGCCATCTCGTTTTTTGAATGCGAAGGCGACGCGACCGGCCAGTGTGTCAGATCCGACATTCATAAAGCCACCGAGCTGGCGCTGATTAAAATTACCAATGCCACCGGTCAGCGCGCCCGAAAAGCCAGCCTCTGGCCGCGCCGAAATGATGCTGATCGCACCTACAGCCGACGCTGTGCCGAACAAAGTGGCTTGTGGTCCCTTGATGACCTCAATCCGTTCAATGTCGTAAATGTCTTGATAGGAACCGCGTGACCGCGAGATATCGACGCCATTATAATATAATGTGACGCGCGCTGCCTGCTGCGCAGAGCCCGAATCGGACGTAATGCCGCGAATAACAACGCCGGGGTTGTTCGCGCTCTGCTCCTGAATGTTGAGGCCAGGGATATAATTAGCGAGTTCGTCCAAGTCGCTGACGCCCAATTCGTTAAGGCGCTTACCGCTAACCGCGCTGAGCGTCACAGGCACATCGACCAGCCGTTCTTCACGTTTTTGTGCGGTGACGATGATCTCGCCTTCAAACGCCTGATCGTCAGCCTCTGCCGTCTGCGCATATACGGGCATGGCGGTGGATGCAGACAGGATCGACAGTGCAAGAGCAATATGGGGACGACGCATAACAAAAAACTCCAGTAAATCGGGGATACTGGCCCTATGCGCAAGGGTCGCGTCATTATGGGGACCGCCGTGCGACAGTTTGAATATCTAAATAAGAATTAATTGCGACAGGGTGTGCGGCAGGTGGTGCGGGTGTTTAGTTTTCAGCCGACTTAATGCCCCTCCCACGCGGGCGAAGAGAGTTACTCAGGCCGGACCCAAAAGCGGTTTGAGGCGTTAGCAAATCTCTCCACAAAGGATTTACACATGGCTGACCTATCAAACATTAAAGAACATGCAGACGTCATTGGCGCCGACGGCGTGCATGTTGGTACCGTTGACGGTGTCGAGGGCAACCGCATCAAGCTGACCAAAAAAGATTCAGGGCAAGGCAGCCATGAAGGGCATCATCATTATATCGACGGCGGGCTGGTCGCCACGGTTGACGACAAAACCGTCCGTTTATCGGCCAATGCTGACGTTGCCGTTACTTTCGAACAAGAAGAAGACGCCAAAAGCTAAACCCGTTGGGCGGCGTCTTTAGTCTCCGGCTTAGTGCGCCGCCCCCCAACTTGGCCCAGTGCCGATTTCAATGCCCAAAGGAACCGAAAGCTTCACCAGCGGCTCGGCGGCATTGGCCATGACGTTGCGAATGATGTCACTGGCGGCGGCAACGTCTGCCTCTGGCAATTCGAACACCAATTCATCATGCACCTGAAGCAGCATCTTCACATGCCCAAGTCCGGCGGCCTGCAACGCGGGCCCCATGCGCACCATCGCGCGTTTGATGATGTCGGCACTTGTCCCTTGGATCGGCGCATTGATCGCGGCGCGTTCGCTGCCCTGCCGTTCGGCTTGATTGGGCGACGTGATGCGCGGGAACCATGTCTTGCGACCAAAAAGGGTGGTCGAATGACCGCATTCGCGGACGGTGGCCATCGTCTCCTGAATATAATTGGAAATGCCGGGGAAGCGTTTGAAATAGGCGTCGATGAGCGCCTGCGCCTCTTCCGGGGAGGATTCCAGACGCTTTGAAAGGCCCCAGCGCGAGATGCCATAGAGGATGGAGAAGTTAATCGTTTTGGCGCGCCCTCTTGTGTCGCGGTTGACTTCGCCAAACAGCTCAAGCGCGGTGCGGGCGTGGATATCCTCACCCTTCTCAAACGCGTCGCGCAAGGGTTCGACATCGGCAAAATGCGCGGCGAGCCGAAGCTCGATTTGGCTATAGTCAGCCGACAAGATGACATTGCCCGGCTCAGCGACAAATGCGTCCCGGATCTGACGTCCCGTCTCAGTGCGGATCGGGATATTCTGCAAATTAGGGTCGGTCGATGACAAACGCCCAGTCTGTGCGCCGACAAGGCTGTAGCTTGTGTGTACGCGGCCGGTTTTGGGGTCAATCTGCTGCTGCAGGCTGTCTGTGTACGTCGATTTCAGCTTCGCCAATTGCCGCCAGTCGAGCACTTTGCGCGCGATTTCTATGCCCTGCCCCGCAAGGTCCTCCAGCACAGTGACATCGGTAGAATATTGTCCAGATTTGCCTTTTTTTCCGCCCTTATAGCCCATTTTGCCAAACAGGATTTCGCCCAATTGCTGCGGACTACCAATGGTGAAGGCTTGCCCTGCAAGGCCATGAATTTCCTTTTCGAGCAATTCCATTTGCGCGGCGAATTCGGACGACAGCCGCGCTAGCGCAGCGCGGTCAACCTTGATACCCAGGCATTCCATTTTAGACAGCACGGGCACCAATGGACGGTCTACAAGCTCATAAACGCTGGTCGCCTTTTCAGGGCTCAGGCGCAATTTGAGATGGTGCCACAAGCGCAACGTCACATCGGCGTCCTCCGCCGCATAACGGGTCGCGTCGGACAATGGTACCGCAGCGAAACCAATCTGGCTTTTGCCCGTGCCGGTCACGCTTTTGTACGAAATGCATTCATGGCCCAAATGTGTCTTGGAAAGCTCATCCATGCCATGCGCCTGACGCCCGGCGTCGAGCGCAAAGCTCATCACCATAGTATCATCATAAGGCGTGATATCGACATTGTGCCGCGCCAGCACCGACATGTCATATTTCAAATTTTGGCCGATTTTGAGGACTTCCGGGTCGCTGAGCAACGGGCGTAGCTTTTCTAGCGCGTCCGCCATCGGAATTTGCGTCGGCCGTTCGGCGAACATGTCGGTGCCACCATGCGCGAGCGGGACATAGCATGCCTCACCCGGCGCGACCGCAAGGCTTAGCCCCACAAGGTTGGCGCTCGCGGCCTGCAAGCTATCGGTTTCGGTGTCAAAGCCCAAGGTGCCGGTTTCACGCGCGCGGGTTATCCAATGGTCCAGCCGCGCGATGTCGGTAACGCATTCATAGGCGGAGATATCAATTTTTGGCATTGGCACAGGAGCAGCGGACGCGCCTGTTACCGGCGCGCGTTCGGCGCCATCACCTGCGTTCATGGCCTTGGGATTGCCCGCAATCGCCTTATTGGCCGCCGCTATATCCGCGACATGGCCAATACGCTTCAACAGCGAATTAAACCCGTGATGCTGCAGAAATTCGGCCAAAGGTTCCTCGGGAATAGCACCCAGAACCATGTCTTCCATGGCGATGGGCAAAGGGCAATCATCTTTCAATGTCACCAAAATCTTCGACAATCGTGCCTTTGCGGCATGCTCAATTAAATTGTCGCGCATCTTGGATGGCTTCATATCGGGCGCTGCGGCCAAGACGCTTTCAAGGTCGCCAAATTCCTGAATCAGCTTGGTCGCGGTCTTTGGACCAACGCCAGGAACGCCGGGCACATTGTCCACGCTATCCCCCATGAGCGCGAGCACATCGCCGACCCTGTCCGGACCAACGCCGAATTTCTCGAACACTTCTTCAGAACGGATGCGTTCGTTTTTCATCGTGTCGAACATGTCGATGCGCGGTTCAACGAGCTGCATCAGATCCTTATCGCTGCTGACGATTGTGACATGCCAGCCTGCGGCGCTCGCCGCTTTGGCATAGCTTGCGATCATGTCGTCGGCTTCGACATCTTCTTCTTCAATCAATGGCAGCGAGAATGCGCGTGTTGCGTCGCGGATCATAGGAAATTGGGGTTTCAGGTCTTCGGGCGGGTCGGGGCGATGCGCCTTATATTGATCATAAATCCGGTTGCGGAATGTCTGGCTGGATTTGTCCAGCACCACCGCCATATGCGTTGGCCCATCGGCTTGGTTCAAATCATCCGCCAGCTTCCACAACATCGTCGTATAGCCATAGACCGCGCCAACAGGCTCCCCATGCTTGTTAGTCAGCGGTGGTAGCCGGTGATAGGCGCGGAAAATATAGGCGGAGCCGTCAACGAGGTAGAGATGCTTTTGGTCAGACATGACGCTGCGATAGCAGCCCGTTTTGGCCAAGTCTTTTGCTAATTTACCGCTTTGGCATTGTGCAAAATTTTAGCGGGACCCGCGCCACAGAATGAGACCGCTTGCGATGATGATGCCCGCGCCTGCAAGTGACGTGAGGTCCGGCCAATCGCCAAATAACATGATCCCCAACCCAATAGCCATCAAAAGCTGGATATAAGTCATGGGCGCGATTTCTGCGGCAGACGCGCGCGTCGTTGCCATGAATATCAACCAATGCCCAAAGCTTGCGGTGACGGCAACCAGAGTGCAGCGGGCAATGATCGTCCAATCCGGCATCCCGACCACGAGCGCCTCAACACCAGAAAAATGGCCAATAAAGGCCGCGCTGAGGATGAAAGGCACGGCGACCGACGCCACCAGAAACTGCATCAGCAGTGGCGACCCTGCCCCGGCCACGGCGCGGTTGCCAATCATCATGAATGCCATGCTGATTGCAGCCGCCAGCGGCAGCAGCGCCACCCATCCAAGCTCGGCAACATTGGGCCGCATAATCAGCAGGACGCCGCCAAAGGCAATCAATATGGCCAACCACTTCGTCATGTTGGTTCGCTCATGCAGAAATAATGCGCTGAAAATTGCTGTTATCATGGGGCTGGTAAAGCCGATGGCTGTCGCATCGGCCAAGGGCATCAGAAATATGGAGGAAAAAAAGCAGATCGTCGCCATGGCTACCGAAAATCCGCGCAACAACTGCATTTTGGGCATAGGAAACGCAAAACCCTGTCGCCCTTCCTTCAGGAACAGCAAAGTGCCAAGCCCTATGGCACCAATCGAATAGCGCAATGCAGCCACAGCAGTACCCGGCCACGCTCCTGCGATAGATTTGATGACCGCATCGCCAATCGACAAAAGTGCAAAGCCGCACAGTGCGTATAACAGGCCCGACCGGACCGAGGATGATGTCACAAAATTTCCCCAAAAGTTGCGCCGCTTTAATCTGCTTTATCCGGAATGGAAAGCAGAGCCATCGTCGCATGGCATCGGTCGAAGATGATGCCAATTTTCAGCCTTAATCACCGGCTTTTGCACATCCACTTGGGCTAAGATCAGGGCGGGTTAAAGCCCCTTGAGTGCTAGCGCCGCTGAGAGCACCGTAGCCAGCACCGAAAACACGGTAATGGCGGTCCATGGCATGAAGCCCACATCGTCGATATTGGCACGGTTATGACGGCGGCGATCAGCCAAGCTGCTGACTAATACCACCAACGCAGACATCACGGATGACGCCACCCAGATATGATCTTGCCAAACAATTTGTTCAAACGCCTGCATAAGACTGCCCTTAATGCGGCTTTATCCAGCAATAAAGGGTGAAGGAATGATTCGCCGGTTTGCGTGGACCGGAATTTGCCTTCGCACTCGGTTCAGGGCCTCGAGGTCCAAATCAACATAAGCGAGGCCGGGTGCGCTGCCCATATCGAGTAATATTGTCCCCCAAGGGTCGACCACTAAGGAATGGCCATAGGTTTGGCGGCCATCTTCATGCACGCCGCATTGCGCCGCCGCGATAACGAATGCCGCGCTTTCAATGGCCCGTGCGCGCAAGAGCACATGCCAATGCGCCTCACCCGTGGGCACGGTAAAAGCTGACGGTAGGGTAATGATATCAACGCCTGATTTGGCATACGCGCTGAACAGATCAGGAAAGCGCATATCATAGCAAATCGCGAGCCCCATGAGGCCAAGCGGTGTTTGAACCACCACGGGTTGTTGTCCGCCAACATAAGCGGATGACTCACGCCACGTTTCGCCCGAGGCCAAATCAACATCGAACAGATGCATTTTGTCATAGCGGGCGGCAATGACGCCATCTGGAGAGATGATGATGCTACGATTGGCCAACTTCTCCGCGCTTTCGTCCAAAATAGGCATGGAGCCGATATGCACCCATATCCGATGCCGGGCCGCCGCTGCGATCAGACTTTGCAAGGCCATATTATGTGATTCATCCGCCATATGTTTACGCGCGCGCGCGCGATCACGGTCGACCAAAAGCGACATTTCTGGCGCGAAATACATGACCGCCCCATTTTCGGCGGCGCTGGCAATAGCATCTGCCATATCCGAAGCGTTATGCATCGGATCAATATTACTTGTCATTTGATGCAAGGCTATCCGCATGAAAAACCTGATACATTGGAAATAAATGGAAAGTGGCGTCGCTTGAAGCCAATCATTTCACTGGGCAAGCAACATTGCAAGAAATATGCAACTCTAACGAAGTCGTAGCGGGCGTACGCCCGCGGGAAAGCCAGTTGAAGGATATTCAAAAGACAATACCGCTCACTTGCGCTTTTAACGGATGTTTCCCATATCCCGATCTATGGAAACACAATCGCACGCAAATCCGGTGACATGGTACGGCACCACCATACTATCCGTCCGCAAAAATGGCAAAGTGGTCATCGCTGGCGATGGCCAAGTGTCGATGGGCCAGACAGTGATGAAGCCCAATGCCAAAAAGGTGCGGCAATTGCAGGATGGCTCCGTCATTGGTGGCTTTGCAGGGGCGACCGCCGATGCCTTCACCCTTTTTGAACGGCTGGAGCGCAAGCTCGAACAACATCGCGGGCAGTTAATGCGCGCGGCAGTAGAATTGGCCAAGGATTGGCGGACCGACAAATATCTCCGCAATTTGGAAGCGATGATGATTGTCGCGGACAAGGATGTGACCCTGATCCTAACAGGCAATGGCGATGTGCTAGAGCCGAATGACGGCATCGCGGCGATTGGATCAGGCGGCAATTACGCGTTGTCCGCCGCCCGTGCGCTCGCCGATTATGAAACAGACGCCGAAAAAATGGCGCGGCATGCCATGAAAATAGCTGCAGAAATATGCGTATATACCAATGACCATCTGACGGTTGAAACATTGGATAGCGCGCAATAGGCGCGCGTCACTTTTCCGCTTCACTTGAACGCCATTCGCAACTTCCCATGTAGGTCGTAATGAAAAACGCACTGACCCCAAAAGCCATTGTGGCTGCTCTCGACGAACATATCATTGGCCAAGCAGACGCGAAGCGAGCGGTTGCGGTTGCACTGCGCAATCGCTGGCGCCGCCAACGGCTTGGCGCGGATTTGCGTGACGAGGTTACGCCCAAAAACATATTGATGATTGGCCCCACGGGGTGCGGCAAGACCGAGATTTCTCGCCGCTTGGCCAAGTTGGCCGACGCGCCGTTCATTAAGGTTGAGGCCACCAAATTCACTGAAGTTGGCTATGTCGGTCGCGACGTAGAACAAATTGCCCGCGATTTGGCCGAAGAAGCCGTGCGCCTGGAAAAAGAGCGCCGCCGCGAACATGTCCGCGAAGCTGCGGAAACGGCGGCGATGGAGCGCATACTGAAAACGCTGGCCGGCGACACGGCCAGCGAAGCAACACGCGAAGCATTCCGCCAGCGTATTCGCGAACGGCATATGGACGACGTCGAAATTGAAATCGAGGTGTCCGACAATCCGACGATGCCGATGGAAATACCGGGCATGGGTGGCAATGTCGGGATGATCAATCTTGGCGAGATGATGGGCAAGGCCTTTGGCAAGGACAATCTGAAACGGCGCAAGATGAAAGTCCCCGACGCATGGAAGAAGCTGGTCGAGGAGGAATCCGAAAAGCGTCTAGATCAAGACGATGTAAACCGCGTCGCGCTTGCCGATGCCGAGGCCAATGGCATCGTGTTCTTGGACGAAATTGACAAGATTGCGGTGTCCGATACGCGCGGCGGCGGTTCGGTCAGTCGCGAAGGCGTTCAGCGCGATCTGTTGCCGTTGATTGAAGGAACCACCGTCGCGACCAAATATGGCCCGATGAAAACCGACCATGTGTTGTTCATTGCGTCAGGTGCTTTCCACATTTCCAAGCCAAGCGACATGTTGCCCGAGTTACAGGGCCGTTTGCCCATCCGCGTTGAACTGCGGGCGCTGGAGCATGCCGACTTTGTCCGGATTCTGTCCGAAAC
Source organism: Sphingorhabdus sp. EL138 (assembly GCF_945862485.1). Lineage (GTDB taxonomy): Bacteria > Pseudomonadota > Alphaproteobacteria > Sphingomonadales > Sphingomonadaceae > Sphingorhabdus_B. The sequence goes on from NZ_CAMAYF010000001.1 coordinate 231,174, forward strand.
CCGTGCCAACCTGCCGATACAATATACAGCGTTGTTGGCGACCGAAGAGGTCACGCTGGAATTCAGCGACGACGCCATTGATGCCATTGCGCGCATCGCAGTGGACGTGAATTCTTCTGTCGAAAATATCGGCGCACGGCGGCTGCAGACTGTGATGGAAAAGCTGCTTGAAGACATCAGTTATGACGCCGAGGACCGCAAAGGCGAAACGTTGAAGATCGACGCGGCTTATGTCAGCAAGCAGCTTTCGGGCATCGCCAAGGACACCGACCTATCCAAATATGTTTTGTAGCCCGTGTCGCTTTACCGAGCGACAGCCGCACCCGCGCCATCGCTTGATTGCGGATCAACAACGAGCTTCCACGCCTTGTCCTTGACAAAATAGCGCTTCGCCAGCGCCTGCAAGATGGCTGGCGTTACATCGTTAAAATCGCTGTATAGCTTACCCAATGCTACAAAGCGTTCGGGGTTGTAGGTCGCCCCTTTCAGCTGATTGAGCCAAAATGTGTTCCCCGACGCCGCACGCTCAATGGCTTGCTTGGTCGGTTCCACAGCGCGCTGTAATTCATCGGCGCCTACGGGATTGGCTATTAAATCCGCCGCAACAGCATCTGCGAAAGCAAAGAAACGGTCCACATCCGCAGGCTTAACCTGCGTGTACGCCATCAAATATCCGCCGCTATTAAAACTCAGAGGCCAATTGGCAGCCATGTCTGGGCTATAGCTCGCGGCTTGTTCGGCGCGGAATTTTTCGAACAATCGGTCACGGAAAATCGCCGCCAATATTTCCAACTGTCGCCCCTCGGTAATACCTTGAATGCCGCCGCCCGTTGGCCAAGCCATGACCGCGGCCGATTGATCACTGGCCCCACGATGCATCAGGCGCACAGGCGCGGCCGTGGGCGCGGGGAAACGGACATCGCTGGCCGCGGCTGATGCGGGCAATGCCGCGCGCGGCGCCATCGCGCCGAAACTTTTTTCCAATGCCGCTATTGCGTCCGCTTTCTCAAAATCGCCAAAAAGCAGAACTTCGATGGGACCTTGCGCCATCAAAGGCTGCCAATAGGCTTCAAACTTCGCTGCATCAATTTTCGCCACTTCTGCCGGCGTCGCCGCCTTCCAACGCGCGTCCTTATTGCGCAGCAGATACTCCAAATCACGTTGCAACACCGACATCGCCGACATTTCAAAACTGGCATAGCCTGACGTAGCCAAGGCCTTGGCGCGTTCAACGGGCGCGGCATCCCAACCAGGATATTCCATCTTGGTCGCAATTAAGGTGAGCTGATCGGCAAGATCATCTGGCCGCGTATTTGCGGCAAATTGAAATGCGTCCTCATCGACCGAAAAGTTGAGTTCAATGCGCCGTCCGTTGACCATCTGATCAATTTCGGTCCGCTTAAAATTACCAATGCCATTTTCCGGCAGAACCAATGAACCTGCCCATAATAATCCGCCTTGGTCAGGGTTCACTGCTTGATGTCCACGGCCAAAACGGACCAGCACACGAATCTGGCCGCTTTCGGCTTTATTCGGATAGATCAATGCACGCACGCCATTGGATAGCTCCAGCCGCGTGAGGTCCCATCGCGCTAATGTTTCCTCGGCCACCAACTTGCCCGGCGCACCCAATTTGGGCAGCGCGGCAAAGCCAATAGTGTTTGCGGACAGGCGCGCCGATGTGTTCGCCGCCACGGACGTATTCAAAACCGCCAGAGCACGATTATCCGCGTCGGGTATCGTGGTGGGCGAAGAAACCATCAACCGCGTGACATCGGCGCTAAAAAGCTTCTGCGTGGATTCCAAAAGCCGTTCGGGCGTGAACTTATTTTGCATCCCTTCATATACCATAATGACGGTTTTCGGGGCCGCTACTGTTTCACGAATATCGACGGCATTGACGATATCATTCGCCTGCTTAGCGGCGGCTTCAAATGGGTAGCTGTCTAGCATCGTGCGCAGCGCGTTGCCGAACAATGTCTTTTCCCGGTCAATGTCCGCAACCGACGGCGGCGTCGCAACCGCATCGGCAATAATCGCGCGGACGTCACGCGTTGCAGCTTCCCATTGGTCACCGACGGGCGTCAGCGAAACCAATGTCGCATCAACGGTGCGCGAAATATCTTCCTGCTCGACTTGGGCAAATAGATAGCTGCCACCATTGCGCGCCTGCACCTCAAGTCTGCGATTAATGATTTGCAACGCCAAGGCATCGATCAGCAATTGTTCATTATAAACGATTGTGTCGTTCACTTTGCGCCAGGGCCGCAGATAGGCAAGGCTGACCGTTGTCGGTAATGTCGGCTCAATCAGCACACGCGCAGGCGTGCCTTGCGGGCTGGGGTCGCCAAAATCTGGCTCCGGCGCGCTTTGGCCTTTGCCTTTCCAATCGTTGAAATATTTCTGCACGAGATTGGCAAGCTTGGTCGGTTCCATATCGCCAGCCATGACGACCACGGCGTTTTCGGGCCGATACCAGCGGTCATGAAAGGCGGCTAGGCGGATGGCATCTGCCGCTTGCAGTGTTTCTGGCGTCCCAATGGTCGACCGGTTCGCAAGACGCTGCCCCTGAAACGCATGCTGGCGTAACGCATCGCTATAGATCATCTGCGCGCCGCTATTCTCCCGCAATTCGGCCAGAACAATCGCGCGTTCGGCATTCAGCGCAGTTGGTGAAATCCGTGGGTTACGGATCATGCCCGAAATGATTTTGACCGATTCATCCAGCTTTTCCGGCGTCGCATTGGGCAAGTCAAGCTTATACACGGTCTGCGTCGGCGTGGTTTGCGCGTTGCTATCGCTGCCGAATGTTACGCCGAACCGCTGCCAAATGCGCTTGGCTTCCCCATCCGGAACAAAGGTTGATCCGCGGAACGACAAATGCTCGATGAGATGCGCAAAACCTTGCTCGTCATTATTTTCATGCAATGCGCCCGCATCTATCCGCACGCGAATGGAAACCTGCCCCGCTGGCACATCGTTTTTCTTCACCGCATAGCGCAGGCCGTTGGGCAGAACGCCAAAAGTCCATGTGTCATCCACAGGGACGTCGCTGCCTTCATATAACCAAGGTTGTGCAACCGACTTGGCGGGCGCGGTCGCGGTGGGCGCAGTTTGGGCGTAAGTAGCGGGGGAAAGCAGCAAGGCCGCCAAAGCGAGAGCATAAGAAAGTTTGCGCATTACACTCCTCATAACGGGTGTGCAGCTTGACCGCACATGAACGATCCGAAGATCCCCCGCTTAAATTCCACCATCGACGGTGTCATAACCCAAACCGCGCAGACCAAGTTGCAACGCCTCGACACATTCCGCCAATTTATCCGCGTCGGTGGTACGGACGACGAAGTTTGCCCCGACCTTGCCCTCACGGAAAAACGGGTAGCTGCCGATCTGGCATCCTTCATGATGCTTTTCGGTATCGCCCAGAAGCTTGGCCACTTCGCTTTCGGCGACCCAGCAGCCGATTTGTTGCGACAATAAGGGCGCCCCGCCCTCAAGCGTGCCGGTCAATGCGTCCAACATGCCAGCGGTGATGTGCGGGACGCCTGCCATGATGAAGATATTGCCATGGCGAATGCCCGGTGCGCCCGACATTTTGTTGGGGATGAGGTCCGCGCCATCGGGCACGCGCGCCATGCGCAAACGGCCCGGATTGATGCCGCCGCGGGTTTCATAATATGCATGGAGGACCGCGCTTGCCTCAGGGTGAATGACAACCTCTACACCCAAAGCCGCCGCAATAGCATCGACCGTAATGTCATCATGCGTTGGGCCAATGCCGCCAGTGGTGAACAAATAGTCATTGCGCGCGCGCAAAAGGTTCACCGCCTCAATAATCGCATCCATATCATCGGCGACCACGCGCACTTCGCGCAGGCGAATGCCCTGAATATTGAGCCAAAGCGCAATTTGGCTGACATTTTTGTCCTGTGTGCGGCCAGAAAGGATTTCATCGCCGATAATTACAAGGGCAGCGGTATAGATGCGGGAATCTGTCATCCGCATCCGATAGCATAATTCACCCCCTCGCAAAGTGCGGATTATTGCCTTATATCGCGTGCATGGAACAATATGTACGCGTGACGCCCCAAGAGGCGATGCAGGCCCGCGATGGGACGATCAAATTGCACGGGGCCGAGGGCTTTGAGGGCATGCGCAAGGCCGGTCGCCTTGCCGCCGAAATCCTCGACGCCTTGGTGCCGCATGTCGTGCCGGGCGTAAGCACCGAAGAATTGGACGACATTGTCCGCGAAATGACGATGCGCGGCGGCGCTGTCCCTGCAACTTTGGGCTATCGCGGCTATACACATAGCTGCTGCATTTCGATCAACCATGTCATTTGCCACGGCATTCCGTCGGACAAGAAATTGAAAGATGGCGACATTGTTAACATCGACGTTACGCCGCAACTGGGCGGCTGGCACGGCGATACTAGCCGCATGTTCTTGGTCGGTGATGTGCCGGTGAAGGCCAAGCGTTTGGTCGATGTGACCTATGAATGCCTCATGCTCGGCATCGAAGCGGCCAAGCCCGGCAACCGTGTCGGCGACATTGGCTACGCCATCCAAACCCACGCCGAAAAGCATCGCTATGGCGTGGTTCGTGATTTCTGCGGCCATGGCTTGGGCCAATTATTCCACGATGCCCCCGAAATCGTCCATGTCGGCCGCCCCGGCACGGGCCCAGAGCTGCGCCCCGGCATGATCTTCACGATTGAACCGATGATCAACATCGGCAAGGCCGCAGGCAAAGTGCTCGACGATGGCTGGACGGCGGTAACGCGCGACCGGAGCCTGTCAGCGCAGTTCGAACATAGCATCGGCATCACCGAAGACGGCTGTGAGATATTTACCATGAGCCCAAAGGGTTTTGATCAGCCGCCTTATTGAAGGGCTTAACCAAACATCGTCATGCTGAACTTGTTTCAGCATCCATCATGCCACGCGGACCCGAGGGTTTAGGGGCGAAATGGACCCTGAAACGCGTTCAGGGTGACGGCGCGCTTAGTCCGACATTAGGTTTACAACCGCAACCCGCTCGTCTCGTCCAACCCAGCCATGATGTTGAGGTTCTGCACCGCCGCGCCGCTCGCGCCTTTGCCGAGATTGTCGAGCATCGCCAACAGGCGCACTTGCGACCCGTCGGGCAACGCCAGCACATAAAGGTCAAGCCGGTCGGACGGCGCTTGATCGGCGTGCATCAATAATTCGCTTGGCGCAGCTTCGCTGTGCACCGTCACAACCCTTGATCCTGCATAATGGGCCAGTAGTGCATTGCGTAATGCATCCGCGCTACCTGTCCCTGCCATAGCCGATAGCGGCAAGGGCACTTCAACCACCATGCCGCGAAAGGCGCGGACGACGGCGGGGGCGAAGATGGGCGGGTGGATCAGGCCTGCATGGGCCTGCATTTCGGGCACATGCTTGTGCGCCAGATCAAGGCCGTAGCTGCGATAGCCGATATCCCCGCCCTCGCCTTCGAACCTTTGTATCAACGCCTTGCCGCCGCCCGAATAGCCCGACACCGCGTTGACCGTGTAAGGCCAATCGGCAGGGATCAAGCCAGCGGCCACCAAGGGCGCGATAAGGCCCAAAAATCCGGTGGGGTAGCAACCGGGGTTGCTGACCAACCGCGCTAACGCAATCCGTTCGCGCTGGCCCTTGCGAAATTCAGCAAAGCCATAGGCCCAATCGGGGTCAATACGATAGGCCGTGGACGCATCAATGATGCGGGTCGTGGCGGATGTCGTCATCGCCACGGCCTCTTTTGCAGCGTCGTCTGGCAAGCAGAGAATAACAAAGTCAGCGTCGTTCAACGCTTCTCGCTTCGCGGCCACATCTTTACGTTTGGCATCATCCAAGGCGATCAGCGTGAACTCATCGCGGCCCGACAGCCGGTCAGCAATCTCAAGCCCAGTGGTGCCCGCAGCGCCGTCGATGAAGATGGATTTGGTCAAAGCGCAACCCTTTTGCGTGTCAAAATCGCGACCTCATGCTCGGCAAAACGTGCCGCCGCGTCCGCCAACGGTTCCACGCTTACCGCCATTGCGGCGCCATTCGCGTGGATGATGTTTTCGGCGTCGGCCATGATGCCGACATGGCCGGGGAAGAAAACCAAATCGCCGCGTTCCAGCGTTGCGCCTTCGGGTAATTCCACGCCAAAATCGGCCATTTGCATATCGGCGTCGCGGGGGGCCATGATGCCTTTCAGGCCAAAGACCAATTGGACAAGACCAGAGCAATCAAGCGCATCGCCGCTGCGTCCGCCCCAGCTATAGGGTGTGCCGACCAGTTGCTCTGCAAGATCAGCGGGCGATGCATCTACGCGCCCAATTTCCGATACATGCGTATGCGGCACAAAACCATTTTCGCACGCCAGATATTTGCCACAGGCGCTAAGTTCGCCGCAGAGCAAACGCGCGCCCATAGGATAACGCGCCAGCACGGGCGCTTTCGTCGATGGTGCAGCCACAAGCAAGGTCGCGGGCGCGCTAACGATATGCGTGGCAGCAAAATCATCCCCCAGTTCGGCAAAGCGCAGATAGCCCAAATAATTGTCGTGCAGGCAATATCCCCAGGCCCATTCGCCTGCGACATCCAACACCGCAAATTCTTCGCCATGCATCAACGCGCTGACCGGCATCGATGTTGCATGGGCCTCGGCATGGATTTCGGTAACGGGCGCGATACCTGTGCGCAGCATCGGCACCGCATAATGCGGCGCAAAAAGCTTTCCAGCCAGACTGATATCGGCAAGGTCGCCACGGATGGGCGTGGTCCTTTTGTCGCCGACAAGGCTGTGTCCGCTTAATGTGAAGATAGGCCGTGCCCCCGCCTGTATCTGACCGTCTGACAACTTCTTATATCCCCCAAATACGTCGCCCCAGCGTAGGCTGGGGCCCATTACGTCTCTCGGCTTTGAACGACAGGCGAGACAGGCACCAGCCTGCGCTGGTGCGACGAAAAATTGCTTCTACGGCCCTTAGCCGACCGGATAAGTTTCCGTCAAATAACGAAAGATCGCCCGCAATCCAAGCGCCTCGCCGCCCTTTGGCCTGCCGGGCTTGCTCGTGGGCCGCCAAGCGAAGGTATCCAGATGCACCCAAGGCACATCGTCGGGCACGAATTTTTGGAGGAATAACGCCGCAGTAACCGCGCCAGCAAAGGCACTACCGCTATTGGATGTGTCGGCGATATCGCTGTCGAGCATTTCCATATAGGGCGCCCAAAGCGGCATGCGCCAGAGCGGATCCGATGCTGCCTTTGCCGCCTCTAGTATGCCATTGGCGACGCTTTCATCATTGCTGAACATCGCAGGCAAATCGGGACCAAGCGCCACGCGGGCCGCACCAGTCAACGTGGCGAAATCAATGATTAACGCGGCCTCATCCTGTATCGCTTTGGTGAGCGCATCCGCCAACACCAATCGCCCTTCGGCATCGGTATTGTCGATTTCTACGCTGATACCCTTGCGGCTTTTGACGATATCGCCGGGGCGCATGGCGTTGCCCGCGATGCTGTTTTCGGCCGCCGCCACCAACATGTGTAACCGCACCGGTAGACGCGCCGCCATAATCAGCTCCGCCAATGCCAAAGCATGCGCTGCGCCGCCCATATCCTTCTTCATCAACCGCATGCCGGAGGCGGGTTTGATATCCAGCCCGCCACTGTCGAACGTAATGCCCTTGCCCACAATCGCGATACGCGGGTGGCGCGGGTCACCCCATTCCAATTCAATCAGGCGCGGCGCATGCTCCCGCGCGGCAGCCTTACCGACAGCGTGGATAAGCGGATAGCCCGTTTCCAGCGCCTCACCGGCGGTGACCGTGACGTCGGCCTTGTGCGATTTTGCGATGCGCCTTGCCTCGCCCTCCAACGCATTGGGCCCAAGGTCGCCCGCTGGCCGATTGACAAGATCGCGCACCAAAGCGGTTGCAGCGGCCTGCAACTCCGCCAAGGGGATGCGGGCGGGCTCGCGCACCAACAAGACCCGCGGCCCCACAAGCTTCGGCTCGCTCAGATATTCTTGGTAACGATATTGCCCTAATATCCAGCCGAGCATAGCATCACCCGCATCATAATCGGCAAGCCGATATGTCCCTTCGGGAAGGCTGTCTGCGGCTTTGGCAAGATGCCAGACGCTCGGAACGGCCGCATCCGAAACCCCTGCGACGACAGACCAGTCCCCGGGCTTGTCACCCGGCAATATGGCTATATCATTCGCATTGCCATCAAACTTTTGCGCCTTGATCGCCGTTCGGGCCGCATCGGATTGCAGCGCAAGCCAAGATTCAAAACGGCCTTTGTCGGTGATGTGGATGAGAGTGGCTGCCTGCTCATTATCAGGCTGGATCAAATTGTCGTAACGCATAAGCACCGCGATAGCCGGATTAGCATGTGAACGGGAGATAATTTAGAAATATCCTGTATTTTTCTTATATGCATGCTTTTCCTGGCAACTATCGGTCTGCCTACCTGCAATCGCAGGGCCGAACCGCGCGCCGTAGCCGCGACAATCGGAAATTCGAAAAGCTGAGGGGAGCCACCGACGCCCGCCCAATCCGCGTCATTCCGCGGCGATAAGCGTTTCGGAATCCGCATTATGCGCACCCACAAAATGCGGCGCCGAAAACACCATGACACCGTCATCGATAGGGTCTTGTGTCAGGATTTTCTTTTCTGCCGTGTAATTTTGCAAAACACGCCATGGGTGACGATCGCCATTTTTGGGCAATTTGTCGAAACTGCGTGCGAAATAGCCGGAGCTAAAGTCCGTCACAAATGGCAGCTTGGGCATGTCGGGATCATCTAAGACCGGCGTTGCCACCAGTGCATTTTTATCATCCATTTTCCATAACAAGCGGCAAACATAATCGGCCACAATGTCGGTCTTTAGCGTCCAAGATGCATTGATATACCCAAATATGCTGGCGAAGTTCGGGACGTCGTTGAACATCACGCCCTTATAATTGAAATGCTCGCCGAAATTGACCGCTTGCCCGTCTACGCTGATGACGGTCTTACCCATGGTCACAAGGTTCAGGCCAGTTGCGGTGATGATGATATCGGATTCGATATGCTTGCCCGACTTCAACTGGATGCCTGTCTTGGTAAAATGGTCAATATGGTCGGTGACAACCTCCGCCTTTCCTTCGGTAATCGCCGTGAACATGTTGCTATCGGGGATCAGGCATAGGCGTTGTTCCCATGGGCCATATTTAGGGACAAAATGGGTGTCGACATCAACCGACTCAGGCAAAGCCTCCCGCGCCAGATTGACTAACCGCTCTCCTACCTTTGCAGGGTTCCGGCGCGCATACCAATATGTGAAACGCTGCATATTGATATTGCGCCACCGCGTGAGTGCATAGGCCAGCTTCTCTGGCATGATCTTGCGCACAAATTTCGAAAACGGGTCAATGGCAGGACGCGACACCATATACGTCGGCGAACGTTGCAGCATCGTCACCTGCGCCCCTTGTTGCGCCATCACAGGCACAATCGTCACCGCCGTCGCACCTGAGCCGATGACTGTAACCTTCTTACCCGAATAGTCCAAATCCTTGGGCCAATGCTGCGGATGGATGATTTGACCGCCAAAGTCGCCCTCGCCCGCAAAATCGGGCTTATAACCTTGATCATAATCATAATAGCCAGCGCACATGAACAAGAACCGCGCCGCAAAATGCCGCTCTGCGCCGCCATCCACAGCCTTGGCCGTTACGTGCCAGCGGGCATCGGGGCTCGACCAATTGGCCGAAATAACCTTGTGGCCAAAATGGATGTGCGGCGAAATGCCATATTCATCGGCGGTTTCATGGACATATTCGTGAATGGACGGGCCATCGGCGATCGTTTTTTCATGCAACCATGGTTTAAAACGATAGCCCAGCGTGTGCATGTCGGAGTCCGACCGGATACCTGGATAGCGGAACAAATCCCAAGTACCGCCCATATCGGCGCGTTGCTCTACAATTGCGTAGCTTTTGTTCGGGCATTGCATGGTGAGATGCGCCGCAGCGCCAATACCGGACAGCCCGGCACCCACAATCAAAACATCTATCGTCGTCTCAGCCTGCGCCATATGCCCCTCCATATTACACAAAAATCTTACTGACATCGTTGCAAATTGCAACTGGCTTTCGTGCGGGAGCGTTGATGATCTGCGGCGCACCTTAGACCTGTCCATTGGTCACTAGACTTAGCAGGTAATCCATCCTGTTGATCTTACATCGCAGCGTTCACACGTCTTGAAATCCGGTCCCTTAATGCCCAGTTCGGAAATTGCGGGCCGGGCCCCTCTGGTCGTCATGTGACGGGGATGTCGGACCGCTTCATGAGTTCAAGAGGAGACCCGAAATGAATGCAGCCGTTGGAATGCCTTGCCCTGTATGCAAGGTACCGTTGGTCATGAGTGATCGCCAAGGCGTCGAGATTGATTATTGCCCGCAATGCCGCGGCGTTTGGCTGGATCGCGGTGAGCTAGATAAGATTATCGAGCGCAGCGCCGCTGCCGAAATGCCCACGCAACCCGCACCTGCCCCGCAAGCGCCTCAGCCACCACAAGGCGGCTTTGCACCACAGGGCTATCCTATGCCGCATCAAGGCTATGGCCATGGCTACCCATATAAGAAACGCAGAAAGTCGTTTCTCGAAGAGCTTTTCGACTGAACGCCAACACGGCACAAAAAAAGGGCCGCCTTTCGGCAGCCCTTTTTTTCATTTCTGCGGCTGATTAATCAGCAGCGGACAGGTTAATAGCCGAAGCCTTACCGTTGCGGCCAACTTCAACTTCGAAATTTACGCGCTGTTCTTTGTCCAGCGTGTGCATGCCAGCTGCCTGAACAGCCGAGATGTGCACGAAGCTGTCATCACCGCCGCCATCAGGCGCGATAAAGCCATAGCCTTTGTCTGCATTAAAAAATTTTACGGTGCCTACTGGCATAATATGTTCCTTTCACGAAACAGGTGACCACCGGACAACAGCGCCAGGTGGGTAGCCAAGTCGTGGTAGGGAAAAACGTTGCCCGTTCCGATCATGTGACCGGTGACGCGCCTCAAAAATCCGTCGCGGTCGACGATAGCGTTCGGTCCTTATACGCTTACTTTAGCCGATGTGCAAACTAGAAGCGAAAATAGCGACTTATTACCGTTCAGCGCCATTTTAGGGCATTGGCGCGGTATGCGTGCCGCCGAGTCTTTTTCGGTTGGCAACAACGCTTTTGGAATAATGCGCAATGCTACTGCTGACGATCGCCTCGGGGCTGTTTCCCAGCTTTCCGTTCATCAGGTCGCAACCAAGGGTAAGGTTTGCCGCGACCTTCTCTGTCACCATCCGTCCCGCCTCTTGCACGGCCGCCGGCCCACCTTGCGCCAGACTGCCGATGCGCATCGCGATCACCATGTTCGATTCCACGGCAAGGGCCCAGGCGTCCATGCCAATGTCGAACCAGTTGAGATTTTTCGGTATTGTGGTCATGTCAAACCCTAACCCCCCCAAGCCAAAATGTCACGCAGGAATAACGCCGCAGCGTTCGGCGCGCTCTTCCCCCGAAGCTTAACCGCCGACCCGCTTTAACCGCGTGCGGTTGCGCGTTATCCATTCGGATATAGTGTCATCCTGAAAACCCACCTGCTTGACGGTTTCAATCCTGTTGCCATCGCGTGTGGTGGTGAGGCGAAGAATGGCGGGGCGATCATCATCCTTGCCGGGCGATTCCTCGACAATCGTCCAATGCGTGGCATCGGTTGCTGACCCTTCCATACGCACAGTGTAGGTAAAAACCTCGACTGGGCGCGCCTTGCGGAACGTGCCGGTGGTGATGGTACCAGCCGCAGGGTCAAACAGTTCGACCGACGTAATCCTTACATTACCGACCTTTGGACCATCGTCGAAGTCGGATTTGCGGATCATGGTTACACCGTCGCCCTGATCCTCAACCACAGTTTTGACGGGAATGCCGAACCATTTATTCGCGCTATAATCAAGATATTCAAGGCTGCCCTCCCAATTGCCAGCTAACGAAGCGCGCGCGGCAGCAACGTCCACCGGCGAAGGCTGTGCAAACACAGGCGTGGCAATGATGCAGAGCAGTAATGGGGTTATATGTCGCATGATGGAGAGTTCCCGTTGACGGTGGTATAAATCACGAAGGTTATCGCATTCGGATTTTAGGCGATAGAGCGATTTACTAGCCCGATGTGAAAAATAACTATGAAAATGAGAGAGCTAAGCAGATATCCGCCGCGCCCACCCCACTTTGCATTTCCCAAACCCTGCATGTAAATGTAACGGGTTGCAAAATCACGTTTGCAAAGTGCCGTCATGTTTGAAGTCGATGCGGTTATCACCTGGGTAGATGGGGCTGACCCTGTGCTGACGTTGAACCGCGATTATCATCTGTCAAAAGCGAATGCGCTGGCTTTGGCAGGGACCAAAGCGCCGTTGCACGACAATGGCACCAACCCACATCGGTGGCTGTGCAGTGATGAGCTGAATTATTGCGTGCGTTCTATCGCCAACAACGCGCCTTGAGTGCGGCGCATCTGGATTGTAACCGATAACCAAACGCCGGAAATCATGCAGCTTCCCCCCGAAATTGCTGCAAAAATCAGCATCATTGACCATAGCGAAATTTTTGCCGGGTATGAGGATGCGTTACCGACGTTCAATTCGCTGTCCATCGAAACGATGCTGTGGCGCATTCCGGGGCTCGCCGAACATTTTCTCTATTTCAACGATGATGTTTTTTTAACCGCGCCCGTGACGCCGTCCGATTTCTTTGCCGCCGATGGTCCCGTGCTGCGCGGTAAGTGGATAGACCATAAAGATTTTGCGGCCTGCAATGTGCGCCGGGACGAGGCAAGCCTGCTAAACCATTATAATCACATCAACGCCGCGCAGATGATTGGCTATACCGCCGATCACGTGTTCGAAAGCGCGCATGCCGTGCACCCAATGCTGCGTTCGGTTATGGCCGAATTGTTCGACACGTTCCATGACGCGTTCATCCGCAACGCCAGCTGTCGCTTCCGCGATGCGGGGCAGTTTCTGCCGCAAAGCCTGCACAACCATGCCTGCTTGGCCGACGGAAGCGCCGCGATTTTGGACACGCGCGATTATCTGCATGTCGCGGTCGGCGCGACCGGTGCGTGGTCGGCCGACGATGTTAGCTTCTATCTTAGCAGCACAGCGCGCGACGCGATCAAGTTTCTGTGCGTTAACGATTTGCCCGAGGTGGAGCGCAGCTTCCCCGATGCACGTTTGTGGATCGAGGAAGCGATTACCCGTTAGACGCGCGGATTAAAGCTCAATCATGCTCCCGATCACCCGCGCCCATATATAGCTCGCGGCCGGTTTCATCATAGACCTTGCTCATTTGCGCCATTCCGGCCTCTGCTTCTTCGGTCGCGATGAACGCTTCGGCGGGCTGGTTCTGCAGCTTGGCAAATTCGCGCACTTCCTGGCTGATTTTCATTGAGCAGAATTTGGGGCCGCACATCGAACAGAAATGCGCTGATTTTGCGCCTTCGGCGGGCAGCGTCTGGTCATGATATTGCTCGGCCGTTTCTGGGTCGAGGCTTAGGTTAAACTGGTCGCGCCAGCGGAATTCGAAGCGCGCCTTGCTGAGCGCATCGTCGCGGACCTGCGCGGCGGGGTGGCCCTTGGCCAAGTCAGCGGCATGGGCGGCGAGCTTGTAAGTAACAACGCCGACTTTCACATCGTCGCGGTCAGGCAGGCCCAAATGCTCCTTTGGCGTGACATAACACAGCATCGCGGTGCCATACCAACCGATCTGCGCCGCGCCGATACCGCTGGTGATATGGTCATATCCCGGCGCGATGTCGGTGGTGAGCGGTCCGAGCGTGTAAAATGGCGCTTCGCCGCACGCCTCCAACTGCTTTTCCATATTCTCTTTAATCTTGTGCATCGGCACATGGCCGGGGCCTTCGATCATCACCTGCACATCTTGCGCCCAAGCGCGCTTGGTCAGTTCGCCCAACGTGTAGAGCTCGGCAAATTGCGCTTCGTCATTGGCGTCGTAAATGCTGCCGGGGCGCAGGCCGTCACCAAGGCTATAGGCGACGTCATAGGCCTTCATAATCTCGGTGATTTCGTCGAAGCGTTCGTAGAGGAAACTTTCCTTGTGATGCGCAAGGCACCATTTCGCCATGATGCTTCCGCCGCGTGACACGATGCCGGTCATGCGCTTTGCCGCAAGCGGAACATAAGGCAGGCGGACGCCCGCGTGGATGGTGAAATAATCGACGCCCTGTTCGGCTTGCTCAATCAAGGTGTCGGCGAAGATTTCCCATGTCAGGTCTTCGGCAACGCCGCCGACCTTTTCCAACGCCTGATAAATGGGCACTGTGCCGATTGGCACGGGCGAATTGCGGATAATCCATTCGCGCGTGTCATGAATGTTGCGGCCCGTCGACAGGTCCATAACGGTGTCCGCGCCCCAGCGGATCGACCAGACCATTTTGTCGACCTCAGTCGCGACATTGGATGCAACCGCGCTGTTGCCGATATTGGCGTTGATCTTGACGAGGAAATTGCGGCCAATCGCCATCGGCTCGGATTCAGGGTGGTTGATGTTATTGGGGATGATCGCGCGACCACGGGCAATTTCATCGCGGACGAACTCTGGGGTCACATAATCGGGGATCGACGCGCCAAAGCTTTCGCCATCGCGTTTATATTCGGCCAGCCGCGCGCGGCCCAGATTTTCGCGCTCCGCGACATATTCCATTTCAGGGGTGATGATGCCCTTGCGCGCATAATGCATCTGGCTGACGTTCATGCCGGGCTTTGCGCGGAGCACCTGTTTGCGAACATTGGGGAATGGCGCGACGCCGCCGCTGCGGTCGGGGCCAAGCTGACCATTGTCCTCAGGTTTTACTTCGCGCTGCGTGACTTCGGTCACATCATTGCGCGCAATGATCCATGGGCGGCGAAGTTCATTCAGGCCGACGCTGATGTCGATGCGCGCGTTGCTGTCTGTGTAAGGGCCGCTGGTGTCATACACGCGCACGGGTGGCTCGCCCGACGATGGCTCCAAATGAATTTCGCGCATCGCAACGTTCAACGGGCCAACATGGATTTTCTTGCTGCCGCGAATGGGGCCAGTGGTTACGCCAATCTCAGTGCGCGCGGGAACGTCTGCCATCTTTTTCTCTCCAAAATTTCATAAGGAGAGCGAGTAAGCGTGAAGACCGGGGTTGGTCCTCGCCAGTCCCCCGGACTGGCTGCGGTCTCACCTCCCTACGCCCGTGCAAACGGGATCAGGTTCAGCGGGTCGCGGGCATACCAGCACCGCCTCTCAGTCGAGCGACTCCCCGGGGATGATTTGATGATAGGCGAGACGGCCCAGCCCGTCCAGTAGATTACCGATAAACGCACTCTAGCGCGGCGCCGTCCTCAAAAAGTATAGCTGACGCCGCCCGCCATAAACCATTGACTTGCATCGCCGCGCAACGACGTAACGGGTGATCGTGCGGCATCGTTGGTTAGGCGCGAATAATTGATGAAACCATAAACACCCCAGCCGCCATCGCGCGCATCGCCCGATAAATCGACTGCGCCGAGCAGGCCTGCGCCATAGCTTTTCCAGCCGCCCTTGGCGTCAAATACTGGCAGGCCGCTGGCAATGCTGCCCGCTTGATCGATGCTGAAATAGGTGTCAGCATAGTCGCCATCTACATGCGTGGCCGACAGGCTGAGCATAGTAAATATCGCCATCGACAAGGGCGTTGCATAGCTGACGCTGGGGCTGATGATACGGCCCTTATGTGCGCCCGCGACATCCCATTGGATGTCCGTAGACATCGACACGCTATCAAAGTGATGCAATATTTTGGAGAAGGACACGCCCGCAGTCGCGCCAACCTCAATCGCCACATCTTCCTTGCCCAGCAAACGGACCATTGGGTCCTTGATATCATCATTGCGGTCCATGCGGAAACGCAGGAGGGGCCCTGCGAGGAATTTCACATCCTTGCCGCTATTGCCATCGGCGACGAGGTCAACATAAAGTCCTGGCCCACGCGCGCCAAAATCAATGCCTTTAACGCTGCCTTGAACAAGCGGCGCGGGAAAAAGATCATATTGGTCGGACCCGTCGTAGCTGGGACTTAAGCCTGCACCAAGGCCAACTGTCACCCAGTCACCTGAAAATACGCTGCGATTGGGGCGCTCGGCTGCGGGCGCTTCGCTATCTTGGGCAAAGGCAGGTACGCACAACACGACACTAGCAGACAGCACGGCAACGTAGCGTTTAAAGACACTCATGAAATGCTCCTGTTGAACCAAAGCTGGAAACCAACCGAATGTTCCCTTAGTTCCGCCCATATCACAGCAAAGCGGGTTAGAGCATGTATTTCATTTTTATCCGCTGACTGACTTCGGCAGCATCAATGGCAAAAGCTGCAGCTTTGAACTTCGGCGGTCCAGAGACGATCGCGGGGTTGCGCGAAAAACCGAAGCCTTCTTTTGGAATGAAGATTGCCATGTCCATTTTGTCATTGCCATTTTCATCGTGTATCACGGCTATCGCATAAGTGCCTTGGGCAATGCCGCGGAAGGAAACCTGCGCAGAATCACGCGCCGGCAGTGTGGTGCGAAGGCTTTTCGTATCTTTACTGCAATCGGGGAAAAAACGCGGGTTTGCGGTAACGCAGACCAGAACATTGCCCTTCATATTGCGCAGGCCAGAAATATTGACCTCAAGCGTTGCGGGAGATGCTGTTGCCGCCGTAGCCGCGCTAGCGAGGGCGGCGGTTCCAATCGCCAAGCCCAAGATCCGTGCCGCATATTTTGTCCCAAAACCTGAAATATAAACCATAATTTCCCCGATATGCTTCATGATGCTTTTGGTGATGCGTTGCGGTTATGAGCCAACGCCCCATCCTGCCGTTAACGATGAACTTGGGAAAGCATTCCCACCCCATATGGTTGGTCACGCCCATGATCGTCATGATCGCTAACACAGCGCCCAATGCCCCGACATGAACAGGGATGAGAAAAACCAGAACGGGAATGACGAACGCGCCGGACAACGCCTCCCAAGGATGAAACGACATTGCCGCCCATGCGGTGGGTGGGCGGCTTTCATGGTGGACGGCATGTGCGGCCTTGAACCAAAATGGTCGATGCATCAAGCGGTGCGTCCAATAAAACCAGGTGTCGTGCGCAAACAAATAAAATAAAATCGACACCGGAAGGTACCACATAGGAAATGCGTTCACGTCGGTGTAGATCTGCGTCCAGCCGAAATTATCCCAGCCCCAAGCCACAATGCCCGCAGGAATGCCATAGATAGCCGCACTGGCCAGGCTCCAGCCGATCTCACGCTTAATTTGGTTATCAAGACCAATATATAATCCGGGTTCTCGGATTTTGGTCGCCCAAGCAAACGCGCCGCTGACAAGCAGATAGCGGGTTCCCACAATCACCGTCATCGCCGCAGCAGAGGCAATCAATACAAGCAAACTATCCATATTATGGCCTTAGACTTTTTGCGATTAGTTTAGCAAATTACGCGTTTTGAACGCTTTCGGACCGGATATACTGATCACATCACCATCGTGCATGACCGATATTGGCCTGTCATAATTATCACCCGCTTCACCCAATAACGCAAACTCGAGCGGCTTGGGTAAGGACGGCACAATATGCGTAAAGGCGAGCATGCCCACATCTGCCGATTTGGCAACATCGGCGGCCAGTTCTGGGCTAATATGGTAATTTTGGATGTCGTCAAAAATCTTGGCGCGGTTTGTCATGCCGGCCTTTTGCGCGCTATTGGCGAGCGTTTCGACGATGCGCGGGGAAAGCAGTTCGCTCACCAAAAGGTCTGAACCCTTGGCCGCAGCCGCGAGTTTCGGTGTAAACGCTGTGTCGCCGGTGATGGTGACGCTTTTGCCTTTGTAATCAACGCGATAGCCAAATGCAGGCGTGATCGGATCATGGTCGACGGCGAACGCCGTGATCCGAACGCCATTGGCGTTGTAAACAATCCCCGGCTCGATAGCCGCGCCTGTCATACCAAAGCCGGACGGCGGCACAACGGCTTCGCCATGATGCGCAACGCGGTATGTGGAATCAATGCGATAGGCCGCGTTCAACCCTTCCGTGATTTCGGTGACGCCGGTGGGGCCCGACACCTTCAAAGGTGTTTTTGCGCTCGTCCCAGCCCAGCGTTGCAAGGTAAATGGGCCAAGGCCTTCGAAATGGTCACTGTGCAGATGCGTCAGCCACACGCCTTGCACTTTATCCAGCGGCATGCCCATCAGGGACAATGTTTCGCCGGATCCCTCCCCCATGTCGAAAACGAACAGCTTGCCATTGGCGATAACAACCGTGCAGGCGGCGGCGCGATCGCGGCTTGGTAAGGGGGATCCTGTACCACAGAAACCGACATGCAGTTGGTCGGCGGGCAAATCGGCCATAACGTTGCGTGCCATGGCGCCATCTGCGGCGCGACTAATAAGCGCCATCGCGATTGTATCGCGCTGCGCATAAGCAACGGCACCGACAAGTCCGATAAGCCCAAGTGCCGCCAAAAGCCATTTTTTCCGCATTTTCATTCCCCCATATGCAGCCGCTTTCGCTGCGCGCTGCGGACCATATCTACCCGTCTTGCGCCTGAATAGCATGCAGAAAATATTGCGCCTTCCCGCAGCTGGTAAAAATGATGGCGTAGGGTCAGGACCACTTAAATCCACCTTCGCGGCGTCAAAATGGCAAAGATATCGAAGTAAAATGTCCGCTGCAGGCAGTTATTCTGCCTGCAAGGGCATTTTGCTTTGAGATCGAAGCCATTTTGGCGTCCTTCGGATTTGACCCATACTGTCCATTGCCACGTTGGCAAGCTTGGACTTAGAACCACTAAGCCCTGCGCTTGCCGCCTTGCACTGAACAGTATGGCCTCAAACCGCGAAGGTGGATTTAAGTGGTCCTGACCCTATAAAGCTGTGCATTACAGTGGCAGGCCTCTTTCGCTTGCAGTATGCCTGCGCTAGGACATTGGCGTGACTCTCGAAAACATCAAATGCGACGTTGCCATTGTTGGTGGCGGTCTTGCCGGAGGGCTAATCGCGCTGGCACTCGCCAAGATACGCCCCGAGTTACATGTTGTTCTCATCGAACAAGGCCAAAGCTTTGGCGGCAATCATATCTGGAGTTATTTCGCGAGCGACATTTTGCCAGAGCATCGGTGGCTGACGGCGCCTTTGGTCACCTATGGCTGGTCGGGTTATGACGTGAATTTTCCCGCGCACAGCCGGTCGCTTGATAACATTTACTACAGCATCGAATCCGAACATTTTGATCGGGTCTTGCGCAAGGAACTTCCGGCATCGTCCCTCATGCTCGGCCGTGAAGTGAAGGCCGTATCCCCGCGCCTCGTGGTGCTCGACGGTGCGCAGCGAATTAACGCAGGCGGTGTTATCGATACGCGCGGCGCGGGCGATTTGAATCATCTCGACTGTGGTTGGCAAAAATTCACGGGGCAGTTGATGCAATTGTCCGAACCGCACAACCTCACCAAGCCAATCGTCATGGACGCCACAGTGGACCAACATGATGGCTATCGTTTCGTGTACGTCCTGCCCTTCGGCATGGATAAGCTGTTTGTCGAGGACACTTATTATAGCGACAAGCCACATCATGACCCGCGCATTTTGCGGCAACGGCTTGCGGCTTATGCTGACGAAAAAGGCTGGAAAGTCGAACGCATCCTACGTGAGGAAAATGGCGTTCTGCCGGTGGTGATGGGCGGCAATCTGGACAGCTATTGGAATAGCGGTAGTGGCCGGACCGCCAAGGCGGGCGCGCGGGGTGGCTTTTTTCAACCCGTCACCAGCTACTCCTTGCCAGATGCCGTGCGCAACGCGATTTTCATTGCCGAGCAGCCTGACTTGGATGGCGACAAGCTGAACCTCGCGCTGCGGCAACGGGCGGAGACACATTGGCGCAAGGGCACATTCTTCCGCATGCTAAACCGCATGCTCTTCCGCGGTGCGGATGGTGCAGACCGATACAAGATATTGGAACGCTTTTACCGGCTTCAACCCGACTTGATCGAGCGCTTTTACGCTGGAAATACAACGGTCGGTGATATGGTGCGTATCCTCTCCGGAAAGCCCCCCATTCCCATAGGACGGGCGATAAAAGCGATCTGGAGCAAAAAGAAGTGAGCAAGACAGCCGCCATTATCGGCGCTGGCTTCGGTGGCCTTGCACTCGCCATCCGTCTGCAGTCCGCAGGTATATCGACCACAATCGTCGAAGCGCGGGATAAGCCAGGTGGCCGGGCTTATTATTGGGAGAAGGATGGCTTCACCTTTGACGGTGGCCCCACCGTGATCACGGACCCGCCTTGCCTAGAAGAATTATGGGCGCTGTCCGGTCATAGCATCGCGGGCGACATCGAATTGATGCCGGTATTCCCGTTTTACCGCCTCAACTGGCCGGATGGCACTAATTTCGATTATTCCAACGATGCGCCGGGCCTGAAAACAGAGATTGAGAAATTGAACCCCGAAGATGTTGAGGGTTATCGCAAGTTCCTCGAATACTCAAAGGGCGTATATGAACAGGGCTATAAAAAGCTGGGTTCGGTTGCCTTTCTCGACTTTGCCTCCATGATAAAGGCCGCGCCGGCGTTGATGAAATATCAGGCGTGGCGTTCAGTCTATTCGATTGTCTCGTCTTACGTCAAAGATGAAAAATTGCGCGAAGCGCTGTCGTTTCACACTCTACTCGTTGGCGGCAACCCGATGAGCACCAGCGCAATTTATGCGCTCATCCATACCATCGAAAAAGAAGGCGGCGTCTGGTTTGCCAAGGGCGGCACAAACCGCCTCATCAACGCCATGGTGACGCATTTCGAAAGGCTTGGCGGGACCGTTCGTTTGGGCGATTCGGTCGAAGAAATTGAAACACGCAGTGACAAGGTCATAGGCGTGCGGACAAAGTCCGGTTGGCGCATGGATTGCGACATGGCCGCATCAAATGGCGATGTGATGCACACATATAAAGACTTGCTGACCCAGAATAAGCGCGGCGAACGGGCCAGCAATGCTTTGCGCCGAAAAAGCTGGTCGCCTTCTTTGTTCGTGTTGCATTTGGGTATCAAGGGCACATGGCCGGGTATCCCGCACCATATGATATTGTTCGGCCCGCGCTATAAAGGGCTGCTGGACGATATCTTCAATCATGGTGTCGTACCAAAGGACTTCTCGCTTTATTTGCATCACCCCACCATCACGGACCCAAGCCTTGCGCCCGAAGGTTGCTCCACCTTTTACGTGCTCGCGCCCGTCGCCCATTTGGGCAAAGCGCCGCATGATTGGGATGGCGATGTGGGTGAGGCAATGAAGGAACGGATATTGGACGAGCTGGAACGCCGCCTAATTCCCGATATCCGCAGCCGCATCATGACCCAGTTCCATTATACCCCCGCCGATTTTAGCCGCGACTTGTCCGCCCATTTGGGCAGCGCGTTCAGCCTTGAACCCGTATTGTGGCAATCGGCCTATATGCGCGCGCACAACCGCGATGACGCGATTTCAAACCTGTATTTTGTGGGCGCAGGTACGCATCCCGGCGCTGGCATTCCCGGTGTTGTGGGGAGCGCAAAAGCAACGGCGGCATTAATGCTAAAGGACGCACATATATGAAACGCCTTGCAGTTTATTGCGGGTCAGCAACGCCGGAAAACCCCATATATATTAATGTCGCCCGCGAAGTCGGAAAGGCCTTGGCCAAACGCGGCATTGGCGTTGTCTATGGCGGCGGACGTTTGGGCCTGATGGGCGCAGTGGCCGATAGCGCGCTGGAAGCGGGCGGCGAAGTGATTGGCATTATTCCAGAGGCGTTGGTTGGCGCAGAAGTCGCGCACAAGGGTTGTACCGAATTGCATGTGGTATCTGGCATGCACGAACGTAAGCAACGCTTCACCGACATGTCCGACGGCTTTATCACTATTCCCGGTGGCGTCGGCACAATGGATGAATTGTGGGAGGCCATTAGCTGGTCGCAGCTTGGCTATCACCAAAAACCCGTTGGCCTGTTGAACGTCGCAGGCTTTTACGACCAGTTGATTGCGTTTAACCAGAATATGATCGACGTTGGCTTCATCCGGCCACAACATGCCGGGATTATGCTTGTCGATGATGATCTGGGTAGCTTGTTGGACAAAATGGCCGCTTATGTGCCGCACAAAACGATCTTCCAGATGAAAGCAGACGATCTGTGACTTCCCTCTCGCAAGCGGATAGGGGATAATGGACCGTCCCGCACTTGTCGCCTTTGCCCAAGAAAGCATCTCGCGCGGATCGAAATCCTTTCGCTTCGCCAGCCGCCTGTTTGACCGGACGACGCGCGAACGGGTGTGGCTGCTATACGCATGGTGCCGCAAATGTGACGATATGGCCGATGGCCAAGACCATGGCGGCGCGATGGAGGCGGTCACAGACCCGCAGGCGCGGTTGCAAGTGATACGTGAATTGACCGCAATGGCACTCGCCGGAACGCCTACAAGCGAGCCAGCCTTTGATTGCTTGGGTGTGGTCGCGCGCGAATGTGGCCTTACGCAGCGCATGGCAGAGGATGTGATCGAAGGCTTTGCCCTCGACGCCGCCGACTGGCACCCGCGCAGCGAAAGCGACCTATATCAATATTGCTACCATGTCGCAGGCGCAGTTGGCGTCATGATGGCAGTGGTTATGGGTGTAGCAGCCGATGACGACGCCACCCTCGACCGGGCCTGCGACCTTGGCCTTGCGTTTCAGCTTGCCAATATCGCCCGCGACATTGCAGAGGATGACGCGGCTGGCCGTTGCTATTTGCCCTATGACTGGCTCGCCAAGCTCGATATCGGGCCCGGCGAACATATGCAGCCGCATAACCGCGAAAAACTGGCGCTGATGGGTCACTGGCTCGCTGACAAGGCAGAAAACTATGAGGCATCGGCGCGCGTTGGCGCAAAGCATTTGCCCTTGCGTGCCCGCTGGGCGGTCTTATCTGCCGCCGGGATTTACGGCGAAATTGCTCGCAAGGTACGCGCGTCCGGCGCGCAGGCTTGGGACCAACGGATTTTCACCAGCCGACCAGAGAAATTCCGATGGGTGCGCAGGGCGTTTATCGACGCGGTCGCGAACAATCCCCGTGATATGAACCGCGATGCCTTATGGACGCGGCCTAGCTAAGCGCAGTTGCGCCGCCCTACCCGACAGGCGCTCCACCGCCGCATGATGAATTCCCGGCGCGCAGCAGATAAGGCCAAAATCCAAGGGCTTGCGTTTGTTGTAGCGTATAGGTCTCCCCAACGCGTCTGTGACCACCCCGCCTGCCTCCTGCGCCACCAAATGCGCCGCCGCGATGTCCCACTCATGGCCCCATCGCAACGTCGCGACGAGATCTGCACGGTCGCAGGCAACCATCGTCATCCGCATGGCAATGCTATTAGGCTTGGTCACCGTCACGAGATCCGCATCCAGTTTTGGCAAATCATCGGCAGGCACGCGCGATCCGGAGAATTCTAAACGCGTGCTGCCCGTCAACCGCTCTCCGTTACAGGTCACGCCTTCCTTGTGCGCTGCCACCCAGACTTTGCCTTGCGCCGGCGCGGCCATTACGGCGAAAACGGGAAGGCCATCGGCCACTAACGCCACCGAGACGCACCAGCCGCTGCGCCCGCGGACATAATCGCGGGTACCGTCTATGGGGTCTACCAGCCACAACAGTCGCGCGTCCAGCCGTGATGGGTCATCCACGGTTTCTTGCGACAGCCACGCGGCCTCGGGCAAAATGGCGCGCAGCCTTGTGGTCAGCAACGCGTCAACCGCCATGTCGATGTCGCTGACCGGATTATTCTTGTTCTTTTCCCAAACCTTCGTGTCCGCTGCCGCGCCCGCGCGCCAACTGGCGAAGGCCAATGCCGCAGCCTCTTGCGTGGCGGCTACAACGGCGGCGCGGTCAAGATGCCGCTCAGGCACCTGCAATCATCATGCCGTCAATACGCAATGTCGGCACGTTCACGCTGCGGGTGAATTCCAGGTCATTGGCCGCAGTCATGGCCGCAAACATGTCCTTCAAATTGCCCGCAATGGTGAATTCGCTCACGGGGCCGGCAATTTCACCGTTGATGATCAAGAAACCCGCGGCACCCCTGCTGTAATCGCCCGTGACGGGGTTCACGCCTTGGCCTGCAAGCTCATGAATATACACGCCATGTTTTATATCGGCGATCAGTTCCGTGACGCTGATGCTGCCACCTTCCAGATGCACGTTGGATGGGCTGACACCCGGTGCGCCGCTGATCCCGCGACTGGCGTGGCCTGTGGGTTCCAGCCCCAATTGCCGCGCCGACGCGCTTTCCATCAACCATCCGGTCAGCATGCCCTTTTCGATGATCGAACGGCGCGCGGTAGGCAGGCCTTCACCATCAAAGGCACGTGAACCAAGGCCGCGCATCCGGTGCGGGTCATCGATAATAGAAATGCTGCTGTCGAACAATTGCGCGCCAAGCGATTCCAACAGGAAGCTGGTTTTGCGTGCGATCGCCGAACCGCTAATACCGCCGAGCAAATGACCAACGAACGATCCACCTACGCGTGGGTCAAACACAACGGGCATCTGACCGCTCTTGACCGTGCCGGGGTTCAACCGCTTGACCGCGCGCTCCCCTGCGCGCGTGCCGATGCTGGCTGGGCTATCAAGGTCGGCAAAATGTCGCGTGGACCGCCAGTCATAATCGCGTTCCTTCGCATCACCATCGCCCGAAAGCACGCTGGCCGACATGCCATAGCCGGAACCGGATTTGACGCCCGCAAAGCCATGGCTGGTGGCCAGTGCAAAAATACTGCGTCCAGCGCTGGCGCCTGCACCTTCACTATTGGTGACGCCCGGTACAGCGCGTGCCGCGTCTTCACATTCCAACGCCGCCGCACGCAGCAATGCTGGGTCAGGGTCAAGGCCGTCATCGCTGTCAAAATCTGGAATAGCCCCTGTCAGCAAACGGTCCTGCGGCGCAAGGCCGGCATATTGGTCCTCAGGCGCTTCTTTCGCCATATCGATGGCGCGCGTGACCAGCCCTGCCAGAATGTCGGGGTTCATGTTGGATGATGAAATCGTGGCGGAACGTTGGCCCACAAACACACGCAGGCCGATATCTTCGCCTTCGGAGCGGGCGACATCTTCCAAATGGCCAAGCCGCACTTGTACCTCCGTCGAGGCATCGCAGACATAAACAGCATCCGCCGCGTCGGCGCCTGCCTTCATGGCTTGGGAAACGAGATTTTGCGCGCGATCCAGAGCGTGTTGTGGTGTCAGCATGATTCCCGCTTAGGCGCGGGCCGTTACAGCGTCAATCAACCGGCCGTCAAAAAACCGTGAATAGCACCGCCAACACAGCCGGAATGGCAATCGCGGCGCCCCACAATTTCAACCGGTCGGTGACATATTGCGTTTCCAGGCCGTCGTCTGGATGGGCCGTCGCGCACAGTGCCTGCCAACGCCGCTCCAGATTCCGGCAGAGCGGAATGACGGCAGCGACCAAAAGGACCAAGACAAAATAAGGAAAAATCGACATTCCGCGTGATTCAATCGTCGGCGTCACCAAAAATATCAACGCCAATGTGTACACCACCAACGCAATAGCGACATGGTCAGACATGCGTTTCGAATAGCTTTTATACGCGCGCAAAGACGCTTCTCGGGCTTTTGCCATTTTCTCTCTCCTCTTCCCGTAACAAGACTGTCACTTTCAGGAAGAGGTTTCAAGCAATTTTATAATTAGCTAGGGGAGGCCCAAAATCTTGTGATTTTGCAAGGATAAGCGCCATTTTGGCCGTTCCATGACGAAGCGTGTGGCCTCTGCGACATTGGTGGCATTTACACCAATGTCGCCTGCATCCATTGGCTGAATAAGGAAAAGGGTAAATTGCCATTGCTCCATGGCATCCACGTCACTGGTGGGTTGCGGCCAGACCAACTTCAACTCGTCGCCGGTGCGCTGGACAACGTCCGATCCAGCCTTTGGACTGATGCAGATCCAATCAATGCCGGGATGCACCTCTATCGTGCCGTTGCTTTCAATCGCGATCTGGAAAGCTTGGGCATGAAGCGCGTCGACGATCCCATCATCCACCTGCAACATGGGTTCGCCGCCCGTAATCACGACATAGCGATTGTCAGTGCCATCGCCCCATAAAGTAGCGACCTTAGCGGCCAGCGCTTCGGCATCATACCGCCCGCCATTTTCGCCGTCGATGCCGACAAAGTCGGTATCGCAAAATTGGCAAATGGCAATGGCGCGATCTTCCTCTCGCCCCGTCCACAAATTGCAGCCGGAAAAGCGCAAGAATACCGCGCGGCGGCCCGCATGCACGCCCTCCCCCTGCAAGGTCAGGAAAATTTCTTTAACCGCGTAGCTCATGCGTAAATCGTTGGATCCGGCAGGCCAGCTTCGGCAAAGCCCTTCGCGC
>NZ_CAMAYF010000002.1 GCF_945862485.1 Sphingorhabdus sp. EL138
GTCGCAATCGTAATGGCAGCGGCACCGATCAAAACGACGTGCCCGATCAGATTGAAAGCAAAGAATGTATAGCTGCCGATTGCAAGGCTAAATGCGAGAACCCACATGGCGCCTAACGCTTGCAGAACATAGTGCCGCGTTGAGACATCAGGAATATGCCGGAGCGGACTAACATCGCTGTTAAATATGAAATTCCAGGCGTTAACCAATAATTTTTTCATTTGTCTCTCCCTCAGCTCCAGAAATACTGAAGCCCAGCTGTCCTTTTATGGCGATCTGCCAAAAGAATTACCATCGGTATAGCTGGCCTCTGTGGACGTTGGAAGATGCCTTGTGCCTATTGCTGATATGAAGCGGGTACTGCCCGCAAAGCCAAAGGGCGTTCGCGGATTGCCGGCCTGCGACTTCCTGTTGCCGTTTTGACGGGGGCTATTGGGTTTATACCTTTTTCTAACTGCGGACGAGCGAAGCTATCTAAGTGCGTGATATGCCAAAAATTCGTAACCCCATCTATCATGGGACTGGTTGGTGAAAACTCACGCGGGTATCGGAGAATTTGACCAATTGAGAGCTTGCGGTGCGACATGTCACGAACTTAACCCTCGGTTGTAGTTCGTCCAGTAGTAAATTCCCGAAAACACCTTGAGCTGAATAATATTTAAGGAGGAACAGTGGGGGCCATCAACCAGAATAAGGCGATAGGACCTCAGCTTAGCAAAAAGTGTATACAAAGTGTATACCAAGAATCTGGAAACTAATAATATTTATATTATTCAATGCCATGACAGGCATTAATGGCTCCCCGGGAGGGATTCGAACCCCCGACCAATTGATTAACAGTCAACTGCTCTACCACTGAGCTACCAGGGAACAGCCCGATATTCTCGGGCAGAGGCGCGCCTATAGCAGCGCTTTTTTGCTTTTGGCAAGCGCCCATTGCCCGTTCAGACAATAAATTGTTCCATCGCAATACGATCATCCAAAGCATGCTCTGGATCGAACAATAAAGTCAGTGCACGGTTGCGGTCCAGGGCGACTTCGACCTGCGCAATGTCGCGAATTTCGCGTTGATCTGCGACGGCGCTCACCGGCCTTTTAATGGCCTCCAATATTTTGATCCGGATGACATAACGGTCAGGTAAAATTGCGCCTTTCCAACGTCGCGGCCGAAAAGGGCTGATGGGCGTCAAAGCAAGCAACGAGGAGTCCAAAGGTAGAATAGGGCCATTGGCGGATAAGTTATACGCGGTGGACCCCGCAGGTGTTGAAACCAATATGCCATCGCAGATCAGTTCGGGGATGACGGCTCTGCCGTTGACCGAAATCTCTAGCTTGGCCGCCTGACGCGTCTCGCGCAGCAGCGACACTTCGTTAATCGCGGGCAATGTGAATTTTTGACCGCTGATTGTGGTTATCTCTGCCGTCAACGGATGGACAGAAAAGGACTTGGCGCGTTGCAAGCGTCTGGGAAGGTCATGCACATCCCAACCATTCATCAAAAAGCCAATTGTCCCGCGATTCATGCCATAAGCGGGAATGTCGCGACGGCTTTCCAGTAATTGGTGCAAGACCTGAAGCATGTGTCCGTCACCAGCAAGCACGATGACCGCATCGGCGCTGTCGAGCGGCACAAATTCATGCACTTCGCGCAAAAGTGCTTCGGCTTCACGCGCTTGCGGTGTTGCCGACGAGATGATCGCAAGTTGCATATTCGGGTTCATCCACCTGTTGCATTCATATGCCGCGCGAGCCGCAAATCGGGCTGCGCAAGCTGGGTTTCGAATTCATGGCGTTGGGGTTTAAGCCGCAAAGCCTTTTGAAGCAAATAATCGACATCGGCCAGCGTGTCTTCACGCAGCGCTTTGCGTAAATCGACGTGCAGTTCGGAGCCGAGGCACATGTAAATCTTGCCATCGGTGGTCAGGCGGATCCGGTTGCAATGATCGCAAAAATTATGGCTCATGGGTGTGATGAGACCAAGGCGAAGGCCCAATGGTTCAACGCGCCAATAGCGGGCAGGGCCGGCGCTCTTATGGGCTAAAGAATGGAGATCATAAAGCTCACGAAGCGGCACTGTGAAATCATCGAGCGATATGTAGCTCTCTTCGCGTTCCAAAACACCAGCGCCCAAGGGCATGGTTTCTATCAACGTAAGATCAAGCTTATGTTCGGCGCAGAAATGCGCCATCGGCAATAGCGCGTCTTCATTCTGCTGCTTCAGCGCGACCATGTTGATTTTGACATCCAAACCGTGCACGCGCGCCGCATGGATGCCGGCTAATACTGTGTCGAGGTCGCCGCCGCGGCTGATACGACGACAAGCATCTGCATCTAACGTATCGAGGCTGACATTTATTCTTTTCATGCCCGCCGATGCGAGCAACGGCGCAAATTGATCCAGTCTGCTGCCATTGGTCGTCATGGTCAGTTCGTCGAGCTTGCCGTTGCGGACATGCTGACCCAGCGCGTCGATCAAGATTTGGATATCGCGCCGCACAAGCGGTTCGCCGCCAGTAAGGCGGATTTTGCGGATGCCGTGCGCGATGAATCGTTCCACAAGAACCATGATTTCGTCATAGGTCAGTAGGTCGCTATGCGGCAGAAAGCTTTGCTTTTCCGGCATGCAATAGGTGCAACGAAAATTGCAACGGTCGGTCACCGATATCCGTAAATAGTCGATATTGCGTCCGAAACCGTCGATCATTTCTGCGATGTAAGCGCAAAAGCCTGCGGACGAAAGCTGAATCCAACAGCGGCCATATTGGGGGCAAGATTATTCGTTAGGCATGGAATTTACCGTCAAGTGTCTCGACGATTGACTCCACGCAAGGATTAGCCCGATTTACGCGCCAGACTGGCGAGGCCGCGTGACAGTTGTAAACACCCGTTGAGCCGCGCCGCAGGGTCGCCCCAAACGCGGTTAATCACGAGCTTGCTATCGGGGCGCAACTTCGCCGTTTGGCCAAGCTTGTCGACATAAGCGAGTAAGCCCGCGACATTGGGCGGCGTATCCTGATGGAAGCTAACCAATGTCCCGCGCGCGCCGACCTCAATTTTGGCGACCTGCGCGATAAGGGCGTTTTGCTTAATCTGGATAAGTTTAAGCAGATTTTGCGTGGGTTCGGGAATTGGGCCAAAGCGATCCGTCATTTCCGCAGCGAAGCCTTCGACGTCTTGACCCTCTTCGAGATCGTTTAAGCGGCGATACAGCGCCATGCGGACCGACAGGTCGGGGACATAGTCGTCCGGAATGAGGATGGGCGCGTCGATGGTGATTTGCGGCGAGAATCCGCCCCGCGGTTTCGCCAGTCCTTGCGCGCCAGCGCGTGCTTCCAATATCGCTTCTTCCAGCATCGATTGATATAATTCAAAGCCGACTTCTTTGATATGGCCGGATTGCTCATCACCGACCAAATTGCCTGCGCCACGAATGTCGAGGTCATGGCTTGCAAGCTGGAAACCCGCGCCCAGGCTATCGAGGTCGCCTAGCACCTTCAGGCGCTTCTCCGCTGTCTCGGTAAGCACACGGTTCGGTTCATGAGTCAGATAGGCATAAGCACGCGTTTTGGAGCGCCCCACACGGCCGCGAAGTTGATATAATTGTGCAAGGCCGAAACGGTCGGCGCGGTGGATGATCAAAGTATTGGCGCTTGGAATGTCGAGGCCGCTTTCGACAATGGTCGTTGAAAGCAGAACATCGTACCGCTTTTCATAGAAAGCGCTCATCCGTTCCTCGACTTGGGTGGGCGACATTTGACCATGCGCGGTGACAGATTTCACTTCGGGTATTTCGGTGCGCAGAAATTCTTCGATTTCGGTCAAATCGGTAATGCGCGGTACAACGAAGAAACTTTGCCCGCCGCGATAATGTTCGCGCAGCAAGGCTTCCCGCAGCACAACGGGATCCCACGGCATGACATATGTCCGCACGGCCAGACGGTCGACGGGCGGGGTTTGAATGACCGACAGCTCACGCAAGCCCGACATCGCCATTTGCAATGTGCGCGGGATGGGCGTCGCGGTGAGCGTGAGCATATGGACGTCTGTTTTGAGTGCCTTGAGTTGTTCCTTGTGATTAACGCCAAAGCGTTGTTCTTCGTCCACGATGACAAGGCCAAGGCGCTTGAATGCGAGCGATTTTGCCAACACGGCATGCGTCCCGATCACAATGTCCACGGTCCCATCGGCAAGGCCCTCACGCGTTTGCGTGGCCTCTGCCGCGGGCACAAGCCGCGACAGGCGACCCAGTTTCAAAGGCAAATCACGGAAACGTTCGGCAAAGTTCGCATAATGCTGCCGCGCCAGTAAGGTGGTTGGCGCAATGACCGCGACCTGAAGACCGGCCATGGCGGCGGCAAAGGCGGCACGCATGGCTACTTCGGTCTTGCCGAAACCAACATCGCCGCAGACCAGACGGTCCATAGGCTTGCCCGCGGATAGGTCCTGCAGCACTTCTTCAATCACGCGAAGTTGATCTTCGGTTTCCTCATAAGGAAAGCGGTCGACAAAGCTCGCATAAGCAGGGCCATCAACTTCAATAACCGAACCCGCCCGCAATGCGCGTTCGGCGGCGGTTTTGAGCAACTCGCCAGCAATGGCACGGATGCGATCTTTCAGCTTTGACTTGCGCCGCTGCCACGCTTCGCCGCCCAATTTGTCGAGCGCGACATGTTCGCTGTCCGAACCATAACGCGACAGCACGTCGATATTTTCAACAGGGACATATAATTTGTCGCCGCCTGAATATGTCAGCGCCACACAGTCATGTGGGCTGTTACCGACAGGGATGGAAATCAAGCCATCATAGCGTCCGATACCATGGTCTTGGTGCACCACAAGGTCACCGGGCGTTAGCGCCGCCAATTCGGCGAGGAATGCGTCCGCCGACTTGCGCCGTTTCTGACGCCGCACCAAACGGTCGCCAAGCATGTCCTGCTCGCTCAATACGACAAGATCTGGTGTCGTATAGCCATGGTCCAGAGGTAGGACGACAATGGCGGTCTGGCCGGCAGCGACGCCCAAGGCTTGCTGCCAACTGTCGACTGAGACAATCGTGGGCGCCTTATGATCCGCCAGCAAACTCTTCAGTCGGTCACGCGCGCCGCCGGAGTAGCTGGCGATGACCGTTTTGGTTTTGGCGGCATGCAGCGATTTAAGGTGCGCGGCTACCGCTTCATACACATTGGCCTTTAGTGCCCGTTCCGGTGCAAAATCGCGCGCGGCGCCAATGCCAAAGTCGATGATGTTTGCCGTGTCCGGCTGCGCGAACGGCGTGATCAGATGTGCTGCGTTATCCGCAAATAATTGCTCAAGCTCATCGCTGCTGAGATACAACATTTCCGGCGGGAGCGGGCGATAGCTTCCCGGCTCCGCCGCTTGTGCTTTCAAGCGATTTTCATGATAGTCGGTGATGGAATCGAGCCGCGACTGTCCCGCGGCGATTGCGCCGCTGTCGCGGATAACCAGTGCGTCTGCGCCAACATGGTCGAATATCGTCGCCATGCGCTCTTCGAACAAAGGCAACCAATGGTCCATGCCGGACAGTCTGCGGCCTTCGGAGACCGCTTGATATATTGGGTCGCCTGTCGCGGTTACGCCAAAACGTTCGCGGTAACCGACACGGAAGCGCTTAATCGCCTCTTCATCCATTAAAGCTTCGACGGCAGGTAGGATGTCGAAATGTTCGACTTGATCAATGCTGCGCTGGTCTGCTGGATTAAAACGCCGGATGCTTTCAATTTCATCGCCAAAGAAATCGAGGCGAAGGCCGACTTCGCTACCAGCGGGAAACAGATCAACAATGCTGCCGCGTATCGCGAATTCGCCAGCGTCGGCGACGGTCTCGACGCGGAAATAGCCGTTGGATTGCAGCAAAGACGCAAGCCGTTCGCGGCTAATCTCGCGGCCAGCAGTTAATCGCTCGCCTGTCTGGCGAATGCGAAAAGGCGTCACATATTTTTGAATAACCGCGCCGACGGTCGTAACCACAAGCTGCTTCTTTTTCGCAGGTTGCTGCAGCGCTTGCAGAGTCGACATACGCTGTGATGTGACCGCGACGGATGGCGAGGCGCGGTCATAAGGCAGGCAGTCCCAACTCGGCAGAATAAGGATTTCGATTTCCGGCGCAAAAAAAGGCACCGCATCGGCAATGGCGCGCATCGCCGATTTATCGGGCGCAATAAAGAGCGCGCGGGTTTTCGCCGCCCGCGTCAGGTCCGCCAGCAACAACGGCGCAAAGCCATTGGGAACCGACGCCAGCGTCATCGCTTGGCGGCTGCTAATGATGCGCTGCAGGTCAATCATGACTTATGGGTGCTAAGCCCTTCCGGAAGCGTAATGAAATCCAGTTGCATCAACTGATCCATTAACGGGCCAGCAAAGGAGGGGTCGGGCTCCGCCGTGCCAAGCGCCCATGCCATGATGTCGACATCCTGTTCCTCCAGCAGACGCTCAAACCATGCATATTCCTCTTCGCCCCATTCGGCAGAACAATGATCGAAAAATCCACCGACCATAGCGTCGGCTTCACGCGTGCCACGGTGGTGCGCGCGATAATGCAATTTACGACGATAGGGGTCAGCGTCCATGGCGCGCGTCCTTTAAGCTTGTGGTGGAATATGATTATCGGGTTATAAGCGGCCCTAGTCATGCGCCCCGATATACTCAATCCGTTATTTACAGACATACGTGCCCTAAAGGGGGTCGGTCCTGGTCTTGCCAAGCCGTTAGAGCGGCTTGGGTTGGAACGGGTGAAGGATGTTCTGTACCATTTTCCTAGCAGTTGGACCTATCGCAAGTCTGTGTCCTGTTTGGATGCGGCCGATGTGGGCCAAAACATCATTCTAACTGTTACAGTCATGGATCATCGGGGCGGGAATAGTCCGCGCGCGCCATTACGCATCTTTGCGGCGGACGCGGGAGGCAATTACATTACGCTGACCTTTTTTGGCCGGAATGGCGGTTGGGCGCGAAAACAGCTTCCTGTTGGGGAAAAACGCATCATATCGGGCAAATTGGACCGTTATGGGGACGAACTTCAGATGGTGCATCCCGACCATATTGTCCCCCTCGACAGTAACTCGTCGCCGGGGTTGGCCGAACCAATTTATCCCTTGTCCGATGGGCTGACAAACAAGCGTATGGGCCAATTGGTGGCGACATCTTTACAAGCTGTGCCGGATTTGGCGGAGTGGATTGAACCGACTTTGATATCCAGTCGGGGATGGTCAAGTTGGTCGAAGTCAATCAACCTACTACACAACAAGGATGACCAAGACGCGCGGGATAGGCTGGCTTATGATGAGCTATTAAGCAACCAACTTGCGATGCGTTTAATCCGTGCGGCGATGGATAAACGCGCCGCGATGCCGATATGCGGCGACGGGTCTTTGGTGTCAAAACTAGCATTGCCCTTTGCGCTTACAGGGGCGCAACAGCGCGCGATTGCGGAGATTGAGGGCGACATCGCGCAGTCTCGGCCCATGCTCCGCCTGTTGCAAGGTGATGTCGGCGCCGGCAAGACGATGGTCGCTTTAATGGCGCTTTTGCGCGGTGTTGAGGCAGGGATGCAGTCGGCAATGCTCGCCCCCACCGAAATTTTGGCGCGGCAACATTATGCTAGCCTGCAAAAATTACTTTCGGGGCTGCCAATCAACATCGCGATTCTTACCGGGCGCGAAAAAGGTAGCTTACGTGAGGCAACTTTGATGGGGTTGGCCGATGGGTCGATCCATATCTTGGTCGGCACTCACGCCATCTTTCAAGAAGCTGTGACCTATAAGGCGCTGGCGATTGCGGTGATTGATGAGCAGCACCGCTTCGGCGTGTCGCAACGTCTGATGCTTTCCCGCAAGGGCAAGGGCGTGCCGCATTTGTTGGTCATGACCGCAACCCCAATCCCGCGCAGCCTTGCGCTCGCGGCTTATGGCGAAATGGATAGCTCGATCCTCGACGAGCTTCCTCCAGGGCGAACGCCGGTTGAAACCCGCGTGATGTCGCAAAACCGTCTGGCGGAGTTGGTCGATGGCGTCGCGCGGCATCTTGCCGCTGGAAAACAAGCATTTTGGGTGTGCCCATTGGTGGAGGAAAGCGACAAAAGTGACCTTGCCGCTGCCGAACAACGCGCTGAACATTTGCGTTTGCGCTTTGGTGATCAGGTCGCGTTGGTGCACGGACGGATGCGTGGGCCTGAAAAAGACGCGGTCATGGAACGTTTTGTGGCTGGAGAAACCCGCTTGTTGGTTGCCACAACGGTTATCGAAGTCGGTGTTGATGTGCCAAATGCGAGCCTCATGGTGATTGAGGCAGCAGACCGCTTTGGCCTCGCGCAGCTCCACCAATTGCGTGGACGCGTTGGCCGTGGATCGGAAAAATCCATCTGCATATTGGTGCGCAGCATGCAAATTGGGGAAACGGCGCGGGCGCGCTTGGCATTGATGCGTGAGACAAATGATGGTTTTCGCATCGCGGAGGAAGATTTGAAATTGCGCGGTGCGGGCGAATTGCTGGGCACAAGACAGTCGGGCGAAAACCCGTTTCGCGTCGCGACACCCGAACAGGTGCGTGCGCTGATCGGCGTTGCCGCCGATGATGCGCGTCTATTGCTTGACCGCGACGGCGGGCTTGATGGCGCACGCGGTCAAGCGGCGCGGGTGGCGCTATATTTGTTTGAACGAGACGCAGGCGTAGCGACGTTGCGCGGCGGTTAGCCGCCGTGGCCTATACGAAGTTGATTAGCCCGTGTTTTTTCTTCCCCGCCGAGATTTTGACTGGGCCCGCCTGCGTCGCGATGACCGCGTCTTCGTTAGTTACCGCGTCACCATCAACCCGCGCGCCGCCGCCTTGAATCATACGACGCGCCTCTTTCTTTGACGCAACGAAGTTAAGGGCAACCAACACATCAATGACGGAAATCTCACCCGATGCATCAATACTGGGCAAATCGCCGCCGGATGCGCCTTCTTCAAATGTTTTTCGCGCTGTTTCTGCAGCAAGTATAGCCGCATCGGCGCCACGGCACAACTCGGTCGCGGCGTTTGCCAATGCAATCTTCGCCGCATTGATTTCCGAACCGCCCAGCGATTCAAGCCGCGCAATTTCGTCCAAAGATATGTCAGTGAACAAGCGCAGGAACCGCCCAACGTCACGATCGTCCGTGTTCCGCCAAAATTGCCAATAGTCATAGTCAGGCAACTGATCACGGTTCAACCAAATCGCGCCAGACACAGACTTGCCCATTTTTGAACCGTCGGCCTTGGTGATCAGCGGGGTTGTTAGGCCAAACACCTCCGCACCATCCATTCTGCGGGCGAGTTCCATACCGTTAATGATGTTGCCCCATTGGTCCGACCCACCCATTTGCAGGCGAACGCCCATAGTCTTGCTCAGATGCCGGAAGTCATAGCCTTGCAAGATCATATAGTTGAATTCGAGGAAGGTCATCGGCTGTTCGCGGTCAAGGCGGAGCTTCACCGAATCGAATGCCAGCATGCGGTTGATGGTGAAATGCGTACCAACCTGCTGCAGCAGTTCAATATATCCCAATTGCCCCAACCAATCATGGTTGTTGACCATCACGGCGTCCGTTGGGCCGTCGCCAAATGTTAGAAATTTCTCGAATGCTGTTCGGATCGAAAGGATATTCGCTTCGATCGTGTCGTCGGTCAGCATCTTGCGGACTTCGTCTTTGCCCGTTGGATCACCAATCCGGGTTGTTCCGCCGCCCATAACGACCACTGGCTTGTGGCCAGCTTGCTGCAGACGTCGCAGCAGCATGATCGAGACAAGGTTGCCGACATGAAGCGATGGCGCGGTCGCGTCGAAGCCTATATAGCCAGGCACAATCGCTTGTGATGCCAATGCGTCCAGCGCCGGAGCGTCGGTTGTTTGGTGAATATAACCACGTGCATCGAGCAGGCGGAGGAGATCGGATTTATAAGCAGTCATAACGCGTTCGCGCCTAGCATGGAGTTTCGACATTGGCCAATATTTCAATGACTGAAGTGCCGTTGATTTGTCACGCGCAGTCGGATTCGGGCGGCATTGAGGATATTGGTGTCACGTTTACGCGTGCGGAAAACGGCGAACATTTATTGGCCTATCGCGTATCTGGCGAAGTCAGCGCACTTGAAATACCGGTCCAATCAAATCCGGATCGCATGGATGGATTATGGAAAAGCACTTGTTTTGAGGTATTTATCGGAAATTTTGAAGATGATAGTTATTTAGAATTTAATTTTTCGCCGTCGCGCCAATGGGCCGCATATCAATTTGCCAGCTATCGCTCTAAGATGGTTAATTTGGGCATAGATGCTCCAATCATCACAGTCGCGCAAGCGGCCGATGCGCTTACGCTTATGGCGACAATCATATTACCCGATGCGTGGCAGGGCCGCAGCCTGCGGGCAGGCATCAGCGCAGTTATTGCTACGAAAACTGGTGATATCTCATATTGGGCTGCAGCGCACCCTGCGGGCAAGCCGGATTTTCATCATAAGGATTGCTTTGCCGTGCAACTGGAGGCACGAAGCGCGGCATGAAATTTGGAATTGATCGCCTTTTGGCAGAACCCGAGCTGCGCGCGCCCTTGAAAGGCAAGCGCGTTGCTTTGTTGGCGCACCCCGCTTCCGTTACGGCGGACCTTACGCATTCGCTGGACGCACTCGCGGTATTGGAAGACGTAAATGTCACGGCCGCTTTTGGCCCCCAACACGGCCTGCGCGGTGACAAGCAGGACAATATGATGGAATCTCCAGATTTCATGGATCCCACGCACAACATACCCGTGTTCAGCCTGTATGGAGAAGTGCGTCGTCCAACCGCAGATTCTATGGAGACCTTCGATGTCCTCCTCATTGATCTGCAGGATCTGGGGTGCCGTATTTACACGTTCATCACCACGTTACTGTACATGCTGGAGGCTGCTGCTGCGCATGGAAAGTCGGTTTGGGTACTTGACCGCCCAAACCCCGCCGGACGCCCTGTAGAGGGCCTTACGCTGCGTTTGGGATGGGAAAGCTTTGTCGGAGCAGGGCCTATGCCTATGCGGCATGGCCTGACGCTGGGCGAGATGGGAAAATGGTTCATCGATTATTATAAGATTGATGTCGATTATCACGTTATCGCGATGGAGGGCTATGCCCCGGACGCTGCTCCTGGGTTCGGTTGGCCGGCGGACCGGCTTTGGATCAACCCAAGCCCTAATGCTGCGAACGTCAATATGGCGCGGGCTTATGCGGGGACCGTTTTGCTGGAAGGCACGACCTTGTCCGAGGGCAGGGGCACAACGCGTCCGCTCGAGATATTTGGTGCACCTGATATGGATGCGCGCGCCGTGATCGCTGAAATGCATAGCTTCGCACCTTCATGGCTGAGAGGCTGCAGCTTGCGCGAAATCTGGTTTGAACCAACATTCCACAAACATGTGCACCAGCTTTGCCATGGCGTGCATATCCATGCCGAAGGAACATGCTACGATCATGAGGCCTTCCGGCCTTGGCGCTTGCAGACATTGGCATTCAAGGCCATCCGGCGCTTGTATCCGGACTATGATCTTTGGCGCGATTTTCCATACGAGTATGAACTGGGCAAGCTAGCCATTGATGTCATCAATGGCGGGCCAGCTTTGCGCGAATGGGTTGATGCTGTAGATAGTACACCAGAGGAATTTGATGACTTAACGTCTATCGATGAGCGTGATTGGATCGAAGAACGGCGCAAAAATTTGCTATATTAATGCCCGTGCTTGCGGCTGAGTTCGCGCATTGCGTCATCCAGACCCTCTAGCGTCAGCGGATACATGCGGTCATTGACCAGTTCCTTGATGATCTTTGTCGACTGCGAATAGCCCCATTGCTTTTCCGGCACAGGATTCAGCCAAACCGTCGCAGGATAGGTGCTGGTGATACGGTTCATCCAAACCGCGCCCGATTCTTCATTGAAATGTTCAACCGAACCGCCCGGATGGGTGATCTCATAAGGGCTCATGGAGGCATCGCCAACCATCACCACCTTATAATCGTGGGGGAATTTGTGGAGTACGTCCCACATTTGTGTGCGTTCGCTGAACCGGCGCTTATTGTCTTTCCAAACGCCTTCATAGGGGCAGTTGTGGAAATAGAAAAATTCTAAATTTTTGAATTCACTAGTGGCCGCACTGAATAATTCTTCGCAAAGCTTGATGAACGGATCCATCGACCCGCCAACGTCCAGCATCAGCAGCACTTTTATGGCATTGCGCCGTTCCGGACGCATTTTGATGTCCAGCCAGCCCTGCCGCGCTGTGCCGTTGATAGTGCCATCAATATCTAGCTCTTCTACCGCTCCATCGCGGGCAAATCGGCGCAGGCGGCGCATGGCAATTTTGATGTTTCGTGTCCCAAGCTCTCTAGTGTTGTCGAGATTCTGAAACTCACGCTTGTCCCACACTTTGACCGCACGCTTATGCTTGGATTCGCCTCCAATCCGTACGCCCTCAGGGTGATAGCCTGAATTGCCGTAAGGTGATGTGCCGCCAGTGCCGACCCATTTATTACCACCCTGATGGCGCTTTTCCTGTTCTTCGAGCCGCTTTTTCAACGTCTCCATCAGCTCGTCCCAGCTGCCCATTTTCTCTATCTTCGCCATTTCTTCGGGCGAGAGATATTTTTCGGCAATAGCCTTTAACCAATCCGCAGGGACATCGACTGGATTTTGTCCATATTCCGTAAAGACGCCCTTAAACACTTTGCCGAACACCTGGTCAAAACGGTCAAGCAACGCTTCGTCTTTCACAAGCGTCGCGCGCGCCAGATAGTAAAACTCTTCTGGGCTTTGGCCAATCACGTCAGCATCTAACGCCGCAAGCAGGGCCAGATGTTCCTTCAGTGATGCCGAGATGCCGGCAGACCGCAACTCTTCCATAAATGAGAAAAACATCGGTTGGATCCTGTCTAAAGTGACCGATTAGGCTTTTGGCGAACGAGCGGCGCTAGCGGAATCCTAGTTGTTGGGGCGGCGGGCCATGAATGCAAGCCGCTCAAACAACATGATATCTTGTTCATTTTTGAGCAGCGCACCGTGCAAAGGCGGGATTGCCTTGGTCGGGTCACGCGACTGAAGCACATCCAATGGCATATCCTCATGCAGCAACAACTTCAGCCAGTCGAGTAATTCGCTTGTGCTTGGCTTCTTCTTGAGACCTGGCACATCCCGGACTTCGTAGAAAATGTCCATCGCCTTCGAAACGAGCATTTTTTGAATACCGGGAAAGTGGACGTCGATAATCGCCTGCATCGTCGTACGATCGGGGAATTTGATGTAATGGAAGAAGCAGCGGCGCAGAAAAGCGTCCGGTAGCTCTTTTTCATTGTTGGATGTGATTATGACGATGGGGCGCTCGACCGCTTTGACGGTCTCTTGCGTTTCGTAAACGAAAAATTCCATGCGATCGAGTTCTTGCAACAAATCGTTTGGAAATTCGATGTCGGCCTTGTCGATTTCGTCGATCAACAACACGGGCAATTGGGGAGCAGTAAAGGCCTCCCACAGTTTGCCTTTTTTGATGTAATTTTTGATGTCATGTACGCGCTCATCGCCCAATTGGCTGTCGCGTAGGCGGGCTACGGCGTCATATTCATATAGGCCCTGATGCGCTTTGGTCGTGGACTTGATATTCCATTCGATGAGCGGGGCACCAAGCGCTGTCGCAATTTCCTGAGCTAGAACGGTTTTGCCGGTACCCGGCTCACCCTTGACTAGTAAAGGCCGACGCAATTTTGTGGCGGCGTTAACGGCGACCTTCAGATCATCGGTGGCGACGTAATTATCGGTGCCTTCAAAGCGCATGGACGAACCCTTTTTGTTAATCGAACGGTTAATTCGTTAAGTGCGCCAATCGGGATATGCAACATTATATTACGCGACACGGCACAAGATGTTGTAGCGGTGTGCACATGTTATTCGTCTATAGAAAAAGGGCCCCTTCCTGATTTTAAGAAGAGGCCCATTTCTAAAAATAAAAATAGGTATTATTGGTCTAGGAAGCTGCGCATTTTGCGGCTGCGGCTTGGATGCTTGAGTTTGCGCAAGGCTTTGGCTTCAATCTGGCGAATACGTTCACGCGTCACGCTGAATTGCTGCCCGACTTCCTCAAGCGTGTGGTCAGTGTTCATGCCAATGCCGAAACGCATACGCAGGACGCGTTCTTCGCGTGGGGTCAGAGACGCCAGAACGCGTGTCACTGTTTCCTTCAAATTGGCTTGAATTGCCGCATCCACCGGAATGATCGCGTTTTTGTCTTCGATGAAATCGCCCAAATGGCTGTCCTCTTCGTCGCCAATTGGGGTTTCAAGGCTGATCGGTTCCTTGGCAATTTTCATCACCTTGCGTACCTTTTCAAGCGGCATGGAAAGACGTTCGGCCATTTCTTCCGGAGTAGGCTCGCGGCCCTGTTCGTGCAGGAACTGGCGGCTTGTACGCACCAATTTGTTGATCGTTTCGATCATGTGCACTGGAATACGGATCGTCCGTGCCTGATCCGCTATCGAACGCGTAATCGCCTGACGGATCCACCAGGTTGCATAAGTGCTGAACTTGTACCCACGGCGATATTCAAACTTGTCGACCGCCTTCATCAGACCGATATTGCCTTCCTGAATAAGGTCTAGGAACTGCAAACCACGGTTGGTATATTTCTTGGCAATGGAAATCACGAGGCGCAAATTCGCCTCAACCATTTCCTTTTTCGCGATGCGTGCTTCGCGCTCACCCTTTTGCACCATGTTCACGATACGGCGGAACTCGCCAAGCGACATGCCAGTATTGGCCGCGATGTCAGCTATTTCGCTGCGAATGCGCTCCACGCTTTCGGCTTCGTTCGTTGCGAAGGCTGTCCATTTTTTATCGATATTTGACACTTCGGCGAGCCAGTTCTCATCCAGCTCATGACCCATATAGCTGTCTAGGAACGCTTTGCGCGGAACCTTATGCCGTTCGGCCAAGCGCAGCATCTGACCGCCAAGGGCGGTCAGGCGGCGGTTGAAGGAGTATAATTGATCGACCAGATATTCGATCTTGTTTGCATGGAACTGAACACTTTCAACTTCGGCAGTCAGTTCTTCACGCAATTTGTGATACTTGTTTTCCGAAGCTGTAGAAAAATCCTCCCCAGCGTTCAGTGCGCGCATACGCTCAAGCTGAATGTTCGAGAATTTCTTAAAAAGCGAGGTGATCTTGGCGAAGCGCTCAAGTGCAGCGGGCTTCAAGGCTTCTTCCATCTGCGCGAGGCTAAGGGTGTTATCTTCTTCTTCTTCCTCAACAGGACGTGAGCGCCGCTCCGTCATGTTCTCATCATCGTCGTCGCTTGCCGCTTCGGGTTCGTCGTCGACTTCATCTTCCTCTTTATAGGTAGGACCAGCGGTTTTCTCGCTGATTTCGCCATCACCTTCTTCTTCGCCATCTTCGGTCAGCGATTCAGGGGCAGGCTCTTTCGAAAGCATGGCATCGAGGTCAAGAATTTCGCGTAACTGCATTTCGCCATCATTGAGCGCGTTAGACCAGTCAATGATCGCGTGGAATGTGATAGGGCTCTCACACAAGCCCAAAATCATGGTGTCGCGACCAGACTCGATCCTCTTGGCGATAGCGATTTCACCCTCGCGGGACAGCAATTCGACCGCGCCCATTTCCCGCAAATACATGCGGACGGGGTCATCAGTGCGTTCGCCAGTGCCCGTTTTCTTGGTAGTGTTTGTTAGCGAGCGGGGGTCATTTTCGGAAATATTGTCGATGGTTTCGACTTCTTCCTCAACATCGTCCTCATTATCATCGCCAGCTTCATTATCATCGCCAGCTTCGTCATTCTCAACAATCTGTACGCCCATGTCGTTGATTGCGGACATAACATCTTCAATCTGTTCGGATGACATCTGATCCTGCGGCAGCGCTGAATTCAGTTCATCATACGTCAGAAAGCCTCGGCGCTTCGCCTTAGCGAGCAGTTTTTTGACGGTCGCATCATTTAAATCAATCAGCGGAGTATCACCGTTTTCGCCAATATCTTCTTCGTTTTCATTCGCGCGACTTGCCAAAATAATTCCCCGATGAACTTACAAACTATCCGCATCACGCCGAAAAAATTCGATGATACGATCGTCAAATGCCTTTTTTTCGTGTCGCAACCTTTGCTGTTCGGCAAAAGTCTCTTCAGTCATCTCCAAGCCCGCCAACTGCGTGGCGCGTTCCAGAGCTTCTTCCAGCGCCGGACGCTGCTTCATAAGCCTGATTGCTTCACCCAAATCTTTTGAAGCGTTGGAAAAACCGTCGCCCCCCGCACCAAACTCTGCACGGTTAAAGGCAAACACCATACCGTTGCTGTGGAGTAATGCAGATGCGACATTATACAACTTCTCACCCAATATGGTAATTAGGCCCTCGGTATCAAGCGTTTCTTTGCCGAAAGATTCGTTGAGCATCACGTTGAGCAAAGCCGCATGATTCGGATCGGGCGGGACGAAGTCGCTCAGCGCCTCATGATGTTGTGCAATAAGCGCAGGATGGCGTAACAGTGCCGCTAGCACACCTTGGACAAGAAAATCGGAACCCTTGGCGTTGAAACTCTTGGTCTCCGTGCCTGGTGGTAATGTTTGCGTCTTGTTCCATCCAGGCTTTCTTCCGCGCACAAAGGGGCCGGAGGGTATAAATGGAGCGCTGCGTCGCGGCGCGAATAGATTATCGATCCGTTCGCGAAAAGCATCGCCATAATGGCGACGAATTTCTCCGTCCGCAATATTTGCCATATGTGCTCCCAGACGCTGCCTAAGGCCCGCACGGTCCTCCGGCGTATCGAGTGGGGCAGCAGACACTTCCGCCCTCCATAGCCTCTCTACGAGCGGCTGAGAGGATTCTAGGAGCGCTGTAAGCGCAGCGGCTCCTGATGCCTTCACAAGATCGTCGGGGTCTTGTCCTTCGGGCAAGGTCACAAACTGAAGACTATGGCCGGGTTTCAACAATGGAAGGGCGCGTAAAGCTGCCCGCATGGCTGCTTTTTGCCCTGCAGAGTCTCCGTCAAAGCATAATAAAGGCCTTTCGGTCATCCGCCACAGCATCTGGATCTGCTGCTCGGTAAGCGCAGTGCCCAGCGGCGCGACGGCGTCGGCAAAGCCCGCCTGCGCAAGGGCAATGACGTCCATATAACCTTCGACCACAATTACGCGGCCTGTCCGACGCGACGCTGGCGAACATTTGTCGAGATTATAGAGCGTTCGGCCCTTGTCGAATAAGGGCGTGTCCGGTGAGTTGAGATATTTCGGCTCACCTTCGCCTAAAATCCGACCTCCAAATGCTATCACGCGGCCACGTGGATCGCGGATTGGGATCATTAATCGTCCACGAAACCGGTCATAGGCTGCCTTGCCATCGACCGAAATGAGCAATCCTGCCTCAATCAGCATCTGGTCGCCAAATTGCTTCAACGCGGTTTTTAAACCTGTGCGATTGTTGGGCGCGAGGCCGAAGCCAAAGTCGCGGATA
Organism: Sphingorhabdus sp. EL138; assembly: GCF_945862485.1. Taxonomy (GTDB): domain Bacteria; phylum Pseudomonadota; class Alphaproteobacteria; order Sphingomonadales; family Sphingomonadaceae; genus Sphingorhabdus_B. The sequence continues at coordinate 17,509 of NZ_CAMAYF010000002.1, forward strand.
GTTTGCTCCGTAAATCCGCGTTGCTTTAGATATCCGCGCGCAGCGGAACCCTCAACACAAAGCAATTGCGTTACAAACCAGTCCTGTGCTGCCGTCATTACATCATATAGGCTGTTTGCCTTTTCGGCACGCTGCGCTGCCTTCGGATCCGGGGCAGGGACTTCCATGCCGGCCTCTGCTGCCAGCTCCTTTATCGCATCCATAAAAGACAGGCCGCGCTGGTCGGTCATCCAACGAATGGCATCACCATGCGCGGAACAGCCAAAACAATGGTAGAAACCTTTTTCGTCGTTGATCGTGAAACTGGGCGATTTTTCGTTATGGAACGGACAGCATGCCTTAAACTCGCGGCCAGCCTTTGTAACCTTGACCGTGCGTCCGATCAGCGCGGAGAGCGTGATCCGCGCTCGCAATTCGTCCAGCCATTGCGGGGTAAGTGCCACCTTAACCCAACGCAGCCTTCACCAGAGCACTGGCCTTGCTCATGTCGAGTTGTGGGCCATGACGCTCTTTCAGGATAGCCATGACGCGGCCCATATCTTTCAAGGTTTCTGCGCCAAGCTCGGCTTTGATTCCCTCGATCGCCGCGCTGGTTTCCGCGTCGCTTAGTTGCGTAGGCAGAAAATCTTCGATGATTGCCAGTTCCGCCGCCTCAACTTCCGCAAGCTCAGCGCGGCCACCTTGCTCATATAAGACTATCGATTCGCGGCGTTGCTTGATCATTTTCTGCATCACCTCAACCACCATCGCGTCGTCATCGGGCTGCTGGGATGCGGTGCGAAGCTCTATGTCGCGGTCTTTGATCTTGGCGAGGATCAGGCGGACGGCGGCCAAACGGTCTTTATCGCCCGCTTTCATTGCGATGATTTGAGCAGCTTTAATGGTATCACGAATCATATGTGTTTCCGATATTTTGAACTTAAATGTCGTTAGACGAACATCCAAATTCCGTCACCCTGAAACAAGTTGGGTGTGGCAGTTGAAGACTTATCGTGCAAAAACATTCCACAGCTTTCTCGATTTCCGCATTGACGCTTAGGCGCGTCATCTCTAGGCGCGGTGCCTTAGCGACATTGCTGTAATCTGATTATCAGGAGCGACCCCATCATGGCCGACCCCAACTCATCGCGCGCGCCTTCTGGAGCGACGGGGGTATTGGTTCTGGCGTCTGGGGAAGTCATCTGGGGCAGGGGCTTTGGTGCCGAGGGGCAAGCCGTTGGTGAAGTCTGCTTCAACACCGCGATGACGGGTTATCAGGAAGTGATGACTGACCCGTCATACGCTGGACAAATTATCAACTTCACATTTCCTCATATTGGCAATGTTGGCACGAACCCAGAGGATGTCGAGGCGTTGAACCCGCATGCCTTGGGCGCGATTGTCCGGCAAGATGTGACGGGCCCATCCAATTTCCGGAGCACGCAGCATTTCGACGCATGGATGAAGGCCAATGGCCGCATTGGTATCTCCGGCGTGGATACCCGCGCGCTGACGCGGCTGATCCGCATTGCGGGCGCGCCAAACGCTGTGATCGCGCATTCCGCCAGTAGTGACTTTGATGTGCCCACCATGTTGGCGCAGGCAAAGGCTTGGGCCGGATTAGAAGGCATGGACCTCGCCAAGGATGTAACGACGTTGCAAACTTATGGTTGGGATCAAGGGCTTTGGAAGCTGGGTGCAGGCTATACAACACCAGCCAAGAGCCGCAAAAAAGTTGTCGCCATTGATTATGGCATCAAACACAACATCCTACGCAACCTTGTTGACGTAGGTTGCGACGTGACCGTGGTGTCGGCCACCGCAACTTTCGAAGAAATCATGGCCCATGCGCCCGATGGCCTATTCTTGTCCAACGGCCCCGGCGACCCTGCCGCAACCGGCGTATATACCGTGCCGGTGATCCAAAAATGGTTGGAAACCAAAAAACCTTTGTTCGGCATCTGCCTTGGTCATCAAATGCTTGGTCTCGCGGTTGGCGCGAAGACCGAGAAGATGCATCAGGGCCATCGTGGCGCGAACCATCCGGTAAAGCGCCTCAGCGACGGTGCGGTCGAAATCACCAGTATGAACCACGGTTTTGCGGTGGACGCAGCGACCTTACCCGCCAATGCGAAGGCAACGCATATCAGCCTATTTGACGGCAGCAATTGCGGCTTCGAACTCGCCGACCAGCCCGCATTTTCGGTACAATACCACCCCGAAGCCTCACCCGGCCCTCAAGACAGCCATTATCTGTTCGAAAAATTCGCGGGGATGATGGGATGACCGCTCCGAATGTTCCACAAAAATGGGAATATAAAGCTGTTCATCATGTGGGAATTTTATCGAATAGCATCTTGGCTGCGGCCTGTATTCTCAAGCGACAGGTAGCCTAATGCCCAAACGCACTGACATAAGATCCATCCTCATCATCGGCGCTGGCCCCATCATCATTGGGCAAGCGTGCGAATTTGATTATTCTGGGACGCAGGCGTGTAAGGCGCTGCGCGAGGAGGGCTACCGCATCATTCTCGTCAATTCCAATCCGGCGACGATCATGACCGATCCAGATATGGCGGATGCGACCTATGTCGAGCCGATTACGCCAGAAATTGTCGCCAAAATCATCGAGAAAGAGCGCCCCGACGCGGTTTTGCCGACAATGGGTGGGCAGACAGCATTGAACGTGGCTTTGGCGTTGTTCAACGATGGCACGCTGGCGAAATATGGGGTCAAGATGATCGGCGCCGATGCCGAAGCTATCGACAAGGCTGAGGATCGGATCAAGTTCCGCGACGCCATGACTAAGATTGGACTGGAATCGGCGCGTTCGGGTATCGCGCATTCGATGGATGAGGCGCTCGAAGTGCTGGAACGCACTGGCTTGCCGTCGATTATCCGCCCAAGCTTCACCATGGGCGGCACCGGCGGCGGAATTGCATATAACCGCGATGAATTTATCAAGATCGTCACGGGCGGTTTGGATGCGTCGCCGACGACTGAAGTGTTGATTGAAGAATCGCTACTCGGGTGGAAAGAATATGAGATGGAGGTTGTCCGCGACCGCGCTGACAACGCCATCATCATCTGCTCGATTGAAAATGTTGACCCGATGGGCGTGCATACAGGCGATTCCATTACCGTTGCTCCAGCATTGACGCTGACCGACAAAGAATATCAGATTATGCGCAATGCGAGCATCGCGTGCTTGCGTGAAATTGGTGTAGAAACAGGTGGTTCGAACGTACAGTTCGCAGTCAATCCGAAGGATGGCCGACTTATCGTCATCGAAATGAACCCGCGCGTGTCGCGTTCTTCAGCACTGGCGTCAAAGGCGACGGGTTTCCCCATCGCCAAGGTTGCGGCAAAGCTGGCCGTTGGGTTCACCCTTGATGAGATAACCAACGACATCACTGGCGCAACACCGGCATCGTTTGAACCCACGATTGATTATGTTGTCACCAAAATCCCGCGCTTCGCCTTTGAAAAGTTCAAAGGGGCCGAACCATTGCTGCATACGGCTATGAAATCGGTAGGCGAAGTGATGGCGATTGGCCGCAATATCCACGAAAGCATGCAAAAGGCGCTTCGTGGTCTTGAGACCGGTTTGTCGGGCTTCAATTATATCGATGCTTTGCGCGGCGCATCTAAGGACGAGTTGTCCGCCGAACTCAGCCGTGCAACACCCGACCGGTTACTGGTCGCGGCGCAAGCCCTGCGTGAGGGCATGAGCGTCGCGGAAATCCATGCTATCGCCAAGTTTGACCCATGGTTCCTCGAACGGCTTGAGGAAATCATCGCCGCCGAGAATGATGTTAAGACTAACGGTCTGCCCAATACCCAAGAGGCGCTGCGCCGTTTGAAGGCCATGGGCTTCTCCGACAAGCGACTTGCCTATCTGGCGGTGGAATCGGTCAATATGCGGCCCGGCATGGAAACGGCAGTTCGCCGTGGTTCGGGCATTGCGATGCAGGCTGCCCGCGCGATGGCGGGTGCCGTGACCGAAGACGAAGTGCGCGCGCTGCGTCACAAATTAGGCGTGCGTCCTGTGTTCAAGCGTATCGACACCTGTGCTGCCGAATTTGAAGCAAAAACGCCTTATATGTATTCCACTTATGAGGCGCCAAGCATTGGTATGCCGGAGTGTGAGAGCGCGCCTACTAACCGCGAGAAAATCGTTATCCTGGGCGGTGGACCAAACCGTATTGGGCAGGGAATCGAGTTTGATTATTGCTGCGTCCATGCGTGCTTTGCGCTTGCGGATGCTGGCTATGAAACGATCATGATCAACTGCAACCCCGAAACGGTTTCGACGGACTATGATACGTCCGATCGCTTGTATTTCGAACCGTTAACCGCCGAGGATGTCCTCGAAATCCTGCATGTTGAACAACAGAATGGCACGTTAAAAGGTGTTATCGTTCAGTTCGGCGGGCAAACGCCGCTGAATTTGGCGAAGGCGCTTGAGGCGGCGGGCATTCCAATATTGGGAACGTCACCCGATGCCATTGATTTGGCCGAAGACCGTGAGCGTTTTGCCGCGCTGATCAATAAGTTGAAGCTCAAGCAGCCCGAAAACGGCATCGCGCGCAGCCGCGAAGAAGCGATCAAGGTTGCTGATAACATTGGGTACCCTGTACTGATGCGGCCGTCCTATGTTCTTGGTGGTCGCGCGATGGAAATCGTCGACACGCAAGCCCAACTGGAAAATTATATCCAGACGGCGGTCATCGTATCCGGCGATTCGCCCGTGCTGATTGACAGCTATCTGCGCGATGCGATTGAGGTCGATGTTGATGCTTTATGCGATGGCGACGAAGTTGTTGTCGCGGGTATCTTGCAACATATTGAGGAAGCCGGCGTGCATAGCGGCGACTCTGCGTGCACTATCCCGCCATATAGCCTACCTGCCGATATCATTGCGGAAATCCGCCGTCAGACGGAATTGCTGGCGATTAACCTACGTGTGCGCGGCTTGATGAACATCCAATTCGCCGTGAAAGACGGTGAAGTTTATCTGATTGAAGTCAATCCACGCGCAAGCCGCACCGTGCCCTTCGTCGCGAAAGCAATCGGCGCACCCATCGCCAAGATCGCGGCGCGCGTTATGGCAGGCGAAATGTTGAAAGACTTGCCGCCCATCAATCTTGATATTGACTATATTGCGGTGAAAGAGGCGGTATTCCCATTCGATCGGTTCCCCGGTGTTGATCCCGTGCTGTCGCCCGAAATGAAATCAACGGGCGAAGTCATGGGCATTGATCGCGACTTCGCGACGGCCTTTGCCAAATCGCAAATCGGTGCGCGTATGCCACCGCCAATGAGCGGGAAGCTATTCGTGTCCGTGAAAGACACCGATAAGCCCGTGATTGTTCCTGCGGTCCGCCAAGCTATCGCATGCGGCTTTACAGTCTGCGCGACTGGCGGCACTGCCGACTATTTGCTGGCGCAGGGCATTGAGGTTGAGCGCGTTAACAAGGTCGCCCAAGGTCGGCCGCACATTGTCGACAAAATTAAGGATGGTGAAATCCAGCTTATATTCAATACGACCGAAGGTTGGCAAAGCCTGAAAGACAGCGAAGAAATCCGCCGTTCCGCGCTTGCGGGCAAGGTTTCGCAATATACGACGGCTGCGGGAAGTGTGGCGGTTGCGCAGGCGATTGCCGCGCTGCAACAACGGCAACTTGAAGTTCGGCCACTTCAAGACTATTATTAACAAGAGCAGTATCTTTCCCCGACCATTGAACTGCATATCGGATGGGTGGTTAACGCGCGTCCGGTCGGGATATATTTGTGACGAAGGGTTTTTGCCTGATGGCGAGTTTTGAGAAATATCCGATGTTGGCCGAAGGCTATGAAAAGCTTACGACCGACCTGAAGCGCCTTCGTGACGAGCGGCCTTTGATTGTGGAAGCAATCGAGGAAGCGCGCGCGCATGGCGATCTATCGGAAAACGCCGAATATCACGCCGCAAAAGAGCGTCAGGGGCAGGTTGAAGCAGCGATTTCGGAAATTGAGGACAAGATCGGTCGTGCACAGATCATTGACCCTTCTACCCTGTCGGGCGACAAGATTGTCTTTGGTGCGACCGTTACCTTGCTAGATGAAAATGATAAGTCCGTGCGCTATCAGCTTGTTGGCGAAACCGAAGCCGACGCAAAAGCTGGACGAATTTCGTACAATTCGCCATTAGGCCGCGCACTGATTGGGCGCGTTGTCGAAGACGAAGTCGAATTGACTGTGCCGTCCGGCGACAAATATTATCTCGTATCGAAAATCGAGTTTATCTGATTGTGCGCTTCGGTGAGAAGCGTCTAACGGCCTGACATGCAGTTTCCCCGTGGCCCTGTTACCAATGCATTGGTTGCCATCAATTTGGTGATCGCTTCAATATTGTTGGTTCCGTCTTGGTGGCAAAATGCGGTGATATCGGGCGGACTATCCCCGATCCGCCTCAGTAGTTCTAGTGCTGCATTTCCCGACATCGGGTTCCTCGTGCCTGCGTTTTTAACGCCCCTTTCGGCGGCATTCCTGCATGGCGGCATCGCGCATGTCGTGATGAACATGCTGATGCTTTTGCTCATCGGTAAGATGGTGGAACGTGTTTTGGGCGGTGGGCTCTATCTCGCGCTTTACATCGGATCGGCATATGTCGCAGCAGCTATGGAGTGCCTTGCATCATTTATGGATTGGCCCATGTCTATGAACATGATGGTCCCAGCCATTGGCGCAAGCGGCGCGATTTCTGGTGTTATTGGCACTTATGTATTACTCTTTCCGAACAAAAAGCCAAAAGCTTGGGGGCCAATTCCTGCAGAATATGCGCGGCCGTTGCAGTTAACCATTGCTTGGGCAGGGTTAAATCTTGCGCTTGGCTTTGTAGGGCCCGGTTTGGGAATATCTATCGCAATATGGTCGCACATTGGTGGGTTTATCGCCGGATTATTGCTAGCGCGACCACTATTGCTGTGGCGGTATAGACAGTCTTAACTGCGTTTGCTTTTTGCTATCAGCTATCGGGTTGCAAAAGCTTGTGCAAATGCACCACAACATATTTCATTTCAGCATCATCAACCGTGCGCTGCGCCGCTCCGCGCCAAGCTTCTTCAGCACTTGCATAATCGGGAAACATCCCGACGATGTCTAAATTTTCGAGGTCGGTAAATTTTAACGTTTGTGGGTTGTCAACGCGTCCACCAAAAACGAGATGTAATTTCGTATCGCTCAAACCACTATCCTTAATTTTTTTCCTTAGCCGCCTCTGTAGCCGCCTGACCCGCGGCCTTTAGAGCGAGACCGGCCTTGCTGACAAGCTCTGTGAACTGCGCACGCATTGCTTCCCCATTTAGCCCAAGCGTGTCGACTTGGTTCATACCAGCAACTTTTGCAGCTTCTGCTATTTTACGGGCTCTCTTGTTCAATTTCTTACCTGCTTTACCCAACACTTTGGTCTCGCGTTCGGTGCGCGGCAAAAGTGCTCCGACTATCGCGCCGATGGCAATTCCACCTAATATAATTGCCAAGGGGTTTTTATCCACACCCTCAATCGTTTTTGCTTTTGCCTGACGGGCAATCACCTTCGACTGCTCTACCTTAGTAACGGCGGCATCTTTGCCTACTTTAATCACCACCGAAGCTTTTTGACGCGCCATAGCGCTTGAACGTGATGTTTTATCTTTCGCATTATCAGCTGCGGATTTGATGCTGTCGCCAATCTTGCTCATATATCGTTCCTATGTCATTTGCTGGAGGGCGTTTTAGTCTTACTGTGTCGTAGCGTTGAAATCCAACGCGAAATTGGACCGCGCGCCGCAATTAACAAGGCACTTACCCCTATAACACCAATGACGGGGGCATTGTTCTTCGCAATTTGAACTGTCCCGTCTGCGATCTGTTTGGCCTGTGTGGTTTGCCGTTCGACGAACCGTCGCAGTTGATTACGTGGGTCAAGGATGTCACGCGTGGCGGCTAAGCTGCTCTTGAGCTTACGCCGTAAATACCGCCGCTCAGCATTGGACAAAATCACGCTTTGCCGGTCGGTGGCATCGGGTTCTTCAGGTAATATCGTCGACATTTTTCGGCATTTCCGGGAAGTAAACTTTCCGCATCCATCTTCGGGCAAATGCAGCAAAAACGATACCGATGGTCACAAAGCTTATAGTGACGAGCAAAGTTGCCGCCAATGGGCCAATTAACGGCGAAAGAGTAAGGACCAACCCAAGTACCAGCGCAATCGATGCCCCACTAAATGCGAATGCCGCGACTGCTCCATAGCGAAATGACCAGCGGAATACGTGGCGTGTGTAATCAAGCCGCGACCGATGATAACGCATTTCTGCCTTCACCATCGCACGCAGGTCCTCTATCACCAACGCAATCTGTTCACTCGCGCTTGGTTCAATCGGTGGCGCTAGTTCTTCCAACGCTTCCACCTGTGGTTCTTCAATCTTCATCATGCCCGCTTATCGGACATTGGCAGCATTTTGCAATGCTGCCTGTGTTACTAATCAAGAGTCTTTCCCACCCGAACGGACTAGCCTTGCTAGTACAAAGCCGATTGCGGCGGCTGCACCAATAGCGACGGCAGGGCTTTTGCGGACAAATTGCCGTGCATCTTCGGCTAACACATCGACATCCTTGGCGTTCATCTTGCCAGCGAAGCCTTCAACCATATCGGCTGCGCTGCGCGCATAGTCGCCATATTGCTTGCCGACATTATCGTCTATGGTGCCAGCGCTATCGCGAATAAGTTTGCTGATGCTGCCAACTGCCTCGGTGGCACGATCCTTGCCCTTGGTGGCTGCCGCGCGGACGGTGTCGGTGGCTTGGGCCTTAAAGTCGTTCATGTTGGATTTGACTTTTGATTTTGTATTATCAGTCGTGCCCTTGCTAGGTTGTGCCTTAGCTACAGCCCTTGGTGCCGCCGGCTTGGCCTTGGCAGGCTTGGAGGTTGGCTTTGCGGCAGGCCTTACTGCTGCTGGCTTAGGGGCGGCTGCGGGCTTTTTGGTCTCGGCCATAAGAATGACTCCTTTTATACAACTGGGGGCGAAAGAAATTGTCTTGCTACACATCAATATTTGTACTGCGGGTGCCTTAGTCAACTATAGCACCGCAAATTTAGTTTTAAAATCGATATGATCGGTGCGTCGTTGCCAAATCCCAATCACAAGGATAGACGCGCTGACATAATCCCTCACACGCACGAACGGACCCTAGTTATGACAGCTATCATCGATATTCACGCACGCCAGATCCTTGACAGCCGAGGAAATCCGACGGTTGAAGTCGATGTTGTACTGGAGGACGGCAGCTTCGGCCGTGCTGCCGTGCCATCTGGTGCATCGACAGGCGCTTACGAAGCCGTTGAAAAGCGCGATGGCGACATTTCCAAATATATGGGCAAGGGCGTGCTTCACGCGATTGAGGCGGTTAACGGTCCCATATTTGAGGCGCTTGTTGAACTGGATGCGGAAGAGCAGGAGAATATCGATGCGGTCATGATTGATCTTGATGGCACCGATAATAAATCGAATTTGGGCGCAAATGCGATACTGGGCGTTAGCCTTGCGGTCGCGAAAGCGGCTGCTGACGCACGCGGGCTTCCGCTGTATCGCTATGTGGGCGGCGTCAATGCGCATCTCCTGCCAGTGCCGATGATGAATATCATCAATGGCGGGGAGCATGCCGACAACCCAATTGATTTTCAGGAATTCATGGTCATGCCCGTCGGCGCAGGCTCCATTGCAGAAGCTGTTCGCTGGGGTTCCGAAATATTCCATACGTTGAAGAAGGGCCTGCATGAGAAGGGACTGGCAACCTCGGTAGGCGACGAAGGTGGTTTTGCTCCTAATTTGGCATCAACCCGGGATGCGTTGGATTTCATCATGGCATCGGTTGAAAAGGCTGGGTTCAAGACAGGCGAAGATGTCGTTTTGGCTCTGGACTGTGCCGCGACCGAATTCTTTCGCAATGGCAAATATGAAATATCGGGTGAGGGGCTCTCGCTTACGCCGCATGAAATGGCCGACTATCTCGCGGCCTTGTGCAAGGATTATCCGATTCTTTCGATTGAAGATGGCATGAGCGAAGATGATTTTGAGGGTTGGAAAGCGATCACCGACAAAATCGGACAAGAGGTACAATTGGTGGGTGATGATTTGTTCGTCACTAATCCGGAACGCCTGTCGATGGGTATTGGCAAGGGGCTTGCAAATTCCTTGCTCGTTAAAGTCAATCAGATCGGTACTTTGACGGAAACATTGGCGGCGGTTTCTATGGCGCACCGTGCGTCCTACACAGCCGTTATGTCGCATCGTTCGGGCGAGACAGAGGACGCAACGATTGCCGACCTAGCCGTGGCAACAAATTGCGGTCAGATTAAAACGGGAAGCCTCGCGCGTTCCGACCGGTTGGCAAAATATAACCAGCTCATCCGCATTGAAGAGGAGCTCGGTGCATCTGCGATATATGCTGGTCGGGCTATATTCCGCTGACCGCGATATCCTTGCCAAATCTTGTAAAATATGATTCAGTTTGAAAATGGTCAGAGGCGCTAAAAAACCGGAATACATGATGTTAGTCGTCGGGCCGACCCTGGGCCTTTTGGCTCTACTCGGTATCGCATCTTATGCTTTGCTCGGCCCGACGGGTATCATCGCATGGACAGACTATCGCGCGGCTTTGAGCGAACGCAAGATTGAATTGGCAAAGTTACAGAAAGAACGGGACGCTTTGCGTAACCGGCAACTTCTTCTGGACCGAGACAATGTAGACCCGGATCTTGCAGGTGAACTTATGCGCAAAGAGTTGAACGTTGTTGCCCCTGACGAGGTTGTTGTTCCGCTTAAGTAAAGCACTGGCCGAAAGATGAATAGCTATGCAGTGCTTTTCGTCACGGAAAAGCGCTTTTCAGCTTTGCCGAATTTGGGTAGGCGCCATTCAACGCGCATATAAAAATTCCACCAAAGGAAATGATTTTGGCCACCACCCCAGAGAAAAAATCTGCTTCCAAGAAGTCAAGCGTCAGCGAAGACGCCACACGCGCCAATCGGGAGCGTCCCACCGAACCGGTGCCGTATAAAGCGACCAAAGAAGAACTTTTAAAGTTCTACCGCGACATGCTGCTAATCCGACGGTTTGAGGAGAAGGCGGGGCAGTTGTATGGTCTGGGTCTGATAGGTGGCTTTTGCCATTTGTATATCGGGCAAGAAGCCGTTGCGATTGGACTTCAATCTGCTCTGACACCGGGTAAGGATAGCGTAATTACCGGGTATCGGGACCATGGCCATATGCTGGCTTATGGTATTGATCCAAATATCATCATGGCCGAACTGACGGGCCGTGCCGCGGGCATATCAAAGGGCAAGGGCGGGTCGATGCACATGTTTTCGACCGAGCATAAATTTTACGGCGGGCATGGTATTGTTGGCGCGCAGGTATCGCTCGGCGCTGGCCTCGCTTTCGGGCACAAATATGCGAACGATGGTGGCGTGTGTCTGGCCTATTTTGGCGACGGCGCATCCAATCAGGGGCAAGTATATGAGAGCTTCAACATGGCGGAGCTTTGGAAACTGCCTATCATTTTCGTGATTGAAAATAACCAATATGCCATGGGCACAAGCGTCAACCGCGCATCTTCCGAAGACCAGCTTTACCGCCGCGGAGAAAGCTTCCGCATTCCCGGAATTCAGGTCGATGGCATGGATGTGCTCGCTGTACGCGGTGCGGCAGAAGTCGCGCTGGACTGGGTGCGCAGCGATAAGGGACCTGTATTGTTGGAAATGAAAACCTACCGTTATCGGGGGCATTCCATGTCCGACCCTGCTAAGTACCGTAGCCGTGATGAGGTCCAGTCGGTCCGCGACAACAGTGACCCGATTGAAGGTTGCAAGGCCTATCTCGCGGAAATGGGAGTAAGCGAAGACACGCTTAAAGTGATTGAAAAAGAGATCCGTAAAATTGTGAATGAGTCGACCGATTTTGCCGAAACATCGCAAGAGCCTGATCTTTCCGAGCTATATACTGACGTACTGGTGGAGCAATATTGATGGCAATCGAACTGAAGATGCCCGCGCTTTCACCAACTATGGAAGAAGGCACCCTCGCTAAATGGCTTGTCAAGGAAGGTGATCATGTCAAATCTGGCGATATTCTGGCTGAGATCGAAACCGACAAGGCGACGATGGAATTTGAAGCCGTCGATGAAGGTGTGATTTCGTCTATTGCGGTTGCCGAAGGGACCGATGGCGTCAAGGTGGGTACTGTGATTGCGTTGATTACAGGTGAGGGGGAGGAATCTGTGCCTATGCCTTCACCCAAACCAGTAGCGCCGCACCCGGTTGAGACAAAGGCACCGAATGCACCAAATACCATCGTGCCGGAAACTAAGCCTAATCCGTCCATCTCTGTCGCCGCAAACGGCGCGATGCAAACTGTCACCTTACGCGAAGCTTTACGCGATGCGATGGCCGAGGAAATGCGCCGCGATGACCGCGTGTTTGTTATGGGTGAGGAAGTCGCCGAGTATCAAGGTGCCTATAAGGTCACACAGGGCCTGCTAGACGAATTCGGCGCACGCCGGGTCATCGATACGCCGATAACGGAATATGGATTTGCTGGCGTTGGTACCGGGGCCGCAATGGGCGGCTTACGACCCATCATCGAATTCATGACCTTTAACTTTGCCATGCAGGCAATTGACCATATCATCAACTCGGCAGCCAAGACGAACTACATGTCCGGCGGTCAAATGCGATGCCCAATTGTGTTCCGTGGTCCCAATGGTGCCGCGGCGCGCGTTGGCGCACAGCACAGCCAGAATTATGCGCCATGGTATGCCAGCGTGCCCGGTCTCATTGTGATTGCGCCTTATGACGCTGCCGATGCCAAAGGTCTGTTGAAAGCAGCCATCCGTTGCGAGGACCCTGTCGTATTTCTCGAAAACGAGTTACTGTATGGCCGCAGCTACGAAGTTCCCGTGGGCGACGATCATGTTCTGCCTATCGGCAAAGCGCGTATCATGCGTGAAGGAACCGACGTAACCATTATTAGCTACTCCATCGGCGTTGGCCTTTCGTTGGAGGCGGCGGATAGGCTGGACGAAGACGGAATTAGCGCCGAGGTCATTGACCTGCGCACCATTCGTCCCCTCGACAAGGCGACGGTTTTGGCGAGCCTTGCAAAAACCAATCGCTTGGTCGTTGCCGAAGAGGGCTGGCCAACCTGTTCGGTTGGTAGCGAAATTCTGGCGATATGTATGGAAGAAGGCTTCGACGATTTGGACGCACCCGTTTTGCGGATCACGAACGAAGACGTTCCGATGCCTTATGCTGCAAATCTGGAGAAGGCGATGCTTGTGAATGCGGACAAGATTGTGGCTGGCGTTCGACGAATACTCTGGGTCTAGTCCGGCTGTGTCCATATTGTCGCGGCGCTGGTTATTGGAAGCCGGTCATAGCTTTGCCTTACAAAAAGTGCGCACATGACTATGAACGCTGTTTTGGATTTGGATCCACCCGCCCGGCTAGCAATTGCCTATGCGCGGTCAGACGTTCGGTCTGCATTTGCGCTGCTTCTGCAAATTGACAATCGTTTTGCCGATATATTGCGCAATGCGCGCGAGCCGATGATCGCGCAAATCAAAATGGCGTGGTGGCGTGAAGCTTTTGCAAGCGCAGTTGAGGCGCGGCCGAAGGGGGAGTCATTGCTGCAGGCGCTCAATGAAGCGGGGGACCGTATTCAGCTAAGCGCATTGGAGGCGTTGGCTTCGGCGTGGGAGCATCTGTTGGGCAATGAGCAGTTCAGCCAAGAGCTCATCGACACCCATGCCGAGTTGCGCGCTGAAGCGATTTTTGTGACCTATGCGGGTTGGATAGGTTGTGCGCAGGATTTGCGACCTATTGGACGGAATTGGGCGATTGAAGCCTTGCGCATTGCGTTTCCCGAACGCGTTGCAGACTGCACTATGCCATCTACACCGTTGCCAAAGACGCGGGCCTTACGTCCATTGTCTATTTTGACAATGTCGGTGCGGACGGGATCAGGTCTCAGGTTAATTTTACATGCATTAACAGGTATCTAGGTATACGATTTGCTCGGGAGGCATCCACAAGGAGGCGATTGCAATGCAGCGTATGTTAATTGGCGGCGTTGCTGCCTTACTGATGGCGTGCGGCGGATTATTGGTCTGGCAAAGCATGGCTAATCAACCGTCGCTGATTCCTGCGCCGCCACCGCCCACAGTCCTGTCCGACAAGCTGCCTGAAGCCGCGGGTGATGCGCCTGCCTTTGGCCCCGCGCCACCTACGCCGCCCGAGGCACCTAAAGCCAGTCGCGAAGAAATGCGGTTCAACCGCTATGACCGCAATAGGGACGAACTCGTATCGCGGCTCGAAATGATGGGTAGCCGAACAAAGGCGTTTAAGGCGCTTGATGCCGATGGCAATAATTTGCTGACGTTTGAGGAATGGGCCGCCGCAACGGGGCAGCGCTTTGCGAGTGCCGATGGTAACAAAGATCTGCTTCTGACGCGCAAGGAGTTCGTCCGGACTCGGCCCAAGGCACCCCCAAAGCAGGGATGTCGTTGTTAGGCTGCGATGGCTTGGCTCGCTATCCAACTGTTTAAATCTGTCCGCGCCCTGCCGGTCATCGCTGCTTTGCGCGATTTCTTATGCACTTTTTCATCCAACGGGGCGAATAGGCCAAAATTGATGTTCATCGGCTGATAATCCTCGGCCAGCGCGTCGCCCGTGATATGGCCAAGCAATGCGCCAAGCGCTGTAGTCGATGGTGGCGCCGTAACATTACGTCCAGCCAATTCCGCGGCTGTCATAATGCCTGCCATCAAACCAACTGCGCTGCTCTCCACATAGCCTTCGCAGCCGGTGATTTGCCCCGCAAAGCGGATATGCGGCGCAGATTTTAACCGAAGCTGACGGTCCAACAATATGGGCGAGCGGATGAAGGTGTTGCGGTGTAGCCCGCCAAGCCGCGCAAACTCCGCCTTTTCGAGGCCCGGTATAGTGCGGAGCAGTTCTACCTGTGCACCATGCTTCATCTTTGTTTGAAAGCCGACCATGTTCCACAGCGTGCCTTGCTTGTTATCCTGCCGCAATTGCACGACAGCATGCGCCCAACGGCCCGTTTTGGGGTTGTCGAGACCAACAGGCTTCATAGGGCCAAAGCGCAGCGTGTCTAATCCACGCGATGCCATAACCTCAATCGGCATGCAGCCTTCGAAATAGGGCGTGTTGGTTTCCCATTCCTTGAACTCCGCTTTATCCGAGTCCAGCAAACCTTGATGAAAGGCACGATATTGCGCCTCATCCATCGGACAGTTGATATAATCCTTGCCATCGCCCTTGTCCCAGCGAGAGGCATACCATGCAATGTCCATGTCAATGCTGTCATGATAGACAATGGGTGCAATTGCATCGAAGAAAGCCAAGCGGTCCTCACCGGTTTTCGCCATGATGCTTTCGGCGAGATTTGTCGCCGTCAGTGGACCAGTGGCGATAATCACGGGCCGATCGGACGGAATGACGTCCACACGCTCACGCACGATTTCGATATTGCCGTTGTTCTCAAGATGCTTTGTGACGGTTTCAGAAAACACATCGCGATCGACGGCCAGGGCGGAGCCCGCTGGCACCTTGGCCACTTCAGCCGCCTGCATGATTAGTGAGCCCAGATCACGCATTTCCTGATGCAACAGGCCAACGGCATTATTTTCGGCGTCATCTGACCGGAAACTGTTGGAGCATACCAGTTCAGCCAAGCCATCGGTTTGATGGGCCGGCGTCATGTCCCCTGATCCACGCATTTCCGACAGCCGCACACGGACACCGCGCTGCGCCAATTGCCACGCGGCTTCGCAGCCCGCGAGGCCGCCACCGATAATCTGTACATCATAATTTTTGATCATGATGGCGCGGCTATCAAAAATCTTTGGCGCTGCACAGGCCAAAGCGCCAAGATGGGCTATGGGATTTACACCTAACTCTTCAGGCGACGGGACGATCTTGCGGCCATTACTGGTTCCGCCGACCTCTGACGCCCACAAATATAGTCGTGGGCACGCGATGGTGTGGAGCGGTCCGGTCCTGCATACGGGCGCGTCTAGGCTCACTGCGCAGGCAGCATTGTCTGTGGGGGCTGGTTTGGTAACTCTTATAGGCGAAAGGCCTGCGCTGTCTGAACACGCCGCGCATGTTACCTCAATCATGTTGCGCGAAGCGGATATGTCCTTAGCCTGTGTCGATGATCGCGTTACTGCCTTTGCCATTGGTCCGGGGGCAGGGGCATCGGTTGGGCAGGCCGTCCTCAATGTTCTGAGCCTCAATATCCCCACTATACTCGATGCGGACGCGCTGACCGCCTTTGAAGGCGACCCCGCCACTTTGTTCGGTGCAACGGGGTCGACGGACGTTATGACGCCGCATATTGGAGAGTTCCGCCGCCTTTTCCAAAATATAACGATCGATAATCGTGCGGAGGCCGTGCGCCGAGCAGCCGATCGCGCGCAATGCGTTGTGCTTCTTAAGGGGTCAGAAACATGGATAGCTGCACCCGACGGACGTATTTTGGTGAACCGCCATGCGTCGCCTTGGTTGGCAACTGCTGGATCGGGTGATGTGCTCACCGGACTCATTTGTGGGTTGATGGCGCAGGGGGTGACGGCGTTTGACGCGGCCAGCATGGGTGCGTGGCTGCACGGCGATGTTGGTGTGCGCGGTGGACCAGGGCTAACCGCGGACAATATGATTGCTCATATTCCGCTTGTTTTGCGCGGGTGTTTGCACGATGCACAGGAACATGGCTGAGGATCTCGCACATAAACGCCCTTATTTGCTCGGTAGCTTGATTGCCGGAATAAGCTTTCCTGCGACATGGTTGTTTCTACCGATTGATGGCGGGTTATACGCCATTATCTGGAAAATGGCGGCCGTCGGACTGCTGGTGCCATTTGCGTTGCGCCGTCACCATCAGGGCGAATTTATCCTGTTGGCTATAATGCTTGCATTTTATGCACTAGGGGACGGGTTGATTGAACTCGGCATGGTTGCAGGTGCCTTGGCATTTGCCGCCGGACATTTGGTGGCCTTGTTTATCTATTTCCGTCACCGGCGCGTCAAACCGGCATTCATTCAAAAGTTGCTTGCCGCGATAATATTCTTGGCCTCGCCCGTCATTGCATTTTTTCTTCCGCCTACCCAAGACGAGGGCATTCAGGTAGCTGCTTACAGCGTCATTCTCGCTGCTATGGCGGCCATGGCATGGAGCAGCAATTTTCCGCGTTACCGAGTCGGTTTGGGCGCGGTATTGTTTGTAGTTTCAGACATGCTGATCTTCGCAGAGCTTGGTCCGCTCTCGGGATCCACCATGACGGGCATCGCCATCTGGTATCTTTACTATTTCGGTGTGCTCATGATTACGGTAGGCGTAGCGCAGACATTGGTTAAGCGCGGACATTTTGCCGATGGTGAAGAGCGCGACTAAATTGGCAAGGTCACCCTACCTGACATCAACCTGAACTTGTTTCAGGGTTACGAAGCATCGATCAAAGATGACGGTGTCTTTGTTTACTCCGCTATCGGCGTATCTGTAACCGCGCCGTCGCCTTCGACACCGCTCTCAATGGAGATATCGGCGTCGTCCTCATCGCTTTCGTCAATCTTGGCCGCGCCAACCACATGTTCGTTGTCACCGACATTGAACAAGCGCACGCCTGCCGTTCCGCGACCCAAAACGCGCAAGCTGTCGAGCGGCATGCGGATCAACTTTGCCTGATCGGTGACGAGCATCAACTGGTCGCCCTTCGTTGCGGGGAAGCTGGCCACGACCGGACCGTTACGCTCAATATTGTCGATATTTGTGATGCCTTGGCCGCCACGACCTGTGCGGCGATAGGCGTAGGCAGATGACAGTTTGCCATAGCCATTGGCGCAAACGGTCAGAATGAACTGTTCGCGCTCCGACATTTCCGTGATGCGTTCGGCAGAGATGGTTGGCTCGCCCTCCTTCTCCGGCTTCCAAGGGGCAAAGCGCAGATAATCCTCGCGCTCCTCTGGCAACGTACCGACGCGCTTGAGGATTGATAACGACATAACCTCGTCGCCTTTTGCCAATTTCATGGCGCGTACGCCAGTCGACGCGCGGCTTTGGAATTCACGGATGTCGTCGGCAGCAAAGCGGATCGCTTTACCATAGCGGCTCGCGAGCAAGACATCGTCCTCGGCGCTTAACAGTTCCACGCCAATCAACTTATCGTCGGCATCTTCGCCTTCAAACTTCATCGCGATTTTGCCATTGCTTGGGACATTGGCAAAAGCGTCCATGCTGTTGCGGCGGGCATAACCCTTGGATGTCGCAAATACGACGCTGAGGCCGCCCCATTCAGCCTCATCTTCCGGCAAGGTCAAAACGTTGGAAATGACTTCGCCTTCGCCCAATGGTAGCAAGTTGACCATGGGCCGACCGCGCGTTGACGGGCCGCCTTCGGGCAACTTCCACACCTTCAGGCGATAAACTTTACCGATGTTGGAGAAAAACAATACAGGCGTATGTGTACTGGTGACGAACAATTCGGTAACGGCGTCCTCATCTTTGGTCGCCATACCCGCGCGGCCCTTGCCACCACGGTTTTGTGCACGGAATGTCGCCAAAGCGGTACGTTTGATGTAACCGCCATGGGTCACGGTGACGACCATTTCCTCACGCTCCATAAGGTCTTCATCGTCTAGGCCATCCCAACTTGCGGTGATTTCGCAAAGCCGCGGGGTGGAAAATTCGGTGTCGATCGCGACCAGTTCTTCGCGCAGCACGGCATACAGCTTTACCCGGTCGCCCAAAATTGCGAGATACTCCGCGATACTTTCCGCAAGTGCTTGAAGTTCTTTGCCAATTTCGTCACGGCCAAGAGCGGTCAGGCGATGTAGGCGCAATTCAAGAATGGCGCGGACCTGCAACTCCGACAATTGGTAGCTGTCGCCGCTAATCTCGGTTTCGACGGCTTCCACCAATTTGATGTAGGACGCGATTTCGGCGATAGGCCATTTGCGCGCAATCAATGCTGCGCGCGCTTCTGCGGGGCTGGCGGAACCACGGATGATCCGCACGACTTCGTCCAAATTGGTGACCGCGACAACAAGGCCAAGCAACAAATGCGCGCGTTCGCGGGCCTTGTTCAGTTCAAACTTCGTCCGACGGGTAATCACCTCTTCACGGAAACGAATGAAGGATTCGATGATGTCGCGCAGGTTCAGGACTTCGGGGCGGCCGCCACGAATGGCGAGCATATTGGCAGGGAAGCTCGATTGCGCCTGCGTGTGGCGCCACAATTGGTTAAGGACGACGTCGGTTGTCGCATCGCGCTTCAGATCGATGACGATGCGCACCCCCTTGCGGCTCGATTCATCGCGAATATCAGACACGCCCTCAATCCGCTTGTCCTTCGCGGCTTCGGCGATTTTCTCAACAAGTGCGGATTTACCGACCTGAAATGGAATGCTGGTGAGGACGATGGAGCGGCGGTCGCCTTTCCCTTCCTCAATTTCATGCCGCGCGCGCTGCATGATGGAGCCCTTGCCCTCACGATAAGCCGCGCGTGCGCCGCCAGTGCCGAGTATGAGCGGGCCAGTTGGAAAATCGGGGGCAGGGACGATTTCGATCAGTTCATCAATCGTAATTGCGGGATTGTCGATATAGGCCAAGCATGCCTTGATCACTTCGCCCAGATTATGCGGCGGGATGTTGGTCGCCATGCCAACGGCGATACCGCCCGCGCCATTGACCAACAGGTTCGGAAAACGCGCAGGCAAAACCTGGGGTTCTTCACGGCTGCCGTCATAATTGGGTTGGAAATCAACCGTGTCCTTGTCGAGATCATCCAAAAGTGCGTTGGCGACCTTGTTCAACCGCGCCTCAGTATAGCGCATCGAGGCTGGTGGATCTGGGTCCATCGAACCGAAGTTACCCTGACCATCGATCAATGGCACGCGCATCGACCAATCTTGGGTCATACGCGCCAGCGCATCGTAAATCGCGCTGTCGCCATGCGGGTGATAGTTACCCATCACATCGCCTACGATTTTCGCCGATTTGCGATAGGGGCGCCCTGCCACAAAGCCACCTTCTTGACTGGCGAACAAAATCCGGCGGTGAACGGGCTTTAAACCGTCGCGCACATCGGGAAGGGCGCGCGATACAATGACCGACATTGCATAGTCGAGATAGCTCGACTTCATTTCATCGACAATGTCGACAGGTGAAATGTCCGATGGGTCCAAGGTAACTGTGTCGTCGGTCACGCCGCGATAATCCTTATATTTATAATAACCAAACCCTAGACCCAATGGGCCTAAATGGCCACATGCGACTGCCCCAATTGCGCATTTTTCACCAGCTTATCCACAGATTCACACCTTGGTGGCACTTAGGGCGCGACCAAGCTTCCGTCATAGGCAAAAATTTGCCCGCTTTGCTCTGGTTTCAGGCCATGAAGCACATTGAGCATGTCTCCAGCTGCGCGGGCGGGGGTAAAGCGTTCATGCGCAGGATTGCCCTTGAACGGAGCGCTGAGCGCCGTCTCGACGGTGCCGGGATGTAGGCCGACAACAACGGATTGCGGATTTTTGCGCTGCCATTCGATGGCGATGTTGCGAATGAGCATATTGAGCGCGGATTTTGATGAACGATAGCTGTGCCAACCACCCAAGCGATTGTCGGAGATGCTGCCCACCCGCGCCGACAAGGCCGCAAAGCAGATCGGGCCTTGCTTGGCCATGATCGGCAGGAAATATTTAGCGACAAGTGCAGGTCCGACTGCGTTAATGCGGAAGTTTTCCATCATCCAGTCAGGATCTAGCTCGCGAAGGCTCTTCTCTGGGCCTTTACGCGCAGAATGCAGCAGTCCGGTCGCCACAATGACTAGGCTTATGGGCGGATATGTACCCGATAGAGAATCGGCGGCAGCCGCAATGCTTGCCTCGTCCAATATATCCAGGGGGTGGGCGCTTTCACGATGAAGTCGGATAACCCGCGCATAATTTGGATCTTGTTCCAATGCATTTGCAAGCGCCGCGCCAATTCCACCACGCGCTCCAATGATTACTACACTGCGTTCACCCACTTGTTTTTTGCTCCGGTTCCTTCAACGGGAAAATCTGCAATCGCGCTATGGTAATTGCACAGACGATATCAAGGTCCTATAAACCAAGCTTTAGAAGGCCCAAGGCTTATTAATTTGCGGAGAGTTACATGAAACTAGTTTCAAAATTTGCCCTCGCTTTGTCGTTGGTTGCGGTTTCAGCCGCACCTGCCGCGTATGCGCAGTCCAATGAAAAGCCCAAGAAGGAAAAAAATGGTAAGGAAGCGGCTGCCGCTCCCAAGAGAAATTATTCAAAACCTTTTATCGCGGCTTATATGCCTGTGTCGGATTTGTTGAACAAAGCAAAGAATGCCGAAGCCGCTAAGGCAGAATTTCCAAAGGTCGTTGCCGCCATTGGCAATGATGATGACCGTTATGAAGCCGGCATATTGGCCATAAACATCGGCGCGCCGTTGAAGGATCTGGCGTTTCAGGAGCAGGGCATCGATTTGTTGATTGCATCGGCTACCACCCCTGCCGATTTGAAGAAAGAATATACGTTCCGCAAGGGCGCTATTGCATATGATGGTAAGCGATTTGCGGATGCCGAAAAACATATGATCGACGCCTATAATCTAGGGCATCGCGCCAACAATATCGAATTCCTCATTTCCAACGCCATGTCGCAACAGAACAAAGATGCAGGCGCGGTCGCGTGGATTGGCAAGGCGATTGAGAGCAGCAAGACGACGGGTGTAGTGAACAAGACCTATCTCGTGCGTGCCGCCATCCTTTCGGCCAAGGCCAAGAATTACGAAGGCGCGGCCAATTTTTACAAAGATCTGATCGTAGCGGAGAATAACCCGGATTATTGGCATGATGCGCTTGCTTTTTTTGATCGCTCGCGTGACTTCAATCCAGAAGAAACGCTCGATATCATGCGCTTAATGCGCGCCACCGACGGTATTCGCTTTCAACAGGAATATGCGGCATATCTCGATAGCCTCAGCTATATTGGTGTGCGTTACCCGGCCGAAGCCGTTTCTGTGCTGGACGAAGGTTTCACCAAGGGGTTAATTTCGCGCAACAATGTGACGTTTAGCGAGCGGTATAACGAAGCGAAGGCGCGCCTTGCAGAAGACACACGCACACTGGCTGGCACAGTTGCACCTGCAAAGGCCAGTCCAAAAGGTATGTTGGCTTCGCTGACCGGAGACTCCTTCTTCTCGCATAAGGATTACAAGACCGCGAAGGAACTGTATGAATCGGCGTTGAGCAAGGCACCTGTTGTGGACAAGGATGGCGGCGACCAGACAGACCGCACGCGTTTTCGCCTTGCGATGTCAAAGACGATGCTTGGCGATTATGCGGGCGCGAAGGCCGACTTTGGGATGATCACCGGCGCAAACAGAAAGGCAATGGCCGAATATTGGTTAATGTTTATTAACCATAAGGCAAATGCCGTGGTCACGCCGGTGGCGGCGGCGCAAACTACCTAAGTTTCAGTAAAAAAGTTAAAAAAGGGCCCGCGCAATCGGGTCCTTTTTTATACCTGGGAAATAGGGACGCCGGGTTCATCTTTGGCCGTGCGGATCGTCAATGATGTTTTGACGCTGCTCACATTGGGTGCGGATGTCAGTTTCGAGGTCAGAAATTCCTGAAATGACTGAAGGTCGCGCGCTACAATCTTCAGAATAAAGTCAATTTCGCCATTGAGCATGTGGCACTCACGCACATCGGGTAATGCCCGGACATGGTGTTCAAACGCTTTTAGATCATCCTCAGCCTGGCTTTTCAGACTAACCATGGCAAAAACGGTAATGGTGAAGCCCAACGCGCTGGCGTCTACATCGGCATGGTAGGATTTAATCGTACCCGATTGTTCGAGCGCACGCATACGGCGTAAACAAGGCGGTGCGGTAAGGCCGACCTTGGTGGCGAGTTCCACATTGGTTATGCGACCGTCAGCCTGCAATTCAGCCAAAAGCTTCATATCTATCGCATCAAGGTTCGTATTAGCCATGATTTGGTAATTTCCATTTCTATTCTGCCCAATGCTTATAATATAATTATGCTGGTTTGCAATTGTCCCATGATCTCCCGCAAGCAATGGATACAAATATAGAGGCTGTAGCGCGCGGGAAGCTCGGAACTTTGACCGCCGTCTTGAAGCCTCGCTGCGGTTGGTACATTTTGGCGCTATGGTTTCCTTTTCAAATTTACCGCGTTTATGTCAGATAAAGGCTTGCGTATTCTCCTAAAGTTCGGCTATCGGCGCGCAGGTAGTTGGCGAGCCGGTTAGGGCCTGTAGCTCAGTTGGTTAGAGCTGGCCGCTCATAACGGCTAGGTCGGGGGTTCGAGTCCCTCCGGGCCCACCAGCATCGCACAGCGAAGTTGGCAGGCAGCCAGCCGCGAGGACATTGTTATACCAGTGATCCCATGTCGGGGAGTAGCGCAGCCTGGTAGCGCATCTGGTTTGGGACCAGAGGGTCGCAGGTTCGAATCCTGTCTCCCCGACCACTTTCTTACTGTGAACTTAAATTTCTCGGCTTTAACCGGTCATTCCACCGAACAGGACCGCATTTTTTGCCATTTGCTTACGCGGCGAGTGCTCCTGAATTCCCTGCCTTTGTAATACCGTCCACAAATTGGTTCGTGCATTTTTCCCAGCAAAATTGGGCCCCATAATGTGCAGCATCGGCCCGATCAAGCGCCAGCGCCGCGATAATTGCCTCTGCCAGATCGGGCTTAAGGCAGCCAATCGCTCGGTCTAACGTGCCATGCGGACCGCGACCCTCCGTCCCGATAATGTCCAATGGTCCCTGCACGGGATAGCCGGCCACCGGTACGCCAGTTGCCAGCGCCTCAAGCATGACAAGTCCAAAAGTATCGGTCTTGCTTGGAAATACAAAAACATCAGCAGAGGCATAAATGCTTGCCAATTCAGCGCCATGGCGAGTGCCTAGGAAGACGGCGTCGGGATAACGTGCTTGAAGATGCGCGCGCGCAGGACCGTCGCCGACAATGACCTTTGTTCCCGGAACATCGGCGTCAAGAAAGGCCTCTAAATTTTTTTCCACGGCCACGCGTCCGACTGACAACAAAATTGGCTTGGGTAGATGCTTTAGACTTGGATGATCGGCCTGATCTGGGTGGAATAGGGCATGATCAATTCCGCGCGACCAAAGCTGTGTTGGCTTAATGCCTCGGCTTTCCAGTTCGTCCCGCAGGCTTTGTGTCGCCGTTAGGACCGCGCGTGATCCGTTGTGGAATGTGCGCATAATGGGCCAGATGAAGTCCGGCGACAGCCGTGTGCGTGCGGCGACATATTCCGGAAACCGGGTATGAAAAGCCGTGGTGAAGGGAACATTATGCTTTATGCACCAAGCGCGTGCGCTCCAGCCAATGGGGCCTTCGGTTGAAATATGGACAATGTCGGGGCTAAATGTTCCCAGAGCCTTACGCACACCGAAGCGGGGTGCAAGCGCCAAACGGATTTCAGGATAACCGGGACAGGGAATGGTCATAAACCGGTCAGGTGCAACAACCTCGACCTCATGTTCGCGCGCTTTCAGGCGGCTTATTGTTTCTGTCAACGTGCGGACGACGCCGTTGACCTGCGGTGCCCAAGCGTCCGTCGCGATGGCCAGTCTCATGCTTCCGCTGCCACTCGTTGCGCGGCGCTATTGCGTACATGGGCTGCCCAGTCGATGATGGACATTGTACCATCCTTGGCTTCGGTCAACGCGGTGCAGCTTTCAACCCAATCACCGTCATTATAGTAAGTAATGGATCCAAATTGGCGGATTTCCGCGCAGTGAATATGACCGCATACTATACCTTCGACGCCGCGCTGCGATGCCTCACGCGCCACAACTTCTTCATATTGGCCAATATATTGGACTGCATTTTTAACACGTTTTTTGAGGTAAGACGAAAGCGACCAATATGGCATGTTGAACCTGCGCCGGACTGCATTGAGGACGATATTAGCCTTCAACAGTAATGTGTAAGCCTGATCACCCAAAAATGCGAGCCAGCGAGCATATAGGACAATACCATCAAAAGCGTCGCCATGCGTGACAAGCAAATTTCGCCCGTCAGCAGTGGTGTGAATTGCTTCCAACTGCACTTCAACGCCACCAAAGCTGAGGCCCGCATAATCGCGAAACATCTCGTCATGATTTCCAGGAATGTAGATGACACGGGTACCGCGATGCGCCATTTTCAACACCCGTCGAATGACCTCATTATGCTGGTCTGGCCAATACCAGCCCTTACGCAAGCGCCAACCGTCAACAATGTCTCCAACCAGATACAGCGTTTCGCACTCAACCGAATGAAGAAAATCGCTGAGCAATCCGGCCTGACATCCCGCCGTGCCAAGATGGACGTCCGATATCCAAACCGTGCGTAACTTCATCTTTGGCTGAAAGCTTCGCGGCTCAGGTTTGTCGAACCAGGTTGGCAGCTTTGGCGTTTTATTATCCGGCGCAAGGCGCGGCGCGTCAATCGTGACAGAATCGCTAAATGCAGTATGAGTCATCTGTTTATACCCCCATCAGATGTATTTTGGGTAGCTGTCCGATGGGTCAGGTGCGTTGCAGATCGATGACAGTTTTCTTGCCATCGACCTTATATCAACGCAGTCAATTTTATATCAACGCAGTCAATTGATGGCTGGAACCTCTGCATCCGGAAGTGTCAACCCCATGGCTTTGGCAAGGGTAGGGGCAATCGCGCGCATGTCGATTTCGCCTAAATTGCGTCCTTTTTCAATGCCCGCGCCCATAATCATGAAACTTGACCGCATGAACGGCTTGTCAGGAAAATAACCATGCGTGCCTTTACTGGCTGACGGGCTGACTAAAGGTGCCGCTGCGCCTTTGAAACTGCCAGCATAGGCATTTGGAACAAAGCCGACGTAGAAGCTTGCCTGCTGATTCGCTCCGTACTCGGCGATTTTCGATTCGATGGCTATTTCGGCTATGCCGTTCTTAGGATCAGCCTTTAACTGTGCTAAAAGCCCTGAAACGCGTGCGCGTAACGATGGGTCGGATGGTCGCTTCAAAACGATCGCCGATGATCCGCCCGAATTCCATGGACTGGCTTCCCAATCTTTGATTTTGCCGTTGGCGTCGAGGACAATCAAACCCGCGTCAATGAATGCCCGATACAGATTTACCTCGGTATCCACCTTTGAAAAACCATGGTCGGAAACAATAGCAATAACGCTATCAGGCTGGGTCGCAATTTGTGCTGCGATTATCTTTCCTACGATAGCGTCGATCCGCTCCAGTACCGCATGCGCAGCCGCCGTATCGGGACCTTTTTCATGTTGCTCATGGTCAAGCGCCGTCAGATAAACGGTCGTGAAATACGGCTTTTCACGCGTAATGAGTGCCGTTGCAAAGCGGCCACGGGTCTCATCTCCTTCTATACTTTCATCGATGCCGGGGGCGTAGTCGCCTAATTCGCTTTCCAACGATTCAATAAGACGCGGGGTTGCAAGTGACTTCATCAGCTTGGCATCATCCGAATGGCCGGTGCGCCAGATTTGCGGGATGTTCCATTTTATAGTGCTGGCGTTGACGCTGACAGGCCAATGCACATTAGCAGTGGTCAATTTTGCCTTTGCCGCGACATCCCATAAGGTCGGCACTTTATAATCGCTGGCATAC
Organism: Sphingorhabdus sp. EL138; assembly: GCF_945862485.1. Lineage (GTDB taxonomy): Bacteria > Pseudomonadota > Alphaproteobacteria > Sphingomonadales > Sphingomonadaceae > Sphingorhabdus_B. Next base: position 44,254 of record NZ_CAMAYF010000002.1, read on the forward strand.
CAATACCAACCGCCTTGGTTGATTTGCAGGGGGTCGAAACTGTTATTGGCGACAATTCCGTGCCGCGATGGGCTGACGCCCGTGAGCAATGTGGCGTGGCTTGGGTATGTTACCGTTGGCAGGACGCCGCGCACGCCTTGGGCATAGCTGCCTTGCGTGATGAAGCGTTTCAGGTTTGGAATATCGATCCCGCGCTTTTCCGCTTCAATGACATCATCTGGCTGTAGCCCGTCGATGGAGATCAGCAGCACGGGCTCAGCCAAAGCTGCTGACGGCAGCGCACCCATTAGGAGCGCGCTGCCGATCAACAAAGCTGATTTCATTAGAAACCAGCCTTCAAGGTTACAAAGAATTGCTGCGGTGCGCCCGCCAGCAATGTTTGGTTATCGCCGCTATTGCCAAAACCGTTTGAACCAATGGTGGAGACATATTTTTTGTCGAGCAAGTTGGTTGCATTCAATTGCAGTTCAAGCGGAACGCGCATGCCAGCATCAAAGCGATAGCCCAATGTTGCATCAAACAGGACGCGTGCCGGCACCGATTGGTCATTGAGATATGTAAAGTAACGCTTGCTCATATAATTGGCGCCGAGGCGACCAAAAAATGTGTCGCTGTCATAGGCAACTTCACTGCGTAGCAAATGCTTTGGCGTATCAACAACGTCCTTGCCCTTAATGGCGATGGTAGCCGTTGGCGTGACGACATTGTCTTGGTATGTTGCGCCGGTATAGCTGTATGACGCAAACAATGTCATACCGCCACCAAGACGAACGTCACCAGCAGCTTCAAAACCGATGGACCGCACGCTGCCGACATTCTGCAAAATGGCAGGATTGCCCACGATACCTGCACCCGTTTGTACACCCAATAAACGGTTACGGAAATTGACATAATAAACCCCGATGACGCCGTTGAAGACATTGTCGTTATAACGGGCACCAAGTTCAAATGTGTCCGAACCTTCTGGCTTTAAACCGCGCGCGATAAGCGCATCAAATCCGGCTTGGGTCGTTGAAAAAGGGCCACTCGTGGCTGATGACACAAAGGCACGCGTGACTTGGGTAAAGCCACCAAAGACCTCTGCCTGATTGCTCAACTTAAAGGCGGCGCCGACATGCGGTTGGAACCAATCCTGTGACTTGATTGTGCCAGCGGACAGCGACCCTTTCACGCGAGGGTTTGCTTCATTATTGACCTGAAAGCCCTTCCAACCAAGATTGACGGTCAAATCGCCAAAACTGATCTTGTCCTGCACATAATATTGCAACGTGTCCGTGTTAAAATCGAATAGCCATTGCGTGAAGAATGGGTTGCGAAGGAACTTGCTGTGATCAAGCCCTGGCTTGGTGTTGCTTTCATAGGCATAAAAACGCCGCGCTTGGGTAAAATCATTATGCTCATACCAGCCGCCGACGGTAATCTCATGATCACCGACTTGGGCATTTAGCGAGCTGAATACGCCGCCGCGCTGAATATCGTATTCGGTGGTTCGTGCAGACATTGGAACGCCATTCGGGCTCGCAACATAGGGCGTGCCCCAGGTCCCTTGGCCGGTGTTATCATGATAATAAGCCTTAACCTTAAACGTCACGCCATCGGCCAGTGGAGTAGTTAAGCCGAAAGCACCAAGCGTATCCTTGCGAAGTCCCGATGCATCATAATAGCTGTCATCCAGATTGTTGATGGGGGCCACAAAGACGCCACGCGCCGCTGCGATTGCCTTGGCATAATCAGGGAAATAATTGTCATGGTCGTAGCCAAGGCGCTTGATCATCGCGAGTGAGAGGTCCTGATAATCTTGCTCAGCGCGGTCAGAGTATGAAAAATACGCATCAAATTCTGCTTCGCCTACCGGGACGATCGCCTTGGCATTTAGATGCGTGCTGCGTTGGTCACCGCCACCCTTCCACTTTTCGGCATTATGATAGACGCCCGAGACAAAACCACGGATACCGCCTGCTTCGCCAAAATTGACGCGGCCAAAGGCGCGCATTGTGTTCGACGAGCCATATGTCACGTTGCCGTCAACGCCAAAACCGTCACTGTTATCTGCGGAGAAGAATTCAAGCGTACCACCAAGGTTATTTGTTGCTTGTGTTCCAATGGACCCCGAGCCCTGCGACACGCGAGTCACACCGATATTGTCCGAAATGATCGCACGGCCGATATGTAGACCGTTGTTGTTGCCGTACGACGAGTCACCCAATGGAATGCCGTCCAGAGTATACCCAAGCTGGTTCTGGTTGAACCCGCGGATCGATACGCGGCTTGACCATTCATAGGTGCCGAAGGGATCAGCGGACTGAAAATTGACGCTGGGAAGTTTCTCAATTGCCTTCAACGGGCTTGTGCCAGGGGCGAGTATCAAAAGCTCTTTATTGCCAACTTCTTGTACCTGCCGTGTTTCACCTTTGCCGAATACAACAATCTCTGTTTCGTCCGAGTCGGCTGCAATGGGTGCAGTGGTTTGTTGTGCCATGGCGGGTACTGACCCAATGGCGACGCCTACCAAAAGAGTTACTGACAATTTACGCATGATATTTCCTTCCCTGATTGTGTTTGAACTGGCGCATTAGGGAAGCCGCGTGGCGTTTTGATGCGGTTATTATGTGGTTTTTGTAATAAATATATGTCTGAAATATTGCGGCTTTTTACAAATGATCCCGGCATTTTTTATTTCATTACAATTTTATGACATTAATATAGCAAGAGTGTCATTAAAGTGTAATATTGAATTCAGGATAAGGAGAGATGCTATGAAAATGATGTTGTTGGGCGCATTAGTCGCAGGAACTATTTCAGTTACAGCACAGGCGGCGCCGGGCATTGCCGGCGAAATTTCATACCCTCGGGGCTCGATTGGATATGAGGCCCTGATGCGCGGTGATAATCAGCGGGCAATCTCTCAAATCATGGCAAGCGAGCAGGTTAGCAAGCATGACCCCGCAAAACTGCTCAATCTTGGACTCGCTTATGCACGGATGGGGCAAACCGATCAAGCCGCGGGATATTTCAAGGCCGCAATGCAGGCGCGTGAAAGCGTGGAATTGGTTCTAGCCGATGGCCGCGTGATGAATTCCAAGGATGCTGCACGCGAGGCGTACGCAAATTTGCAAACGCGGGTGGCAACGCGCTAAGTTACCGTCGCTGTAATTTACAATTGTTAACACCAAAGATAGGCGAGCCATATTGGCTCGCTTTTTTTGTTATCTTAGCGCCATGGCCGAAATAATGGCCTTTTTACATTTTGTAATATTAAAGACGCAAAACTTTCTTCCAACTGCAATGCGATACGCACAGTCATGTCACAGGGGGCTTCTAACTCCCGCAGTGTCAACGGGTGGGGCCTATGTTGATTCGTCGCTGGTCCGTTGCATCTGCCTATAATCGGGCAAGTCATATTTGTTGCGGAGATTAAGAATGTTAAACCCAAAATTGCGCGGGATCGTATATGCGACAGCAGCAGCCGTCCTTGTAACTGGTTGTGGCGCTGATGATATCGCGTCGCCAGGCACCGGTGGTAACATCACCATCAACAACCCAGCCGCTCCTCCTCCGCCCCCACCCCCACCGCCGCCACCAGCAGGTGTTACGGCTGCAACAGGTTGCCCCACGATTGGTAACACAGTTCAGTTGACTGACGATGGCACGATCACTGGCCCAACGGGCACATATCGTGTTTGCACGTTGCCCTCAGTTCTAACAGCAAGCTCCACGCTCACGAAGGTTCCAGGCCTGTTGTATCGCCTTGGCGGTCGCGTTGATGTCGGAACGGACCAAGGACCAACCGAAGAAACCACCGATCCAACCGATGTAGTGCTGACAATTGCACCCGGCGTAGTCGTTTACGGCGGGACCGGCGTGTCATGGTTGAATGTAAACCGCGGCAACCGTATCAGTGCGGTTGGCACGGCTGCGCTCCCGATCGTTTTTACCAGTCGCGACAACGTGCTTGGTCTCAACTCTGACAGTTCGATTGGTCAGTGGGGCGGCGTAGTTCTTAACGGTCGTGCTCCAATTACTGATTGTGCGGCTCCGGCTGCTACGCCCGGCACGATTGATTGCGAACGTCAAGTTGAGGGCGCAGTTGATCCTGCTCGCTACGGTGGTGCAACATCGACAGATAACAGCGGTCGGATGAGCTTTGTCCAAATTCGTTTCTCTGGATTTGTGCTTTCGGGTAACTCCGAACTTCAGTCGCTCACGACTGGTGGGACCGGCTCAGGTACCATTCTGAACAATATCCAGTCGTTCAACAGCTCCGACGATGGTGCCGAGTTCTTCGGTGGCACTGTGAACATGAAGTATTTCGTGTCTATTGGCGCTGACGATGACAATCTCGATACCGATGTTGGCGTTAAGGCGAACTTCCAATATGTGTTGGCCGTTCAACGTCAGGGTGCCGGCGACTCGATGATTGAAGCTGACTCAGACAACACGGTCGATGGGAATACGCCACGTCAGAACACACGCCTGTCGAACTTTACTTTCATTCAGCGCAACAACACCGGTAACGGGGTTTCAATGTTGCTTCGCGGTGGTACAGATTACAGCATGTTCAATGGCGTTGTAGTCAGCCCATCGGTTACATGTTTGCGTATCAGTAGAGCTCAAACGGCCGCAACCACAGCCGATGCCTCGATTGATGAGGCTGGCGCACCAGTGTTTCGTTCAGTGGTGATGCAATGCGGAACGCCTGCCTTTGCAGGGGCAAATACCGTAACTGAGGCTCAAGTCAGTGCTATCTTCGGTTCGGGTAGCAACGGCAATAACAGCGCGTTCACGCCAACTCTCACATCGTTGTTCATCAACGGTGCAAGTGAAACGGCAGTGGCGGCATTCAACGCAAGCACCATCGCATCTTATTTCGACGCTACAACCTATATTGGTGCTGTGAAAGATGCGAACGACACTTGGTACGCGGGTTGGACTTGCAACAGTGCTACCGCCTCTCTTGGTACCAGCGTCACTGGTCTTTGCACCTCGCTCCCTACCTTTTGATAGGCAGTCATGGATTGGGGTGGGGTGCAGGCTTGTCCAAGCACCCCACCCCATTTTTACATCATAAAAAGGGAATGAAAATGTTGAAGCCATTCGGGGCAATCAGCCTGTTGCTTTTAACGTCCGCACTTGTTTCGCCATCGATGGCATTCGCGCAAAGCGCTGAGCCTGCGGCATCAGAACCAACGCCAGAAGGCGCAGCCACGGAAACCGCAGATGAGCCGGTGGAAGAAGAAGTTGATGTCTCCTTCGGTGGTGAGGAAATTGTTGTCCGTGGATATTTGGATCGCAATATCTCAAAAAATGCAGCGCAAGTTGTGTCGGTTCTGTCATCCGCAGATATTGAACGGACGGGCGAAGGCGATATTGCCGGTGCTCTCTCCCGCGTAACCGGGCTGAGCGTCGTTGGCGGCGGTTTTGTTTATGTGCGTGGTTTGGGAGATCGCTACTCTTTGGCATTGCTGAACGGTTCGCCATTGCCGAGCCCTGAACCTCTGAAACGCGTTGTTCCCCTTGATCTGTTCCCGACCAGCGTAATTGCTTCGTCACTTGTGCAGAAAACCTATTCCGCCAACTTCCCTGGCGAATTTGGCGGTGGTGTTATCAACCTGACCACTAAGGCTATTCCGCGCGAAACATTTCTGACGGTGAGTGCGGACGCTAGCGGCAACGGCGAAACAACCAATCAGCTCGGCTACACATATTATGGTAGCTCATCCGATTGGAGCGGCTTTGACAATGGGAATCGTGATCTGAAGCCAGCCTTGGCGGGTTATCTCGCCAGCGGAAATCGCATCAGTACCGGCGGCGTGGATACGAAGGCCATCGCAGGCCAGTTGGTGACAGGACGCAATGCCGTAGTGCAGCGCGACAATAATCTGCCAGCTAATGGTTCTGCAAATATTACTGGTGGCACCAATTTCGAAATCGGTGACGATGCCACATTGGGTATCTTATTCAACGCAGGCTACAGTAACAAATGGCGCACACGCGACACGCTGCAGCAAACCGCGTCGACGGCTGATTTGAGCCAGAAAGAAGCTGATTTTCAGAAAGTTATAACGGACAACCGCCTCGTTGTTAACGGTCTGGTTGGCTTTGGCATTGAAGCGGGCGAGCAAAAGGTCCGTTGGACCAATGTCTTTATCCGCGACACGTTGAAACAAGCGCGGTTAGGGATTGGTACACGCCAGACGACATCGCCTACTGCTACATTGTTGCAGCAGGACACGGCATGGTATGAGCGGCAGTTGATTAATTCGCAACTTGTTGGCGAATTCAAGCTATCGCCTGAGGTGAACTTCAGCTTCCGTGCCGGCTTTGCCAATTCAAAGCGGGAAGCGCCTGATGAATTCAGTTTTGAATATTATCGCAGTAACCAAGCGTCAGATCCTTTTGGACAGGTTTTCATCAACCGGCTGAACAACGGACAGCAGGGTAGTGCTGAGGTAAGTTATTCTTACCTAGAAGAGGATCTTTGGTCGGGAAGTGCCGATTTGTCGTTCAAGATTACGCCTGATATGACTGGTACGGTTGGTTATGCTTATGCTGATACCAAACGTCGGACCGAGCGTCGTGACTTTTTGTTTACTGCGCCAGGTGGGACACCAATCGTTTCGGCACTGTTCCGTCCGGATTTCTTGCTGCAGCCGGATGTGATAAATTTTTACAATATCGCACTGATCGACACCAACGAAGCAAACCCGGTATTTGATGCCGGATTGCTTACCCATGCTGGTTATGGCCAGATTCAGGCATTCATTACGCCTGAAATCAGCCTGAACATCGGTGTACGTTACGAAAAGGCGACGCAATCTGTTGCCCCGGTTCAGGTTTTCACTGTGCCTACGGCGTCGTTAGCCTCCACCAATCTTGACCGTGCATATTGGTTGCCCGCCGCGACATTGACGTGGGACATTAATGACCAAATGAAATTCCGTGTAAGCGGGTCAAAGACAATTGCCCGTCCGCAATTCCGCGAACTGATTTTCCAGAATTTCTATGACACCGATTCCAACCGCTTGTTCCGCGGGAACCCGTTTTTGACTGACAGCCAATTGTATAACGCAGAAGCGCGGTACGAATGGTATTTCGATCGTGACCAACGCTTTACAGTTGCGGCATTCTTCAAACGAATTGACAGTCCCATCGAGTCCTTCTCTAGTTTTGATGATAACTCGGTCGTAACCAGCTTTGCCAATGCGCCAAAGGCTGATTTGTACGGTGTAGAAATCGAAACGCAGAAATATTTCGACCTGTCAGGCTTAGGTGAAGAGGGTTTCTTCTCGACCCGCCGCGTTGTGGCTATCGCGAATTACACCTACACACAGTCAAAGCTGAGCGTGAAGACAGGCGACCCCGTTGCTGTGTTCAACTCAACCTCAACAAGCGCGCTCGACTACTTCACTGATGGTTCGCCGTTGACTGGCCAGTCAGATCATCTTGTCAATCTGCAATTTGGGTTGGAAGACACCGAACGTTTGTCACAGCAGACCATATTGTTAACATACGCAACCGACCGAGTCACCAGCCGAGGCGCATCGGGACAACCCGACATCAAGGAACGCCCTGGCATCCAGTTAGATTTTGTTGCGCGTGAAGGCTTCAAGCTTGGTGGCAAGGAAGCCGAATTGAAGTTTGAACTGCGCAACCTAACCAACACAAGGTATCAGGAGCGGCAGGAAAGCGGTAAAAACGTGATTTTCTACAACCGCTACAAGCAGGGTATCAGTGCCTCAATTGGCGTCGAACTGAACTTTTAAGGGATTTACTGGCCCCTGATATTCGGCGGCATGTTGTATTCAACGTGCCGCCGTTGTTTTATGTATCGTACATGCTGTTGGGCTTGAGTGTCACGAAACTGTCATTTTAAATTCACTTTTAAGTCACAACGCCGTCTTAGTCCGACATCAAAGGGCGGAATCGCCAAGGGGGTTTTGTGGCTGGATCATTGGCTGAAAGGGTAAGGGCGCAATCTCGTGCGTTTTCTCTGCCGCCAATCGGCAATGTGCTTATTGCACTTATGTTTATCCTTTTGGCTATTCAAGTCGCCCGTCTTTTTTGGGTCGTTGTTACACCGGTTGGTCCGCTTGCCGGATGGCGTGCGCCGTCGGTCAATATTGTTTCACAGTCCGGTCGACTTGCGCTTTTTAGCGGTTTTGATCCTTTTTACCGCAACGATACGTCCGCTGCGACCACGCAAAATGTCACATCGTTAAATCTGGTTTTGTTCGGCGTGCGCACCAATGAAAGCTCGGGCGGCGGATCCGCCATTATTGCCGGTGAGGATGGTGTCCAGAATAGTTTTGCCATGGGTGAAGAAGTCGCGCCGGGCGTGACTTTGGACGCTATTGCCTTTGACCATGTGATATTGTCGCGCGGCGGCGTGAAGGAATCGCTGTATTTGGATCAGTCTGTTCCAGCGGAAACGGTGAGCCCGTCTGAAGTAACGCCGCAGGCCGCACCCGCTGCGTCCGATACAGGAGGACTGAATGCCCAAACGCTGCAAAAAGCCATTGGCTTTGCGCCCCGTAACGAAGGGGGCAGGGTAACCGGCCTTGTTTTGAAAGCCCAGGATGATGGGACAATGCTTAAGCTCGCCGGATTTCAAGCTGGCGATATCGTTGTTGCCGTCAATGGTCGTCCCGTCTCATCCGCCACGGATGTCATCGCCCAATTTCGCCCCGGAGCGCGGATAAGCGTCGAAATCGAACGCGGCGGTTCAAAAGTCCCCATCGCTTTAAATCTGGAACAATAGTGATCCGTAAATTCTCCTTATGGTTGGCGTGCAGCACGCTTATTTTTACCACGCCAGTGGCCGCGCAGCAGACATTGAATGTCCGCGACGCCGACATCCGCGCTTTTGTGCAAGACGCCGCGCGCGTCACTGGGCAAACGTTCATCGTCGATGGCCGCGTTACGGGTAAGGTTTCGGTTGTGACCGACCGTCCATTGTCGCGTTCGGAATATTTCGAAGTGTTTTTGTCGACTTTGCGTGCAAATGGCCTTGTCGCCATTCCCATGCGCGGGGGGGGATATCGCATTCAGCCGTCCGATGGCGCCGCAACGCAGCCAACGCGCGTAGGCAGCCGGGCCGAGTCTGCCAGCCAGTTTGTAACCGAAGTGTTCCGCTTGCGGTCGATTGACGCGGCCACAGCCGTAGAAACGTTGCGTCCATTAATCAGCCGGGAAGGCTCGCTAACGGCGAACCGCAGCGCAAATAGCCTTGTGGTGGCGGATTATGCCGACAATATCCGTCGGATCCGCGATCTTATCCGCCAAATTGACCGCGACAGTGCGGCCACCCAGATTGTGACGTTAGACAATGCAGGCGCACGCGAAATTGCGACGGCATTGCAAGGATTGGCTGGCCAAGGCGGCGGCGAAGGCGCGCGCACGTCTGTCTCCATCGCGGCTATCGACAGCAGTAACGCAATAGCGTTGCGCGGCGACCCGACATCCGTTGCTCGCTTTGCCGAGATGGCGAAGCAATTAGATGCCCGTGCGCAATCAGGGTCGGAAATTCGGGTGTACCGGCTTGAGCATGCGAACGCCGAAACTTTGCTAGAAACGGTCCAGTCACTGATTGGCGGACAAAGCGGTGGTGCGCGGGGCAGCGACATGCCGTCCGTGGCTGCACCTGCAAATGGCGGAGCGCCAGCTGCTTCATCCGCACCAATCGTTGCGACATCCACGGGCGGTGGCACAAACAGCATTGGCGGACGCGGGCCTATTGTTGTGACGCGTTATGAAGGTACAAATGCCCTCATCGTCGCTGCCAATCCGGACGTGCAGCGAAGCTTGGGCGAATTGATCCGGCAATTGGACACACGGCCTGAACAGGTTCTGGTGGAAGCCATTGTGGTGGAAATCGGCAATGAGGCTGCCAAAAAGCTTGGCGTTCAATTCCTTGTAGGCGGCAAGGATGCCCCATTTGCGGCAACCAATTACACGAATGCTACGCCCAACATCCTGACCATAGCAGGGGCCGTTGGAGCTGAGGAGCTGACGCGGACAACGACGACTATTAATGGCAATACCACCACCACCGCTACTAACAGTGCATTGGGCGATGGTTTGCAGCAAGCCGCTGCAGCATCTATTTTGAACGCAACGGGCGGTTTTGGCGGCTTTGCGCTAGATATCGGTAAAAATGCGATTTTTGGCACAATCATCAACGCAATTGCAGCGGATACGGAATCCAACCTTTTGGCGACGCCGCATATTGTGACGTTGAACAATCAAAAGGCGAAGTTCCTGGTCGGTCAGGAAGTGCCAGTCAGCACGGGCGAACAATTGTCCGCCAACTTCGAAAATGCATTCCGCACCGTGCAGCGGCAGGAAGTCGGCATCAAGCTTGAGGTCACGCCACAGGTCAATGCGCAAGGCGATGTGAAGCTGTTCCTCAAGCAAGAAGTGTCCAGCGTTGCTGGACCTGTATCTTCGCGCTCTAACGACCTTGTCCTCAACAAACGCGAATTCGAGACGACATTGACTGTCGGCGACGGCCAATTGTTGGCGATAGGCGGGCTGCTTAACGATGACGAGCGCCGCACGATTGAGCGTATTCCATTGCTCAGCGACATTCCCCTTATTGGGGAGCTGTTTAAGTCGCGCAGCCGCAGCCGCAGCAAAACCAACCTAATGGTGTTCATTCGGCCTACAATCTTGCGGAGCCGGCAAGATGGTGATCGATTGACCGGGCGCCGTTATGATTATGTGCGCGACATGCAACGGCTGCGTAATCCGGATATGGAGCCGAGCATCGATGAGTTGCTGCGCGACTATATGGGCGCCACCCCGCCAACGGACCCAAATGCGCGGGCAAGCGACATTATGATCGGCGCAGACGGCAATCTGATGCGGCCGGCAGCAGATGGGCCGCTTAAACCCTCAGATGTGCCTGCGAGCGCCATATCGGCTAATATTGGGGATGGGCAATAATGACAGGTTCGCAAGGAACGTTGGAACGACAGGGCGCGACTGGCGCCGAACCCAGCGCGCCCGTTACTGTTGCCCAAGTCACGCCGTTGCTGGACCTACCTTATGCCTTTGCCAAGGCGTATGGCTTGGTTTTGCGTCATGAGAGCAATGACCGTTTAATCGTCGCGATGCGCGAAGGTGCAGATCCGGTCATGCTGCTCGAAGTGCGGCGCTATTTGGCCATGCCATTCGATGTTGAAATAGTCGATAACCAGACCTTTGACCGGTATCTGTCCGACCATTATGCCATGGACGGAAGCGCAGCGGCCATGGCTGGTTCGATCGGCCCTAACGACGGCGATCTTCTGTCCGATATGTTACCAAGTGTCGATGATTTGCTCGACAGCGCAGATGACGCCCCGGTTATTCGGCTGATTAACGGCGTCATTGCAGAGGCTGTACGGCAAGGTGTTTCGGATATTCATATCGAGCCGTATGAAACGGGCCTTGTGATACGCATGCGCGCCGATGGCGTGTTGCAGGAACGGCTTCGGCTCCCCGCCAATGTTGCGCCTGTGGTCGTCAGCCGCATCAAGGTCATGGCACGTTTGGACATTGCCGAACGCCGCATTCCGCAAGACGGTCGTATTGGGCTGACGCTTGGCGGAAAGATGGTTGATGTGCGTGTGTCGACCTTACCCAGTCGCGCTGGCGAGCGCGTCGTCATGCGTATCTTGGATAATGAAAATGCCGGGATTTCGCTCGATTTGCTGGGCATGTCCGACGAGACCCTAAAAATCTTGCGCAAGGCATTGGCTGAACCCAATGGTATCATCTTGGTTACGGGCCCCACCGGATCGGGGAAGACTACCACGTTATATGCTGGCCTGAAGCGGCTCAATGACGGTTCCCGCAACATTTTGACGGTCGAAGACCCGGTGGAGTATGCCGTTGAAGGCATTGGCCAGACGCAGGTGAATGCGAAAGTCGGTATGACCTTTGCCGCTGGTCTGCGGGCGATTTTGCGGCAGGATCCTGACGTCGTCATGGTCGGCGAAATCCGCGACCGTGAAACCGCCGATATTGCCGTGCAAGCGGCGCTTACCGGCCATTTGGTACTGACAACGGTGCACACAAATGATGCGCTGGGTGCCATCACGCGTATGCGCGATATGAAGGTGGAGCCCTTCCTGCTGGCCTCGACCCTGCGTGCCGTCATCGCGCAGCGGCTTGTGCGCCGCCTGTGTCCGCATTGCCGCCAGACGGTTCAGGCAGATGGCAACGCAGCATCCTTGCTTGGTTTTGATAAGGGCACGGCTGTTTACAAAGCAGTCGGTTGCCCTGAATGCAACAACACTGGCTTTTTGGGCCGCATCGGTGTGTTTGAGGCCGTTCGTGTAGACGACACCATCCGCCGGTTAATCAATGACGGCGGTGATGAAGCCATATTGGCGCGACATGCTTTTGTGAACCAACCCAATTTGAGTGCCGCCGCGCGCAAATTGGTGCGTAGCGGGGACACAACCCCAGAGGAGGCTATCCGCATTTCCCGCCGTGAAGACATTGTTGATGCCTGAATTTGCCTATCACGCTATTGATCCTGACGGGCGCGAGCGGCACGGACGGATATCCGCCGCCAATGATGATCTGGCGCGCGAAGCCTTAGTGGCAAAAAAACTTTATATTGTTCATGTTGCGCCTGCCGAAGTGCGTGCGTCGGCCTTTGCTAGTCTGCCGCTGAAACGGCAGCCACGGTTGAACGCAAAGCAGCTAACGTTGTTCACGCGGCAATTGTCCTCATTGGCGCAAGTATCGCCCTTGGAAGAGGCGCTACGAACAATTAGCCGGCAAAGCGAACAACCCCATGTACGTCAAATATTGATCGGTGTTCACACGGGCGTGGTAGAAGGCCAGCGCTTGTCCGACGCTATGCGACGCGAAAGCCACAGCTTTCCACCCTTGTATCGCGCAATGATCGCGGCAGGTGAGGGCGCTGGTACATTGCCGCTGATCACCGAACGGCTTGCTGTGTTGCTCGAACGGCAAGCGGAGATGCGCGGTAAGTTGATTGGCGCGCTTGCTTATCCGGCAATTTTGTCGCTCGTCGCGATGCTGGTGGTGATGGGGTTGATGGTGTCTGTCGTGCCGCGCGTGGTCGAACAATTCGACAATGTGGATCAACAACTGCCTTTGATCACGCGGGTGGTGATTGGCATTTCGGCATTTTTGGCGAGCTATTATTGGGTGCTGATCATTGTCTTTGTGCTTGGTGCAATCGTCTTTGCGCAAGCGTTGAAGCAACCCGCTTTTCGTCTGGCGGTCGACCGCAATATCCTGCGCATTCCGGTGCTTGGAAAGCTTTTGCGCAACCTGCATGCCGCGCGCATGGCGCGGACACTTGCCACAATGGTTGCAAGCCGCTTGCCCTTGTTGGAAGGCTTACGCCTGACAGGCGGCACCATTCGCAATAAAGTGTTATCTGCGGCCAATGACGGAATTGTGGAATCCGTGCGTAGCGGGGGCAGCCTTTCCGGCGCAATGCGCGCCAGCGGCGTTTTCCCGCCCTTGCTCGTGTATTTGGCGGCCAGTGGCGAGAGCGCAGGGCAGTTGGATATCATGCTGGAACGTGCCGCAGAATATTTGGAACGCGAATTTGATACCTTTACCAGCACCGCTTTGTCGTTGCTTGAACCCTTGATCATTGTCGCCATGGGCGGCGTGGTCGCTGTCATCATATTGGCAATATTGCTGCCTATCCTTCAACTTCAAAACCTTACGGGACTGTAGACATGCGCCGCCTATTATTTAATCTTCTGACTGATACCCGTCGTGCACCCGCCAGGTTCCGGCGAAAGGCGGTGAAAGTCGAACGCAATGGTTTCACCCTAGTTGAAATGATGGTGACTTTGTTCATTTTGGCGCTGTTGACAACGATAGTGGCCATCAACGTGCTCCCCAATCAGGACAAGGCCATGGTGCAAAAGGCACGGGCAGATATCGCCGTTTTGGGTCAAGCGATGGAAACCTATCGCCTTGATAATTTGACCTACCCTGATGCAGGTGCTGGTTTGCAGGCGTTGGTCACGCCGCCGACGACCGGAGGGCGGAGTGAAGGCTATATCAAGAAACTGCCGACGGACCCTTGGAACCGACCATATCAGTATAGCCTGCCTGGAAAGAGCGGCGCCTTTGACATCTATTCGCTGGGTGCCGATGGTGCGCCTGGCGGTGAGAATGAAAATGCCGACATTTACGGCGACTAGGCCGTCCTTCCGTAAAATCGTTCCGGATAATGCGCGCGGCTTCAGCTTAGTGGAGCTGATGGTCGTATTGTTCATCATCGGTATTGCGAGCACGGCCGTTGTCATGACCGTTCGCTCGTCCGAGCGCGGTGTGCATGATGAAGCAGAGCAATTTGCCGCCCGCGTGGCCGCCTTGCGCGATAACGCCATATTGCAATCGCGTACCATGGCCGTCACTGTGCGTCCGTCGGGTTATGGCTTTGAAACACGCAATGATGGGAGCTGGGTGCCGATGTCCGAAGCCCCATTTTCAACAACCGAGTGGAAAAGTGGCACAAGAGTTCAGATGTCCGGCGCCCGTCAGATGCGGATAGCCTTTGATAGCACTGGTCTGCCATCGAGCGCGGCCAGTATCGAGATCAAACATGACAATGAAACCGTCACGCTAAAGCTCGCAGCAACCGGGGACATTCGCGTTGTCCGTTAAGTCCTCATTACCGCGCAATGGCTTCACGCTTTTGGAAATCATGGTTGCGCTGGCCATTTTCAGCCTCGCGGCATTGGCTATGGTGCGCTTGCAAGGATATTCGGTACGCTCGACATCAAATTTGGGCGATAGCAATATGGCGTGGCAAGTAGCCCGCAACGTGGCGGTGGATATATTATCCAACCCCACGCCGCCAACTCTCGGCGAAACGCGCGGCGAAGAATTAAACGGCGGCCAAAATTGGAAATGGACGGCCACAACGCGTTCCACTGATGACAGCCGTTTGGTGACAGTCGAGATCAATGTTGTCGGAGCCGGCAACGCTGCATTGCGCACGGCGCGGCTGACGATTGCAAGGCCTGTTGAGCAATGACCAAATTACGAGATTCGGAGGCAGGGTTTACCCTTATCGAACTGCTCGTGGCGCTTGCGATTTTTGCGCTGATTTCGGTGGCCGGTGTCATGTTGCTGCGTTCCAGCAGCGATACCCAAATCGCCGTAAAGAAGCGTCTTGAAGAAATGGCATTGTCGCATCGCGTGGCCAATAGCCTTGAAGGTGACCTAGCGCAGGTGATCGCGCGGCCCGTGCGAGATCAATCCGGCCAGCCTATTCCTGCCTTCACCCAAGGAGAGGCAAGCGTTCCCGGTGCGCTATTTGGCTTTGTCCGGGCAGGGTGGTCCAACTTTGACACAACACCAAGGGCAGGGCTACAACGCGTCGCTTATGTGTTGGAGGGCGGCATGCTCAAGCGATTAAGTTGGCCCATGCTCGACGGAACATCCCCCATAGATGCCGCTGTCCTGTTGGAGGATGTAACGTCTGCAACGGTCGAATTTCGTGATGATACCGGTGTTTGGCGCGATGATTGGACTGCGACTGATGCGGATGCTTTGCCGCGCGCCATTGCCTTAAACGTTAATTCGGCGGGCAAAACCGAGCAACGTATGCTTTTCCTGGTTGGACCACAAACACGCGTTCCACCTCCGAGCATTGAAACGGACGTTGCGGAATGATGCGGCAAAAGCCTTCAGAACGCGGCGCCGCCTTGCTGTCGGTCTTGCTTATGGTGGCGGTGCTGGCCGTGATTGCTGCAACGACGCTTGACCGGTTGAGTTTATCGAGCAAATTGTCGGCCAACGGAAACGCGCTGGCGCAGGCACGGCTGTTTACATACGCGACCGAGGCGATTGCCGCTGCGCGTATTGAGGACCTGGTTGCACGCGATGCCGCGCAAACAACCTTATCGGGGGATTGGCTAGGCAAGCCGCAAACTATTCCCATTCCTATAGGGTCTGCTACCGCTTTCGTGCGCGATGCTGGCAATTGTTTCAATCTCAACAGTCTGGTGACCGAAAATGAAGGTCGATACTTGGCCAGTGCGACAGGCCAAGACCAGATGACGTCTTTATTGGTAGTGTTGGGCACGAATGAAAACACCGCGCGTGTTATTGTGGCGGCGGCAGCCGATTGGGCGGACAGCGACATTATGCCTTTACCAAATGGCGTCGAGGATGATGGCTATCGTTCTGCGGCGACGCCGTATCTCGTGGCGAACAGGCCGTATGCCCATCCAAGCGAGCTGCGCGCGGTTAAGGGGGTAACTCCTGCTATCTATGCGAAGTTGCAGGATTGGATCTGCGCGCTCCCCGATCCGGTTTTATCGCCGTTGAACGTCAACACCTTGCTACCCGAACAAGCACCATTGCTGGCAATGCTATTCCCACCCGGCAAGATGAATTTGACCGCCGCACGCAGCTATCTCGCCAAGCGGCCATCAAGTGGCTATGGCAGCCTCATTCGATTCTGGGCGGCGCCGGAAATTGCCGCGCTGGAACCGTCTCCTCTAGTTCAAGGGCAGGTAAAACTGACGAGCAATTACTTCCTTCTGAACACAAATGTGTCATTTGGCGAACTCAAGCTTGCCGGACAATCGATGATTGTCGCGTCACCTGCGCCTGCGCGTGTTGTCTGGCGCAGTTGGGGGGAAGAGGAATGACATTGGTCATTACGCGTTTCCCGATATCTGAGCGGGACGATCCGACGGTTTTTCGGGTGATTGAGGGCGTTTGGCAGGATGCAGGTGCGCTCTCCAATTTCGTACCGATGGTTGACGATCTAACTGTGATGGCGCTTGTTGCACCGGAGGATGTCCGGTGTCAGTGGTTCATGCTGCCCGATGTGCAAGGGCGTCAGGCCGAAAGTGTGGCGAAACTGCGCGCAACCGAACAATCGCTTGGCCTTGTGCACTGCAGCGCTGGTACAGATTATGACGACGTGGTTGCTACAGCAACTATCGCGTCAGAGGTTATGCAGGTTGGGTTGGATGCGCTAAGCGCGCGCGGTCTCAACCCCGACATCGTCCTGCCCTTTGCATTGTCACTGTCTGTTCATTCGGATGGCATATCCAAGGCGGAAATGGACGGCTTGTCCGTCCTGCGCGGCACGCAATTTGCAATACCTGACGACGCCGTGCTGCGCGATCTATTGATACGCGACGCGCATATAGAAAATGTTGATGCCGACGCCCTTCGGTCTATGCTGATTTCCGCCAGCGCCGCGCCGTTGTTGAACTTGCGTGAGGGCAACTTCGCAAAACGTGAGCGGGCGGTTTGGATAACCCCAGAGCAAAATATCTGGGTGCGACGGCTTTTGGCCGCACTCGTCATTGTGACAATGCTGGTTACGCTTGCGACCTTAGCGAAATATTGGACTGCAACCGCGTCGGAAAACAACGCCGCCTTGGCTGCGGCACAGAAGATTGATCCGGCTATCGAGGATATTGATCAGGCCGAAAGCATGCTGGCCGCGTCGCTGAATCGTCAGGGCAAAACACACGGCAGCTTCGCGCCGCTGTCCGCCGCCTTGTGGCGCAGTGTCAAGGCTTCACCGAATGTATCCGTACGGGAATTGCGATATACGCCGGACGGCATATTGACCGTTGTTCTGGCGGCACCCACGGCGGATAATATTAACAAGGCTCTGGTGACCATTCAGCAGGACGGGTTCCGTATTACGGCAACTGCGCGGCAAGACACAACCGGTGCGACTTTGGTCGACATGACAGTGAGGATACCATGATGGCGGCGATACGCTTATGGTTTGCTGCCCTGACGCGACGGGAGCAATGTCTCGTTGGCATCGCCGGCGCACTGGCAGCAATTGTGGTGTCGATTTTCGGCATTTTACTTCCCATTGTTTCTGCCATTGAACAGGCAGGGATAGATCATGACGAGGCAGTTCAAAGGCGTGGGCGGATAATCGCTACGGTGGATGCCGCCCAGAAGCAGGAAACTAGGCCGCGTTCGACAGCAACTGCGGATATTGACCTGTTGATTACCCAAAGTGCCGCGGAAAAAGGATTTGATCTCGTCAAATCGGCCAATAGTGCACCAGGACAAATCAGCTTCAAGATTGCTCAGGCACGGGCCCCAGCATTGCTCGCTTGGTTGACCGAGCTTGAGGGCCAGAATGTAGCTGTGCGCAGTGTCGCATTACGACCCGGCGCAAACAGCACCGTAACGGTGGATGCCCAGTTGCAGATGAGCGCGCCATGAAGCGGCGCTTTGTTGTGACTTCGTTGGTAGCTCTGGCTGTTTCGGCTATTTTATTAATGCCCTTGCGAACGATCGTGGCTGGGGATGCGATAACCGCACGCAAGGTTGATGGTATCATTTGGGACGGGTCTATCCGTGACTTGCGCCTTGGTAAAGTAGCCGTGGGCGACGTCAATGCACGTTTGTTGTTCTCGCCGCTGTTTATGGGCCGGGCGGAGATTTTGCTGTCGCGCGGTAACTCCCCATTTGTGCCAGGAATAAACGGGTCTGTATCCCGCGGTATAAGTGGTGTGTCGGTCAGCAATCTGTCTGCAACTTTGCCGGTGGGGGCGCTGTTCGCGCCGTTTCCTGCGGAGAATATCCAGCTTGAAGGCTTTTCTGCGCGTTTTGCCGATGGTAAGTGCATGAATGCTGGCGGGCAAGTCCGGTTGACTTTGTCCGACACTATACCGGGCCTTAACTTACAGAATGGTATGCTCGGTCAACCCCGCTGCGATGGCGCGCATTTATTACTGCCATTGGTCAGCCAATCCGCGATGGAGCGCGCGGACATCCGCTTGTTGGCAGATGGAAGTTACACCATGACCGTTATGCTTAATGCCGACCAAGGCGACCAAGCGGCGGCGTTGAGCCTCGCCGGCTTTCGTCCCGTAGATGGTGGCTACCGCTTAGTCCTAAAGGGCGGGTTCTGATCGCGTTCCCACTGTCATTGGACGATATGCTAAGCGCTTTGCCTTTTTGGTATCTGATCCTGCTCGCCATGATATTTGGCCTTATCTGGGGGAGCTTTATTGCGGCCCTGTGCAGTCGCTGGCCACGCGGCGAACGTGTGTCGGACGGTCGGTCGCATTGTGATCATTGCCAGACGAAACTTGGGGCAAAAGACCTCGTGCCCCTCATGTCTTATCTATGGCTGCGCGGCAAATGCCGACATTGTGGGCAATCCATAGGCATAAGTGTGCTCTATATTGAACTTGCTTCCGCCGCGATTGGTTTGTTTACAGTTTTATTCTTGTCGGGTTGTCAGGCACTGGCGTCGGCGGTGTTCGGTTGGCTATTACTTCCGCTCATCATTCTTGATTTTCAGAAGCTTTGGTTGCCGAATCGACTGGTTTTGACGCTGGCATTGGCGGGGGTATTCATTGGCCCATTTTTAACACCCGATGTTAACTGGCCTGACCGCATTTTGGGCGGGGTTTTCGGGTTTCTTGCATTGGAAGTGATCCGGCGGGCCTTTCGCAAGCTGCGTCACATAGAAGGCATGGGCGGGGGCGACCCAAAATTGTTCGGAGCCATTGGTCTCTGGCTCGGTTGGCAGGGATTGCCGATGACTTTGCTCTTGGCAACTCTAATTGGGTTTATGTGTATTGCGCTCGCCTTTGCGCTGTACAGAAACAGCCCCAAACAGCTCCCGTTCGGGGCATATATGGGAATGGCGGCCTTTGCGATTGTTTTGCTGGCTTAGCTTTTTGGCGCGTGTAGGGAAAACCAGCCCTTAGATTTTAGATCATTCTGCAGGCTGCATTGCAGCCTCGATTTCTGCCTTTGCGTCCGCCTCAATCAACTTCGTAGCTTCTTCTGCGGCTTGTTCAATAGTCAACTTTTGTTTAGCCACTTCATCCTGTTGCGAGGCCGCAGACACATCGCTCTCAGCTTGTCCAGTATCGGGGTTAGCTGGCGCATCATTACAAGCCGCTAGCATGGCCAACACAGATATCAGTGAGGCAGCTTTCTTCATTGCGCTGGTTCCGGCTTCAGCTCGCCTTCATAATTGGCCAGATAGGCCAAGGTTGCGACCCAAGCGGCAACGTTTTGGCGCAGTTCGGCCTTGTCGATCTTGTCCAAAGTGTCGTCAGGTGTGTGATGCAGGTCGAAATACTTCGTGCCATCTTGTTGTAAATCCACGATGCCAAGCTTTTGTGTAGCAATGATTGCGCCAATGTCCGCGCCGCCGCCTGCCAGTTCACGGCGGGGAACGACGCCCAATGGAGCCAGCGCCGAAATGATTTGTGCGCGCACAGCATTTGCGCTTTCAGGCAGTCGGAAATCCACAGCCCAGACTTTGCCTGCGCCAAAGTCGGATTCCATGGCCAAAGCATGCGGTTCGTTCGCATGCTTTTCACCATAATCGCGACCACCCCAGATACCGACTTCTTCCGCCCCGGCCCAAAGTAAGCGCACGGTGCGCTTTGGCTGGCCCATGGACTGCAAATGCTTGGCCGCGGCACCGATGATGCCGCAACCTACCGCGTCATCAATTGCGCCCGTGCCAAGGTCCCAGCTATCCAAATGGCATGCAATAAGGATGATCGGTAAGCTTGGGTCCGAACCCTTCACTTCTGCCAACACATTGCCTGACGTCTGCATGCCAATATTATGCGGAGTAAGCTTCAATTTCATGCGCACAGGCTTACCGCGCGCGATCATGCGCTGAAGGTTCTCAGCGTCTGGAATGGACAATGCACCCGCCGGAATGGGCGTGACACCAGGTTCAAAATTGGTGTTCCCCGTGTGCGGATTACGGTGATAATCGGTGCCAACGGAGCGAATAACGATAGCCGCGGCGCCCTTCTTGGCGGCAACATTTGGTCCGACAAAGCGGGCAGGGCCAAATGTGCCATAGCTGCTGCCGTCTTGCGTGGCCTTCATATTGTGGCTCACAAAGGCGATCTTGCCCTTAAGGCTGCCGTCCGGCGCAGCGCGCAAGTCATCAATGGTCGGGAAATAGACAATCTCCGCATCCAAGCCCACTTCACCTGTACTGCCGCTATTACCCAATGCGGCGACGGCCAACTTCTGCGGAAATGGCGCGGTGATTACAGCGGTTTCTGCGCCGCGTACCCAGGTGGGCATCTGATATTCTTCAACGCGAACATTTTCGAAGCCCAGCGCCCTTAACTTGTTTACCGACCATATCCGCGCGCGCGCCTCTGCCTCTGTCCCAGCCTGTCGTTGGCCAATCTCGGTCGTTAAGCCCTCGACTATGTCATAAGCAATGTCATCAGATTGCAATGCTTTGTCGCGCAATTCTGCTACGGATGTTGCTTTCGCGGTCGTGGGCAGGGCGACAGTTACAGCAGGGTTAAGGAACAGCGTTGAAGCTGCGGCGAACAGGGCGATGTTTATCTTCATGTCGCTTAGGCTTAATGGCATCGCACAGTTTTGCAATCCCGCCTTGCGAGGAAAGCTGCGGATAGCTAGGGAAGCGGCCAAATCAAAGTAATGCAACACAGGAACTGATCCCCATGGCAGCGCAATATAGCTTCGTAATGAAGGGAATGACCAAAACCTTCCCCGGCGCAAGCAAGCCGGTTCTCAACAATATAAATCTGCAATTCTATCCAGATGCAAAAATTGGCATCGTGGGTCCGAACGGCACCGGTAAGTCGACCCTGATGAAAATCATGGCGGGCATGGATACCGAATTTACCGGCGAAGCATGGCCCGGAGAACATATACGCGTGGGTTATCTGGCTCAGGAGCCTGAGCTGGACCCGAACAAAACGGTGCGGGAAAACGTCATGGATGGCGTACGTCCGGTGGCGGATCTGGTCGATCGCTTTAATGAAATTTCGATGATCATGGGCGATCCACCTGAAGACGCTGACTTTGACGCGTTGATGGAAGAAATGGGCACGCTTCAGGAAAAGATTGATGCCGTTGATGGATGGTCGCTCGATAGCCAGCTTGAATTGGCCATGGACGCGCTGCGGTGCCCGCCGGGTGATAGCCCCGTCACTAGCCTTTCTGGCGGTGAGAAGCGTCGAATCGCGCTCACAAGGCTGTTGCTGGAAAAGCCGGACATCTTGTTGCTCGATGAACCAACCAACCACCTTGATGCGGAATCGGTGGCGTGGCTAGAAAAGCATTTGGTCGATTATAAGGGCAACGTCAT
This sequence comes from Sphingorhabdus sp. EL138, assembly GCF_945862485.1. GTDB lineage: Bacteria > Pseudomonadota > Alphaproteobacteria > Sphingomonadales > Sphingomonadaceae > Sphingorhabdus_B. The sequence continues at coordinate 66,356 of NZ_CAMAYF010000002.1, forward strand.
CCTTGTAACCCACGACCGCTACTTCCTCGATAATGTGGTGAGCTGGATACTGGAACTCGATCGTGGGCGCTATTTTGTTTATGAAGGCAATTATTCGACATATCTAGAGAAGAAGGGCAAGCGCCTCGAGCAGGAATCGCGGGAAGATGCTGGCCGTCAGAAGGCGATAAAGGACGAGCTGGAGTGGATCCGGCAAAGCCCGAAGGCGCGTCAGACAAAATCCAAAGCGCGCATCAAATCTTTCGACCAATTGGTGGAGGCGCAAGAAAACCGTACGCCAGGTAAGGCACAGATCGTCATTCAAATACCAGAGCGGCTTGGCAGTAAGGTTGTCGAGGTCAAGAATGTCACCAAGGCTTATGGTGACAAATTATTGTTCGAAAACCTCTCCTTCACCATCCCCCAGGGCGGTATTGTCGGCGTTATCGGGCCGAACGGCGCTGGTAAATCAACACTTTTCCGTCTCATTACGGGTCAGGAAGTGCCGGATTCCGGCGAAGTAGAAATTGGCGAAACAGTAAAGCTCGGCTTCGTCGACCAAAGCCGTGATGATTTGGACCCCAACAAAAATGTGTGGGAAGAAATTTCAGGCGGCGCAGACTTTATGAAATTGGGCAAACATGAAACGCCAACTCGCGCCTATGTCGGGGCGTTCAATTTCAAGGGCACTGACCAGCAGAAAAAGGTTGGTTTGCTGTCTGGCGGTGAACGCAACCGCGTGCACATGGCAAAAATGTTGAAGGAGGGCGGCAATGTCCTTCTGCTCGATGAACCGACCAATGATTTGGACGTGGAAACGCTGTCAGCGCTTGAAGAGGCTCTGGAAAGCTTCGCTGGTTGCGCTGTGGTCATCAGCCATGACCGCTTCTTCCTTGACCGCTTGGCAACGCACATATTGGCTTTTGAAGGCGACAGCCACGTGGAATGGTTTGAAGGCAATTTTGAATCTTACGAAGAAGACAAGATTGCCCGCCTTGGCGACGAAGCCACGCGCCCACACCGAGCTACCTATAAGAAGATGACACGTTGATGTTGGAATGAAGCCGCACGCCTCGTCACCTACTGTAACGCAAGTTCAGGTGACGAGGATGCGCGGCCTTATGGTATAAGCCAGCGACCAGACCATTCATTTTGCGCTGGGTCCCATTGCCACTGGGCACGTCTGTGCCCTGCATTGGCAAGATACAGCCATTCGATGGTTTCAATTTTAACCAGTAGAACCGCAAAATTAGGGCGATAATCGGCTAATTGCTCTTCCTCGGGTTGCTTGCCCTCTATCCAATTAGGCAAGCCTGACGAAGGTTCAGCACATGGCGCACCCGGTGCAGATTCGGCCATGTAGCAGCGCCGTGCAAATGTAGTTGAAGTTGACCAAGCCGTGTCGGCAATTTCGCTCGTAGCCGTAAAATGCGTCTTGCCCGACATCCGTATTTGAACTTTAGCCGCGGGGTCATAGATCAAGACGCTGGTCGCGGAGTTATGACGCAGTTGTTCTACCTTGATCGAGCGTGAATCCGTATGAAACCTAAGTGTGCGCGCATCTCGCAATACATCGCGCAATATCATGATCCGCAATTGTGGTACGCCCCCTGCATCTACGGTGCCCACTGCGGGCATGTGAGACGGGCTGTTGCGATTGGTTACCCCGGCGGCGATCACGCCCCATGCTTCTTCAAAACTTAACGCGAGATCATCATAATAAGCGGGGAAGCTATCGGGTAAGTTCATTGGACTTCAAAACTATCATTCTCATCGTTCAAAACGTGAAGATTACCGTCTGATATACCGAAATAAGCGCCGTGTAGCTTCAACTGCCCCGATTGTTCGCGTGCCGCAATAAAGGGAAAACTACGCAGGTTAGCTAGGCTGACGCGTATCGCCTCCAGCTCCAGGTCGCGTTGGGGGTCCTGCGATGCGGAAGCAAGAACCTTGTCGCGGGCAGGGCGAACAATATCTACCCAGCTATCAATGAAGCTATAGCCTGCTTCGCCAAGATCACCGCCCTCCAATGATGCTTTGATACCACCGCATTGGGCGTGGCCCAGAACAAGAATATGGCGAACCTCAAGGCCCAATACGCCAAATTCGATAGCCGCCGAAACACCGTGCAATCCACCGCCGGTTTCATATGGCGGAACGAGGTTAGCCACATTGCGCAGCGCAAAAACTTGCCCCGGCGTGGTGTCAAACACCGTCGCGGGATCGACCCGGCTATCGCAACAGGAAATGATCATGACGGGCGGTGACTGTCCATCACTCGCAAGCGCGTCATAGCGCGCTTTTTGCCGGACATAAGCATCCGATTTGAACCTTCTATATCCTTCAACTAGGACACCAAACTCAGGCATTAGAAACGTTCCCCTCGGACGACTTGCACATCGCCTACGGTTAACAACATACCATAGCTATCTAGCAAAGGGGCAATCGCATCGATTAACTGTACCGTTTTTGTATCTGACGCGATTGCGAGAATAAGGGTCTTGGCACTGGCGCCAGTGACATCGTCATGCTGCCATTCGCCCGCACGTCCACCGCCAGAATCGACATGGATGAGGCTCCACCCTGAAATGTCCACGGCTTTCAACTTACCGACAATGCGCGGGACAAGCGGTGTATCGACCAGTATTTCAATACGTTTACGGGGGACGGTTTGCACCATGAGGTCATCCTAAAGCTTGGGCAAGTGCAGCGAAGATGCTGATGCCGAAGATGATGTTGAACGGGAATGTAACACCGAGCGACATGCTCAGATAAATAGCGGGGTCTGCTTGGGGCAGGGCCAGCCGCATGGCCGCCGGCACCGCGATGTAGGAGGCACTCGCAGCCAATATGCCCAGCGCCGCTGCTGAGGCGATGTCGAGGCCAATGACCGTTCCAACAATGGTGCCGATGGTGCCGTTTACCAAAGGTAGCAAAATCGCAAGGAACACTAAGCGCAACGTCACCTTACGCGATTGCATCAGGCGGCGTGCAGCAATCAGGCCCATATCCAGCAGGAACAGGCACAATACACCACGGAAGCCGGTATCAAACAGCGGCTTTACCGGTGCGAACCCGTCGCTTCCGGCAATGGCGCCAATGACGAAGCTGCCAACCAGCAACATCACAGATGCATTGGTGAGCACCTCATGCCATGGCGTTCCGTTGCTTTCACCAGACGTTGTGTCCCCCCGGCGCGCGAGCATAAGGCCGGTGATAATGGCCGGTGTCTCCATCAGTGCCAGAACAGCGACCATATATCCAGCCGGGCTTAAGCCTTCGCCCGTAAGCAATTCTATTGCGGTTACAAATGTGACAACGCTGACCGAACCATAATGCGCCGCAACCGCGCCAGCGTCGACTTTCGACAATTTGCCAATTCCACGCAACAACGCGAATGCTAGAACCGGCAAAAGGAAACTTAGAGCAAGGCCCGCGGCTGCAGCAACAATCACTTCTGCGTTTATTCCGCTCTTCGATACCTCAACGCCGCCTTTCAAACCAATTGCTGCCATCAAGTAGATGGACATCGCCTTAGCGAACGCCTCTGGAATATTAAGGTCGGATTTTAAAGCAGCTGCAACAAAACCGAGTACAAAAAACAGTATCACCGGCGAAGTGAGGGTATCAGCAATCATCTTTGCCCCTTTGCGGATTTTGCAACCCATAGCAGGCAAGTTGCAGTTGGCAAGATAGCGCGCTGCGTCTATTCGAGCACTATGAACGCTCCGATCAATATGCCCGAACGCCCGGTGAGGGAACGCAAACCTGACTGGATCAGGGTTAAAGCACCGACCGGTGCCGGGTTTAATGAAACGCGCCGATTGATTCGTGATCTTAATTTGAACACGGTGTGTGAAGAAGCAGCTTGCCCCAATATCGGCGAATGCTGGACCAAAAAGCACGCTACTGTAATGATCTTGGGCGATGTGTGCACAAGGGCATGTGCCTTTTGTAACGTGAAAACCGGTATGCCCCGCGCAGTCGACCCGTTGGAGCCAGAGCATGTGGCGATTGCGGCGGCGAAAATGGGCCTTGAGCATATCGTTATTACGTCGGTTGACCGGGATGATCTGCCCGACGGTGGCGCCAGCCAATTTGTAAAGGTGATCGAGGCATTGCGACGTAATACGCCTAACACCACAATCGAAATCCTAACGCCCGATTTTCGGAACAAGGCGCAGGCGGCGATTGAAGCCATCGTCACCGCGCGTCCCGATGTGTATAATCACAATCTCGAAACCGTGCCGCGTCTGTATCCGACCATCCGTCCCGGCGCACGTTATTATGCGTCGCTGCGCTTGCTGGAAACGGTGAAGCGCCACGATCCGTCGATCTTTACAAAGTCGGGTGTCATGCTTGGGCTGGGTGAGGAACGGATGGAAGTGCATCAGGTCATGGATGATATGCGCAGCGCTGACATCGATTTTCTGACTATGGGCCAATATCTGCAGCCAACGCCAAAGCATGCCAAAGTTATGGATTTTGTCACGCCAAGCGCATTTGACGCTTATGCCGCCATCGCCCGCGCTAAGGGCTTTTTGCTGGTTGCGGCAAGTCCGCTGACCCGGTCCAGTTATCATGCGGGTGATGATTTCGCCAAGATGCGCGACGCACGTGCGGCACAACTGGCCAAGGCGCGTTAGGGTTTCAACTCACATATGCCGCACCACCACGAACGCCGCAGCCTTCCGCACAATGCAGAGCAAATGTATGATTTGGTGGCGGACGTCAGCCGTTACCCCGAATTCCTGCCTTGGGTTGGCGCCATCCGTATCCGGAAGGATGAAGAACGCGAAATGCTCGCGGATATGATAGTGGGGTTCAAATCGCTGCGGGAAACGTTCAGCAGCCGCGTGGTGAAGACCCCGAAGTCATCGATCATTGTCGATTACCTAGATGGCCCGATGAAGCACTTACACAACGCCTGGACGTTTGAAGATGTCGACGGGGGCGGCTCAATCGTTGATTTCACAGTCGATTTTTCTTTCCGTAATCGCGTGTTTGAGGCGCTGGCTGGTCAGTTTTTTGATTCCGCTCTCCGCAAAATGACAACTGCGTTTGTTGATCGTGCGGACGCGCTTTATGGTGCGGGCGGAAGTAACAACTCCAACGCATGAAGCGTTGCAAAGGCGCGGATATCAGCGCGGCTTTTGTCTGAGCCAAAGGACTTCTGGTCGCCCATAACCTCTTCCGGGTTTTGATCTTTGACAGCGACTGCAAAAACCACGGTGCCAACGGGCTTGGCAGCGCTGCCGCCGTCTGGGCCAGCCACGCCGCTAATTGCAACGGCGATATCTGCCCCGCTTTTTTTCAGCGCGCCTTGCGCCATTGCCCATGCAACACCGACGGATACAGCGCCGAATGCGTCGATAATGTCTTCATTTACGCACAAAAGCTTAATCTTCGCGTCATTACTATAAGTAACAAAGCCATAACCAAGGACAGCGCTGCTACCTGGAACTTCGGTAATCGCGGCGGATACAAGGCCGCCAGTGCAGCTTTCCGCGATTGCGATCGTTCGCCCTGCGGCTTTGTTCTCGGCAACCACGCGCGCGGCTAGTTCAGCAATATCGGCAGGTAAGACGGTGTCCATATTCAGATTTTCTCAAAAGTGACAGTAGCTTGCGCAGCGATGCCTTCACCGCGCCCAGTAAAACCAAGCATTTCGGTTGTTGTTGCCTTTACGGATATCCTATCCACATCAACAGCCATTATTTCAGCCAGCCGTTCGCGCATTCTTCCGCGATAGGGACCGACTTTTGGCTGCTCGCAGATTATGGTGACATCAGCATTTGATAGTTCAAAGCCATCATCACGCGCTAGTTTCATGGCGTGGGAAAGGAAGCGGTCGGAAGATGCACCGCGCCATTGCGGGTCGCTTGGTGGAAAATGATCGCCAATGTCTCCTTTGGCAATTGCGCCCAATATGGCGTCGGTCAGCGCATGCATGGCAACATCCGCATCGCTATGGCCATCAAGGCCTTTGTCATGAGGTATTTGCACGCCGCATAACCATAATTCGGCGCCGGACACCAAGCGGTGGACGTCAAAACCATTTCCGCTTCGAAATGAAGGCATGTTGTTTCCTGCAAAATCGCTTGAAAAGGTAAATTTATTGAGTGCTTCCGCGCCCGGCACGATACGTACGTCGCCGCCCTGACCCATTAGCATCCGAGCATCATCGGTGGGTTCTGCTCCCGTCCAAGATTGGTGGGCTGCGTAAATGTCCTGAAAGGCAAAAGCCTGCGGTGTTTGAATACGCCATAGATTTTCGCGATCGACAGTTTCGGACAGGATATCTGTACCGCGTGAAAGGCTGTCGACAACCGGAAGGGCAGGGGCCGCGCCGGGTGCCAATGACAATGCGTCGAGTAAATCATCAATGACCTTGGATGACAGGAAAGGCCGCGCGGCGTCATGGATCAATACCTGATCAACCGTTTGAGCAGTGGCAATCGCCTGTAACCCCAAATAGACGCTTTCGCGACGCGTTACGCCGCCTTGTAAGAGAATCGGTTCTTTAAGACCGGCAAGCGCCGCCATAGCCTCAGCTTCTTGGTCAGCACCAATTGCGACATAGACTTTGTCGATAGCAGGGTGCGCCGCCAATGCAGCATAGCTGTGCCATAACATCGGTTTGCCGCGGATATGGCGAAACTGCTTGGGTTGCGCACCGCCCGCGCGGCTGCCTGAGCCTGCGGCGACGATAAGCGCAACGGTGGTTGGTCGAGATGCCATTTGCGCGCTCTAGCGACAGCAGACTTGCCCGCCAAGCTGAAAGCGGGTATCGGCCTGCCTAAATTTTAGGCAGTGTTTGAAGATGCAACTTAAACCTATCCATATCGGCGACATCAAAATCGATTGTCCCGTCATTTTGGCGCCAATGACGGGCGTTACAGATATGCCGTTCCGCAAAATTGTGCGTGAGTTTGGATCCGGCCTTAACGTGACCGAGATGATTGCTAGCCAAGCAATGATCCGTGAAACTCGGCAAAGTATCCAAAAATGCGAATGGGACGCCATTGAAGAGCCGGTTTCGATGCAGCTTGCTGGATGTACCCCTTATGAAATGGGTGAGGCGGCCAAGCTGAATGAAGAACGCGGTGCGGCGATCATCGATATCAACATGGGCTGTCCGGTCAAAAAAGTGGTCAACGGCGACGCCGGCTCTGCGTTGATGCGCGACTTACCTTTGGCCGCGAGCTTGATTGAAGCAACGGTGAAGGCAGTATCAGTACCTGTAACCGTCAAAATGCGCATGGGTTGGGACCATGGAAGCCTTAATGCGCCTGAACTTGCGCGCATCGCTGAAGATTTGGGTGCAAAGATGATTACTGTACATGGCCGCACGCGTAACCAGATGTACAAGGGCTCTGCTGACTGGGCATTTGTGCGTAAAGTGAAAGATGCGGTGTCGTTGCCTGTCATCGTGAATGGCGACATTTGTAATATTGAAGACGCGCAAACTGCCTTGGCGCAAAGTGGAGCAGACGGTGTGATGATTGGCCGCGGCGCTTATGGTAAGCCTTGGTTGCTCGGCCAAATGATGCACTGGTTTCGTACCGGACAGACCCTTGCCGACCCGAATATCGATACGCAATTTCATCTTATCATCGACCATTATCGCGCCATGCTTAACCATTATGGCAGCGAAGTCGGCGTGCGCATCGCGCGTAAGCATATTGGCTGGTATACCAAGGGACTTAATGGTTCAGCAGAGTTTAGAAACTTTATGAACCGTATTGACGATCCCATGATCGTAATCGACGAATTAACGCGCTTTTATGAGCCGTTCCTGATTAAATCGGCTGCCTGATTTATGTCGCCCGCCATGCATCGACCCGATTATGGCCAGATGCTGGCGAGCCTGTCGGTTCCGGTACTGTTGATTTCGCCTGAACATGTCATCTCTTATGCAAATGACGCAAGCGAGGCCTTTTTTGGACGAAGCCGCCGTCGGCTAGAAGGGCAGCGCGTTGACGACACGCTGATATTCGAAAGCGAACGGATGAATGCCGCGTTATTGTCCGCAGACAGTGACATCTCAGCTCAAGATATGGAGCTTAAAACGCCCCACGGCATCATTACAGTCGATGTTAACCTCTCGCCGGTACCAAGAGAGCCGGAATGGCGAATCGCTGTCATATCGCCCCGCAATGGTGGCCGTGAGCATATCGGCGATCAACGTGACGGCGGGCAGCAGCAAGCGATGGGCGCACCTGCGATATTGGGGCATGAGATCAAAAATCCATTGGCGGGCATTAAGGGCGCAGCGCAGTTGTTGGCCCGGATCGTCGATGAAAAAAATCGCGCCTTAACAGAACTGATTGTCAATGAGGTAGATCGCATTGCGCGGTTGTTGGACCAAATGCAAAAGCTTGGCCGTTCTGAACCGGCCGAACTTGCGCCAGCCAATATTCACTTGCTGATCGAGCGTGCCATTCGTTCACTACGTGCCGCGAACCGCGGTATGCCTGAAATTTCCATTAACTATGACCCGTCCTTGCCCGATGTTCTGATTGATGCCGATGGGATGGTACAAATACTCATCAATCTGCTGCAGAACGCGACTGATGCGCTGCAAGGGCGATTAGACGGTGTTATAGGTATCTCGACCCGTTATGTCATGAGCGGTGCTTTGAGAGACGCTGATGTTGACCGGCGGTCGATTAAGTTGCCCGTTGAGATCGCAATTTCGGACAATGGCCCAGGCGTGCCAGAACATATTGTGGACGAGCTGTTTTCGCCCTTTGTCACCACGAAACGTGATGGGCAGGGGCTTGGCCTCGCCATTGTGCGCAAACTGGTGCAGCAAATGAACAGCCGCGTGCTGTTCGAACGCGACGCAGTGCAGGGTCAAACAACGTTCCGGCTGTTATTGCCGGTTGCATCAGGGAAAACGAACGCATGACACCGCCCCGGGTACTCATAGTTGAGGACGACGCGTCCATTGGCCTTGTGGTGAGCGCCGCGCTTCAAGCGGAGAATATCGAAACATTATTGTGTGATTCCGTGGCGGCGCGTGACACGGTATTGGCCAATGGGCATTTTGATTTGATGCTTACGGACGTGATGTTGAAGGACAGTGATGGTCTCGCCACGCTGAAAGAGGCGATGGAGAAATCGCCCGACATGCCCGTCATTATCATGTCGGCGCAAAACACGCTGGAAACCGCGGTGCGTGCCAGTGAAATCGATGCATTTGAGTATTTTCCAAAGCCCTTTGATCTGAATGACCTCGTTCTGGCGGTGAAGCAAGGCATTGAAAAGCAGCGTTCCACAGCCGAAGATCCTTTTGAGTCGCTCACTGAGGCCAATCTTCCGATGATTGGACGAAGTGCTGCCATGCAGGATGTTTACCGCATGGTCGCACGGCTTTTGCGTAATGATTTGTCAGTCCTAATCTCAGGCGAAAGCGGAACGGGCAAGGAATTGGTGGCCGAAGCGATCCACAATCTTGGCCATCGGAAGACAGGACCTTTCGTTGCCGTCAATATGGCAGCAATACCAAGCGAGCTCATCGAAGCCGAGCTATTCGGTCATGAAAAAGGAGCTTTTACAGGAGCCGTCGGCCAATCGGTTGGCCGGTTTGAGCAGGCGCAAGGCGGCACGTTGTTCCTTGACGAAATTGGCGACATGCCAATGCACGCACAAACCCGACTACTGCGCGCATTACAAAGCGGCGTCATTAGCCGTATCGGCGGCAAGGCAAGCATTCGCCTAGATGTGCGCATCGTGGCAGCGACCAACCAGAATTTGCCCGCATTGATCGAAAAAGGCGGCTTTCGTGAAGATTTATTCTATCGCCTAAACGTAGTCCCGATCGAAATGCCACCATTGCGCGACCGGACGGAGGACATTGGCCTGCTCGCGCAACATTTCTTGATCATGGCGGCGAAAGATGGTCTGCCGATGCGAAAAATCGACGATAATGCCATCGGCCATTTGATGGTGATGCCGTGGCGCGGCAATATTCGTGAATTAAAAAACCTGATCTACCGTCTCGCGTTATTGTGTCGCGAAGATACCATCACGGACGCAACGATCATGCAATTTGTTGAACCGTCTCAGGACACGGAACAGCCCATTCAGGGGGCTAGTTTTGAAGCAGCGGTGGCGCAGTTTTTGAGAGATCAGCGTCAGCGTGGTGCATTGCGTGAAAAATTATATCCACGCGCACTGGCCCAGTTCGAAATACCATTGCTTCAGCAGGTAATGAAGCAAGTGAAGGGCAATCAGTTAAAGGCAGCGGCTTTGCTGGGTATAAACCGCAATACCTTGCGCAAAAAGTTGACTGACTATGGCATTGGCCCCTCAGGTGGCCGTTAGATCGATGAATTAACGCGATACGTTGCCTGAAAACCACTATTTTGTGCTTTTCAGGCAACGCAAGGAATGCCACTATGTCTTTATGGCAACAATGGACCTTGAGGAAGAAAGTACCACACCGTCCTCTGTCCGGCGTCTTTTTGAACGTGTCACTGATCTCCTCGGAAAAAGCCAGTCGATAAAGTTTTTGGAAATTGCCAGCGCCGTGATGTTGGTCGTTATGGGCGTTATCACTGCCCTGTTTTTGATGGGGCAAGGGCCGCAATCGGAACCACTGGCGCCTGCGGCATCGGCGACAATGCTGGTCAGCAACTTGTTGCCAGCGACCCTGCTTCTTGTGTTGTTTGGCCGCCGCGTTGCACTCAAGCGCGCAGAGAGTAGTAGCATCGGCAGCAAGCAACTATTGCATGTCCGTTTGGTGGCGATATTTTCGGCGATAACTGCCGTCCCTACAGTTCTCCTCGTCATCTTCGCATCGCTGCTGTTTCAAAGCGGGATCCAATTTTGGTTCTCGGGCTCTGCGCGCGGGATGCTGGAAAATGCCGGGGAATTGGCGAAGGGCTATTATGAGGTAAACGCTAAGGATGTCGGCGACGAAACGCTTACGATGGCTGGCGACTTCCGAAATGCATTAAGCCAGACTAACGCCGATGACCCTGCTTTTTTGAGTTATTATCTGGAACAGGTATTCCGTCGGCGGTTAAGCGAATCTGCAATTGTGTCGGTAGGTGCAGACGGGATTCAAAGGACAGAAGCGGTCGCAACTGAAAATGATGGCAGGAAGCAGGACTGGATCGCCCCCGATATTTTGAAGAAACTGAACGCGGGCGAGGGGATGGTTATTGCCAACCGCGCCGACAGAATTGAAGCGGTCACTATATTGTTCGATACGCCGCGCAGCTATTTATACGCCAGTCGAGCCTTATCGGTTCCATCCTTTGCGCTGGGTGAAAAGGCGCAGTCGGTGCTTAAAGATTATGACGAAATGGTCAGTCGGTCACGCACGCTGCAAATCCAGTTCAATCTCGCGCTGTATTTTGTATCATTGATGATTATCGGGATCACTTTGTGGGTCGCCTTGCGGGTTGCCGACCGCCTTGTGCGACCAGTCAATAATCTCGTGAACGCTGCACAATTGATTGCAGAGGGGGATTTATCCGCGCGCGTCACCATTGACCAATATCGCAATGATGAAGTTGCCTTCCTCGCGCAATCCTTCAACCGCATGACAGAGCGCCTACAACAACAGACAGGGGTGCTGTTAGCGACCAATCATCAACTTGGTGAACGACGTCTGTTTATCGAGGCAGTTTTGGAATCTGTGTCCGCCGGCGTGGTTTCGGTTGATAACAATGGCGTGGTGGAGCTCGCCAACTCTACGGCTGAAAAGCTGCTGAAAAATACATTCGAGACAATCGTTGGTCAAAGTTTTGCAAGCGTAGCACCCGCATTGGCGGCATTAGTTAGCGATAGCCCACGCGGTGTAGTGCAATTGGGCGACGGACCTGAGCCGCTGACGGTGGCTGTAACTGTATCCCCGCGTGAACAGGGCAGTGTGGTGACTTTTGAAGACATCAGCCAACAATTGGCCGACCAACGCAGCGCGGCATGGTCGGACGTTGCGCGCCGCATCGCCCATGAAATCAAAAATCCACTGACTCCGATACAATTGGCAGCAGAACGCCTGCAACGCCTGTTTGGCAAGAATATCACCAAGGATCAGGCCATATTCGAACAGTTAACTAGCACTATTGTCCGACAGGTTGGGGATTTGCGTAACATTGTCGATGAATTCTCGTCCTTTGCCCGCATGCCAAAGCCATTGTTCCGTGCCGAAAATGTGCACGATATTGTCGGCCATGCGGTATTTTTGTTTGAGGTTGCGCATCCCAACATCACATTCAAATATAATCAAAGCGGCGCAGTCCCCAATCTGATTTCCGACAGACGTCAGCTTGGTCAGGCGATTACAAATATCCTCAAAAATGCGGTAGAATCCATTGAAGAAAAGAGAAAATCTGGTGAAATTGACGGAGCGATTTCAATTGATCTGTTGATGGATGGGGAGACTTTGGTGATCCGCATCTCAGACAATGGTATCGGCCTGCCACCAGATCGCCAACGTATCATGGAACCCTATATCACCAACCGCGCGAGCGGATCGGGGCTGGGGCTTGCGATTGTGAAAAAGATTATTGAAGAACATTTCGGAGAAATTTCATTGTCAGACAACGATCCCGTTGGAGCGGAGGTGGTCTTGAAATTCAATCCGCAATTCGTAGCATCCAAGGTGGGAAAAGTGCATTCTTCCCCGCCGCTCTCAAATGCAGATGAGGTTATCGGCTAATTATGGCACTCGACATACTGATCGTAGACGATGAACAAGACATTCGGGATTTGGTATCCGGAGTGCTTGATGATGAAGGCTATGGCACAAGGACCGCCGCTTCTGCGGATGAGGCTTTGGCGGCGCTGGATGAACGTTTACCCTCGCTGATCTTGCTCGACGTCTGGCTGCGCGGATCATCGATGGACGGTATTGAGTTGTTACGCGCCATCAAGATTCGAGATCCGCAAATCCCGGTCATCGTGTTTTCTGGTCATGGGAATATTGACACTGCTGTTGCTGCCATCGGGCAAGGCGCGGCCGATTTTATCGAAAAGCCGTTTGAAGCCAGCAAGTTGTTGCACCTTGTGTCGAAGGCAACCGAAACGGAACGATTGCGCGCGGAAAATGCCGACCTTAAGGCGCGGGTAGGGCATTCGGAGGAACTGACCGGCTCGTCGGTATCGATCAACGCGGTGCGCGCAACGCTTAAGAAGGTCGCTGGCACTGGAAGCCGAATGCTCATCACGGGGCCTGCAGGGGTTGGCAAGGAGGTTGCTGCGCGCCTGCTGCATAGCTGGAGTCCAAGGGCAGGGTCGCCCTTCGTGTCTGTCAGTGCCGCGCGTTTGTCTCCTGAGCGGTTTGACGAAGAGTTGTTTGGCATCGAACAGGATGGTCGGCTTGTGCAGGCGGGCATGTTGGAAAAGGCCCATGGCGGGACATTGTTCCTAGACGAAGTCGCCGACATGCCGCGCACCACACAAGGCAAGATTTTGCGCGTATTAACGGACCAGAGCTTTGTCCGGGTAGGCGGGGACCGGCAAATACGTGTCGATGTCCGATTTGTGTCGGCCACGGCACGTGATCTGGCGGTTGAAATTTCCGAGGGCCGGTTCCGTGAAGATCTGTTTTACAGGTTAAACGTTGTTCCGGTCGAAATTCCGCCTTTGTCGGGGCGGCGCGAAGATATTCCCGACCTGGTCAATCATTATGCCGCGCGCTTTGCATCCGAACACCGCATTTCGCCACCTAACTTTTCAGGTGATGCGATGGCAGCACTGCAGGCCTGTGAATGGCCTGGCAATGTCCGGCAATTGCGTAACATCATTGAACGCACCATCATATTGGCCCCGGCGGAAGGTGTTGCGACTATTGAGGCGGATATGTTGCCGTCAGAGATCATCAATAGCTATGAAGGTGCAGAACATAATGTAACGTCCCTTATGGGGGCGCCATTGCGCGAGGCGCGCGAAGCATTTGAGCGCGAATATCTGCGGGTTCAGATTAAGCGTTTTTCCGGCAACATTTCAAAAACAGCCGCTTTTGTAGGTATGGAGCGGTCAGCTCTGCACCGGAAGCTTAAGTTATTGGGCATTTCTGTCCGCAAAAATGCACAGGATTTTAGCGACGATGCCGAGTTCTGAGCACAATTGCGAATTTGGCTTCATTCGTGTAAAAGTAATGTAGCTAAGTTATGAATTTGAACGCTCGGCGTACGGCGATGCTTGGCATAACGATAAATATAAACGGATAATCACAATGACTGAAAAAAATAACGGACTCCAAGACCTCTTTCTGAACTCCCTCAGAAAATCGAAGACCCCTGTGACTATCTTTTTGGTCAAAGGCGTAAAGCTTCAAGGTGTTGTAACGTGGTTTGACAACTTCTCGGTGCTGTTGCGCCGCGATGGCATGTCGCAGCTCGTTTATAAGCATTCCATATCGACCATTATGCCGTCGATGTCGCCGGACCGCTCTTTATTCGATGATATGATGACGCGCACCACGCATAGGCCAGGGATGCTGCAGGAAGTTTTTCTCCACGCCATGTGCGACAAGAATGAATCGGTTACGACGTTTCTGGTGAATGGTGTGATGCTGCAAGGCGCGATTGTCGCTTATGATCTTTTTTCAGTCATGCTGGAGCGTGATGGTACGACGCAGCTTGTGTATAAGCATGCCATATCCACCATCCAGCCAGCGCACCCTGTGAACCTTGCGGATTATAATCAGGGCGTCGACGAGAGCGATATTTGAGCGGTTTCGAACGCAGCGAAACGGACGAGTTCGCGCGTGGTGCGCGGGCCTTGGTCATCTATCCTGAACTGCCGGGACGGGCCTCTGTGGGTCCGGAGGCGCGCCTTGCCGAAGCTGAAGGTCTTGCTCTTGCCATTGGCTTGAATGTTGTCCGTAAAAAGCATTATCGGGTGCGTTCACCGCGCGCCGTGACGCTGCTCGGTGGTGGCCAAGTTGAAGAAATAGCCGAAATGGGCCATGATCTTGAGGCAGACCTTCTGATTGTGGATGCTTCGCTGACGGCTATTCAGCAACGTAATCTCGAAGAACGTACCGGACTGAAGACGATTGACCGGACAGGGCTTATTCTAGAAATTTTTGGCGAACGCGCGGCCACGGCCGAAGGACGGCTGCAGGTAGAGTTGGCACATCTTGATTACCAAGCGGGGCGCTTAGTTCGCAGCTGGACTCACTTGGAGCGGCAGCGCGGTGGTTTCGGCTTTCTGGGCGGTCCAGGTGAAACGCAGATTGAGGCTGACCGTCGGATGATCCGGGACCGCATGGCGCGGTTGCGGCGCGAATTGGAAGAAGTGAAAAGGACCCGTTCTTTACATCGCGCGCGGCGTAAACGCGCACCGTGGCCGGTGATCGCGTTGGTTGGCTATACGAACGCGGGTAAGTCGACTCTATTCAATCGGTTGACACGTGCGACCGTCCTTGCCGAAGATATGTTGTTCGCGACATTAGACCCAACGATGCGGCAAATCACGCTACCGGGGGTGGAAAAGGCAATATTGTCCGACACGGTTGGTTTTGTTTCGGACCTGCCAACGCAATTGATCGCCGCGTTTCGCGCGACATTGGAAGAGGTTATATCGGCTGACATCATCGTCCATGTGCGCGACATTTCTCATCCCGAGAGCGATGCGCAGCGTGAGGATGTGTTGCAGATTTTGCGAGATCTGGGCGTGCTGGATGATGAGCAGGATGCTAATCAGCCTCGCATGGTTGAAATATGGAACAAGCTGGATCTTTTGAATGATGATCGACGGGCGGAACTAGCTGGTATGGCTGCGCGCGATGACAATATCTTGATGATATCGGCCGAGACAGGTGAGGGCATTGATGCCTTCAAAGCCGAGCTCACGGCGCTGATTGCCAAGGGAAATGATCTACGCACCGTCAAGTTGCGTACAGATAATGGCGCGGCGTTAGCATGGTTACATGGGCGCGGCGTGGTGAGCCGGCAATATATTGACGGTGACATGGTCTCGGTCGATGTATCATTAAGCCGCCATTTATGGGGCCAGTTCGAAAAGCAGTTCTAAAAACAACGGGAGCAGGGCGAAACTGAAGCCTGAGCCTTAATTTTGCTCTTTTGCTTTGCTTTGCTGCCAAAGCTCCTCTTTTGCATCAAGTGACAAACCCGCAAAAGCGTCGCCGGCAGACATTTCCATGCCGCGAAACCGCCGTTCGAACTTGGCACTTGCTTGCCTCAGCGCTTGTTCGGCGTCCACCTTGTGAAAACGTGTGAAATTGACCACAGCGAATAGCAGATCGCCTAATTCTTCCATTACATGCTCGGCTGAAGAAGCGTTTTCAACTTCTTCTAATTCCTCAATTATTTTATCACGTGCGCCGGATTGATCTGGCCAATCAAAACCGGTGCGTGCGGCGCGTTTTTGAATTTTTTGGGCGCGCAATAACGCGGGAAGGGCGAGAGCCACACCAGCCAAAGCGCTGCTATCCTCATCGCCGCTGCGTTCGGCGGCCTTGATGGTTTCCCAATTGTCAGGCACTTCATGGCTAGCGGTGGTTGCATCGCCAAACACATGCGGATGGCGGCGCACCATTTTGTCGCAAATGCCATTCACGACGTCCTGAATATCGAAAACACCTAATTCGCTTGCCATTTGGCTGTGAAATACAACCTGAAGCAGTAGATCACCGAGCTCGTCTTTTAGCGCGTCCAGATCATTTCGCTCGATTGCATCGGCAACCTCATATGCCTCTTCAATGGTGTAAGGTGCAATCGTCGTAAAGTTTTGTTCAATATCCCAGGGACAACCCGTTTCACGATCACGCAGGCGCGCCATGATATCCGTTAAGGGGGTAATATCTGCGCTCATCAGTTCACCATATCAATAAGTTCGATAATATATATTATGTTAAATAATATATTATCAGCTTTGTGTGCCGGTACAAATCGGCGCGGATTTTCATGGTTGAAGTATCATCATATTACCTTCCACGCGCCAACTTTCCATATTATTCAGGAAGTTCATCCCCAGCAAGTTAACGTCGCCAAAACTCTCCGACACCACCACCGGATGATTTTCTATTATGTGCGGCCCTATAGTCAATAACTTCACATTGGCACGCTTGGCGGCTACTCGGCCGTTTGCGGTGCTGAGTATGATTGGATAGCCGTTGGCTTCAACGCCGACTTCTCTCGCTGTGGTTGCATTGATGGCTGTCATCGTCGCGCCACTGTCCACCATGAAGCGAACAGGCTTGTTATTTATGTCGACTAAAAGCCAATAATGCCCATCGTCTTGTCGGCGTAACTGTATTGCTTCGCCGCTAATGCTTTGTCCGGCGGTGCCAGAAATGTCTGCTTTCACGCGTTCCCAAATGCCGATAAATTCAAAGCGGAAGCTAAAAATGGCGAACAAGGCCGCAAAAATGGCGATCCAAGCTAGGCCGGCCTTGGCAACATAGCCCAAGGGTAAGCGCCGCGCCGCGAGCGAACTGACAAGCAGCAATATGCAAATAACGCCCCAAATCAGCGATGGGCCGTCTTCCATGATGTTCATCGACGCGCCTTCATAAACAGGTCATAGAAATTGTCTGAAGTCTGTTGTGCTAGCGTTTCGGACGAAACGCCACGTAATGTCGCAACAAAGCGCGCGGTATCGGCGACAAAGGCTGGCTCACCTGTTCTGCCACGATGCGGTATCGGTGCCAAAAATGGGGCATCGGTTTCCACCAATAAGCGATCCGCAGGTAACCATTTGGCCACATCCTGAATGTCTTGGGCATTCTTAAAGGTCACAATACCCGACAGCGAGATATACAGGCCCAAATCCAGGGCAATGCGCGCAAATTCGGCACTGGCCGTGAAGCAATGAATAACGCCGGTGAACGCCCCTTCCCGCATTTCCTCAGTCAGTATCGACGCCGTATCTGCTTCCGCATCGCGGGTGTGAATGATGATCGGTAGGCCCGTTTGCCGCGCCGCCTTGATATGTTCGCGAAACCCAGTGCCTTGCTGTGCCCGGTCACTTTTGTCATAATAATAATCGAGGCCCGTCTCGCCTATGGCGACAACACGCGGATGGGCTGACTTTGCAACAAGTTTCGCGCAATCCATGCCGACATGCTGATCGGCTTCATGCGGGTGAATACCGACAGATGCCCACACATCGCTTTCTTGTTCTGCAAGGCCAATGACATCATCCCACTCGCGCTCACGCGTTGAAATGTTGAGCATCGCCGAAACCCCACTGTCCCGCGCGCGCGCAAGTATTTCGGCCTGTTGTTCGACCAAGCCCTTGTAATTGAGGTGGCAGTGGGAATCGACGAACATCAGGCGGAAGCCCCCTCCTCCGCCGGCAATTCTAGCCGAGGAAACAGCCCCTGTGGCTGGGCAATTTGGAAACCGCCTTCGGCCAAGGGCGAGTACCAATGTGATCCGGCACGCGTATAGTTCCGAACATCATCGGGCACACCCATTTGATCAAGCAGCTTAGCGGCCGATCCGGGAATGAATGGCTGCACGGCTATAGCCAACTGCGCAATGCAAATGAACAACGTCGCCAACACCGTTTCCATCCGCTCGGGATCGGTTTTTTTCAGCGCCCATGGGGCCTGCACGTCGACATAGGCATTACATGCAAACACGGCCTGCATCCAAACCTCTAAAGCCTGCGACATAGCGAGGTCTTCAAAATGGGAAGGAATTTCGGTCGAAACGACATTACCTACCAATTCCAACAACGCTTGATCATCGGCATGATGGCCATGTATTGCAGGAAGATAGCCTTCGCAGTTTTTGAAAATCAGCGACAAGGTCCGCTGCGCCAGATTGCCAAAACTATTCGCCAAATCAGCATTTACGCGCGTGATAATGGCCTCTGGGCTATAGCTGCCATCCTGCCCAAAGCTGACTTCGCGCAGCAGGAAATAGCGCAAGGCATCGACGCCAAACAACTCAGCCAGTTCCATCGGGTCTACCACATTGCCTAAAGATTTTGACATTTTCTCGCCGCGTGACAGCAGAAAGCCGTGGCCAAACACCATTTTTGGCAAGGGCAAGCCTGCCGACATCAGGAAGGCGGGCCAATATACGGTATGAAACCGGACAATGTCTTTGCCGATGATATGGACGCTAGCGGGCCAGAATTTGCGCCACTCTTCGGTGTCATCTGGAAATCCAATTGCGGAGATATAGGTGGTCAGCGCATCAAGCCAGACGTACATGACATGGTTCTCGCTGCCCGGAACCTTGACCCCCCAGTCAAAACTGGTGCGTGAAACAGATAAGTCCTTTAACCCGCCTTCGACAAATTTCACTGTCTCATTTTTTCGGCTGTCGGGGCGGATGAATTCCGGATTGGCGGCGTAATAATCCAACAAGGGCTGTTCATATTTGGAGAGCCGGAAAAACCAGCTTTCTTCGACGGTCCATTCAACGGGCGTACCTTGGGGGGAAAGCTTCTGCCCCCCTTCCCCTTCGGTGAGCTCGGTTTCGTCATAATAAGCTTCATCGCGGACAGAGTACCAACCTTCATAGCGGTCTAGATAGAGATCTCCACTCGCTTCAAGCCGTTTCCAAATCGCCTGGCTCGCTTTGTGATGATTATCGGCTGTCGTCCTGCAGAAATGGTCAGCAGAAATATCAAGAGTTGCGCACATTTGTCTGAAATAAGATGACATTTCGTCTGCAAGATCGCGCGTTTCTTTGCCCAATCCACGTGCCGTCTGGTCCATTTTTAGGCCATGTTCGTCCGTACCCGTAACGAAACAGACTTCGCGGCCATTCAGCCTCTGAAAACGTGCAATCGCGTCGGTGGCGATTGCCTCATAAGCATGGCCGATATGCGGCTTCCCATTGGGATATGCGATTGCGGTGGTGATATAGAAAGGTTCGGACATAGATACTCTTAATATTTCTTATGGGCGCGCTGTATGCGCTTGAATTGATGCCAGCAAGCTTCCCATTTGGAAGACAACGCTTTGCTTATCTAGACTTAAGGCGATAGCGCGCGCGGCAAGCCCGCTTGCTGATTCCCAGGCAGCTACACCATTGCTTGCCTGCGTGGTATCCAACTCCCGCGTATATTCTGCAATCAAGGACGGCGCGCGGCGCAAGAAAGCCTCATAACGCGGCTGCGCAGCCTTTAATGCTAATGTGTCCGCTAAACCATTGCGCAATGCATTGTCGCGGTCGCCTGTGCGCACAATAGCCATCATGGCGTCTTCAATCTCGCTTAGATCAAGACCCAGAAAATCAAGTGCTTGCCCCGGTGTCCCATTGCCCAAGCGGATTAGTGCTTGTAGTTCATCCGCACCGACCTCTGGTGCCGCGCGTTGCAATATGTGGGCCATGTTGGCGTCATCCAATGCCTCAAACCGCAGGATCTGGCAGCGCGACCGAATGGTCGGCAGCAACCGGTCGCTGGCATGGCTGATGAGAAAGAAAAAGGTGCCAACGGGCGGCTCCTCCAGCGACTTGAGTAATGCGTTGGCCCCGCCGCGCTCCAAGTCGTCCGCGGCGTCGATGATGATCGCGCGCCGATTGCTCAAACCGGGACGGGTGGTCAGCGATTGCTGAAGCCCGCGAATTTGATCGACGGTGATGCTACGTTTGAATTCGGTTGCCTCATCGATGACTTCATCTTCCTTCAACGGCTCTTTAGGTAGCCGCTTTACAGATAAAATATCGGGATGCGATCCGCGCGCAATCATGCTTTCATAGGCATTTTCGGGGTCAACCAGCTTAGTCGCGGCTCGCAATGCAAAGGCAGACTTGCCGATGCCGCGGGGCCCAGACAAAATCCAGCCATGGTGGATTTTTCCACTGTCGCAAGCGGTCGCGAACTGCCGCCATGCTTTATCATGTCCGACATAATCGTTCATGCAGGTTCCAACAGATCGCTAATTTCAGTCAGTAACCGCGCGGTTACCGCATCTGCTGCACCTGACGCATCTACAAGGCGCACGCGCGGTTCTCGTTCGGCAAAGCTTACAAAAGCCATATCGACGTCCGAATGGAATATCTCTGTACGGCCCTGAATGCGGTCGGGCTGGTTCTGGTCGCGTGCCGCCGCGCGGCTTGCGGCTTCTTTGGTGTCCAACCGCAATATTAAGGTCCGGTCGGGTAACATACCTCGGCTGCCGATCTGATGGAGTGTCATAATGTCTGTATCGGACAGGCCGGAACCTACACCCTGATAGGCGCGACTACTGTCGATAAACCGGTCGGAAATAACCCACTTTCCGCTGGCCAAGGCTGGCTCAATGAGCCGCTCGACATGGTCGCTACGCGCGGCCGCGAAAAGCAATGCCTCGGCACGCGGCATCCACCGTTCTGCGCTTCCGCCAAGCACCAACTGTCTTATGATTTCTGCGCCCTCGGTGCCACCGGGTTCGCGCGTTACTATAACTTCAAATCTCTGTTGTGTGATGAATGCGGCAAGTGCCGCAATCTGAGTCGACTTGCCAACCCCCTCGCCGCCTTCAATGGATATAAAACGGCCGCGTACGGTCACAGGCGCACCCATATTGGTTGGATAATCACAGTATCAGGCATAAAATAACTGTTCCGTCGTGACATAACGCGAATGGCAGGCCATTTGCTCTTGCTATCCGATAGGCGAATTCAATGGCCGCGTATAGCGGCGCGCAGAAACCATTCCAAAACCTAATTGCGCACTTCATCCGCTAACAATCCAACCGAAAGCGCATAGAAATTCGAACAGTTATAATCGAGTATCACGCGGTAATTCCCGCCGATGAGATAGGCCGTATTCCCGGCGCCATCGGGCTCAATCAAAGTCGCCATCATATTGTCATTCGGCCAAAAGCCCCGCTGCGGTGTTATGCCCAATTGTCGCCATTCGGCGATTGTGTGCCATTGGCTATGCCGCGCAAAGACGCGTGGACATCTCGGCGATGTCATCTGCGATCGCATGATGCCCCGATTAAATGTCTCAGGCACATTGACGGCAAATCCCCAATCCTCGCCACGTCGCCACCCGGCATTGACGAAATAATTGGCGATGGAGGTCATCGCATCGACTTCGCTGCGCCAAATATCGGCATAGCCGTCACCGTCGCCATCCCGCGCAAGGCGCAAATATACAGATGGCAGAAATTGAGGCTTACCGAGTGCCCCTGCCCAGCTTCCGGTTATTGCATATTGTGGCACGCCTTTGTCGATCATTTTGAGTGCCGCGATCAACTCGCCCTCAAACAATGCGCGGCGCCGTCCTTCATACGCCAAAGAGGCTAAGGCTTCAGGTGCGTTGAAATTACCCATGACGGATCCATAATTGGTCTCATGTCCGTAAATGGCGATCATAATCTCTTCAGGTACGCCCGTCTCATCCTCAATGCGCTTAAGCAAAGGGCGAAGCTCTGCATATTTGGCGCGGCCCCGGCTGATCCGCGATGCATCAACATGCCGCGTCTTATAAGGTGCAAAATTGGGCACGGGCGCGCTGGACGCCCCTTCCGGTTGTTGCCGGTCAAGCCGAACCACGCGGTCATTATAACTAATCGACGGCAACACGCGGTCGAGTGTTGCTTGTGTCACACCCTCTCGCAGAGCGCGTTGCCGTACTTGTGATAAATAGGAGCGGAAATCACCTGCCTGCGCGGCGACGTCTTCCGTAGCGCTTGGTCCTACATCCTGTGCCACACACGCCGTGCCCACCACCGAAGCACTCGCACACATCGCCATCGTCATCATGATTTTACGGTAAAAGCGCACTGGACCCCCTTTTGTTGGATTGTCACATAGTGCCACAACCCATTCAAGCTGTGAATTGTTTTGGTCCCGACAGACAACCATTTCATCGTGCGCATTTATAAAAGCGCACATCATCTAAGCTTGCCATCCCAAACCGCACTGGCTAGGGGACGCATCGTAAGAGGACAGGTGGCCGAGTGGTTTAAGGCAACGGTCTTGAAAACCGTCGTGGGTGGAAGCTCACCGTGGGTTCGAATCCCACCCTGTCCGCCACTATCTCTTCCGGAAAAATCAGTGCGATCTAGGGAAGTGCTAAATCCTTTATAGAACCGACATTATTGAACTCCGCTGGCTTCAACGGACTAGACCCCGATCGGTAATGCGTTTAAGGCAATTTGCGAGCATTGGGCGCTGACAAAAAAGTAAGCCCAGCACAGGGTTACTCGTTAGCAACGGACCTCTAGCGCCGGGCGACATAGTCTGCCGCCCGGATATAAATCTTGGCATAAGCTGAAGGCGTCGATTGCGATCACCGACGCCTTTAGATCAGGATGCCACCAAGTTTCATTGTCCCTTAAAGGCTGGTTTACGTTTTTCCATGAAGGCGAGACCGCCTTCCTTTGAATCGGCAGTGCTTCCTGCAATCCGCTGCCCTTCGGCTTCCGCCAGCAATTGTTCGGCGTACGAGTTTTCCAACGCGGTCAGTATATTTTTGCGCATCACTGCATAAGCCACCGTGGGGCCGTTGGCGAGCCGGGTAGCCAATGCACGGGCTTCTGTTTGTAAGGCTTCATCTTCAACACATTTGTAGATCATGCCCCAATCCGCCGCTTTTTCACCGCTGATTTTCTCACCGAGCAACATCATTTCCGTTGCGCGGGCTTTGCCGACCAAGCGTGGGAGCATCCACGATGCGCCGCCGTCGGGAACGAGGCCGATATTCACAAATGCCTGAAGAAAATAACCAGACTTACCCGCGATAACGAAATCACCGCATAGGCCAATGGAGCAGCCAACGCCTGCAGCTGCGCCGTTGATGGCGGTGACGATGGGCATATTCAGGCGGGCAAGGTTCATCATCAACGGGTTATAATGCCGGGTCAGTGCGATGTAGCTGCCCTCCCCTCCCGAAATCGAGCGTTCTCCGCGAGCCGACAAGTCTGCTCCTGAACAAAATCCCCGTCCCGCGCCAGTAATGATAAGGCAGCGCGCATCGCTAAGGCCACTTGCAAGGACGTCATTTATTTCGCCCGCCATATCTAAAGAACACGCATTCATTCGTTCCGGACGGTTGAGGGTGATGGTCGCGATCTTATCGGATACGTCAACGGATATTGTTTCGTAGGTCATAAATAGCTGCCCTCCTTTGGCGCTTGGTCCGTAAATGCATCGATCTGACTGCATTAAAATGTCAAACGAATTCCGCATCTGATAAGAAGCGACGTTTAATATACCCACCTTACAACACAAAAAATCATCTAGACAATGATTAGGTATATCTTTATTTTTAATATTTCTGCATTAAAAATATAAGCATAGGCTGGGGATCACATAATTGGGCAAGTCATCATTTCTTGACGAAAATGGCGGTCGTGCTGACGATCCCCGCACGCTACATACGCGGGCACGGTTGATTGAATGTGCTGAAGCGTTGGTCGCCGAATATGGTATCAATGGAGTTTCCATCCGCCAAATTGCAAAGGCAAGCCAATCAGCCAATAGCAACGTTGTTGCATATCATTTCGGCAATAAGGAGGCGCTGTTGCAGGCTGTGATCCTTTACCGCCTTCCTGCGATCGAAGCCCGCCGAAGCCAGTTGCTTAGCGAAAAGCAGCGGCAAACCAATGGGATGCAGGTTTCCGATTTAGTGGATGTTCTATACCGCCCATTTTTTGAACAGAGATGCCAGCTTGGCCGACGGAGTTATGCCGCCTTTGTCGACGAGTTATCCCGTGCCAATCTCATTGACATCCGGACATCTTTAGACGCCGGATACCCCTTAACTGGGCAGATTTTAACCGAGATACGTAACCGTCTGGGAGCATGCAGCGCGGAGCAATTTGGCCGCCGCATATTCCTCGCCTCCGCACTTATATTCGCGTCTATTCGGCAGATCGATCAACATATGTTGCAAAGCGATGAAAGCGAATTTCAGTTCGCTGATGCATGCCGTGCGGCAACATCAGTTATCGAAGCTCCGTTGATAGGATGATATCTCCGCCCCCCCTTGAAATGAGGAACCAGAGCATGAATAAATGCACAAATCGGTCGTTGCTGACGCTGGCGATATTGGCAAGCCTAGAAGGGCCTTTATTGGCCGAGGCGCAAGTGCCAGCCCCGATAGAGGCAAGCATGCCTGAAACTGCGCCACGCCCCAACGTTATTGTCTGGATGCTGGATGACGTCGGTTTTGCGCAATTGTCCTCTTATGGGGGGCTAGTCCAAACACCAAATATTGACCGTGTGGCCCAAAAGGGGGTCCGTTTTGCCAATTACCGAACGCCACCCATCTGTTCAGCCAGCCGGGCGGCCATGCTCACAGGGCGCAATCCGCATAGCGTGCATATGGGGGGGCATGCTGGCGCGACCTTGCCGCATCCAGGCTATGACGCAAAAGTTCCAGCCGAGGATGGCACGATTGCGGCGAACTTAAGGGCGGCGGGATATCTGACGCTTGCTCTTGGTAAATGGGATCATATGCCCAGCGGTGAAATGACGCAGGCAGGACCATTTACGCGTTGGCCAACTGGCCAAGGCTTTGACAAATTTTATGGCTTTATAGCCGCCGACGCTGACAATTGGGCGCCCGTGCTAATCGATGGAACAAGCCCCATCAGCACGCCGCGCACAACAGATTATCACCTGAATAATGATATGGCGGACCAAGCAATCAAGCTTTTGTCCGCCCGAAGCGTCAGGGAGACCGCTCCGCCGGTGTTCATCTACTTTGCGACCGGCACGGCACATGCCCCCCATCACGCGCCTAAGGCGTGGATTGATGCCTATAAGGGCAAGTTTGATATGGGTTGGGACGTCGCGCGGGAGACGATCCTGAAACATCAGATCGCAAAGGGTATGATGCCCAAAAGTGCAAAGCTGGCGCCTCGGCCCGATGGCATGCCCGAATGGAAAAGCTTAAGCCCCGACCAAAAACGTCTTTACACAAAGCAGATGGAGGTGTTTGCCGCTTCACTGAGCCATGCAGACGAACAATTTGGGCGGATCCTCGACGCGCTGGAGGCCCGAGGAGAACTGAACAATACGATCATTGCGATCACGTCCGACAATGGTGCGAGCGCGGAAGGCGCCTATCACGGTACGCACAATGAAACGCTGTTCATGAATGGCCATTACCCCTCCGCAGAGGAGAATATGCAGTTCATCGACAAATGGGGCGGTCCCGAAACGCAACCGCATTACGCCTTTGGCTGGGCGGTGGCCGGAAACACCCCGTTCCGTTATTTCAAACAGACCACGCATGAAGGCGGAATTCGTGTGCCGCTTGTCTTTGCATGGCCCAAAGGCATTGCCGCGCGGGGCGAAGTGCGGCATCAATTTGCAGGCGCAGCCGACGTTGCTCCTACAATTCTTGATCTCGCGCGTGTGCCGCTTGCCACAATAGTCAACAATGTGCCGCAGTCACCCATGGAGGGGATCAGCCTGCGTTATGCGCTGGACGCAAAGGACGCTCCGAACCGCACAAAGGCGCAATATTACGAGTTATATGGCAATAAGGGGCTCTGGTCCGATGGCTGGACGATTGTCACATCGCATCGGCTTGACCCATGGCGGATGAATCAAAATGGCCCGATTAACGAGCAGTGGGAGCTTTATAATGTCGACAAAGACCCTGGGCAAACCGTTAATCTAGCCACAAAATATCCCGAAAAGGTGAAGGCACTCGATGCCATTTTTGAAGAACAGGCAGAACGTTATGGCGTCGGCCCAATATCTAACTTTGGCGATTCACGCGCCTTTGGTGTCAAAAATTTCATGGCTGAAATGGCGCGGCGCAAAGGCGTTTGGGCCTATGCTGGCGCCGTTAGCAATATCGGCTTTGGTGCAATGCCGCCTTTGACCGCTAGGCCGTTCAAGATGGAGGCGGACATCACGATGCGCACGGGCAAAGATAGCGGTCCAATCTTTGCTGCTGGTGGATCAAGTGGCGGCATGGCTGCTTATCTAATCGACGGCGTGCCTGCTGTTACTTTTACCGACTTGTCCGGTAAGCAGTCGACAATAAAGGCCAATGCGGCCTTACCAGCGGGAGCCAACCGGCTCTCAATTCTCATAGATAGGCCAGCCATCAAGCCTATGTCACTCGAGCTGGTAACCGTGACGATTCTGGTCGGCGATGAGGTACTTGTAAAAGAGCAGGTGACCACCACTCTGCCAATTCAAGGCTATGGTGTGGCGGAAACGTTTGATTTGGGCATCGACCGCGGAAGTGCGGTAAGTTCTGCTTATTCTGCCGATCAGCCCTTTTCGGGTACGCTGGGGAGATTATCGTTTCAGATAAAATAATCAGCCATGGTTGACGGATCGTGCGCAACGAAATCCAACATGTGATGTAGATGTATCAACCGGCTGAAACCATTTGGCAGCCGGACGATACCGCTGACAATAATTGGGCGCGCAAAGATGCGACCCGCCTTTAAGCACTTTTTGGATTTCTGCAGCGGGCGTGTGGTCGATAGTGGCCGTCTGGCAGCAGCCATTGTTGCCGACGGGGCCGTTCGCATCGCTTGATGTCCACTCCCACACATTTCCGATCATATCATATAGCCCGTAAACATTGGCGGGATATTGCGTGACCGGAACCGTATATGGTGGCCCAGTCCGTTCTGGATGATGGAAAGGAAATCCCGCATACCAGATATTGGCCATTTTCTTGCCGTTAGGGGACAATTCATCACCCCATGCATAAGTGGCAGCGTCCAATCCGCTGCGTGCAGCAAATTCTGCTTCAAGCTCGGTCGGCAGGCGTTTACCTGCCCAAGTTGCATATGCGAGCGCGTCCTCATAAGCGATGTGCACAACGGGATGATCACTCGGCGCGATAGCGCCCAGTTCTGGTCCGTAAGGCAGCCGCCAGTTAGCACCCGGAACGTAGGTCCACCAACTTTCAGGTCCAACCGGCATTCCTTTTGGTGGCGCTGCAAATACAATTGACCCAGCCACAATCATTTCCGGCAAAATGCCTGGATAATCGGCAGGGTCCGGGACTGTTTCAGCCAGCGTGACGTATCCTGTCTCCTCAACAAATGCAGCAAATTGGGCATTGGTCACTGGCGTAATATCAAGAAGAAACGGCTTTACCCTGGCCTGCTGAACTGGCGCTTCCTCCGGATAAAAGTCAGTGCAGCCGATGGTGAATGTACCACCATAAATTTGCACCATGCTGTTTAATGATTTTACCGTCGGCATCGTTAAAAGCCCTCATGCATTGTTTGTATAGTCACGAAGCTGGTCCGTTTGCGGTGATCGTCGAATAGGCTTTTACAATAGCATCCGCAGTTGCTGCTGCGCCAGCGGCATTGGGGTGAAAGGCCGTCCCAGCTTTTACCGAAGCACCATTAACCCATGGCATTTTGGAACAAACGTCATGCCCCACGCCGGCATTTGCGATATCAACAAGCTGCGCACCGCTCTCATCTGCTGCCCGCTTGGTGGCTAGCGCCAATTGCTGCGCAACGTCTCGACTGATATCGGCTTGCTCTTTACTGAGGCCCAATGCGGCACAACGTCCATTAGATGGAAGAAGCGCAGGGTAATTGACGATGAGAATCTTCGCGCTTGGTGCCTTTTGACGGACCGAATTGATAATTGTAATCAGGTTATCGGTTACGACATCATAAGGTCGTGCATCAGCAGGCTCGATATCACCATGCCACCAAGCACCAAGCCGTCCCATATTACCAGACGCGACCATCATATCACCGATATAACCAACGTCGTTACCGCCCGTTGTAATGGTAACAAGTTTTGTTGCAGGTCCAATTGCTGCCAGTTGCGGACCAAGCAGAAGTTGCCCGCCAGACAAAATATGCTTTGTCGTTGAACCAGAACAGGACATATCGACAAGACGCATTCCTGTGTTCTTTGCGACCAGCGAAGGATAACCTCCCGCCGTTCTCAAACACTGAATGGGACTATCGGGTACACGCGGACCAAGGCCTATGCCTGCAGCAAAGGAACTTCCAAGCGCTACATATTCACCCGACTTGTCCGTCGTTTGAGCCCCTTGCCAGTATAGAAGTCCAAAAATGGCGGCTGCGCCCCCGCCTGCAACTAAAAGCAAACCGAGCATAGCCCGCTTTAAAAGGCGACGTATCATCCCTGCGGCGTGAACATCCGGTTTCATAGGTTGCCTTTCCCCTGCCCTTTAAGCTCGGTAATGATGGACCAATAGCATGCTTACGCGCAATACTAGACTTTCTGGTCGACTAAGTGCGATATGAGCACATTATGCCACCTAATAAGCCACCATCGTCAACCGCGCGGACCCCGCAACGTTCAAACGGCATTAAACGCCGTGAAGCCATCCTGCGGGCGGCGGCGGAAATCATATCGGAATATGGTATTGCCGGACTAACCCTGCATGCGACCGCAAAGCGGGCCAAGTCTTCGATAGGGTCAATGTATCATTTTTTCAGCGACAAGGATGAACTGCTCGATACGCTCCGAGAGCGACATCGGACATCGATGAATGACATTATGTCATTGGCCACAGCGGTTACCGATCAAGAATGGCAAAAAATGTCGACTGCAGAAGTTATTGACGCGTTATTCTGCAAGCCCATCCGTTATTATTCAGAATTCCCCTTTGCGCTTGAGCTGCACCAATTGCACGAAGGTCAAGCCATCGACACTTTCATGACCTTAGTCGAATCGGTGATCATATTTAGGTTGGGAAAAGTACACGGGCCGAGGGTGGCTAAAATGCTCTACGCGATTTCAACTGGAACGCTTTCATTTGTTCTTGATGTGCGAGGGACGGGACTACGTTCAAATGTTTCGGATATTCCGGATGCTCTGACCGCTTATTTGGCGTTCCAAGAAGATCTAGCTGCCAGCAAATCCGAACTTCGCTAACTAAAATGCGACTTGCCCTACTAGACGGATAACTCTAGTAACTGGGACGTCTTGGAGAGAGAAAAACATGCCCCAAATGCCAAACAACTCTAGTCCGGTTGCTGACTATATAATTGTCGGATCGGGTTCGGCTGGCGCCGTTTTGGCTGATCAATTGTCTGCTGATGGTCGAAACTCTGTGTTGTTAATTGAAGAAGGTGGCGGCGATACATGGCTTAGCCGCATGCCAAAGGGGTTTGGCAAGCTTATCAGCGATCCCCAACACGCCCATTTCTACCCAACAAGCCCACGGCCCGGTGCACGAACAGCGCAGCAGGTTTGGATACGTGGAAAAATGCTTGGCGGATCGAGCGCGATTAACGGCATGGTGTGGAACCGTGGTGTGGCCGAAGATTATGACGGCTTGGAAGCTTTGGGCAACCCGGGCTGGGGTTGGAAAGATATGTTGCCCTGCCTGCGCGCATTGGAAGACCATCAGATGGGCGAAAGCGAATATCGGGGTGCAGGCGGCCCTATTGGCATTACGACCAATCCTAATCGTATGGCTTTGACCGATGCCTTCATTTCCGCTGGTAACGGCTTACAGTTGCGTACCAAGGATGATCAAAATGGCCCCGATCTTGAGGGCATTGGATATGCGCAATGGAATATTGATGCCTCGGGAAAGCGGATCAGTTCAGCCCGCGTCTTACTCGATAATGCACAGAGCCGGCCCAATCTTTCGATCCGAACCGGGACTCGGGTAACCCGCGTGTTAATCGCGAACGGTAAAGCGACAGGCGTTGCGTGCGTTACCGGTGACGAGCAGATTGAGCTTCATGCGGCACGCGAAGTTATACTGTGCGCAGGCGGACTGATTTCGCCGAAGATCCTGCAATTGTCAGGGATCGGTGACGGCGCGTTGCTGCAAAGCCTTGGCATCGACACAATCCATCATAATCCGAACGTCGGGCGTCGTTTGCGCGAGCACCAGACTTTGGCACTTAATTTCCGCCTGCATGATTGGAAGTATAGCGACAACCGCGAATATGGCGGGGTGCGGCTGATGGCGAATATGCTTAATTATATGGTCCGGGGTAAGGGCCCAATGGCGCGCGGTGCTGCAGAAGCGATTGCATTTGTAAAGGCGCATCCCAAGTCAGTTCGCCCGGATACGCAGATTATGTTCAACCCTTATTCGCTTGGTGACACAAGCAACGGCGTGGCCTTTGAAACAGAGCCCGGAATGCAATGCTACTCTTATATCCTGCGCCCACAAAGCGAGGGGCATGCTTTGATTACTTCATCGGATCCATCTGCGCCGCTTGATATCAACCCCGCATTTCTGGAAGCTGACATCGACCGCGAAACTGCGATTGAGGGAACGCGTGCGATCCGACGGATTATGGAGCAAGGCGCTCTAAAGCCCCATGTTGTAGGTGAAACCGACAAGACCAATTGGGCACAAAGCGACGAAGAGATATTGGAGCTTTATAGAACGAACGGACATTGCGGCCTTCACGCTGTTGGAACCGCCGCCATGGGCCCAGACGCAACCGACGTTCTTGACAGCCAGCTTCGTGTACGCGGCGTGCAAGGGTTGCGTGTCGTCGATTGTTCGATTTTCCGCGAGATGCCTTCTGGCAACACCAACGCTCCAGTCATGGCCGCTGCATGGCGCTTGTCCCAGATGATGCGCGAAGATGCGTGATACCAAACAGACCGTGACAAAAATCCATTTCATACCGACATCAATAAAGAGGATTGCATAATGACCCTGATTGAAAGGCATAAAAAAGCAGCAGAAATCCTTCCCGTTGCAGGATCGCTGATTGGCGGCGAGCGCTATACGTCGGGCGCGGTTGGAAATTTTGACCATATCAACCCGGCTACGGGTCAAGCTCAGGCCAATATCGCTTTGTCAGGAACAGATGCGGTGGATGCAGCCGTGGCGGCTGCACGCGCGGCAGCACCCGGCTGGCGCAATACTTCGGGGGCACGCCGTCGAGAAATTCTGGAAAAACTGGCGGAACTCATCATCAAAAATGGTGAAGAACTTGCTACTATTTCCACGCTTGAAAATGGTGCCACTATGGGATTTGGCGCCACCAGATTTGTCAGTATGGCCGCAGAATGGACACGTTATTATGCAGGCTGGGCGGATAAACTTGACGGCCTCGTGGTAGACACCCAGCGCGATGAGGCATTTGTGTATACGATACCAGAACCCTTTGGCGTTGTTGGCATTATTATCACTTGGAACGCACCGCTTCTGTCGCTGGCAATGAAAACACCCCCTGCCCTTGCCGCAGGAAATACCGTCGTTTTGAAGCCCGCCGAATTCACGCCATTCACATCCCTGCGCTTCCTCGATCTCGCAAAAGAAGCTGGCCTTCCAGACGGCGTGCTAAATCTCGTCATTGGCGGTCCTGAAACAGGCGCGGCGATTTCTGCGCACGCTGGTATCAATAAAATCAGTTTCACAGGCGGCCCGTCAACGGCCACAAAGATTATGCAATCGGCGGCAAACAACCTTGTCCCCGTCCTGTTCGAATTGGGCGGAAAAGGCGCTAATCTCGTTTTTGATGATGCGAATTTGGCCGAAGCCATCCCTTATTCGGCAACATTCTCATTGGTAAACACAGGTCAGGGCTGCGCATTGCCAACTAGGTTGCTGGTCCAACGCGGCGTATATGATGCTGTGGTCGAAGGCGTAACCGCTGTTGTGTCGCAATATATTACGGGCGACCCCTTGGAAATGACGACCTTTGCCGGACCGTTGGTCAACGATGCTGCACTACAAAGGGTCAGTGGTATCATCGAGAAGGCTAAGGCTGAAAAGGCTGGTCGCCTGGTCCTTGGCGGCAACCGTCCCGGTGGAGAGCTTGCCGACGGCTTTTTCGTAGATACCACGATTTTCGCAGATGTAGACCCACAAAGCAGCCTCGCCCAAAATGAGGTTTTTGGACCTGTCCTGTCGATTATCCCATTCGACACCGAGGAAGAAGCCGTCGAAATCGCTAACAGCACCGCTTACGGGTTATCCAATTATGTCCAGACGTCCGATATGCGCCGTGCGCGCCGTTTGGCCCGCGATCTGCATTCTGGAACTGTTGGGATAAATGGCACAGGCAATATGCACGTCGGCGCGCCGTTTGGTGGAGTTGGCATTTCCGGCTTTGGCCGTGAAGGCGGCCGCGAAGGCGTCATGGAATTTGTCAGCACCAAGACTGTCTTGATTGGATAAACTTCCGTCTTATTCAAAGTAAAAAGGCCGGAGAGACAAATATCGTCTCTTCGGCCTTTTTTTAGAATATCACTACCGTGCGGATTGCTTGCCCAGATTTCATCAGGTCAAATCCGCTGTTAATCTCTTCAAGAGAAATTCGGTGGGTAATGAGACGGTCAATAGCCAACCTACCCTTGTGATAATGATCCAGAATTTTCGGTGTATCGATCACTGGATTGCAATCACCGATAAATGTGCCGCGTATCGAACGACCAAAGTAAAAGGTCGCGGCCGGCAGAGTGATTTGTTCAGTTACCGGAGCAATGCCGACAGCGACCATCACGCCCCAATAAGGGCTAACCAAGCCAACTGCCTGTTTCACAATTGCAGGATGCCCAACACAATCGAACGCATGGTCAGCATAGCCGCCAAGCAACGCCTTTATCCGCTTATCAAGCGGCACAGCATCATCTGCGGGATTGATAAAATCAGTGGCGCCAAATTCGCGGGCGACGGATTCTTTGGCCGGATTAGTGTCCAGCGCGACGATGACAGAAGCCCCAGCTAGCTTGCACGCTTGCAATACGTTTAAACCGATTGATCCCATGCCGAACACCAGCACTTTGCTGCCCGGCTCAACCTTGGCAACATTATTCACCGCGCCAAAGCCCGTCATAACACCGCAAGGGACAAGCGACGCCGTTTCAAATGAGATTGCCGGATCAATCCGGGTCAGCCGCGAAGGATCGATTATAGTATGGGCTGAAAAACTGGCTGACGGTCCCATTCGACCAAGTGGCTCACCACGCCACGTAAATGGCGACGGCGAACGAGCATCCAGCGACATGCTATCGCAATAGCCCGTTTTTTTGGAAAGACAGGGTGGGCAAGTACCACAATGGGCAGTGTTGTTCAGTATCACGGGATCACCAGGCTTGACCGAAGTGATACCCTGCCCGCATTCAACGACAACCCCCGCCCCTTCATGGCCAAGCACTGCGGGTAGCCTCACGGGAAATTTGCCTTCCATGGCGGAAAGATCGGTATGGCAAAGGCCAGACGCCTTCATCTCGACCAGAACTTCATTGGGCCCTGGTGAGCGCACTTGTATCTCGTCCACAATAAGAGGCTCGCCATTTCCCGGTGCGATGGCTGCTCTTGTCTGAATACTCATCTTGGCTATTCCTCCTTACGGACCCGAGGCTGTTATGCTGGCTTAAACAACAACTGCCAGCTCGGTAGCCTGTTTGATCGCCCTTTTCGCATCAAGTTCAGAAGCCTCAAATGCGCCGCCTATCAAATGCGCGCTTTGCCCTGCTGCCATAAGCGCATCATAAAGTTCGCGCGCAGGTTCCTGACCAGCGCAGACGATGACGGTATCAACATCAAGCAACCGTAGTTCGCCGTCGACGCGGATATGCAATCCGGCATCATTGATTGCGACATACTCCACGCCTGATAGCATATGAACGCCGCGCCGCTGCAATGTGATCCGATGCGCCCATCCTGTTGTTTTACCCAAGCCCTTGCCCACCGCGCTTGCTTTGCGTTGGAGCAAGAAAACTTCTCGCCCGTTGCTAGCTACCACAGGTTCTACGCCCGTAACCCCGCCCCGCGGATGGTTCTCAAAATCGATACCCCATTCCTTTGCGAACACATCAATATCGAGCGCCGCAGACACGCCAGCATGAGTGATCAACTCTGCAACATCAAAGCCTATGCCACCAGCGCCCATGATAGCGACCTTTTGTCCCACAACGGCTTTACCGGTAATCACATCGACATAGCTGACCGCCTTCGCATGATCGATACCGTCTATTTTTGGGCTGCGCGGAGTGATACCCGTAGCAACAACAACTTCGTCATAGCCTTCCGCGATCAGGGCATCGGCGGTGACGCGGCTATTCAAACGCAAGTCGACATTGTGCAATTCAATCATGCGCCCAAAATAGCGCAGCGTTTCATCAAACTCTTCCTTGCCTGGAATCTTCCGCGCCAAATTAAACTGGCCGCCAATTGCACTGCCCGCGTCGAATAAGGTCACATGATGGCCACGTTCCGCAGCTATCGTCGCAAAAGCCAAACCAGCCGGCCCTGCGCCAACAACGGCAATCCGTTTGGCGGTTTTTGTGGGGCGAATGGTGATTTCTGTCTCACGGCAGGCACGAGCATTGACAAGGCACGAGACCATCTGGCCCGTGAAAGTGTGATCGAGGCAGGCTTGGTTACAACCGATGCATGTGTTGATCTCGTCGGGGCGGCCCTGAAACGCCTTATTGACCAATTCAGGATCCGCCAGCATCGGGCGCGCCATAGACACAAGATCGGCGTCTCCGCGTGCAAGCACAGCCTCTGCTACATCGGGCATGTTGATGCGGTTACTGGTAATCAGTGGGACCAAAACCTCCTTGCGGAGCCGTCCAGTTACCCCCGCAAAAGCAGCGCGCGGCACCATAGTAGCAATGGTCGGTACTTGGCTTTCATGCCAACAAAAATGGGTGCTAATTGCATCCACGCCCTCGGCCTCTAATGCTTTGGCAAGGCTCACCACTTCATCCCAAGCCAAGCCGCCTTGCAACATGTCCATTGCGGCAATGCGAAAGATTAAAATCATGTCTGAGCCAATCGCGACGCACACCCGGCGGACCACTTCGATGGCAAAACGCATCCGGTTTTCCCAGCTACCGCCCCATTCGTCGCTGCGCTGATTGGTCTTTTCGACGAGGAAAGTAGAAATGAGATAGCCAGCAGAACCAATCACTTCGACGCCGTCATAGCCTGCTTCTTTCGCCAACGCGGCACAATTGGCAAAGGCGGCAATTTGTTCTTCTATGCCATCCGCATCGAGTTCAACCGGCGCTTGCCTTGCTATGCGGGACTGAACCGGTGATGGCCCGACAGGTGCATCAACATTGGCGATGGAACCCGAATGCAATATTTGCATGCAAATTTTGACCTGCGGGTCAGCGGCATGCACTGCGTCGGTAACCGCGCGGTGCATGGGGACTTCGGACAGTTCGCTTAATTTTGCGCCCTTGCCGCCGCTCGCATGCGGCGTAATGCCCCCTGTAATTATCATACCGACACCGCCGCGCACCCGCTCGACAAAATAGGCAGACAGTCGCTCGGCGGCATTGGGCACGTCTTCAAGCCCAGAATGCATCGAGCCCATGATGATGCGATTTTTCAACTGATGCTTGCCGATTTGAAGCGGCGCAAAAATATGTGGATATTTCGCGTGAGCCAATTTGGTATCCTAGTTAATCAGGCGTGTATTGTGGACGGCGCTTTTCCAGAAAAGCAGCCATTCCTTCGTTGAAATTGGGGCTGGCGGCCGTCATCAACTGGTTGCGGTTTTCTATCGCCATCGCTGCTTCAAGATTACCGGCGTCGACCGCGAGGTTAAGTCCCTCTTTCGTCATCCGAAGCCCCATCGGCGAAGCAGCGAGCAAATCATCGACATAGGATTGGGCAGCAGCCTCCAACTGGTCGTCCGGTACAACTTCACTCACAAGACCCGTCGCCAGAGCGCGCGAGGCGTTTATAAAGCGCCCTGTCAACATAAGTTCCGAAGCCACCGAAAGGCCAACAAGCCGTGGTAGAAAATAGCTGGTTCCCATGTCGCAGGCCGACAGGCCGATCTTTATGAAGGCGGCATTCATTCGCGCGCTTTCACCCGCAATGCGGATATCCGAGGCCAGCGCGAACGCAAAGCCGCCGCCGCATGCCGCACCGTGGACAAGGGCAATGATCGGTTGCGGGCAACGGCGCATCTTCACGTAAATCTCGGCGATATGGCCTTGAAGACCAAAGCCACCGCCAAACGGCGTGGCATCAGGTTCTCCGGCGGCACGGTGCTTGATATCCAAGCCAGCGCAAAATGCGCGCCCTGCCCCGCGCATCACGACTATGCGGGTCGAGCGGTCGTTATAGAGACTGCCGAAATAATCGTTAAGTTCATCGACCATTTCAAGCGAGAGCGCGTTGAGCGCATCTGGCCGATTAAACGTTAGCCAGTCGGCATCGCCTCGTTTTTCAACGATGATGTTTTGATAGTCACTCATCTCAATACCCCTCCGCTTGCAACCTTCCGCTTTGCCTCAAAAGCTTAAAGCGCAACATCCTCACGCAAGCATGCTTTGATATTTCTGCGAGAAGACGTCACGCCCGATAATCAACCGCATCACTTCGCTCGTTCCGGCATAGATACGATTGATACGGGCATCGGTAAACATACGGCTGATTGGATATTCGTCCATATAGCCAGCACCGCCATGCAATTGCACACCAAGGTCAAGCATCTTCCATTCGATCTCCGAGCACAGCATTTTGGCCTTTGCCCCCATTGTCGATGTTAACCGACCAGCATTATGCTCAGTGACACAGTGATCGACATAGACTTGCGCCATATCAATTTCAGAATCCATTTCGGCCATTTTAAACTGCGTGTTTTGCTGTTCAGACAGGGCCTTGCCGAAAAGATTACGCTGCATGACGAAATCCCGCGTAATGTCGAAGGCGCGGCGCGCGTTTGCAATATAACCAACCGCGCCAATCAGGCGTTCCTCGGCCAGTCCTTCCATCAAATAATAAAAGCCCTTGCCCGGCTCGCCCAAGACATTTGCCTTTGGCACTTGGACATTATTAAAAAACAGCTCCGCTGTATCCTGCGCTGGCAGGCCCATTTTCTTAAGCTTACGGCCGCGCTCAAAGCCCGGCATTCCCCGCTCTACGATTAAAAGCACCATGGCATGTTTGCTGTCCGCTCCAACTTGCTTTGCGGCGACAATCACAACATCGGCGTTGATGCCGTTGGAAATATAGGTCTTCGAACCATTCAGGATGAAATGGTCGCCCTTATCCTCAGCGGTACTAAGAATTCCGGCAAGATCCGACCCTGCCCCCGGCTCGGTCATAGCTACGGCCAAGATTGTTTCACCGCTGACGCATTTAGGCAGGAAGCGCTCGCGCTGCTCGGGCGTTCCAAATCGCTCGAAATAGGGACCAACTAGACGGCTGTGCAATGTGTTGAAAAATTCCAGACATCCAACCCGCGCGGTTTCTTCGATGATAATCTGTTCATAGCGGAAATCATTATCGCCCATGCCGCCATATTTTTCGTCGGGCCAGACCATAAGAAAGCCAAGGTCACCGGCTTTTTTGTAAGCCGCGCGGTCAACAATGCCTGCTTCGCGCCACTCTTCCATATACGGAGCGATTTCAGTCGCCAGAAATCTGCGATAGGCATCGCGGAACATGATTTGATCTTCTGTAAAAGTGCGCATGGTTTCCTGCCTTTTTGGTCGTGATTTTTGATTGCTTGCAAAAGCTTTTGCTGCAACCTGCTAAAAAGTCTGTAGCGTAAAAACATCATAATAGGATACAGGATTATTGCACGGTTTTGTTGAACACACCGGACGACTGGAGGTTATTCATGGCAGAGAATATCGTCGAAATCGAATATAACGGTGCCGTGGCCGTCGTCACACTCAATCGTCCCAATGCGATGAACGCTTTGTCTGTGGCGTTAAGGGCAAGCCTTTACCAAGCGATCAAAACGCTCGACGCCGACGAAGCGGTTCGCGTTGTGATTTTAACAGGTTCGGGTGATCGCGCTTTTACGGCCGGGCTTGACCTCAAAGAATTGGGATCAACTGAAGGGGCGCTGGGCGCAGCCAATGCACAAGGCGCTGATGAAAATCCGGTAAAAGCGATCGAGCTTTGCCGCAAGCCCGTCATCGGCGCAATCAACGGTGTGGCCATTACTGGTGGGTTCGAACTTGCCCTTGCCTGCGACATCCTCATTGCCTCAACAAATGCCCGCTTCGCCGATACACATGCCCGTGTTGGTATCATGCCCGGTTGGGGCCTTTCACAAAAACTTTCGCGCATTGTAGGTATGAGCAGAGCGAAAGAATTATCATTCACCGGCAATTTTCTCGATGCGGCGACTGCGGAACGTTGGGGGTTGGTCAACCATGTTGTTGCACCCGAAGAACTTATGCCCTTAGCCCGTAAAATGGCCGCTGACATTGCGTCTATCGATCCCGCATTTTTGATCGATTACAAGGCGCTGATCAATGATGGATATGCATCGAATCTGCGCGAAGGGCTTCAAACAGAACATGAGGTTTCTTCTGCTCGAAACGCGAAAGTTCGCCCCGACCAAGTCGAAGCGCGTAGGGCAGAAGTACAAGCGAGAGGTCGAAGCCAATAGTCGTCGTTGACACAATCGTTCTGCGATGCAAGTTTCAAGTATATAAAATTTCAATGAGAAATGGATAAATATGACTATCACAGGAGGCTGCTATTGTGGTGCACTTCGTTATGAAGCAACTGGCGATTTTTTAGCCAAAGGCATGTGCTTTTGCCGTGAATGCCGCCATATATCGGGCGGCGGCGCGAACGTTATTTTGGGTATGCCTGCTGCGGGCTTTGCGTATACTGCAGGGCAGCCAAGCGCATTCACGCGTGATGATTTTGAAGGCTCCGTCACACGTGAATTCTGCGGGACATGTGGTACGCACGTCCTCACGAAAAGCCCTAGGATGGCGGGTGCCGTGCTCATCAAAGTCGGCAGTCTCGATGATCAGGATGTTTACGACATGCCAAACATGGCTGTCTATTGCTGCGAGAAAAAGCCCTATCATATCGTACCAGATGGCGTTGCCAGCTTCGACAAATTTCCAACGCGCTCAAGTAGTGTGAAATGAGGCGCTTGCTGCTAGCGTCCCTCAAGGTCGCCTCTGAGATGAAGGTGTTTTAGGTCGTATACCGCTGTCGGTTTTGGTTAGAATAGCATGGCCCGTCGTGATCGAAGATGCGTGTAATCATTCGCGGCACACCTGCGCGATCGACGTTAAAAATTGGACCGTTGTTCATCGTTCAAGAAATTAAGAACCCGCCATCCAGCGTCAGAATTTGTCCAGTCATGAAACGGGCGGCGGGTGACGCCAGATATAATATTCCGGCTGCGACATCTTCGCAGCTGCCCATGCCCATCATCAGCCGTCCAGGCTGCATGGCCGGGCCACCTAGTCGGACAGCGCCTGCTTCGGGATCGCCTACTGGAACGGCACCGGGCAAAATAGTGTTGGCCCGGATGCCGTGGTCATTCTCATCAAGTGCCACGGCGCGGATCATGGCATTTAGGCCCGCTTTGCTGGCACCATAAGCCGCATTGCCCATTAAGACCGGATGGACTGAACCCATGGTTGAAACTGCAACAATCGCGCCACCGCCGCTGTCGCGCATATGGCGCACGGCCTGGCGAACGGCAACGAAGGCACCACGGACATTATAATCCTGCATCCCGTCCCATTGATCGAGTGTCGTGTCCGCCAACGGATAGGTTCCCGTCCGTGTCGCCGCATAGACCAAGATGTCGATTTTGCCATGTTCGGCAACGAACTGATCCACGGCATTGGCAATCGCTTCGGGATCTGCTCCCGGATCGGAAAGCGCAGAAGTTGCGCCCGCTTCGATAAAAAGGGACTGCGTGGCAATTCCAATGGGTGTCGCGCCGATAATCAACGCGCACTTGTCCTGAAGCCCAAAAAGACGATCTAGGGTCATTGCATCCTCATGATTAATTCGGCTGCGCGCTCCGCAATCATAATTGTGGGCGCATTGGTGTTAGCAGATACTGGTTCCGGCATGACGGAGGCGTCAACTACGCGCAGCCCAGCAACACCACGAACCCGCAGCTCGGGATCGAGCACCGCCAGCGGGTCGCCGTCGGGCCCCATGCGACAGGTGCCAACTGAATGATAGCCAATTCCAACAGATCTGCGGACATAATCCTCAAGCTCAGTGTCTTTTTCGGGAAAAGGCGCCGGCCTTAATGTACCAGTTATGATGCGCGCCAATGCAGGTGCGCGGCACAGCCGTTCAATAAGCCTCAATCCTTTTACCAGCTTTGCAACATCGCCACCGTCACCCAATAGTCGGTGGTCGATGATTGGCTTGTCCAACGGATTGGCGCTGCGCAAACGGATTTCCCCGCGGCTTTGCGGCCGGGCAACATGAAAACCAAAGCTGAACGACGCGCGTTGCTCAATAACGGCATTACCTTCGTCGTTGAAGGTTGCTGCCACGGGCAGCATTGACAGGATCAAATCAGGTTCGGGCAGATCTGGATCGCTTTTTAGTGCCGCCATAACCTGAACCGCAGGCGTTGTGAGCAGCCCCTTGCTGCGGAACAGATAATCAAACAAATGCCCGACCATGCGGAACGGTCCGAGCTGCGCGCTCAATGTCGGAATAGACACGAACTGCGCGACGCTAATCGTATTGTGCTCGCGTAAATTCTGTCCCACACCCGGTAGGTCAACCACGACGTCAATGCCATGCGCGCTTAGATGCGCGGCAGGCCCAATTCCCGATCGCATTAAAATTGTCGGGGAATGAACTGTTCCAGCCGAAAGGATAACTTCGCGGGCTGCGTTGATGCGGACATCTGCCCCGTTGTGGCGATAGACAACACCCGTCGCCCGATTATTCTCAATTACAATATTATCTACT
Source organism: Sphingorhabdus sp. EL138 (assembly GCF_945862485.1). GTDB lineage: Bacteria > Pseudomonadota > Alphaproteobacteria > Sphingomonadales > Sphingomonadaceae > Sphingorhabdus_B. The sequence goes on from NZ_CAMAYF010000002.1 coordinate 107,810, forward strand.
TGCGCGCCGGTAATGATGGTGAGGTTGGCGCGCGTGCGGACAGGGTCCAGATAGGCATTTGCCGCAGAGCAACGCCGGCCGTCCTTTTGCGTCGCGTACACGCGATACACGCCGAATTGGCTGCCATCGCAGTAATCTGCATTCAATGGGACGCCGATCTGCTCAAAAGCATCGATAACATATTGGCCAATGGCTTGAGGCTGACGGACGGGAGAAACGCTCAGCGGGCCATAAGTGCCATGCGATTGTGATGGCGCATCATGTAATGTTTCAGACTTTAGAAAATAGGGAAAGACAGAGCCCCAGTTCCAGCCCGCGCAGCCCAGCTTTTCCCAATTGTCATAATCAGAACGCTCGCCACGCATATAAACTTGGCCATTGATCGATGAGCTGCCACCCAAAACCTTTCCGGCCGACCATTGCATCTCTCTTCCACCGATGGATGAATCGGTTTCGGTGGGCAGGCACCAATCATAATTTTTATGGCCCATCAGCTTTGCCGTGCCTGCAGGCATGTTGATCAGAAAGGCATCATTTTCGCCGCCAGCTTCCAATAGAACGACGCTTATGTCGGGGTCTTCACTCAGGCGCGCTGCCAGCACGCATCCTGCGCTGCCACCGCCGACGATCACATAATCTACTGAATTGACCATTTATCGCAACCTTTAAGGAAGATGCAGCATGACCTGTTTGATCTGCATGAATTCTTCTAATCCGGGGCGGCCGCCTTCGCGACCGAAACCTGATTGCTTATACCCCCCGAAAGGAAGGTTGGGTGCCATTGGCAACATGCCGTTGATCGCCACACACCCCGCTTGCAATTGGCCTGCGACGATGTGCGCCCGTGCCAAGTCCCGGGTGTGCAGATAGGCGCCAAGGCCAAAGCGCGAGTCATTGGCCATCGCCACCGCTTCCGCATCGTTGGCAAAGCGGATGATCGAGAGGACAGGGCCAAAAACCTCTTCGCGAGCAACATGGCTATCATGCGCTACTCCAGCAAAAACAGTAGGCTCTACATAGGCACCGGCGGCGAGATCGCCTTGCCCGCGCTTGCCACCGGCAACCAATTGCCCACCGGATTCTGACTTTGCACGCTCGATCACACCCATGATCCTTTGCGCGGCACCTTCGTGGATGACTGGTCCAATAATCGTGGAGGGGGATAGAGGATCACCCATGGGAAAGGCTTTGGCCTGTGCGGCAATCCGTTCAACGAGATCGTCGAAGATGGTCGTGTGGGCATATACCCTTGTGGGCAAAACACAGCCTTGGCCCGACAGTGGGATCAGCGAGCAGGTCGCGGCCATCTGGGCGGCCGTGTCCAGATCCGCATCGGCGAAGACCAGATTTGCGGATTTACCACCAAGCTCCAAGGCGACTGGCTTAAGATGTTCTGAGGCTGTGTGCATCACCGACCGTGCGACACTGTCGCCTCCTGTGAAGCTCACTTTTCCGATGGCAGGATGGGCAACAAGTGCTTCACCCGCTGCCGCGTCGCCGGGTACGACGTTAAGGGCGCCTTCAGGAATGCCGGCTTCCAATGCCAGTTCACCAAAACGGATTGCAACAAACGGTGTCTGGGTCGGTGGCTTGAGCACAACGGCATTGCCGGCGGCGAGCGCGAGGACCACTGTCATGCTGATGGCGACCAATGGGCCATTCCAAGGGATGATTACGCCGATGACGCCGATTGGTTCATGCTTTGCATAAGCCAGCCCACGTGCACCAATAGGTTCGCTGACCGTTCCTTCGATCTTATCAGCCCAACCCGCATAATAGCGGATCCATGACAGGGCCAGGGCTGCGCTGCTCGTCGACACGGGGGTTCCGACTTCAAGCGCGGCCATACGGACCAGTTCGTCACCATGACGTTCGACAAGGACAGCAAGACGGAGCAACGCATCCCGACGCCCCGCGCCGCCCATATCATACCATGCTCTTTGGCCCGAAATCGCGGCACTGGCGGCGGTATCGATTTCTGCTGGTCCACAAATATGCACCACGGCCTGCACCTTGCCAGTCGCCGGGTTCACATGATCTTTTGTACCTAAACTGGTGGTTGCCGGACGATTACTTCCAATGACGGGACGGTTGTTCGAAAGTCGTTCATCCATATTACATCAACCCTTGGTGAAGCCGCCATCAACGAGCAGCTCTACGCCCGTTATGTAGCTGGCGGCGTCGCTAGCCAGAAACAGGACCGCTCGCGCCATTTCAATCGGCTGGGCAATTCGGCCTAGCACTTGGCGTCCCGGAATAATCGCAGGGCCCTCGATTTTTGGGCCGCCTTGCGCTGCCATGGCACGCATCTTGTCCGGGCCTGGTGTCGCCATTCCGCCCGGGAGCACAGAATTGACGCGAATACCATCACGCGCGAACTCGACCGCCGACAGCCGGGTGATAGCGTCGATACCAGCCTTTGCAGAATCATAGTGCATATTTGGATAGATGGTCGGGTGCTGTGCACTCATGGACGAAATATTGACAATGGAACCGCCGCCACGGTTGCGCATCTGCGTCACCGCTGCGCGCAAGCACAGGAATGTCCCCCGCGTACACACGGCATGCATCAAATCCCATTCCTCAACGGGCATGTCCATGGTGTTGGCTTTGTTTCTGTAGGCGGCATTGTTCACGAGGACATCTACGCCGCCAAATTGGCGCGCAGCCGCATCAAAGCCGGCCAGAACAGCAGCCTCGTCCGATACATCCATGGCCAGCCCTAGAACGGGTCCTTGATCGGACAGTTCTTCTGCCGTCGCACGCGCAGTGTCTCCATTGACGTCCGTCACAACAACCGATGCGCCGACATCTAGGAACAGGGATGCAATCTCTCTGCCCAACCCCTGAGCGGCGCCTGTGATAAGCGCGACTTTGCCTTCCAGTGAAAAGGGCGCAAGCGCGCCAGCAACTATCGTCATTATCTTCTTCCCTTAGTTCCAGCGCAGATGCAATTCGTCAAATCCGGGAACGGATCCGCAATGCTCTTTATTCACTTTGTCCGGATCGAGCCTTATTTCAGGAAGACGGCCCACAAATTCTTCCAAAAAGACCTGGATTTCGGCACGCGCGAGACCAGCGCCGATACATTTGTGCGGCCCGTTGCCAAATGTGTTGTGGTCCATGGGGCCAATACCGCGATCGAGCTTTACCTCGAAAGGATCGGCGTAGAGCCGCTCATCCAGGCCCGACAGGCTGTTGGGAACCATGATCATCTCATCCTTTTTGAATAGGACACCCTCATACTCAAAATCACGGGTCAAAATTCGGCCGGTATTCGACAAGCCAAATCGACGGATAAACTCCTCGCAGGCGGCCGGAATTATGCTCTTATCATCACGCAGCCGTTGCTGAAATTCTGGGTTCTGCGTGAGATAATGCACAATATACCCCAAGATGGAGGCCACAGTATCCAATCCGCCAACAAAAAGCAGCATGGCCATAGACAGTGTTTCTTCATCGCTTTCAAAACGCGGGTTCTGCCGCCATCCCGCGACCCGCGTCAGCAGATCCTGACCATCGCCGCCCTCTCGCTCATCGATCACGGATTTCAGATATTCGCGCACGCGGAACATTGCCGCCTTTCGCTCATCGACCGAATAACTGGACATGATTGCGATGCCCCATTCGACAAATTCGTCGCGCCGATCAATGGGCAGGTCGACCATCCGTAAAAACATGGTGACAGGCATGATCCGGGCAAAGGCCGACATGAATTCACAATGTCCGGCGGGCCGCAGATTTTCGGTCAGCTCAATCGTCATTGCGCGGGCATCTTCACGCATCCGCGCCACGGCCGAAGGAACAAAGGCGGGATTAAGCACCGCACGGTAACGCGCGTGATTTGGCGGATCTACCGCCAGTGGCACGGGCTTAAACGCCATGAGCTGGCGGGGAATCATGAACTCTTCGTGGCTGAATATCTCATAATTGTTCTGAACGAAGCGCACGTCTTCGGCACGTGTGACGAGCCAGTGGCCACCATACCGCGGCGACCAGATGATATCAGGGCCATCATGGAGGCGCTTCATCGCACGATAAACGCCCAGTTCCGCCAAACCTGTGGGGTTCACATAATCAAAGTCTGCAACCAGCTCGTCTGGAACATGTGCCGGCTTAGGCGTCAGCGCAGGAATAGCTTCAGTCAATTCTCTCTCCCATTCCGGTTATCTCTGGCGATAGGGTGGAGTTATTTTAGATATATGTCTAATGCATTACGTATCATTATAGCATGAGGTGAAGGCATTGCTTACTATAAGACGAATGCAGCAGCTGTTGGCGCTCGCAGAGGAGCGAAACTTCACACGAGCGGCCAATGCGATCGGCATGACCCAACCAGCGCTTAGCCGAGCAATCGCGTTTCTTGAAGCAGAGGCAGGACTGATACTATTCGAGCGATTCCCGACTGGGGTATCTCCGACTGCCGCTGGCAAAGAATTGATCCACGAGGCCAGACGCATTCTGGGATCTGTCGCCCTAGTCGAACACAATGTTCGTCAGCGAGGCTGTGGAGACCTTGGTAATGTGAATTTCGCCTTGGGGCCACTCGCCGCTAGTTTTATGTTAAAGCGGATATTGACGGATACGCTAAAGGTCGCGCCTAGACTTGCGATCTCGGCCGTAGTCCGCGAAACATCCGCCATCGTGGAAGGTGTACTGCAAGGCGTTTTCGACTTTGCGATATGCAGCGCCAACACGTTGAAGAGCGAAGCTGGCATGGACGTCATCTCCCTTGCCAGCTTTCCAATGGGGATGTTTGTCAGGCCCGGGCATCCGCTAATGTCTCTCAATCGTGACATCGAATGGAATGAACTTATCCCTTACCCCAGGATAACGGGACGTTATCCTCAACATAGACGCCTCGACGCCAGCCTTCCTTTCGGGCCGCTGGATACGACCGTGGAGTGTAATGACTTTGAAGTTTTGCGCGCCATCACGGTGGAAACGGATGCCATATGGCTGACGGCGATGGCAATGTTGGACGGGGACGAAAGGGGTGACTCACTGGTCTCTATAAATCCTCGACCATTTCACGATCTTGCGATCGCAGAAATCGTTCTCGTCCGTCAATCCGAGCGCCTCCTCAGCCCGGCTGCGGAGCGGGTTATTCAACTTATCATGACAACAACCGCGAACTTCGAAAAATAAAAGTGACGGCGCGCCATGGATTTTACGCCGCCTCTAATATCCGGTCGGCGCAGTATAGAACCATAAATCTGAATAGTTGTGCAACCAGAGCTCGGCTGAGCTATCGGCCATTATGACAGCGCAATGGTTACCCTCTTAATCGGAGTTGGTTTGGCGGTTGTGTTGATATTGTCATTAGGCCGTGCGCCAGCAGAGCAAAGAATAGCAACATAGGCGGCCCTCATGCCGCGCACTTGCTCGTTCTAAAGTAATGACATCAGCAAGCTGCTAACGCCCATAGAAGTCGAATTATGAATTGTCCGGTGATCTAGAGTTTCCTGACGCGGTCGGCTTGCGAATGATCGGGAAAAATACATCTTCTGCCCAATAAGGCTCAGGCCCTGGTACACCATAGCGCCACGGACGGCCTTTCGGAATGTGCAGTGTTCCGAACATCCAGTCAAACACCGACAATGTCACTGCATAGTTGCGAAAGTTCCCACCGTCGCGGCCATAGCCGTGATGGCTATGGTGAATGCCGGGAGAAACGAGAATATGTTCCAGCGCCCTGAAAACTGGACCGATACCGGCATGGTGCCGTACAACGTCGTCCCAACGAAAATCAGCGTGTGTTATAAGGTTCCAGCTATAGATGGTTAAAATCGCCAGCGATGCGCCTTCCGCCATGCCCAGATAGGTTGCTATACCCAACACCCACGGTATGGGCACGACGAAGGCCCAGAAGACATTCTGCCGCACGGTTACAAAGACATTGATATACTTGCCTGAATGATGGGTGCGGTGAAGGTTCCAGAACCAGTCATGTCGACCACCCTTGGCTTCATGTGACCAGCGGTGAACCCAATAGAAGCTGAATTCGCACAGCACGAAAACCAGCGGAAAGGCGATATACAAAGGGGTGGACGCCAAACTCCCCTGATAGGATGGCAGCAGCCACCCGGTGACAGTTGCAATCAGAATGCCCGCCAAAGGACGCGACGCACTATTGCCGACTACACTTCCAACGGTGCTGAGAATGTTGGTCCGCGTAAACAATCCACGATAGCGACCCGCCACAAATTCAATGAAGATAATCAAGAGCGTAGCAAGATACACGTATTGCAAACCCATATCGAACTCCGCTGAACGGCTTCAGAAGCTTCACATAGAAACAAAAGTCGTAAGATATTGTGAGATGGCTGTACGCCCCCAAACAAAACCAAAACGGGGCAGCGATAACCGCCGCCCCGTTGAGTTTCCTATGGTCAAATAATCAGAAACGGAATGTTGCACTCACGCCATAAGTCTGCGGATCACCGGGTGTGTAGCTGGTGAATGCAAGTGGCGTATTCTCCGTCGAAAGCAGACGGGTGAAGTATTTTTCCTTCATGATATTGCGTGCATAGAAAGCCAATTCCAAGTTCGGATTATCGAGCTGGAGAGCAATACGCGCGTTGAGAAGCCCATAAGAGGGGATCATCGACGTGTTTTGCAAGCCGTTGCTGATTGCTGCAATTTCGGTCGCTGTTTTTCCGACCCGCGATGCTGCGGATGCTGCGATTGGCGAAGCGAAGACCTTTGAACGCCATGAGTAATCAGCATGCAGCTTCACTGTGCCGGCGCCGATATCCATTGCATAATCACCAAAGACACCAAGGGTGTTTTTCGGCGTGTAAGGGAATTCCGCTCCAGACCAATCGGCTCCATCTAGGTTGGTGAAGCTTTGATATTTCGCGTCCGTTACCCCGAGATTTGCACCCAAGGTCAAACCGTCAGTCGGCAAGACCGTCAACTCTGCTTCAAAACCGCGAATGCGCGCTTTCGCCGCATTTGCAACACCAGACACAAGCCGCGTGCCCACAGCACCGATCACGTTACGTTGCACGTCATCAATATTTGAATTGAATGCCGCCAAGTTCATTCGGACACGACGGTCGAGTAGGTCAATCTTCGCGCCAGCTTCATAGTCGGTTACGACTTCAGGAACAAAGCTAACTGGAGGCACACCACCTGTAACCGCGCGGGTGTTAAGGCCGCCCGAACGCTGCGATCTGCTTGTCTTTACATAGACGAACAAATCATCAGAAGCCTGCCAATCTGCACTAACTAGATACGACATATAATTGAACTTACGTTGCAATGTGGCACGGAGCGGATCGCTCGCATCGCCGTCCAAGAGACCATCAGCAACCGTGCCCAGCGAGGATGTCACAACATTGGTTAGAACGTTTCGGTCTTTGTTGCGAAGCACCATGTCGCGCTTGTCATCCGTATAACGCAAGCCGCCAGTAAGACGAACCGAATCCGTCACATTATAGATCAATTGGCCATATGCTGCTGCGCTGCGGTTCTTAACGGTGCCATCAACAGATGCCACCGAAGGGCTAAGTGGGAACAGGCTGCCGCTGTCGGAGCGGTCGGTTCCATTTTCAACAAAGTAAAATCCGCCTACAATGTACTGCAACTGCCCCGATTTACCAGAGAGTTGGAGCTCCTGAGAAAACTGATCTTGGTTGATACGGTTACCGGCCACTGGCGGCAAGCCGCCGCTGAACCAATATGGAGTACCGTCATTGTCAGTCGAAGACTCCAATTCAACACCGCGCCAAGCCGTCGTCGACTTCAAGACAGCAGCGTCAGAGAACGCATACTCCAGCACCGCGGAAGCACCATAGCTGTCCGACTTACCATAAGCTGGCGTGCCGCCAAAAGTCCGGTAAATGTCAGTGTTGCCATTTTGCCCGTAAACGTAGCTAGCAACCGGACCTGGACGGGTTAACAATGTTGGGCAAAGTGGGATGGCGCCGGCCTTCAGGCCGCCAAGAAATCCAGCGGTTGAAGCAGGAAGTCCGGCCGGAAGTGCTTGAGTACCGCAAGCAGCAGCGAGCAGCTCTGTCGGTGCAAATGCATTGGGAGCGGAATAGGACTTTAGTCCAACAAGCTCACCCGAATTGCGGAACTTCGAAAAATCGCCTGAGATAAGTGCTGAGAACTTGCTACCGTCTGGGTTGATACCCATTGTAAAGCGGGCATAGTCAGATTTCAGGTCGGCCAAAGGTGCGTTACGCGTAACCGTCCGACCGTAGCCATCATGCTCACGGCGCTGATACGCAGCGCGCACGGCGACGCCAGAACCCAGCGGAACGTTAACCACGCCTTGAGCCAATATGCTATTGAAGTTACCATAGTCGAACCGCATGGAACCTTCAAATTCGTCGCTCGGCTTGTTGGCAATGATGTTGATTGCACCACCCGTCGTGTTGCGTCCGAACAGCGTACCTTGCGGGCCACGGAGGACCTCGACCCGCTGAACATCGAGAAGATCGGTTGCACCACCTGTTGATCGCGCAGCATATACACCGTCAACATAGACACCCACCGCCTGATCGATTGCAATCAGACCGTCCGCCGAACCTTGTCCGCGGATAAAGACAGTAGAAGAGCCAGGTTGGGCAACAGCGCTTGAAAATGTCAAGTTAGGCGACGACGCCTGAATTTGCTGAATATTAACAATCGCCTGCTCCGCCAGTGCTTCTCCGGAAAGCGCACTCACGGCGACAGGCGTCGTCTGCAGGCTTTCGCTCGTCTTACGTGCGGTAACAATAATCTCAGCAATTCCGCCATCATTTTCGGCTGGTTCAGAAGACTGAGCATATACTGGGATAGATAGTGTTGCGGCCGCAATAAACGCAGCTCCGCCCAAAAACTGGTACTTTTTCATAGTCCTCTCCTTTATGTCGATGGTCCGGTGACATTTACATGTCTATTATCGAACATAGTTAGATGATTACGATGTTCAGAACACAAGTCCACCCAAGATTTTAACATTCAATGAGAAGTGCCGCAGAAAGTTGAAATTTTTATTTTTCTGTGGCTAAAACGCAACACCTCTAGTGCATAGGGCTTCGAATATTGCGCCGTAGAAAGCGCTGTCATACAAAAAGAATCAATCGAACCGGCAGAAATAGAGAGTAATGCTCCGCGCGCGACTCCAGCCGCCACTTAAAGTTTGCGACGCCCCCAATGAACGTTTAGGTGGCGCTTATTCGGCCTTAGGATGAACCCGCATAATCATCGATTGGCTGGCGGTGGCCATTAAGACCCCATCGGGCGAGTAAAGGCGCATCCGGCCATGCACGATGCCCTGCACGAGTGCTTCGATCTGAACGTCGCATAACATCCATTCGCACGGGACGATACGACCGTAACGGATGGTATTATCCAGACTGTTTCCGCCTGCATGAAGCCCCGTCGCACCCGCGATTCCCGACGCTACATAATCAGCAGCAATAGCAAGAATGCGCGCGTCAGCAATATGCCCTTCGCGCGAACGGAGCCAAAACACCAATCGTCCGTCGCTTCGTGCATTGATCGATTTATCGCCGTGGAAATGGCCTTTCGCGACACGGATTTCCAAACGTGCGTTCAACCCTGAGCCGTCTCCACGCCAATAATTGGCCTCTGGGCAATCATCCGGCTGATTAACATCGGGCATAGTCACCCATTGGTCTGATTCCGGGGCATCTCTCGCGCCCAATGCAGCATTAACGGTAATGATTTTCTGATCGTCAATATGCAGCAGGACATTGGCCTGTGTTGTCATTCGTCCAGCGACCGGGACGACCACGTCCAGATCAACAATCTTCCCCGGACGAGCGAAGGACAAATATTGCGCGGTTGCCCAAATAACAGGCCGCCCACATGTTTGCTCCATCGCTTGAATCGACGCGGCCATGCCGACCCCCCCAAACAAAAATTGCCTATCCGCAGGGCCAGTGCACAAATTGCGCTCAACCTGAAGATACCAACGATGCGGGTTATGTGTCGCGTTCAACTCAAACATGTTCAATTCCGGGTTGCATAGTGCATTTATAACGCAGCAGGATCATTCAGGAGCGCACCAAGTCGACGAACGAAGCGCGCTGCGTCGGCACCATTAATCACACGATGATCATAGCTAAGCGACAGTGGCATCATTAACCGCGGTTGGAACGTAGCGCCATCCCAAACGGGCATCATACGCGATTGCGTTACCCCAAGAATTGCAACTTCAGGCTGATTGACGATCGGCGTAAATCCGGTTCCACCAATCCCCCCCAAAGACGAGATCGTCATACAGCCACCTGTCATCGCGCTCATGGGCAGTCCCTTGTCGCGCGCCAGTGCACTCAATTCAGCCAGTTCCGTACTTAATGTTGGCAAATCTTTGGTATCAACATCGCGCAACACGGGCACCAAAAGACCCAGCGGGCCGTCGACGGCTATGCCGATGTTAAAATATTTTTTGAGCACCAGCGTCTTGCCGTCATCCGCCAAGGAGGAGTTAAACGTTGGGAATTCGCCCAGCGCTATCGCCAAAGCCTTGGCGAGGAATATCAATGGCGAGAGTTTGACATCTTTCGCAAGTGACTTTCGAAATGCCTCTAACGCCGTGACATCTACATCATCATTATGGGTAACGTGGGGTATCTCGGTCCAGCTCTTCGTCAAACGGCGCGCCACAACTTTTTGGAAGTTGGTCAAAGCGACACTTTCAATCGAACCAAATGGAGCAAATTGGTCCTCAAACTTTGGTTCAGTCATTGTCTTCCTTTCAACTTTCGTCATAGCTTTACCTTTTGCGCAGGCGCACTTGCAACGCTTGCGCACATACATCATAATCATATATACTTTAAATTCAAACGAAGATGGCGAGGATCTGGGAGAGTGATGACAGATAATGAATATGCCGCGCTTGGCCTGCAGGCGCCGGCATCACGAATCGACCCTCCCGGGGCGCCCCGCGACGTCGCATCGTTGATCGATCGAGCTGCAGCGAATTGTTCGGATAATGAAGCGCTCGATGACGGACACCAAAGCCTCACCTTCAAACAATTGGCCGACGCCGTATCTGCAGCAGCGTTGCTTCTGCACTCGGCAGGTATCCGGGGCGGCGATCGCATTGCTGCATCATTGGGTAATGAGGCTAATCTCATCATCGCTTTTTTTGCAGCGATGCGCCTTGGTGCCGTTTGGGTTGGAATAAACAAAATCCTTCCAGCGGACGACAAGCGTTTTATACTCGACCATAGCGGAACAAAACTGCTGCTGACGGACACCTCGTTGCGGGATCAGATCGAAAGCTTACGAAAAGATATCTCGGCACTGGATGTTGTTTGGTATCTTGATGCCAGCAACGATGACGGCGGCTGGGCACATGCGTTGGCGACCTTGCCTGCGGTCGATGCACCCAAACCCGAGATTGACCCGTTTGCGCCTGCGGCAATTATGTATACCAGCGGCACTACTGGTGTACCCAAAGGCGTCGTTCACAGCCAGCATAATATGGTGGTCGTTCCCGCCGGCGAATTCGCGCACGGGATTTTGCAACCAGATGCGCGCAGGGGCTCTTGCTTACCGCTGACGATCACAAACGTAATGATAATCGGTCCAATTTCGGCGTATTTGTCGTGCAAACCATTTTTGTTTGCGCCTTCGCCGAAAATCGATCTTTTGGTGGATTGGTTTCATGAAAAGCGCGTAGAATCCATCGCGCTTGTTCCGACCATAGTTTATGATCTGCTTCAGTCAGACCGCGATTTGCCTGAAAACCTGTGGTTGGGTTGCGGCGGTGCGCCGCTGCCACACGTTATGCGTGAAGCATTTTTTAATCGGCACGGGTTTCATATAATGACGAGCTATGGCCTTACCGAAGCGCCAACGGTTGTTGCACATCCCATGGATGAGGTCGCCCCCGAGGGTGCAAGTGGACGGGCGCTTCCGCATCTTGAAATTACCATCCGCGATGACGAAGGTCGTATTTTGCCGAATGGTGAGGTTGGCGAAGTCTGTTTTGGACCAGTATCGACTGGCCCTTGGGCACATGTTTACACCCCCCCGCTCGGTTATTGGCGCGACGGTGAAAAGACGGCCGCGCTGTTACGCGGAGGCGTAGTGCATTCGGGCGACCATGGCAGCCTAGACGACAATGGCTGGCTGAGTATCGCAGACCGCAGTTCCGAACTAATCCTACGCGGTGGATCAAACGTATACCCTGCTGAAATAGAACGTATCTTACATTCGCACGATGGTGTTGCTGATTGTGCGATCGTCGGCAAACCCGATATGCGCATGGGCATGCTAACCGTGGCGTGCATTCAGCGGGCCGACTTGAACCATGATGTCACCATGCTTCAAGACGAATTGCGTGCGCTGTGCGCCGAAAAACTGGTCCGCTATAAAATGCCGGACGAGTGGCGTTTTATGGATGAGCTGCCGCGAAACGCCATGGGTAAGGTCATCAAGCCACGATTACGTGAAATCGTGGTTGGAACAGATTGATCCAAAAAATTCATTCGTAAATCAAATTACTGCTACAGGAGTTTTAAATGCCTCAGCCACATATCTTTCACGGACGCATGACAGGTTGGCGCGCTATCGTAACCGGTGCAGGCACGCTTGGCGACGGCGTTGGTACAGGTAAAGCCATTGCGACTTTGTTCGCCGCTGAAGGCGCTAAGGTTGCACTATTCGATCTGGATGAAGCGCGGGCGCGAACCACGTTGGAATTGATTAACAGCATGAAGGGTGATGCCTGCATCTTTACCGGCAACGTTGCAGATGCACAGGATGCCAAGCGAATGACTGGAGAGGCGCTGGAATGGCTTGGTGGGCTTGATACGCTTGTCAACAATATAGGAATTGGTGCTGGGGCTGGTCAGTTGCATGTTGTTGCGCCTGACGACATTGATAGGGTTTTGTCCGTAAACCTCGGTACAGTCATCAACATGTGCCGCGAAGCGATGCCAGCTTTGCTTGCTGGTAATGGTAAGTCGATCGTTAATATCTCATCGGTTGCGGGCATATTGGCGCATGGCAATTCAGCATATGGTCCAAGCAAAGCTGCAGTGATTCAACTGACCGCCGAACTGGCTGTGATGTATGGTCGTGACGGAATTCGCGCCAATTGTGTCGCTCCGGGCCATATCATGACCCCTATGGTTGAAGCATATGTTAAAGGAGAAGGACGCAGAGTTCGTAGCGCCATAGCGCCAATCGGGATTGAAGGTGATGCGTGGGACATTGCCCAAGCAGCCTTATTCTTGGCTGGTTCGGAGAGCCGTTTTATAACAGGCATTACATTGCCGGTTGATGGCGGCGTCACGGTTGTGGGACCGATGGCTGCTTATGAGCGTGTTGTTCAGGAAGCCCCAGCGCAAGCTTGAACTCGATAATTCTTATGATTTTTGAAACTACTTACCCAAAGCCCGAACCAACAGACATTGCTGATTGCCTAAAATTCGTTGTTCCGGAACATCTCTGTGTGGGCGGCGCTGCCGAACCGTTTTTATACGGTGGAAGCGGGTTTGCTGCGTGCGTGGCGGCTATGGAATATTTCACCGGCCTGCCCGCGATATTCGCGTCGGCGCAATTCACGGGCAAAGGCCGCAATGGGGATATCATCAGCATTTTGCCAGAATATATTTCGGGCGGAAATAGCATCAAACAATGCTGGCTACGCGCGCAGATTGGAGATGCACCTTTTGCGACCCTGTTGGGTGCCACCGGTGCACGCGACGACGATACAGTGCATCAAGGTGTTAAAGCGCCAAATGTTCTTCAACCGCACGAATGCGAAGAGCGATCCGTTGCCCGGCAAATTTCAAGTAATCTGAATGCGCTTTTCGAATTTCGGCTTGCTAGCGGTCAACTTCCTGATCAGCGGGACTGGACGGGCGCCATTGGGCAAGACACTGCTTTTTGGATACGCAAGCGGTCTGGCATCCCTGTATCGCGTATGGAGTTGCCAGTCATTGCAGACCTCGCGGCGATGGCCTTGCCGAGCGCGATGGGAAAGCCGGCAAGCGGCAACAGCCTCGACAACAATATTAGGTTCGTGAGAGAAGCAGACAGCGAGTGGATATTGTCCTGCACCCAAGTGGCGTCGGTGCAAAATGGGTTGACCCACATCGGGACCAACATATTTTCACAAGACGGATCCATTTTGGCCGTTGCCAGTCAATCTATGATTCTACGAGTACGCCCGCCAACTTGAATTGCTGAGTGGTCCATTTCCTCCAAAGTGCTTTGGAACCGTTGTCATGCTTTCGGTAAACCGGCGCAAAGCAATACGGTATGTAGCTTTATCATGTCACGAAACTCATCGGCACTCGTGGCGACATTGCGCAGTCCACGTGCACCATAAAGCAGTACGTTGGCAATTTCGCGCGCTGGGGTCGTGCTTGTCACGTCGCTGTCCAAAACAATATCAGCAAAAAAGTCCACAAACATTGTGTATATTTCGCGCACGACTGGAAATTTGAGATCGTCCATATCCCTTGCATCCGGCGCGGTTTGTTGAAGATCGTACACGCGTAACAGCAGCATCTCACAGGCCGTAACCAGCTTTTGTTCAATACCATCGCACTGCGCGATGGCTTGCCGGATTTCTTCCAACCGCTGATTTGCCATATGCATCGTTGCAGCAGAAAAAACCTGCTCTTTACCAGGAAACAACAGATATAAGGCAGGCCGCGACATGCCCGCCGCCTTGGCGATGTCCCCCATAGTCGTCCGCGCATATCCGTAGCGGAGGAAAACTTCACCAGCAGCTTCAACAGTCCGTGTTAACTTTTCATCTGCCATAGAAAACTCGTAAATCTCATTATGGTCCCTCTGCCTTTCGCCAAGCAGGATTGAACGTTACGACGAATTTCGTCAGAACGTCAAACAATCAAAGAGATTAGAAATTTTTAACGGCATGTCGATCTAGGCGCTATGTACATGGGAGGGCAGTCAAAGCCGATACACGCAGTTTTATACAAGCTGTAAATAGCACAGCGGTCGCCGCTTTCAAACCAGCAGGGCCGCGCACTCTGGTTGAGAACACGGCCCCGCAGCGATATAATTAATAATCCAAATTGAAAACGACGATCATTCCCCTGAGAATATTGGTTTTTCCTTAGAGCCAAACACGCGGATAGCCGCGACATTATCCTTGGTACGTGACGTCCTATTCACAGCTTGTGCTTCCGTTTCAAAAGCCGAATGCAGATCGATACGTTGGGCAAGCCCGACAATCTGTTTGATCTCCGACAGGGCAATCGTCGCGTCATTGGCGATTTCCATGGCCACTTCGCGCGCGCGCGCCACAAAATCATCAGCAGGCGCGACTTCACACACCATGCCCCAATCAAGTGCAGTTGCCGCATCAATGCGTTCGGCGCGCATCAAAATCCGCTTGGTCCGCAATATCCCGACATTGCGGGACAAAAGCCAGCCAAGGCCTGAATCGGTCGCGGAAGCCAGATTTTTGAACGGCGCTTGAAACCATGCTTTGTCAGACGCGATCACATAATCGGCGGCAAGGCACATGCCCATACCAATACCAACGGCAAGACCGTTTGGCGCAGCAATTACTGGAATAGATACTGCGTGCAGACGACGCAGCAACGGATGAAAAAATGTTTCAACGCCGCCCATAACGGGAAGTTTGTTATTGCCTTCCGCTAACGCCTTGCGATTACCCATCAGGTTCACACCGGCACAAAAAGCACGCCCCTCCCCTGTGATCATCAAAGCGCGGCATTTGCGGCGGGGCTTTGCAATTTCGTTCAGCACAGTTGCAATGGATTCGCCCATGTCCTGGCCCATCGCGTTTAAACGCTCTGGATCATTCAATGTCATAATCGCAAGCGGGCCATCAAATTCAAGCCGAACGAAAGGATAGTCGATTGTTTCAACTGCTGCGTTTTCCAAAACTAATTTCCCTTTTTATTTAATAGTCGGCTAGTGTTAGTCCTTGGACAATCTAGCTGCCTCATTTGCTTTTTTCCAGAAATCCCCGCCCAGAACTGCATCAATTTCAAGCTCAGCGACCTCGGAAACGCGCACGAAAAGCATATATATGCCGATAACGTGGATCAATTCCACAATCTGGCGTGGGCTATAGAATGCGGCGACAGCGTTGAAGACAAAGTCATCCACGCGTACTGTCTTTACGACCTGACGGGTGAAGGCGAGCAATGCGCGTTCACGCTCGTTAAACATGGGATCGCCAAAGCGATCATTGGCGATTGCCGCAACTTTTTCGTCGGGAATGCCCATGGATTTGGAAACTTGAAGATGCTGCGCCCATTCATATTCGCCACGGTCAAGGTGAAGCACGGCAAGCACGCAAATCTGGCGCTCCAGTGGCGGAATTTCGATGCCTGACATCATCCCCTGCACGGCCATGCCGACGCCAGGCTGCATTGACACCGCATGGGCAAGCAGGCGGCTCATACTTAGCTTCCCGCCGGGGGCATTGTCATAACGATCGCGTTGCTCAGGGGTGAGATCTTCAACGGCAACAAGCGGAATGCGGTTCATGGATTTTCCTCTCAATCAACGGATTTTGCGTCAAGTGCCTGGTCAACAAGGCGCGCAACGTCGGCATAGCTTGGCGTATCACAGGCTGCGACATATTCACGCCGTAAGCGATTGATTAACTCTGCCGTAGTCGGAATGTCGTCAATCAGTTCAACCCCTTGGCCCGCACTCCAGATTGTCACCCATGGGACCGCACCCTCGGGCAATTCAGGCCGGATAGCTCCTGGTGGTATTTCGGGCAGATTGTCGGGATCAATTCCCACCCGCACCAATGATTTCTTAAGCCAGTTTGCTGCACCTCCTGCCACGCGCGGCGTGAAGATAAGGTCGTTTGATGCGCTCGAAACCAGCATCGCTTTATAATCATCCGGCGCGTTGGATTCCTGCGTGGCGATGAAACGGGTGCCGAGATAGGCAAGATCCGCACCAAGAATTTCAGCCGCACGGATGGCGGCACCGTTGCCAATGCAGCCGGCCATGATGATAGTGCCATCAAACATCTCTCGCACCCTGGGGATGAATGCCAGGTGATTGATTTGCCCTGAATGGCCGCCGCCGCCCGAACCGATGCATGTCAACCCGTCTGCCTTCGCCTCGATCGCCTTTTCTGCAAAACGGATGTTGGTCACATCATGAAAGACCTTCCCACCCCAATCATGCACTTGGCGAATGAGATCAGTGGGATCGCCCATCGCGCTTATTATGATTTCGACTCCGTGCTTTGCGCAGACCTCAAGATGCCTGCGCATCTCATCATCTGGTAAGCGCGAGAGGTTGACCGCGATCGGTCCGATCCGCGCTTCAGGGTTCTCCCCCTTATGAATTTTCAGCGCTTCGCCGATTTGCTCCAGCCATGCCTCGAAAGTTCCGAAATCCTTTGCGTTTTGACGCGGCAGCGCTCCGATAAGGCCGCCTTTACATGCCTCACGCACCAGCGCGGGACTTGAAACGCGAAACATCGGCGCACATACAGCAGGTAAGTTCATGCGGTCTCGAAATGAATGGTCAAGCGCCATAAAAAGGGCATTCCTCTAAGTTTGATAGCTTTTTGTATTCAGTTTAATCGTATAGATATTTAAGCATCCGTATGGCAAGAGGATATCGACGTGTGTTGGCGCATGCGCCGGATTATGGAGGGCATGGAATTGAGCACTGATTCAAAAATCGCTGAAGCCTATGAAGCCGTTGTCATGGGACGCCGAAGCATCAGGGGCTACAAGCCGGACGCCGTTCCGATGGCGCTCGTCCGCGAAGTGATCGCTTTGGCCATGCGCGCGCCGTCGTCACTCAACACGCAGCCCTGGAACTTTACGGTGGTGAGCGGTGCAGCACTGGACGCCATCCGCCAAGGTAACACCGAACGCAATCTTGCCGGCGTGCCATCGTCGCGGGAATTTACCGCCAGCGAGGGCTATGAAGGCGCCCACCGCGAACGCCAAATTGGTGTAGCCAAGCAATTGTTCGCGGCAATGGACATTGCCCGTGATGACAAAGTTAAGCGTAAAGAGTGGGTCTTGCGTGGGTTCCGCCAGTTCGACGCGCCGGTTTCAATCATCGTGACCTATGATAAGATACTGAAAGGTAATGACATCGCACCGTTTGACTGCGGCGCGGTGATTAATGCTCTGGTCAACGCAGCATGGTCACGCGGGCTCGGCTGCGTCATCAACAGCCAAGGCATCATGCAATCACCTGTAGTGCGTGAACATGCACAGATTCCCGACGACCAGTTGATCATGATGTGCGTCGCCATGGGCTGGCCAGACGATAGTTTTCCGGCGAATGCGGTCGTGTCAGAACGGAAACCGATTGAGAAAGCCGTTACATTTATCGGCTTCGACGAATAAAGACCTGCTTCAACCTTTTGGCATGAATTCGGAAAAGGCCTGCTTGTAATCAGTGTACCAGCGGGAGAGTGCAGGACGGTTCTCGGTAATATCGCCAGCGCTCCACAGAATGCGTGCGTTATCAACCTCGCGGCTTGTTTCGTTGTCGAGGCACCACAAATAAAAATCGCCACGCGAAATACCGGCCATCATGACATCGACGACTTCTTCCGGCATCCAAGCTCCATCAGGCTTCGTGCCAAAATGGGCCTTCATCATGCCCGTATAGGTAAATCCGGGAACCAGCAGATGTGCACTCACTCGTCCCTGCGTTTCTTCACGCAAGCTGTGTGCCAGCCCTTCAGTCAGCGCTTTAACACCTGATTTGCTAACATTATAGGCCGTGTCACCAGGTGGTTGTGTGATACCCTGCTTCGATCCGGTATTGATGACTAAGCCGGGGGCATCCCCTGCAACCATAGCAGGGACAAACGCTTGCACACCATATGCAACACCCATCAGATTGGTGCCAATCACTCGGTCCCAACCGTCAGGATTGGAGTATGCGTTTCCGCCCCGCCCTGTTCCAGCATTGTTCATCAGTACAGATACAGGCCCCACATTCTGCGACACGTGCGCCGCCAATGCATTGACCGCATCACGGTCCGACACATCGGTGGCTATGGCAACCGCGTTTCCGCCTATCGCATCCCGCGCTGCCGAGAGCTTGTCAGCATCACGGTCTGCAAGCACGACAATCATGCCCAGACCGGCGAGCCTCTGTGCAACAGCAAGGCCAATGCCATCGGCGGCTCCGATAATGACGGCTATGTTACCAGCGGCAATGGCGGGGTGGTTCATGGCTAGATCCTTTGTCAGGCAGGGTGTTTGGAAACAACCCGAAGGCGCAGGTCGAGTAAGGGCGCATCCAATATGGCGCGGCCGACGTCGACTGCATCGGCCCCTGCCTCTGCCGCTGGCACCAGATCCTGCAAACGGACACCGCCACCAAATGCCAGCCGCACGTCCCGCCGCAATCCAAGCCGCGTGAGTTCGGCGTGCACGTCGGCTAAATCGGCTAGGTCGGCGGTATCAACCATGATGATCCCTGCGCCCGTACGCACCGACGAAACGGCTTCGGCGACTGATTTAACCTGCACGGCCACCGGACCATGACCGACGGCAACGCCCGCCTTAATCGCGGCATCCACACCACCCAGCATGATAACAGCGTTTTTACCGACATAGACAAAATCGCCAGCAACAAGCCGCGGCAAGATACCAGAAACAGCAAGCCCGGCGCGCAGCAATTGCTTCAAAGCCAAAGGCAATTTCTTCCATCCGCCGCAAGCAATGGAAAGGCCGGCAGGCGCAGATTCGCGAAACGTCTTCGCGCGCGTCGCAATTCCCGAAGCAAAACCGAGAGGCCCAAGCACATAGTCTTCCGCAACGCCCAAATGCGCTGCCTCACCAATCAGTTCGATAAGTGGCTGTCCTGCGGATACGGCATCTCCTTCCGCCACCAGCAATCTCCACGATCCGTTCGGTCCTAACGAGTCCGACGGGTCGACAAAACCAGTGCCTGCAATGATGCCATCCTCGCAGGCTTCGACAATGGCACGATAAAGGCCCGTTGCGCCGCCAAGCAGGCTTCCGGCGATGTCTGCTGCCGCAGGTGCTGGGTTCACATTGTCACCAAAAAGAAATTCGCGCCGTTGGGGAGGTTTTCGAACACCTTGCCGCCATAAGCACGCGCAGAGGTGACCACTTTACATTGCGGCCACTTGCCAAAACGCGCACCAGCCGCTTTCAAAAAAGCCAATGCGGTCGGTGTGACCGTTTCACCGCTAGCGTCCGCTCCGTATACTGGAACGCCGTTGAGCATCTCCTGAACCGCGGGTGGCAGGCTGGCCAATAGTCCATGTTCGCAACGGATTATGCCATCACACATCGGCAGAGGGCTGCAATGGAACTCGGCCGGGTCAATCTTTGTGAACAGCGCTGCAGCAACGCAGGTGTCTAAAATAGAATCGAGAGCGCCAACCTCATGAAAATGCACTTCGTCCACCGAACATCCATGCACGGTGGCTTCTGCTTCGGCCAATATCGCAAACGCTTTTGTTGCCAGCGATTTTGCCGCATCGGTCAACCCGCTGCGTTCTATGATGTCATAAATCGTTTTTGGCGTGCGGTGGTGGTGTTCATGCGGAAGGGTAATGCGCGCCTGAAATCCGGTAATCCAATTCACATGATGCGGTTCAACGGTCACGCAATCATGCAGCGCTTCCACCCCGATACTATCGACCAGAGCCGACAGTTCGGCATTGCTTACCCCTGCCAGTCGGGCAAGGCCCGTCAGCAGCATATCGCCGCTAATCCCCGAAGGTGTGCGCAAAACGATCGATTGGCGCTTCATGTCGTGTTCCTTGAAATCATATTGAGTATCCGGATCGCGCCGCACGCCGCACCAAAGCCATTGTCGATGTTGGTCACCAAAACGCCCTGCCCGCAGCTTGATAACATGGAATGCAATGCGCTCGTTCCGCCTGCTGCCACACCATATCCAGTCGAAGACGGAACCGCGATGACGGGCTGTCCAGTTAATCCGCCCATCACAGAGGCAAGAGCAGCATCCCATCCCGCCACAACAATCACAAGATCAAATGTTTTGATATGGTCTATCCGCGCCAACAAGCGGTGGATGCCCGCGACACCAACATCGGCAATACGTTCCGCATGGATACCCGAAAATTGCAATGTGCGCATCGCCTCACCCGCTACGCGTAGGTCCGATGTTCCTGCTGTTACCACTGCGACTGAAAATGGCCGCGGTGGAAGAGTGCCATGCAAGTAGGCTGTGTGCGATTGTATATCATAATCCAACGACGCCCCGCTATTGATCGTGAGATCTGAATATTGATCAGGCAACAGCCTTGTAAACAGAGCGGGCGCACTAATGTTCTTCGAAAGCTCCTGATAGATTGCGTCTAACGCAATCGGGTCTTTACCCTCGCAGAAAATAGCTTCCGGCATTCCCAATCTTGTTAGGCGGTCTTCATCATGCACAAATCCGCTGTTCATTTTGCCTCCACAAAGGCCCGGCCGGGCTTATAAGACTGCGCATCCAGATGCGCCATTTGAATGCTTGGTTCGAAAGTTGCCGCAAGTTCGCCCAATTCGCGAAGCAGCCGCGCCGTAATGAAATTACGGTCATCATCCGTCACTTCAACGATAAGCTGATCATCTTTCACGCGGCACCTTACGACAATGATACCGGTGACTTCTTTCACCCGCTTTTCGCAAGCATGCACGGCACGCAGGCGTTCTGCGGTCACCCTTGTTCCTGTATACAAGCGACTGGCAAGGCACGGCGACGAAGGAAGCTCGGCAAAGGGCACTCCAAGTAAACGCGCTAGCGTCCGAATGTCCGCCTTGGCATATTCAGCTTCGATCCAAGGATGACGCACGCCGCGTTCCGCCGCGGCATCAAGACCAGGCCTGTATTCGCCAAGATCATCCAGATTGGCGCCGCTGAGGACTGTTCCATTGTTATGCGCCGACGCAATTTGCATGAGGCTATCATACAGATTGGATTTACAAAAATAACAGCGGTTTACCGGGTTCGAGAGATAGTTTTCATCCTGAAATTCGCCAGACAGAACAATCGATAGCTGCCACCCCTCCTGCTCCGCAAGCGTCCGCACCCGTTCAGTCGCCTCTGGCGGAACGGCTGGGCTGATTGCGTGCGCAACTGTTACCTTTTTAGGGGCATGACGATGTGCGACCAGAGCGAGCAGCGTGGAATCTATCCCGCCGCTACACGCGATAACGGCATGATCGATGCCGTCCAAAACGATTTGAATTTCCTGAATATGGTCAGAGACAGGCATGTACAACTGGTCCAGCATAAAGTTTATGGCGCGTGATATAATCTAGGACACTGGCATGCATCATGCCCTCCGATGGTCGTCCACCGGAAGACAAAATTGCCCTGACCGAACTCGAGGATGTTGCTACAGAGGCGAACTCCAACCAAATCAACCGCTCGTCAGGTGTCGCGGCATATATTTTATTTCTCGGCAGGATCGCGAAACGTAACATGCTATGCAGATCGGCTATCCCTTTCCAATGCTGCAGGCGGTCGACACAGTCATCCCCCAATAAAAAGAAAAGCTCCGTTCCTTTAGGAAAGGTCGCTTGTAAACTCCTTACGGTGTCGACTGTAAAACTTGGCCCGATCCGGTCAATTTCAATCGTGCTGACGCGCATAGCTTTTTCGCTTTGAATAGCAAAGTTCAGCATAGCAACGCGGTGTTTGCCATCGGCAAGGCCGGTATTCCCCTTAAGCGGCGGGTGACCGGACGGGATGAAAACTACTTCGTCAAGCAACACGGCTTCTTGGGCATTACGCGCTGCCGCAACATGACCTTCATGGACGGGGTTGAAACAACCTCCATATAGGCCAACACGCATATTTATGCGCCCACCAGCCAATAACCACCCATGCCGATAGCAAGGGTTGCAACGCAAGCGCGGATCGGTTTGACAAAAGTCTGTCCGCGCTGAGCAATCAGCGCCTGTAACCGGTCAAAAGCGTGACCAAACCCAATCATCCCGACAAGCACACCGAACGAAAAAACAAGAACATAGAAAACCCCATGAACTGGCGACAGCAATCCGATGGGAAGTAAGGCAAAAACCGCCGCACTTCCCGCGGTGCCATGGACCATCCCAATCAAAAATGGTGCGCGTGTTCCGGGCAATAATGTTTTGGGGCTATTGTTCCGCCATAACGCGAGAGCAAGGCTACCACCGGCGGCAATCAGGATAACTCCGACAATACGCTCCGCGCCTGTTGGCAAGGTTTCGGGCAGAGGTGTTTTAAACAACAGCAAGGCAAGCGCGGCAATTACCAAGATGCCCCCATGGCCAATTCCCCAAGAAAACGCATATCGCTTCGTTGCACCCCGCGCGTCAGGGCGCGCGCCAAGCGACGACATGGTCATCACATGATCAGGATCAAAAGCATGCAAAATGCCCATGCCAAGGCCAGCCACAAGGACCGTGAGAAATTCGAATGATATCATATATGTGCGAGCTCCATTTTATGGGCCTTCCAAAGTGCCCGAATGGGTGTTGCAATTGTTTCTGCCAATGTGGCAGGTGCCTGCCCTTCGGCCACTGCCTTTACAAGTACTGGTAGGGCGGCCAAGACTTCCCGCGTTGGTCCCGGCAGGGCGACAAGCAATATATTGCCAATGCGCCCACATGCTACACGGACATGGGGTTTAACATGGCGGCCATGGCCCACCTTATATTCTGCTAAAACGGCTGTCGAAAGCTCCGGAGCAAGGCGCTGCATCGCCTCGATCGTTTTGTCTTTATCTTCTGCCCCGACGCCACCAGTCGTGATGATCATGCCATAACCTTCTTCAAGCAAATGGCCAATACGCGCCGCGATCAGCGCTTCATCATCTTCGATCACGCCGGCATGATCGACCCGATAGCCTTGATCACCCATTATAGATTTCACAGCGGCGTAGTTTGTATCCTCAATTTCCCCGCGCGCCACTTCGCCACCGGTGGACAGCACCACAACGGACCGAGCCACATAAGCTTGCAATCCCGCCTCAAGATTTGCCGCATTAGCCAATATATCTGCGGCCTGCTCGGCGGGCGCACCTATCACTCCTAGCACGCCGAAGCTATGCACTGATGCTTGGTTACCCAGTGTGACACCTGAAAAAGCTGCGAGTGCAGCAAGCAGCGCGGCTTCTTTGCCCGCAATTGCGTCGAGGATGACGGTCTGAGACACCACGTCAAACACGACCCTTTGGTCACGGACGTCGGTCACAAATATGTCTTCCGGTCCTAAACCTAATATATCGCCGGCACATAGAGCGAGGCGGGTGAGATCCACATCATCAAGAATGATGTCTTCTACCCAAAGCTCGGTCTTGGAGAGAAGGTCAAGGTCAGTTGCCACGGGTCAGGAAAGTCCGCGCTGTGCCAGCCATTTGGGCAATAACTCTTCACCAACCATTTTATCGACCGCTGGCGCACGTGCCTTCAACAAGTCGGCTAAGGCTTGATTGCAGGTCAAATGGCCATAGCTTCCGTCAAAAACGATCAATTTGTCTGTCTGTCCCTTTTCACACGCCATCGCGACGCCCTGATGCAAACTGTCAACCACAGTGGCGCGGTCCATCAACAACGGGTTAGTAGGGTCTTCACGCCACATCTGAGCTTGTTCTTCGCCGACAATATACATTGGCGTTGTAAAGGGCATGGTCACATAAGGAATGCCTGCACCAACCCAAGCCTGATTGACAACAACCCCGCGCAAATTTTTATTCCGCGAGAAGTTTACTGGCGCAGTGGGCGATTGCATGAATCCTGCAACTACAGGTTGGTCAAGGTCGAACGCATCCGAATGGTTGGTAAGAAGCGTGCCAAAAATCAAACCGCCGCCATGAAGATAATAGCCCCAGCGACCGCCGTCCCAAATGGCAACACAATCCTTTATCTCCGCGAATAATCGCTGCATTCGGCCATAGGTTTCAAGATGGCTTTTGGTAATGCGTCGATCAATGGCATATAAATCGGTTGTCGCATCGACCCCAATGACCCCCATGGGCGTCGTGCACAATACTGAACTAAATGTATAACGTTGCTGGATGAAGTCGCTATCGAACAGTGCGCGGGGGATGACGCTGCCGCTGCGATTGCCGAACATGCTATGATAAACAGACCGCGTTTCATACCGCGCATAAGACATGCAAAACGACTTGAACGATTTGTACAACAACCGATTGAAGTACATTTCGCGCGGATCGTCATAATAAGCGTGGATGAACTTTGTCGCATCAAAGGCCCGTTTGATGAGGTACATCGGACCTACAACAGTTTCGACTTCAACGCCTTGGTCAAATGGCCCGAGGCCTTTTACCCGTCCCTCGAATGCCTCGTTAAATCCGAAATGCTCGGCAACTTCTTCTGCCTCTTTGAAGCCCCGATAAATGGCCAGCCGCAAATGGATTTTTGTACACCCCGTGCGCTCTATCACAACTTCGCGGATCGTTTTGATCATTTCGGCATAAGGCCAGCCGCCCATCAAGCCAAAGCCATGCTCCGAAGCGAGAATGTTAACGCTATCCGTCGCCGCAATGCTCGACATATCAACGAGGGCAAGCGATTTGCGCGTTTCAGCGCGTACCCGCTCTAGATCAGCTTCGAGTGTTTCGGGATATCCCGACGTTATAGCAGGCGCAAAGTTTGGGAAGAATTCTGTCAGCGGTACCGAAACCATGGACTCAATCGTCTCGGAAACATGCGGCTGAAGCGCTGGCCCGTAATCTGAGTGCATGAATGCAGGAGGCTTGATCGCGGTATGAGCATTCATCACAATATCTCCTTCGAAAGTGGCCCATATTTGTGTTCGGGATCAAAAACCGCCCTGTCTTCTTCAATATAGGCGTCAGGATATTTGGCACACACTTCATCGCTTAGATCATAAAGCGAGAGCGTTGAGGGATACCAACGGTGTTGACCCGGCGGCGTCATATCGCATCCTGCAGCTTCAAGCAGACGCAGCGCTGGAGCCACGCAGTAAATGCCACACCCCGACCGCATACCGGTTGCTGCACAGACTTCTTCTAGATTTTTCGCACCTTTGATAATCGAAGCTGCGATTTCCGATCCCGGCGTCAATGTGCACACACATACTGACATGGCGGCTTCAATACCTGCTTTCTCGAGCAGAGCGGTCACTGCCTCCTGATCCACTTCGTCAGGATGAACGGTTGTCACCAACGGTTCTGAACGCTGTATCATCCACATGATATCTTCGGGGCAGCGATCAACGCAGCGTCCACAGCCAATGCACAAGGCTTCGTCAATAACAGGCTTACGCGCTTCCATTTTAATGGCACCACTTGGGCAGACGATGTCACATAATTTGCAACCAGTGCATGGATCCGCGTTATAATCTGCGACAAGTTTTATCGTGGCCACTTTCGCTCTCCCTCACAATTTCTCGGGCGTTCGAAGCGCCTCGAGCAAAACATGAATTTGTTCGAAGGCGGCAGCTATAGGCTTGCTACCTTTCGGATTTGCAAACAAAGCCTGTGCCAATCCCCATATCGAGTGAACATGCAGGATCGCCAACGCATGAGGATCGGAATTAACTGGAATAAAATTTGCTTTGCGGCAAATTTCGAACAAGCGTTCTATCCGCGCAATTAAATCAACGGTAAGATTGTGCACGCGGGCAGACAAAGCGGCATCAGCATGCATAAGCGCCGCTGCATGTAAGGCCATTTCTCCGCGCACGACAATACTGTGATCGCATGCCCCGTGAAGCTTGCCATAATAATCACTTACAGATTCGAGATGCCGCATGAGGCAATCCCAAGCACCTTGCGCGCTTAATTCATCGGCACAATTCAAGAGTTCCAAATGATTGTCACGCCGAATGCGTTCATCGAGAAGTTCTAGTGCTAGGTCCGATTTCTCAGGATAATGATATTGTGCAAGCGTCCGGCTAAATCCCGCTTTTAGGCTGATGGCCGCTAATGTTGTCGCATCATATCCGTTTTCGCCAAATAACAACAATGCAGTGTCGCGAATCCGCTCCTTTGCTGCTTCTGTACGTTCTTCTTGCGTACGAGAGATAACGGCAACACTTACCATATTCACCTGCCCCGAATCCTCTTGCTCTCAACAATCTACAAACTTACTGTCAGACAGTAAATAAAATTGATTGATTCCTTTTTGGCTGCATCAGCCAAGTTTATGACTTTGACAGGAGGAGCGCTTGCCCAAACGCGTTCGCATGGTGGCACAAATCATCGTCGATAAATGCACAGGCTGCCGCCTGTGTGAGCAAGTGTGCCCAACGGTTGCGATTGGTATGCGGCCACGCCGCGCGGATGAGCCTGGTACAGGACGCAACATAGCCGTCTTAGAACCAGAAGCCTGCTACAATGCACAGGCATGTGTCGAAATCTGTCCTGATGATGCCATCGAGATGGTCGAGTTAGACGAACCTTTTGATGTCGGTTTTGAACTACCCCAAGTCGACGAAGACGCCGTAAAAACATTATGCCGAAAAGCAGGCTATGGCCGCAATATGCAAATTTGTGTTTGTACCGATACCAAAGCCGGGGACATCGCGACGGCCATTATCGCGGGTGCACATTCTCCTGAAGCGGTTTCGCTTGCGACCGGTGCCCGAACAGGATGTGTCGAATTATGTATGCAACCCATCTTGCATTTGCTCGCTTGTGCAGGGCACGGAGATGCTCCACGTAACCCCAAAAATGGGTTCCAATGGTATGGCGAGTCAGCAACTTTATGGCAACATGTGCAGCCCGACGGCTCGCTCCCCGAAGCGATCCGTAACGCCTTCCCTGAATATCCGCTCGACAAGGAATTTGGTGACATGGCGAAATTGAAAAGGCGTTAATCAGAATGGCGTTGCTTTCACCATTTATGGACGCGTTGCGTCCGCCAGCCTTTCACCGCACATGGAACAAGCGCGAGCCCGCCAAGGTGGTCGCTAAGCGTGCAGCTGATCTTCCCGGTATGACCGCCCTGCCCATCCGTTCTTTGATGCCGGACCTGCCGCAGACGATCTGGTCCGAAGATGCTTTGCTTGGGCCAACAAATCTCGATGAGGTGCGGCGGCAGGCACAGGTCAGAGCAGAAGCGCTGGACTGGTCTAAAATTGAAGCTGGTCGCATGGTCAATCTCATTGCCAATCCGCATGGCTTGCAATTATGCGGCGAGGCCTATGTGACAATGCTTGAGGTGATTGCCGAGCATGTCAAAAAGACCCGTGGCGCGAAAGTTCGTCTGCGTATCGCGGAATCGATGGGGCATATCGAAAATCCCGATTGGGTAAAAATCTACCGGCTCGAAGAGCGGTTCGGAGATGTCGAAGAATGCCCGCAAATGGGTGCCGGAACCAAAGTCGATACAAAACTTGGCGACATGTACGTCACCAAAAAATTGTTCGATGCACCCTATTTTATTCACACCCATGTGACCGAAATGCGCGAGGGCTATTTGCACCGCATGCTCGATCGGCTGATGAAACCGTTTGGCATGGCATATGCCCGGCTGGAATCGCGCTCAGCTTATCATTTCGGCTTTGGCCCGCGCACAGGCCAGATTGTGTCGCGCTGCATATTTGAAAGCGACTTCATCCAGCAACGTTATGTCGGCACCATGGTGCTTGATACCACATCGGAAGGGGTGGTCAGCGTCGAGGCCGATAATGATTTAAAGGCACTTGATCGTCGTTTGGCCGCAGGGATCATGCGCAACTACGCCATGGCTATGAAAATTTTGGGCGAAATAGAGGATTGCGTGGTGGTATTCGATGACCATGGCTGCGGCGTTTATTGTTATGCTGGCGGAATTGCATTCGACAATATGCTCTGCGCCGACGTCGATTTCATGGATCTAGACAACTTATCTTTGCTGGCGGCAGAACGTCACGATAGCGCCGAACCGGGCCTAACCATGGGCAAAAACAATGCCATTAAAGCGATTGTAGTCAACTATATGGCGGGTGGTGTGCCTCAGCCATTTCTTTGGGATAATTATCCGATCCATGTCGTTGGTGACACGGTAAACAGATGGATGTTGAACGATCCATCCAACTATCATTTTGATCGTGCAAAGGCTCCTGTCTGGCCGACGTTGGATGAGGCCGTTGAAGCGGCCTGCCGCGATGGAGGGACTGACAATATCATCGTGTTTGACCGCACCCCCGGTGCCTTCAGGGTTAGCCGAAAGCTAGGCGAGCACCTCATGTCACGCGCACCGCATGTTCGCGATCGGGTCGAGAATGAATTCCTACCCAAATGGTTACGTCAACGCGGGTTAGCACTATGACGTCGGTTCAATTGTTGGAAAAAACAGAGGTCTGGCTTCATGGGATCAGCCTTGCCAACGCGAACCTTCCGAATTTGGCTAATGTCGTTGCCGACATACTCATGTTGCCGCGTGATAAAGTGTTCGTGACCGACGTCCGGGCAGATTTGGTCGTCTTGGACATTTTGGTGCCACGTGTTGAGCTGGAAAATATTACCGGTAAGCAGGGCGAACTGCTTGAGGCGATCGCCGACATATCTGGTGTTCACGTCGCAGATAATGCATCCATTCATTCCGAAGGCATTTTGGGCGTCATCGGAACGCCACGTGCCGAGGTTGACCGTTATCTGGCCGATGCGCGCAAGTTGGAAAACCAGATCGCTCATTATGCATCGCGCCGCGTCGCTGTGGTCAGCACAGGCAGCGAGTTACTCGCTGGCGAGATAGAGGATACAAATTTTGCGGCCATTCGCAGTGCGATGGACGATGCTGGTTTTGAGGTTGAATTTGGTGGCATCGCTGGTGACAGCGAAGCGGAGATCGCCGGCATTGTGGCCCGATTGTCAGGTGAAGGCTTCGGCATCATTATCACCACCGGCGGTGTTGGCGCAGAGAACAAGGACCACACGATTGAGGCGATTGAACGGCTCGACCCAGACCTTTCTACAGCTATATTGGCGCAGTATAAGCGTGGCCATGGCAGGCATGTAAAAGATGCGGTGCGGATTGCTATCGGACAGCTTGGTTGGTCGACGATCTTTGCTCTGCCCGGACCTACGCATGAAGTTAAACTGGCCCTGCCCGTCATAATGGATGGTTTGAAAGCGAAGTTAGACAGGCGCGATCTGGTGGAAGCCATTGCGGTGCCGCTGCGCTCGACCCTGCCCCATCATCACCATCACCATTGATAATTAAAACACGGAGAGCACAAAATGTCTTCATCTCTTGCGAACAAACGGGCCGTCGTAACCGGCGGCGCGTCGGGCATAGGCTGCGCTATCGCGCAGGAACTATCGGCCCGTGGTGCAAAGGTTATTGTCGCAGATGTAAATGAGGCTGGGCTTACAGAAACGCGGGCCAGCCTGAACTCGGGCTGCAGCAGCTTCGTCTGCGACGTTTCCAAGCACGAACAGGTTGAAGCCCTGGCAACACATACAAAAGACACGCTGGGCGGTTGCGACATGTTGTTCGCCAATGCAGGTGTGATTGCCGCTGGCCGCTACACCAAAATGACTGTTCCCGAGGCGGACTGGATATTAAGCGTCAACATTCGCGGCGTATGGGATACCACCGCAACATTTGCCCGCATGATGGAGCAGCAGCAAGAGGGCGGCCGGATTTGCTTTACGGGCTCCGAACATTCACTTGGTTTCCAACACGCCAATGCAGCGGTCTATACTGCATCAAAGCACGCCGTTTTGGGATTGGCCGAAGTGTTACGCGCCGAGACACCGGAGAATATCTCAGTTAGTGTTTTCTGCCCCGGCCTTGTGGGAACGGCGTTGGGTGGCGGACCACGACCCGACGGACTTCCTGTTCAGGAACGTAATCTTGATATGAGCGCGCGCATTCAAGCACGCGGTATGCCCGTTGAAGAAGCGGCGCGCGATGCCGTAGATGGTGCCCTGCGAGGTGACTTTTACATCGTCACTCATTCACACACTATCAAAGCAGCGGAAAAGCGATTGGATGAGATGAAGGCTGCATTTGCGAAACAAGCGCCTTGGGAACGGAACGAAGACCGTTATGAGGTGAACAGCGTCATTGCAGCGGTCGCTGCTGAATTGAAGAACGAAGCAAAGTGAACGCGTCGCAAGTGGTGGATGTAACCGTACCTCAATCAATTTGGTGGCAGGCAATCAACCCAAACCCCGATGCGCTCAATCTGCTCGGGATTAATTCGATGCAAGCTTTGCTGGGTATTGAAGTTACAGCGGTTGGTGACGACTGGTTGGCCGGACGCATGCCGGTTGATGTTCGCACCCACCAACCATGGGGCCGCCTGCACGGGGGCGCCTCGCTCGCGCTAGCAGAAACCTTAGGTTCTCTGGGAGCTGCCCATGTTATCGACTTAGACAAGTTCATCGCCGTGGGCATGGAGATAAACGCAAATCATATCCGCCCTGTCCATACAGGTTGGGTAACAGGCACAGCGCGGCCTGAATCCATTGGCCGAACGACCCAAATTTGGTCGATCCGTATCACTGATGAAAATGAAAAACTGGTCTGTATTTCGCGATTTACGATCGCCGTCATCCCGCTCGAACGGAAGTAAGGAAAATTATGGAATATCGTAATCTGGGCAAGTCCGGCCTCATCGTATCGAGGCTTTCATTAGGCTGCATGAGTTTTGGTCGTCCGGACGCTGGACGCCACGAATGGACCGTTGATGAAGAGGAAAGCCGCATTATCATCCGGCAGGCTTTGGAAGCAGGGATAAACTTTCTCGATACCGCGAACGAATATTCGGCGGGAGATTCCGAGAGGATCGTAGGCCGTGCCATGGCGGACTTCGCGCACCGTGATGAGATTGTGCTGGCGACAAAGGCCTATGCCCCTTGGCGCGGCGCCCCAAATACGGGTGGCCTGTCCCGCAAAGCCTTGTTTCAAGCAATTGACGACAGTCTGCAACGCTTGGGTACCGATTATGTCGATGTGTTCCAGATCCACCGCTGGGATTACAACGTACCAATCGAAGAAACGATGGAAGCGCTGCACGATATCGTGAAAGCCGGAAAGGCCCGCTATATCGGAGCATCATCCATGTACGCATGGCAATTTGCCAAAGCGCAATACACGGCAGAGCGCAATGGATGGACACAGTTCATCTCGATGCAACCTCAGGTAAACCTTGTCTATCGCGAGGAAGAGCGTGAGATGATCCCGCTTTGTATCGATCAGGGGGTCGGCGTTCTTCCATGGAGCCCATTGGCGCGTGGCATGCTGACGCGTGATTGGAACGAAAAAACGGCCCGGTCCGAAACCGATATGTTTAGCACCTATCTCTATCGTGCGACCACGGACAATGACCGTCAGATTGTTGAGGCGGTTGCCGAAGTGGCCAATGAACGTGGCCTACCGCGTGCACAAATCGCTATGGCATGGCTACTCGGCAAGCCAGGCATTACAGCGCCTATAATTGGTGCGACAAAGCCATCGCATTTGACCGATGCCATTGCCGCTGTTCAATTGACGCTTTCGACTGAAGAAGTTGCACGTTTGGAAAGTCCATATATGCCGCATCAGGTTGTTGGCCTTGCTGGTCCCATGCTCATCGGCGGCAAACTAACACTTAAGGCGGCGGCTGAATGACTATTAACGCATCTGGTAACGACACATGTGTTGATCTGGACATATTGTTCCAACCTTATACTCTACGTGGGCTGGAGCTGCGCAACCGTATTGTCGTGTCGCCGATGGCGACCTATTCCGCCATTGATGGCCATGTAACCGATTGGCATGTGCAACATGTCGGCAAATTGGCAGCTGGCGGCGCTGGTCTTGTCTTTGTCGAGCAAAGCTCGGTCAACCTTCAGGGACGGATTACCCATGGCTGCCTGGGTATCTGGAAAGACGAACATGTGCCCGGCTTGAAAAAGCTGACAACATTGATCCGCGATTTAGGGGCAGCGTCGGCAATTCAAATCGCGCATTCCGGTCGGAAGGGGTCTTCCCAACGACCGTGGGAGGGCGGCGGCCCATTGGGTAATGACGATATTGCAGCGCGCGACGAAGGGCCTTGGGAGGCATGCGCGCCAAGCGCAATTCCCTTCGATAAAGATTGGCCAACACCCACGAACATGAGCCTTGACGCCATTGAGCAAGTTGTCGCCGATTATCGCGCTGCTTTTATCCGTGCCCGCGATGCCGGCTTTGATGTCTGCGAATTGCACTGTGCCCATGGCTATTTGATGCATAGCTTCCTCTCTCCCTTGGGCAACCAACGCACGGACGAATATGGCGGCGATCGCGCCGGGCGTATGAAACTCCCTTTGCGTATTGCCGGCATAATGCGCGAAGTTTGGCCCGATCACCTGCCCTGCATGGTTCGGGTATCGTCGGTTGATGGCGTTGGGATTGGCTGGCAGATTGAGGATTCCGTTGCTTATGCTTCTGAACTGAAAAAGCTGGGTATCGACATGATCGATTGTTCCTCAGGTGGCTTTAAGTTGCCTGCCGAAAATAGCCTTGTCGCAAGGACAACCGGTTTTCAGCTCCCATTTTCAGAGCAAATTCGCAAGGAATCGGGGCTTCCGACGATGGGTGTTGGGCTTATCCGGACCGGCGAACAAGCTGCCATCGCGTTGCAAGATGGTCGCGCCGACCTTGTTGCGCTTGGCCGCGAATTGCTTTGGAATCCGAACTGGCCGATGCAAATTGCCGCTGAACATGATGAAGCAAACGGTTGGAAATTTATGCCCCCGCAATATGGCTGGTGGTTGCGCCGCCGCAAGGCGCAACAAGGCAAATAATAGGAGAGCCGGATATGACTTCTTTGGTGACGTATACATGCTCTGACGGCATTGCCATATTGACGATCAATCGTCCGGCACAGCGTAATGCCCTTAGCTTGGCACTTTGGCAGGAGCTTGAGGGCCATCTTGACACCATCGAAGCCGCAGGCCGCGACATTGCTGTCGTCATATTACGTTCGACTGGACCAGTGTTTTGCGCAGGCAACGATCTTAAAGAGCGCGGCATCACATTTCCCCGCCCTTTCTATCAACCGCATATCGTCACGCGGATCGCCAATCTGCCTCAGCCGCTGATCGTCGCCGTGCAAGGGGGATGCTTTACGGGTGGGCTGGAATTGGCCTTAACTGGGGACATCATTCTCGCCTCCGAAAGTGCAAGCTTTGCCGACACCCACGGCAAATTTTCCATGGTACCCATGTGGGGTATGACCCAACGCCTGCCGCGCCGCGTGGGCAGCTTCAAAGCACGTGAGATCAGCTATACCGGCCTACCGGTTTCAGGACGCGAAGCGGAACGGATCGGCCTTGCCAACAAATGCGTGCCCGACGATCAGCTTGAAACTGTGACGATGGATATGGCACGCGCGATTGCCGGTCAAAGCCGGCATAGCATATTTGCTTATAAGGAACTCTATATCGCGCAGGCCGATCTGCCGCTTGATGCGGGCCTTGCCCATGAGGTTTTCAACACCAAAGGCCGTGGCACCGATTTGGAAGAGCGTGTTGCCCAAGGTTTTAGCAAAAAATAATCGCTGCTATCTGATCGAAAACGGAGCGCCTTCGGTCACGTTTTTCCATTGCAACCCGTCATGCCCGAACAGGATGTGCGTACCATTTTTCCGTAACGCATCCAGACGGCGATAGGTCTCCATACCAAGCTCCATATCATTGGTTGCCTTGGGCAGCACCATGACATCCAGATTACGTTCGGTATAGCAGCAATCGCCTGCGAGAAGCACTTCGCCGCCCGCCAGTTTGACGATTACGCTCTGATGCCCCGGCGTATGGCCAAAGGTCGGGATAATGCGGACCGTCCCATCGCCAAACAGGTCGTGTTCACCTGAAACAGTTTTCACTGGCTGGCCGGTCTCATAATCTTCGGATGAATAGAGCAATGGTTGGTCACAGTTTTTAGCCGTTTCATATTCGCTCAACTGAACAATCATGGTTGCATTCGGCAGGTGTGCATTGCCCCCACAATGATCGATGTGGAGATGCGAATTGATGATCCAGTTAATGCTTGCGGGGTAAACATCGATCGATTTCAGCCGGGTGGCGATATCCATCCCTTCGAACCATTCCAAACCAAATTTATCAGCCGGCAACGCATTGCCCTGTTCCCGGCGAAAACGAACGCCCATCCCGGTGTCAAACAACGCCCGCCCTTTTGGATGATCGATAAGATAGGATGGAACAGGGGCCCGCATGTGCGGACCTTCATCACCTTCAATATAATATCCTGGCTTGCACTGAAACCAGCCTGTGTTGAAGGCATAAAGTGTCACCTGGTCTGTCATCATTTTTCTCTCTCACCTAAAACCCAAACGCAAAGATCTTTATCGTCTAACTATTTTGAGTGCCTCAGGCAAGCGCAGCCGGCCTGGTTATGTGCCTCTAAGATCGTGTGACCTTTGCCTAACCGGCCTATTGGTTGTCGACGGCACTCCAACTAACTCAAACATGGTATCCACGCCGGGACGCCTCGGCGCGTCTTGGAAAATTAGATCAAAAAAGGTTTTGAAACTAAGGGAACATGCGGCATTCGGGCCGAACTTCGTTTTCAAGGTACATTAGAAATGACAATTAGTCTGCCACACGGTTCCGTACGTCTTCGCTCGGCCGAGTGGCAGACTATAATCATCCTTCTGCTCATTTACACACTTGCCTATCTTGACCGGCAGATACTCACACTGCTGGTTGATCCCATACGAAACGATCTTGGTGTCAGCGACGTCCAAATGGGTTTCCTTCAGGGCTTAGGCTTTACTTTATTTTACGCACTTTGTGGGCCATTTGTCGGATGGATGGTTGACCGCCACAACCGACGACTGATCATTTTTATTGGTATTCTCATTTGGTCTGTCAGCACTGCAGCAAGCGGGTTTGCGAATAGCTATAGTCATTTGCTTCTCGCGCGATTTGGCGTGGGTGCTGGGGAAGCAGCATTGCTACCTGCCGCTTACTCAATCATCAGTGACATGGTGGAAAAATCACGTCTTGGACGGGCGATGGGTGTGTTTTCACTAGGCGGCATAGCGGGTGGTTCACTCTCTTATGTCGTCGGTGGTTTGCTCATCAGTTATCTTGCGCGATACGCCGACATAGACTTGCCCTTGATTGGAATGATGCATGATTGGCAATTGGTGTTCCTTGCAATAGGCACGCTTGGCATTCCCATGGCAATCCTTGTTTTTGCTTTTCCCGACCCGGGCCGCCGCGACAGCAAGCTGATGGCCGAAGACAAGGCTGCGGCTGTTCGGGGGCATTTCAAAAAGCACTGGCGTTTTTACGCCTGCCACTTTTCCGCATTCTCACTCTTTTGTTTCTTAGGTGCGGCGACAACGGCGTGGTCGGCAACATATATGATGCGGGAATTCGGCTGGACTGTCGCCATGGTCAGCACTTTGCTTGGCGTCAAATCTATGGTGGCTGGAGCGTTGGGTATGGTTGGGGGTGGAATGCTGGCAGATTGGCTCACGAAGCGTGGCCTTCAGGACGCCCATCTGCGCATGTACGTTTTTATCATGCCGATTTTTGCAGTGGCGGGCATAACAGCTTTTACGTCATCAAATATGTGGGTGGCATTTGGCGGCATCGTGGTCTTGGGCGTTATCGCACCATTTATTGCGGTGGCCGCGGCGGCCTTGCAGTTGGCGACAGTCCCAGAACGTCGGGGCATAGCGTCGGCAAGCTTTTTGCTGGTCTATAATCTTGTTGGCTTTGGTCTTGGTCCAGCAATGGTGGCGCTGGCCGCAAGTTTGATATTTGGTGAGGATGGAAATCTTGGCCCCGCACTTGCGCTTGCCTTTATAGTCGTTCCTCCATTCATCATGTTGCTTATGGCCCTAGGTCTACGCCCGATGCGACAAGCGGTGGCTGACGCTAACCAAAACGCAATCTAGGTTTTGATTATGGATGAACCACGCGATCAAACAAATCTAAAGCAACTTTCTGAGGCGCAAGGAAAGTCGGGTTCTTGCGCCTTCATATCTTAAGTTTCCATAGCGCTGACCGTCAATCTATTATGCTTTTCTAAAATCTTTTATTCGTTCGCAAACCGATTGCGCTTTTCTCTCCAAAAATTACAAAACAAGGCTTGCTCACTGCTTGGCTTCAATGCAAGGTAATCAGGTAACCTATTAGGAGGATTAAAGTGTTGTCACGCTATGCGTCATATACCGGCCTGGCCGTGACACTGGACGGAAACGTTCTCACGGTGATGCTTAACAACCCTCCGCTGAATGCTATGACGAGTGATGCCCATCGCGAATTAGGGCAAATTTGGGCAGATGCGGCAACAGATACAGATGTGCGCGTGATTGTGATGACGGGCGCTGGGGACCGCGCCTTTTGTGCTGGCGGCGATTTAAACAGAATGGTTGATGGTTGGCCAGATCATGGCCGCTGGCAAATTGGCATTGCCGAGGCGCACGCCATTGTTGTTGGTATGCTGGAATGCCCGAAACCAGTAATCTCACGCATTAACGGGCATGCGATGGGACTTGGCGCCACCATTGCGTTGGCGGGAGACATTACCATCATAGTCGATGATGCTAAAATTGGTGATTCACATGTTAATGTTGGTCTCGCAACTGGTGATGGCGGCGCTCTATTGTGGCCCAATTTGGTCGGACTTGTTGAAGCAAGACGCCATTTGCTCTCTGGCAAACCATTGTCTGGCGCTGATGCTAAAGCAAAGGGACTGGTCACCGACGCCGTCAGTCGCGACGCGTTAGATGCTGCGGTGCAAGAGTGGGTCGACATGTTTTTGGCGCAATCGCCAAAAGCTGTTCAAACCACGAAACAAGCCTTGAACCTAGATATTTTGGATAAGGCTAAGCGTTATATGGACGAGATGCTGCGGCTTGAAACAATTTCATGGGCATCACCGAACCATCCAGAGGCCGTACATGCGATCCTTGAAAAGCGCCCTCCCCAATTCACCAACGAATAACCAGCGGAAATTCAATAATGTCTGAACAAATCGATATCGGCGTTCTGTCCGAGAGTTTTAACGAATTTCTAAGTGCCGAATGGCCTCGCGAAAAAGCTGTGGCTTATCCGCGGAGTAATGCACCTTATGCGGCAGATTTATGGTCCGAAATAAGCGCCCTTGGTTGGCCTGCACTTTCGGTATCTGAAGCAATGGGTGGTCTCGGCATGGGTACGCAGGCAACTGCCGCTTTGCACGAAGCTTTGGGTTATGCGGCGGCACCATTGCCTTTGCTTGGCACTATGCTCGCCGTTGCTTTGGTGGAAGCAGCGGGGAGCGACGTCCAAAAGGAAGTGTTGCTCTCCGGTCTTGCTGACGGCTCAACCCGCGCATGCGTATCGCAGCCCCCAGACACTCCACTCAATGTTGATGGCCAAACGTTGAACGGAACGGTTGCGAATGTTTTAGATGCGCCTTCTGCGTCTATCTTGTTACTACGCGCTGATCGCGCCGGTCACGTAGTCTGGCTTGCCATTCCTGCCGATGCGCAAGGGGTGTCAATTGAGCGCGCATTATTGGCGGACACAACGCGATCCATTGGATCGGTTACCTTGAAAAATGTGTCGCTAGATTCGGTTCATATCCTTGTCCCGAAAAATCCGATCGCCTTGGAAAATGAATTGCTCCGCCTCGCTGCTATCGCTCTTGCTGCTGACGCACTTGGAGGCGGTAATGCCGTGTTGGTTGCCACAATCGAATATCTTAAAGTACGCGAACAATTTGGTCGCGTCATCGGATCCTTTCAGGCGCTTAAACATCGTGTAGCCGACCACAAAGCGGCGCTCGAAGCCGCGCGTGGCCTTGTTGAGTTTGCAGCAGGAATGGAGGGCGGCACCCCGCACGCGCTTCTCGCGGCGTTAACGGCGAAGCAGCATGTAACCCGCATAGCTGCCGAAGTTGCGCGCGATTGCATTCAGTTACACGGCGGTGTTGGTTTCACGTCCGAATATGTCCCGCACATATATTTGAAGCGCGCAAAGTTAAACGAAGCACTGTTTGGAACCCGATCAGTGCTGCTTGATCGCATTGCAGACATGCTGGAGGCCGCATAATGAGCCGGACATATGATATCCTTGGCAAAGTAGGAAACGAACAGGCATTTCGTCAGGAAATGCGCGACTGGCTAGCAGAAAAAGCACCCAAAAACTGGCGCCAAATATGGCAAAATGTCCGCGACAGCGCGTTAAAGGCGGAAGTCGTAAAATGGCTGACTGAACGCAGAGCTGTTGGACTTGGAACCCCCCATTGGCCAAAGGAATGGGGCGGCCCCGGCTTGCCATTTGCCTATCAAATCATGGTTTATGAGGAATTTTCTCGTGCTGACGCCCCTGAGTTGGAAATGTTCGGAATTTCGCTTTTCCACACGCCAGCCACGCTGTTCGAACATGGCACGCAGGCACAAAAGGATAAGTATCTTACAGGCATTACCGAAGGCACAGATATCTGGTGTCAGGGCTTTTCGGAACCCGGAGCGGGCTCTGACCTCGCCAGCCTGCGCACCAGCGCGGTCCTGCAAGGTGATCACTATGTTATCAATGGCCAAAAAATCTGGTCATCTGGTGCGTATCACGCTGATTATTGCCTTTTGTTGGCGCGTACCGATGCAAATGTTGCCCGTAAGCATGATGGTATTTCCTATTTCATCATGGACATGAAAACGCCCGGTATTGAGGTCCGTCCTATCAACCAAATCACTGGCGAAGCGCATTTTGCCGAGATTTTCATGGACGATGTCAAAATACCTGTAGCGAACCTGATCGGCGCGGAGGGCAATGGCTGGAACATCGCGCAATCCACGCTGTCTACAGAACGTGGATTGCTTATTTTTGGCGAAGTTGAAAGGCTTGCACGTTCATTCCAACTTGATGGGCAAGACGCTCGGGATAACTGGATGCGTGACGTCCAATTCCGCCGCGAATATGCCGCTCTTTATGGCGAACTTCAATCTGTGCGGTTGATGATTAAAAAACTGCTCATCGAGTTGGAGGCGAACCCAGACAAAGCTTCGCCGA
This sequence comes from Sphingorhabdus sp. EL138, assembly GCF_945862485.1. Taxonomy (GTDB): domain Bacteria; phylum Pseudomonadota; class Alphaproteobacteria; order Sphingomonadales; family Sphingomonadaceae; genus Sphingorhabdus_B. The sequence goes on from NZ_CAMAYF010000002.1 coordinate 147,693, forward strand.
CATTACCGACCTATATCAAGGTAACGTGGGGGCCATTCCTGCAACGCTACACGGAATTTCTTCTCCGCGCTGAAGGGCTGCAGACACAAAAATGGCAACCAGCGATACCTGGGACCAGCCACAGCAGCCGCCTCCGGATCAATGATTTCTTGAATAGTTATGGCTGGACAATCGCCGGCGGATCAAACGAGATTATGCGTAATATCATTTCGGAGAGAATATTGGGCCTTCCGAAAGGCTGACAACGGGCACCTGTATTCGGCGCTGAACGACCGAAAATGGTGCAAAAGGAGAGCGATTAATGCAACCACTAGAAATGGCGACCGAAGAAAAGAAGATTTTTTACCGGCTCGTCATTCCGCTGATGATAGCGGAACTGGTGGCTGCTCTTGAACTCACGATGATCTATGCGGCATTACCGACGCTTGTCCGCGAATATGGCGGTACGTCGGAAGCTGGCTGGCTGGTTACGTCGTTCATGCTGTCCGCAGCCGCTGGAGCAGCACTTTTTGGGCGGTTGGGCGATCTGCTTGGACGGCGCAATGTGTTGCTGTGGGTTTTGGCATTGTCCACGCTTGGATCCGCGATCAGCAGCGTCACGAAAGATCTTGAGTTACTCATTCTCGGACGCACCCTGCAAGGTTTCGCTGGTGCCATCGTTCCCTTATGCTTCGGCATGATCCGAGAGCGGGTAAGCCTGAAAAAGGTCCCACTTGGGATAGGTCTAATTTCTTCAACGGTTACGATTGCGTCGGCATCCGGGCTGGTAATAGGCGGCCTGATTATTGACCATGCCGACTGGACAATGATTTTCAAGATTACGACTGGCCTTGGCATATTCGCATTTCTTGTTGTCCTGTTGTTTATTGCAAAGGACAAGATTTCAACGGTAAAGGGTGTTCTTGAGGACTTGCTCGGTGGCCTCCTCTTCATTCCTGCCGTGGTTAGCTTGCTTTTGGGCATCACAACCATTTCAAAACAGGGCTTGTTCGCTACGACGTCATTGTCATGGGTCTTAGCCGCTGTCGTATTTTTTAGTGCCTGGATTTGGCGCGAACTGAGCGTCAAAAACCCGCTTCTGGACGTCCGCCTGCTGGCCAAGCCCGCTATTGCATGGCCCAACATCGTAATGATTTTTGTCGCATTGGGCGTATATCAAGGCGGCCACCTGATGTCGTTATTCGGTCAACAACCGCTTGCGACGGGTATTGGCCTTGGCTTGACAGCAACCATGGCAGGTTTTCTGCTTTTGCCGGCTAACATCTGTGCAGGCCTGACCACTCCGTTTGTCGGCGCGGCGGTTCACCGCTTTGGGCCGCGTAACCTTGCCAGGCTTGGCTGCAGCATGATGTTCTCGGCATTTGTGCTGCTCGCATTCTTTAACAACAATGTCACCATCGTCATTTTGCTCATGATCTTACAAGGCATTGGACTTGGGATCCTGTATGTCATTGTGCCGGTAATCGTAGTGCACTCTGTGCCATCCGACCGGACCAGCGAAGCTACGGGCATGATGGGTGTTATCCGTTCCACCGCAATGGCAATCGGCGCTCAAACGGTCGCAACGTTGCTTGCAGTGAGCCACAGTGCGCCGAGCAAAGTAGGCGGACACCACGCATTCCCCGATGAGGCAGCGTATCAAACCGCATTTTTATATGTGGCCGCGACGGCATTTATTGCACTTATACTGTGCCAGATGTTGCCTAAAATGCTCTCCAATTCGGCAGATGCCACAGGATAGCGTCTTCAATCACAACACAAATGGGTTGTGTGTCAGCCAGTGCTGACTGGCGGGTCAAATATTGCTGTTATTGACGTGAACTGCGGCGTGCGTTTTTCCCGCTTGGCGGCCATGGCTTCTTTGAAGTCGTCGCTCTGAAGCGTCAGTTGTGCCAACATATAGGCGCTCTGGCGTGCCGCTTCAAAACCCTGAAGATCGGCATCCTGTAGCTGCGTCTTCATCATCGCAAAACTCGCCGGCGCATTTTTTGCAACTGAGCGGGCATAATGAAAAGCGGCATCCGAAAAGCCTTCTACCGGCATTGTCATCGACACCAGCCCTTTGGCAAAGGCCTCCTGCGCGTCCAACCGACGGGCCGACATCAGCATCTCGGCGGCGTTGCCCGGACCAATTAGCCGCGACAGCGACCATGCGAGCCCCCCTTCTGCACATAAACCAAGCCCGGCAAATGGTGCCACGAAGAATGCATCTTCAGCGGCAATGCGAATGTCCGCGGCGCATGCCATCGCAAGTCCGATACCCGCACATGGACCATGTATTGCTGCAATCACTGGCTTTGGCAGAGCCATCAATCCATCATAGCGTAAGCCGCCTGATCGTGTTGTCGTCACTTCCGGTCCTGCAGACAACTCATTTAGGACTTGCATGTCGGCGCCCGCGCAAAAGCCACGCCCAGCACCCGAGAGCAAAGCAACACGCACGTCAGGATCGGCAGCAGCTTTGGAGAAAGCCTCTGTCAACCCACGAGACATGTCCCCGTTTGAAGCATTCAGCCGGTCTGGCCGGTTCAGTGTCACCCGCGCCACGCCGTCTTCCACGGCGTATAAAACAGAGCCTGCCCCGCTTACAGTCACCAGCCCGCCAGATCAGCAGCGCGCAAGCGATGACGCGATGGCGTTCCCGCCCAAGCCCAATTGAGCATCGCCCGCTTCATATAGAGATGCGTGTCATGCTCCCAAGTGAACCCAATACCTCCATGCGCTTCAACCGTATCGCGCGTAACTTGCAGATATATGTCAGTAAGGTGCGCTTTGGCTTGCGAGGCCGCGTGGGATGATTTGTCCGGTATCGCATCCCAAGCATGCGCAGCATACCAATAAAGACCACGCGAAGGCTCAGTGGCCATTGCCATTGCAACCAACTGATAACGCAGGCCTTGGAAACCAGCAATTGCCTGTCCGTATTGCTCACGCATTTTAGCGTAATCGACAGACATGTTCACGCAATGCTCTGCACCGCCAAACGAGTCTGCTGCCAATAACACAGAAGCCGCGTCCATTAGATGCGCTGCAGTTTCTTTACCGCGCGGCAGCAATTCAGCAGAAGTCGCGTCAAAAGTGACGGTATCAACTGGGCGTGTCCGGTCTGCACTGTTAACCCGCGCTGTGGTATAATTGCTTCCCTTTTCAACCAATGCCAATCCATCTGCTGTGCCAACGATGATCACGTCCGCTTCAGCAGCATTGGGAACCAATGTCTTTGTCCCGGTCAGGTTCAGCCCCGCCATAGTCCATTCGTCGGGCATCCAACCGCTTTTACCTTCACAAAAGGCAACGGTGCCAAGCGCCTCACCAGTGGCAAGCAACGGAAGCCATTTAGACTTTTGTGCGTCGGAGCCGGCAAGTGAAATGGCAATAGTGGCAAGGCTATGCCCAAGCAAAGGAACCGGTGCTGCGGCTTTGCCAAGTGCTTCAGCTACAATAGCTACATCGACCAGTTCGAGGCCAAGGCCGCTATTTTCCTCAGGAACGATGATTGCAGGCACGCCCATTTCACAAAGTGCACTCCAGAGCTCCGCATCAAACTGCGCATCGCCGAGGGCGTCAAATATCTTGTGGACACGCAATGGATCGCATTTGTCCCGCAATAAATTGGTCACGCTATCAACTAAGGCGAGCTGCTCTTCGGATAGAAGAAAATTCATGGCGTTGCCCCCTGGCTTTTATCACGGGGCAAGCCAAGGCTGCGCTCCGCAATGATGTTCCGTTGAATGTTCGAGGTGCCGCCCGCAATCGACATAGAGAGCGAGATCATAAATCGTTCGATCCATTTAAGCCGCTCGCCGCCCATGTCTACGAAGTCGTTTTCAACGATGTCGCGCGCCAGCTTGGATATGCGTCCGGCCAAATCTGTCATGTACACTTTAGGCATCGTCTGGAACGGGCCGACATCACGGCCGTGTACATCATGCGACGTCGCTCGATAGGTGGAATAGGTTAGGCTCATCAACTGCCCTTCAATCGCAGCGAGCTCCTCACGAATTCGTGGGTTCTTGATCGCAGGTTGGCCGTCGCGCTCAACCTCTTTTGCAAGCTTGACCAAGTCTCGGAACATCGAGAGGCTCCAAGTCATAGTGGCAATGCCGGACCGCTCATGCTTCAATGTTGAGCGCGTGACGTTCCAACCCTTGCCACGCTCACCAACGAGCATGTCTGCCGGCGTCTCGGCGTTGTCAAAAAAGACTTCACTGAATTCTTTCTGGCCAGTCATTTGTACGAGCGGGCGCACCGTCACGCCAGGCTGGCGAATATCGACGAGCAGATAGGAAATTCCAGCATGCTTCTGCGCATCGGGTTCCGTGCGCACCAGACAGAACATGTGCGTTGCCTTGTGGCCGTGCGTTGTCCAGATCTTCTGACCGTTGATAATCCATTTGGACCCGTCGGCCGTTAGCTCGGCCTTGGTCCGCAGCGCAGCCAGATCAGACCCTGCATTTGGTTCTGAAAAACCCTGCGCCCAGATAATGTCGCCGCGTAAGGTTGGAGCAATCCATTTTTGCTTCTGCTCTTCCGTTCCCCATTCGAGTAATACGGGAACAACAAGTCCATTCCCAGGAATCCGGCCTGCAGGCGCACGTGCCTTGGTTAGTTCCTCGCGGATGATTTCCGCCTTTATGATATCCGATGGCTGTTCAGACCCACCATAAGCCTTTGGAATGCTGCGATGCATATACCCGCGGTCGACGCCCGCCATGACGAATGCCCGCTCATTTTCGTGCGATTTTAGATTGCCATCCGCAGGTGGCCAGTTCCCCTTGATAAAGGCGCGAACTTCCTCACGGAACGTGTCAAACTCAGTACCGAAGTCCAATTCCATCGATTAATCCTTTAGACTATTAAGGCAACATCTGAAAACTTGTTGAGCGATTGAGTCAAGCATTAATCCTTTAACTGATTAAGCTTCATGCCGCTTAGATTGGCTACATGGAAAAAGCGACAAATCGCATTGAAAGTCATATTGACATTTTTTGCCTTTTTGTCAGATTGCGTTTCAATAAGGAGAGAAAATCATGTCCACCAACGCGCTGATACCTGACCATGTCCCGCCCGAACTTGTCGTAGATTTCGATTTTTTCGCGCTGGATCAACTTGGAAAAGAGGACATCCAACTTGCTTGGGCAACTCTCCACGACGGACCCGACATTGTCTGGACTCCCCACAATGGTGGTCATTGGATTGCGACCCGCGCCGATGATATCGGTGAGATGCAGGTTGATTATGAACATTTCAGTCATAAAAACTTCAATCTGCCTCGTAGCGACTATGACCAATATTCCCTTCCGCTTGGTCTTGATCCCCCCGTGCACACACCATTTCGCAAGGCCATCATGCCTGCGTTTCAGCCCAGAACGATCAAAACCCTCGAGGACATTGCAAGGGAAACCGCGCGCAGCTTGGTAGCTGAGATTGCACCACGCGGCGAATGCGAATTCGTTGAGGATTTTGCGAAAGTTCTCCCGATAAACGTCTTTCTTGGCATGGTGGCTTTGCCGCTGGAGCATCGTAGTTTCTTGCTCGAATGGGCCGAAATTGCGGTCCGTTCGCCAGACGTCGCGTTGCGCGCAGAAGTGCACGCGAAAATGCGGGAGTATTTGACGCCATATATCGATGCGCGGATGCAAAACCCGGGTGATGACGTGCTTAGTATGGTTATCACGAGCGACATCAATGGACGTCCCCCGTCACGCGATGAAGTGTTTGGAATGTCTAGCCTCCTACTGTTCGGCGGCCTTGATACAGTGGCATCCCAATTAGGCTTTATCGCGATGCATTTGGCGCGTAATCCAGAACAGCGACGTGCCTTGCATGAACAACCACAAATGCGCGCACGCGCCACTGAAGAACTTTTGCGTCGCTATGGCCTGCCTAATACTGCCCGCGTGCTGACCAAAGACTATCTCTACAAGGGCATTCAGTTCCGAGAAGGCGATCTGATACAGTTACCGAAATGCCTATTCGGTCTCGATGACAGAAAGAACGCAGACCCGCTGACTGTCAACTTCGATCGAAAACCGTCCGAGGTTAAACACGCCGCATTTGGAGCCGGGCCACATGTTTGCCCAGGTGCAGTGTTGGCCCGTCGCGAGATCATGGTTTTCATGGACGAATGGTTGCCAATGATCCCCGATTTCGAAATTGAGACAGACAAGCCACTAATCATGAAATCAGGACCCGTTAACGGGGTTCTGGCCCTGCCTTTGAAGTGGAAAGTATGAAGCCATGGGCATCATTGATGACACCGCGGTAAGAGCGGCCATACGAACAGCGATTTACAATGGGCTGGAAGAGGCTGTGCATGCCGTTGCGTACCATCAGGGGAAATTGGTGCTCAACGTTTGGGATGGACTAGCTGACCCAGCCAATGGCACGCTTGCATCAGCCGATACACTTTACAATGTCTATTCGGTTACCAAGGCTGTGGCGGCGACGGCTCTACATATTCAGGCGGAAAAAGGATATGTCGATTATGACGCGCCGATTGCTGACTATTGGCCCGAATTTGCGCAAAATGGAAAAGCAAGCGCGACCGTCCGCCACGCATTGACCCACCGAGCCGGGGTTCCATTGATGCCGGAGGGCGTAACGCCTGAACATATGTGCGACAGCGACTGGATGGCAAGCGCCATTGCCGCAATGGAGCCGTTGGCACCTCCCGGTGAAAAAACCCTTTATCAATCCATGACCTTTGGTTGGATCATTGGTGAAATTGTGAAGCGTGCGGACCCTAAGCGCCGTGACCTGAACGTCTTTGTGCAAGAAGAGATTGCTGCTCCGCTGGGGCTGGCCGACCTGTGGATTGGAATTCCCGATGCAGTTGCGGACCGGGTTGCGGTGATGTCCAACCGCAATGAAAATGATCCCCCTCCCCCTGAGGCAACGCTTTACGCGCGCTCAATGCCCCATGCCGTCGATCTGGTACCACGCGTATTTGGTCGCCCCGATGTGCAGCGCGCCTGCATTGCAGGCGTTGGCGGTATTTTTAACGCTCGTGATGAGGCACGCTTTTGGGCGATGCTCGCAGGTGGCGGTGAATTAGACGGCGTTCGCTTGCTTTCGGCAGACCGTGTTGCGAATTTCTCTAACGTTCGTGACAATGGCGATGAGCCTGATCCTGTCATGTTCGGCATGCCTATTCCCATTAGCGTTGGCGGCTATTGGTTGGGTGGGCACAGGGTCAGCACCCCGCGCGCTATTTGGCATCCCGGTGCGGGCGGATCATTGGGCTGGGCAGACCCAGAGCAAAATTTGGCCGTCGCCATTTGCCACAACCGCATGTTTAACGCACGCGATCCCAAGGACGACCCGATCCTGCCAATATCTAAAGCCATCATCTCCGCATTAGGACTGGAGTGGAAATCATGATCACGTTGCCCAAACTTGAGGATCTCTCTGATCCTACTTTCAACGCATTCGAAATGGAACGGATGTCGACTGGCCGTTGCCCCGACCCATATCCGCGCATTCACGAACTTATGCAGCAAGGTAGCGTTGTTGAGGGCGTTTATCGGAACCAGTTTACCGATGTGCCTGATGTGCAACATGGTGGCCTGCCGCAAATGATGGTGCTGGGTTACGACGCCGTTCTGCACGTTTTGACCCATCCAGAAATTTTCACCAACCGCGAGGCTTTTCTACCGAGCCTTGGCGTATCTTTTGGTGAATCGGTATCCGTCATGGATGCACCAGACCACACACGTTATCGCCGCATTTTTCAAAAGGCATTTTTGCCGCAAGTGGTTTCGAAATGGGGTGAAACCGTTGTTGATCCGGTGGTACACCGCCTGATGGATGCCTTCATTGGCACGGGCAAAGCGGACCTGATTGAACAGTTCACGCATCATTATCCGTTTCAGGTAATCTATGCCCAACTGGAACTCGAGCCAGAACAGGGGCCAATATTTCACAAGTTAGCAATTGCTCAGTTGTTATCTTCTATAGGAGCACCGCAAGGGCGCGAAGCCTCTATCAAGCTTGGCAATTTCTTCGCTGAGCTTCTTGCCCAACGGCGTGCGCGCCCTGGGACTGATCTTGTGAGCCACCTCGCGACAGTAGAATCGGATGGAGAGCGCCTGCCCGACATCGTTCTTATTTCGTTTTTGCGGCAGCTGATGAATGCTGGCGGTGACACCACTTTTCGCGGGACCAGCGCTTTATTGACCGGATTGCTGACCAAGACTGATCAGTTGAAAGCCGTGCAGGAGGACAGAACGCTTATTGCGCAAGCCATAGATGAAGCTTTGCGGTGGGAAGGACCGGTCACATCTACCTTGCGATATGCAAGCCAAGATACAGAAATTGATGGCGTCACGATTCCTAAAGGTACGTTTATCAACTTGGTTCTCGCTTCGGCAAACCGGGACCCACGCAAATTCGAAAACCCCGATAAGTTCGATATTTTCCGCGATCGCAAACACCGCTCGCTCGCTTTTGCAAGCGGACCGCATCTGTGCATCGGGCAGCATCTGGCAAGGGTCGAAATGACCCGCGCGATGAATGCGCTGCTTGATAATCTGCCTAATTTGCGCCTTGACCCCGATATGCCGCCGCCGCAGATGATCGGGCACATTTTGCGTTCACCGGAACATATGCATGTTCGGTTCGACGGCTGAGGTGCATTTATGAAACAATGGATGTGTATGAATTGCGGGTGGGTCTATGACCAAGCTGTGGGGGATCCAATCGGTGACATACCGCCGGGCACATCTTGGGACGATGTTCCCGACGACTGGAAATGTCCTGATTGCGGTGCCCTGAAGGCAGAATTTGAAATGGAAGAAATCTAATATAAGCTTGCCTTGTTCGAAGCCTTCATTTTGGTTTGCGCAAGGAATCTTCCACCGATACCAAGCCATAGCTGACCCAAAGGCTCGAGTTCATATCTGCCGGATCAGCGTCCGGATGATAATAATGCGTAAAATCGGTTACGCCGGCATCACGCAGAACATCGTCATCCAGCATGAACCGACCAGAGAAACTGCCGGCATCTTGGGTTAGTATATGCCATGCGGCATCGGCCATGATTTCAGGGCTTCGCGCACGCGCCGCACCATCATCACCGCGCAACGCTTGAACAGCAGCGGTCCAAATGGCTGTCCGCGGCCAGAGAGTGTTGAACGCAACCTGCCCTTCAAACTCCTCGGCCCACGCCATGCTCAACAAGGTCATGTTCATTTTCGATAGCATATAGGCAGGATAAGGTTTGAATTTTTCCGGATGATCAAAAATCGGCAGCGGCGCGATCGTCAGCACGTGCGGGTTTTGCGCCTTCAGCAAATGGGGAAGGCACTTACGTGTCAACTGATAGGTACCACGGGTATTGATGCCAAACAGTAAATCGAACCGCTTCATATCGGTTTCAAGCGTAGGCTTTCGATGCATCGCGCTTGCATTGTTAATGACAATATCAATACCGCCGAAATGGTCTACCGCCCGAGCGATAGCGGCGTCGACAGCATCATCGTCACGCAGGTCCACAGGAATTGGAAGCGCCCTTCCCCCAACACCTTCTATAGCCGCTGCCGCCGTGTAAATTGTCCCGGGTAGGGTTGGATGTGGCTCCGTTGTTTTGGCGGCAATCACGATATTGGCACCGTCGCGCGCCGCACGTAGCGCAATCGAAAGGCCAATGCCGCGGCTAGCACCAGTTATAAATAGCGTTTTGCCTGCCAAGCTTGTCACCAATTCTCTCCTATCATGGCGCAAAATCTGATGAAATTGTGGCTATAATCATCGCATCACAGATAGCACTTGCCTCAACAAGAATAATATCATTTATTTAACTGATTAGAACCAAAACTATAATATTTTTAGGAGCGAATATGCACCTCCCATCGACCCTAACAGATATATCAGCGGTATGGTTGACCGAGTTGTTGGCAACGAACGAACCTGGGCTAGTTGTTGACTCAGTTGCGATAGTGGATGTGCAACACGGAGCCTGCACAAAGGTGCGATTGGCTGCACGCACCAATCGTAACGATTTTCCTTCAAGTCTAATGATGAAGGTCGGGTTTGAACCACACAGCACAAACATGCGCGCGATGCATGTGAACGAATATCACGCTTATGCTGATCTATTACCTACGGTGCAGCTCAATGCTCCCAAATGCTTTGGTTCTGCCTTGAACGAAGATGGCCGGGCGCTGGTGGTGCTGGAGGATTTGTGCCTGCGCGACGTAAAATTTCTGACCTTGCAAGAGCCGATAGGCTTTGATCTTGCCAAACAATATCTTGAAGGACTGGCAAAGTTTCACGCGCAATGGTGGAATGCACCAGAATTAAACACGCGCTTTGCCTGGGCACCGGACACCAGCGAAAATGGCGTGGCACATTACTTCCATTTGCTCAAGACCGCCGACCAGTTCCAGCGCTACGCAACCGCACCGCGCGGCGCTGCCATGCCGAAGATGTTGCTTGATCCCGAAAGGATCCGCGCCGCACATCTGGCGATGACAGAGGCGCATAAGACTGAAAAAATGGCTATGGTTGTCAACCATGGTGACATGCATTTAGGCAATCTCTATCTGGACGCAGACGGCACCCCTGGCTTTCTCGATATGCAACCGCGGCGCGGTGCATGGTCGATTGACGTCAGCTATTTCTTGATTGCAGGCCTAGACGTTGTGGACCGCCGACGTTGGGAGGCTGCATTGCTACAGCATTATCTGCACTGCCTTGCACAGGAGGGCGTAGACACCCCGTCCTTTGATGGTGCTTGGGCCGCTTACCGCCGCGATGTCATTTGGGGCTTGCTGATATGGCTGCTGAATAGCTCGCAATTTCAGACAGAAGCCAACAACACTGCAGCCGCGGTTCGGTTCGCAATGGCCATGATCGACCATGATACATTTGGACGACTAGGCGTATAATCGGTCACGTCGTGAAGTGATTGAAACCCTACGGAAGTTTCATATTTGATTGAGGAGGCAAGATGGAGGACCAAAGGACATATCAGGACTTCTTGCCTTTTTGGCTATTCTGGAATGCCGATATATTGTTGGCCAAACAATCTTCATCAACCGCAGTAACCAACGACGGCCAAGTGCGCGGCGGAGGGTTCAGCCTCCAGCCGCGCGATTAGCTTATCCTATTTCGGCAATCACGGTCCCTACTTCATAGGTTTCACCGATTTCCCCAATGATCTTGAGCGTACCAGAAGCGGGGCTTTCGACTTCATTGGTCGATTTGTCGCTTTCAATTGAATAAAGTGGCTGCCCCTCAGCCACCTGCGCTCCGTCCTCGAAGAGCCATTCGCTTAGAATGCCTTCGTTCATGGAAAAGCCGATTTTTGGAAGTGTTACCTGAAATGCCATGTTAAGGCTCCTTAGCTTGCAAGTTGGACGATGGCCGCCAGGATCGATGCCGCATCCGGAGCAAAAGCAGATTCGAGCGGTTTTGAATAGGGAACCGCACAAAATGCGCCGCCCAGCCGCTTCACTGGCTTTTTCAGCTGACCAAAAAGCTCTTCATTTATGACAGCAGCAATTTCCGCACCGACGCCGTGTTGTTTTACCGCTTCGTGTGCAATCAGGACCCGACCGGTTTTTTGGGCCGAAGCAAGCACCGTTTCGCGATCCCACGGCGCAATCGTGCGGAGGTCAATAACTTCGACAGATATGCCCTGTTCTGCAGCCTTAGCCGCCGCCATCCGTGCTTCAACTGCCATGCGCGCATAAGAAACCAACGTGACATCGCTGCCCTCACGCTGAACCGCAGCCTTGCCCAAGGGCACACGATGACTGTTGTCTGGCAATTCAAAAGACATGGGTGTAAAATAAGTTGGAAGATTTTCGATGAAAATCACCGGATCGGGATCTTCAATGGCAGCCCGCAGAAGTCCATAAGCGTCTTCCGGAGTTGATGGTGCGCATACCTTAATACCGGCGGTATGTGCGAACCAAGCCTCCAGATAATCACAATGCTGGCCGCCGGAACCAAAACCGAGCCCGGTCATGGTGCGAATGACGATTGGGACACTGGTTTGTCCACCCGACATGAAACGCAACTTGGCAGCATGATTGACAATCATGTCCATCGCCACAGTTGTAAAGTTCATAAGCATGATTTCAGCGATCGGCTTATATCCGGCCAAGCTTGCCCCGATTGCTGCGCCCATAATGGCTTGTTCGGCAATTGGGGTCGACCGAACACGTTCCTCGCCAAAGCTAGCGGATAGGCCCTTGGTGATCTTTACAATGCCGCCACCTTCCGCGTCACCAATGTCTTCGCCAAGGGTAATGACTTTCGAATCTTCTGCCAACGCGTCGCGATAGGCCTTCGAAATAGCCGCCAATATGGTAACGGTAGGCTTTGCCACTTTTTGCGCCGCGCTCATGCCGCGATCTCCTTTTCAAATACATCAAACCGCAGTTCATCGGCTGTGGGCCAGGGTGAAGACAATGCAAACTCGAGCGCTTCGCTAATCTGTCCTTCAACATCAGATTCGAATGCGGCAAGCTCATCTTCCGACGCGATACGATCGGCAATCAAACGTGCCCGGAAACGGGGTACTGGGTCTGCTTCCATTGCCGCAGCCTTTTGCTCCGGCGGAATATAGCTGTCATCATCGCCGAAGTTATGTCCGAAAAAGCGGAATGTCATGCACTCGAGCAGCGTTGGGCCTTCGCCCGCACGGGCGCGGGCAACTGCTTCTGCAAATGCGGAATACATGGCTTCGGGATCATTACCATCAACACGAACACCGGGCATTCCGTAACCGTCTGCGCGATTGGCAATATTCTGTCCGCCAGTCATCTTTTCAAATTTCGTGTGCTCGGCGAACAGATTGTTCTGACATACAAAGATAGTGGGCAGTTTCCATACCGAAGCAAGGTTCATGGCCTCGTGAACTGCCCCAATATTGGATGCACCATCGCCAAATGTACAAACCGATACCCGATCGCTTTTGTCGAGCTGCGCCGCCCAAGCAAGGCCATTAGCAATTGGCGCCGATGAACCGACAATACCGGTTGTAACCATTATGCCTTTCGGTGGGTAGGTCAAATGCATCGGGCCGCCTTTACCCTTGCATGAGCCCGTCGAGCGGCCAGCAAGTTCCGCCCATAATTCCTTTAAAGGAAAGCCCTTACCCAACATGTCGTGGATACCGCGATAGATTGTACAAATCGTGTCGTCGTCGCGCAAAACATTACCCATCACTGACGGAATAATTTCTTGGCCGCGATAGGAGTAATAGGCCATTGCGACCTGCCCTGAAAGAATCACCTTCCGGGCGCGCTCATCGTTCGCTTTCAACAGCGCGGCCCGCTTGTAAATATCCAACAATGCGGGGGAATCTGCGACAAACTGCTTGTCAGCCATGCGAAGCTCTCCTTTTTTCTAACACGGATAATCGATAATATCCGTTATATGATTGGGGAGGGCCTGTCGAGGGCGAAGATGCTATTTTCAGTCCAACAAATCCACCAATGACGCAGGGCCAACTTGAGACAGCCAAACCCGACCGGCTGCCTCCATATGCTCTTTCCAATGCGCTTCAGCAGCATCACCGTCTTTAGCTTCGATTAAATCCACCAAACGGGAATGCGACTTCAAACCGAAACGCAGCTGTTTCTGAGAGAACTCGGAGTCAGCATCCGGCCTGCGCCGTTGAGCCAATGCGAGATGCCCCTCCACCAGACCGCGCAACGCCTGAGAGAATACATTTAGCGTTTTGTTTCCGGAAAGTTCCATCAAAAGCCGGTGGAATTCGGCAATCTTAATAGTGACTGCAAACCTATCGGTCATCAGGCTCATTTCGTCTTCGATAAAGCGCCGCAAAATAGGAACTGCCACTTCGCTGTTGCGTTCGGCCACAAGGCGCGCCGCAGGAGGTTCAATAAGGGTCCGCATCTCATAAAGATCGCCGATAGCCACCTTTTGCGATTGCAGAATGATGCCCGCTGCCCGCTCCATCATTTCATAATCGGGCGAACTTATACGCGCCCCACCCCGGGCACCCCGGGCAACAGTAACTAAGCCCTCCGACTCCAAAATACGAACCGCCTCGCGGATTGTTGGGCGCGAAACCTCAAATTCAGCAATGAGGTGTGACTCAGCCGGCAATGTATCACCGTCGCTTAACTCGCCTCTGATGATCGCATTTCGTATTTGCTTGGCTACAAGTTCCGCTGTTTTAGGGACCCTGACGGCGACCGCGTTGCTCCGGCTACCGACGGGAATGGCTACAAATCCGTTAGACAATTTAAATTCCTTTATAATCGATAACGCTGTTAGCCGAAAAGCCACCTATTTCGCAAGCATCACCGTCAAGAACAGTGCTTGCAAACGTCCATATAAATTAGTTAGATGATAAACATAAGAGTAAGCAAAACCAAATAGGGTGGTCGGCAAGGATCGACGACCTAGAGACGGATGAGGAGAGTGCGACGTGAGCCAATGGGACGAAAGTGTAGACTTCATTGTTGCCGGCAGCGGCGGCGGTTCGATTGTGGCGGCACTTACGATTGCAGATTCAGGCAAGAAGCCGCTTATTCTCGAGAAAACCGATAAGATAGGCGGATCGACTGCGATGTCTGGCGGCGTGTTTTGGATACCCAACCACCCCCTTCAGGCGCGCGATGGTATAAACGATAGCGCTGAGAAAGGGCGCACATATCTGGACGCTGCTGTGGGGGATATTGGCCCCGCCACATCCCGCAATCGCAAAGACATGTTCCTAAACCAAGGTCCAAAGCTGGTGGATTATTTGGAAACCAAAGGCATGCCATTCATACGTTGCGACGGATGGTCCGATTATCATGACGACCTTCCCGGCGGCCTTCCTGAGAGCAGATCACTTGCAGTCGAACCGTTCAACGTAAAAGAACTGCCGGTTGAATGGGCTGCAAAGCTTCGGCGTGGCCTTTCAAGCCTTCCTATCAGGGGCATTGAAGGCCGCCGCCTCATGGTGATGAAGACGACCTTTGATGGCAAGCTGGCCGCGCTTTCCCTTGGCATGCGTATAATCAAGGCAAAGCTTCTAGGCCGGGAGTATGTCGCAGCGGGTACGGCAATCCAGGGACGCATGCTTCAAATGGCTCTTCGCCAGAATATAGACATTCGTGTCAATTCAGGCGTGTCCGAACTCATTGAAGAAAACGGCAAAGTAACAGGCGTGGTTACGCAAAAAGACGGGAAACCTTGGCGTATTGAAGCGCGCGATGGCGTGCTGATTAACGCAGGTGGTTTCTCGCACAATGAAGCCATGCGCAAACAATATGGGCCTCAACCTTCGTCGGTCGCTTGGACGAACGCCAACCCTGGCGATACCGGCGAAATGATTGAAATTGCCAAGTCGCACGGCGCTGCGTTGGATTTCATGGATGGTGCAGTTTGGATTTTGACATCCACCCCGCCCACTGGGGAACGCTATATCCATGTACTCGATTTGCCCAAGCCGCATTGCATTTTGGTCAATCAGAAAGGTCAGCGTTATACCAACGAGGCGCAAAGCTATATGGCTAACGGCCAGGCCGTTTATGCGGGCGGCGATGTGCCGGTTTGGGCGATCGTCGAGTCGCGCCACCGCGATCGTTATCCTTGGGCGTTTCTGGCAGGCAAGACGCCGCAATCCTTTTTCGATAGCGGCTATATGAAAAAAGCCGATACCATTGAAGAACTTGCGGCGCAGATTAATGTGCCTGCTGATAACCTGAAGGCCACTATAGAGCGTTTCAACGGCTTCGCCCGCAAAGGCAAAGACGAGGATTTCGGGCGCGGGTCAAAGGCCTATGACCTAGTCTTTGCCGATCCGTCCCATGGCCCCAATCCGGGACTCGGTGCAATTGAAAAGCCACCATATTATGCTGTTGCTATTTACCCCGGTGACGTTGGAACCTTTGGCGGGATCCTTACTGATGAGTTTGCCCGCGTCATCAAAGAAGACGGCAGCATACTTCAGGGGCTTTACGCCACCGGCAACTCAACCGCATCAGTCATGGGTAAAACCTACCCGGGTGCCGGGGCCAGTATTTCGCCTGCATTCATCTTTGGATGGGTCGCCGCACGGCACGCTTTGGGACAGGCTCCCAATTAAAAAGCATATCAGGAGCTTTATATGGAACCGAGCGTCGAAGATATGGTCCGCGAATTGCATGACCGGCAAAAAATTCGTGACGTGGTGACAAATTATTGCCGGGGCGTGGACCGGATGGATCGCGCGCTCTTGCTATCCTGTTATCACCCCGATGCCATTGACGATCACGGCTTTTTCGTAGGCGGGCCGGAGGCATTTTGGGAATGGGTGAACCATTATCACAATAACGCGCAGGCCGGGCATCAGCATATCATCACCAACCATAGCTGCGATCTGGATGGCGATGTCGCGCATACGGAAACTTATTGGATGTTTGCTGGAATGGATGCGAAGGATTATTCCTTTTCCATCGGCGGAGGTCGGTACATTGACCGGATGGAAAAGCGCGACGGCGTCTGGCGCATTGCAGCGCGCAAATGCGTCTCCGAATGGGGCGGGGTTCCGGCACAATCGAAAGTTCCAGCCGAATTCATGTCTATGCTGCGGGAAAGTGGTGTCGTTGCCCGCGACAACTCTGACTCCTCTTACGAGCGTCCATTGACTGTTCCGACCGAGAGAATTGGTATCAATATCGATATTCTGCCAAAAGGTTATGCCCCGCAAGCATAAAGAGCGCGGTTCTAATGCTTATCGAAATCAACGATCAACCGCACAACTGACCCATCATGCAGCCGGTCAAAGCCTTCATTAATCTCGTCAAGGCTGATTGTTCCACTCAACAACTTATTCACAGGCAAACGTCCGGCGCGGTATAATGCAACATAGCGCGGAATGTCGCGCACGGGAACGCAGGTGCCAATATAGCTTCCTTTGACGGTGCGCTCCTCGGCCACCAAACTGACAATGTTTAATGCCAAATTCACGTCAGGCGGCGGGAGACCAGCGGTAACGGTTGTACCGCCTCTTTTTGTCATTTTGTAAGCGTTCTCCAACGCCGCGCCAACACCGGCAAATTCAAATACGAAATCCGCCCCACCGCCTGTTAATTGGCGGACTTTCTCGATTGCGTCAGGATCACGTGCGTCAACGGTATCAGTCGCGCCCATAGATGCTGCGAGCGCCAGCTTCTTATCCGACACATCAACCGCAATGATTTGTGACGCGCCGCACGCGATTGCGCCCAAGACAGCGGCAAGGCCAACGCCGCCCAAGCCGATTACCGCAACGCTTTCGCCCGCCTGAACGCGCCCAGTGTTCACCACTGCACCAACCCCTGTCAAAACAGCGCACCCGAATAGGGCAGCTTCCTGAAACGGCAGGTCCTTGTCGATTTTAACGAGCGACCGGCGCGAAACTACCGCATGATCAGCAAAGGCAGAGCAGCCGAGATGATGATGCAATGCCGCGCCTTCTTGATGCAAGCGGATGCCTCCGGACAACAACGTGCCCTTACCATTGGCGCCTGCTCCGGGTTCGCACAACGCAGGGCGCCCCTCGGCACATGGAAGGCAATGCCCACAGCTTGGCATAAAAACCATCACAACATGGTCGCCCGGCAACAGATCATCTACCCCATCGCCAATAGCGACCACCTCACCTGCGGCCTCATGGCCAATGGCCATCGGCATCGGACGCGGTCTGCTGCCGTTGATAACCGAAAGATCGGAATGGCACAGACCAGCGGCGGCAATTCTAACCAGAACCTCGCCAAACCCGGGTGCATCAAGCTCTACTTCCTCGATGGATAAAGGCCGAGACGACGCATAGGGCGCTGTTGCCCCCATTTCCCGCAAGATTGCAGCTTTTACCTTCACTTTAGAACCCTCTCTCATTACACCCGTTGAACCGACAACCCCAAATCAGGTGCCCCTGACCATTGGCGGGTTCCAGTCAATCATGGAAGCTTTTGTGAACAATAGTACGAAAATCGCTCCGGCCGACCCTCAAAAATCTTCCAAAGAGTCCGGGATGCGGTCCAACTACGCCCGCTTTCGGACGATCACCACGCGCTGGATGGACAATGACGTATATGGCCATGTTAACAACGTAGTATATTACAGTTTCTTTGACACGGCGGTCAATGCAACCTTGATTGACGAAGGTTTGCTTGATCCACAAAATGGCAATGTCATTGGCTTGGTCGTTGAAACCGGATGTAGATACGCATCTGCACTAAGCTTTCCGGAAACCGTCGACGCAGGCATTCGCGTTGCACATATTGGAAACTCCAGTGTCCGTTATGAAGTTGGTCTGTTCAAACATGGTGAGGATATCGCGGCAGCCGAAGGCTTTTTCGTGCATGTCTATGTAGATGCCCGGACAAGGCGGCCAGCATCAATTCCCACTGCGCTTCGATCCTTTCTGGAAAGCCTCACTTAATACCTATTTGCGGCTAAACTGTCCTCGACGGCGCTGAGCAACAGCCTGAACGCCTTCAGCAAAGTCCGCGGTTTTCTTCAGCCGGCTTTGAACCCCTGCTTCGAAACGCGTGGCCGACTGCACGCGGCCAGAGATATCCCCACGTAATGTTGCCCTTGTCGCCTCAACCGCTAGCGGAGCATTCTCCGCAATCTGAAGTGCAAAATGCATTGCAGACTTTTCCAAATCTTCGGTCGTCGCCAGCATGTCTATTAGCCCCCAATCAAGGGCATTCGCGCCGTTAACGCGTTCACCCGTCAGTAACATACGGGCAGCATTTTGTTGGCCAATGATCTCAGGTAACCGGGTTGAGATACCAAAGCCCGCGTGAAAACCGAGCTTGACGAAGTTGGCAGCAAAGCGACTTTGTTCAGATGCAATCCGGAAGTCCGCGACCAAAGCCAATCCAAGTCCTGCGCCAATGGCCGCACCTTGGACGATTGCTATGACCGGTTTACGGTTGGAATAAAGGCGCGCCGCCTGCGCATAAAGCGCGAGCACTGAGGCATCATCATCGTCAGCAGCAAAATCGCCGCCTTCGTTGAAGTCCG
>NZ_CAMAYF010000003.1 GCF_945862485.1 Sphingorhabdus sp. EL138
AAGCTATGGCAAGGATCCGGCTTTCTATGATTTCTATCGCGCGATGCAGAGCTATCGTCAGACGTTCCAGAATGGTGAAGGTGCAAGCAATATCATCTTGTCACCGCAAAACGCCTATCTGGAAAAATTCCGTAAAGGCATTTAATCGACGGACAAATGCTGTTGACCAGTTGAATGGTATCCATTCAATCGGCGTTCAGCTTTACCGGGTCAAAGATGAACAGATTTTCTGGGCCATGTGCCCAATTGAATAGACGAGAGGAATGAAATCCGTGCGTTACGCTTATGCAGTTACCACCGCGCTTTTGATGGCTGGCGGAACAGTTGCTTTAGTCAACGGCAACCCTGTCACCGCGCAAACCGGACTATCGGTTTCGGAACAGGTTAACCTCGCCCCCGGCGGTGCGCCTTCCAGCTTTGCGGATCTTGCCGCACAATTGCAGCCAGCGGTGGTCAATATCGCTACACGGCAAAAGGTGCAGGTAGCCACCAGCCTGAACCCGATGACGGGCGAACGCCGCCCTGTGACTCAGGAACAGGCCAGTGGCGGCTCAGGCTTTCTGATCTCGGCCGACGGCTACATCGTCACGAATAATCATGTGGTGGCCGGTGGCCCGGCTGGCGACGCCGTTGACCGCGTGACCGTCACCCTTTTCGATGGTAAGGAATATGAGGCCGAAATCGTTGGCCGCGACCCATCATCGGATATTGCTTTGCTCAAGATCCGCGCTTCGGGCCTCCCTTTTGTGAAAATGGTAGAGCCGCAGAAAAGCCGTGTGGGTGATTGGGTTATCGCCATTGGTAACCCCCTCGGCCTCGGCAATACAGTGACCGCAGGTATCATCTCGGCACTTCAACGTAATATCGGCGCTGGCGGCGCTTATGACCGCTTCATTCAAACCGACACAGCAATTAACCCCGGCAACTCCGGTGGCCCATTGTTCAACCTGAAGGGTGAGGTTGTCGGGATCAACAACCGTCTAATTTCACCAGTCGGCGCGAACATCGGTGTAGGTTTTGCCATTCCGGCTGAAGATGCCATTCCGGTTATTGAGTCCCTGAAAAAGGGTGTTCGGCCGGAACGTGGCTATCTTGGCATCAGCATCCAACCGGTTAGCGAACAGGCTGCAGACGCCCTTGGCCTTGAAAAGAATCGCGGGGAATTTGTCGCACGTATTGTTGCAGGTGAAGCAGCGGACAAGGCTGGACTGAAAGAAGGTGACATTGTCCTTCGCGTCAATGACCGCGAAGTGACGCCCGAAGAGACTTTGTCCTATATTGTCGCGAACATCAAACCCGGGACACGCATTCCCCTCGACATTTTGCGCGAAAGCAAGCCGATGAAGCTGACCGCTACGGTTGGCGCCCGCCCACCGGAAGAGAAGCTAGCCCAACGCAACTTCAACCCGGAAGAGAATAAAGACTTCGACAAACAAACTGATACGCCTGATTCCAAGGTCATTCGTGATGCGCTTGGCCTCAGCGTCATTCCGTTGGATGCCGAAATTGCGCGGGCCTTGGGTATGACGGCCGATGTAAAGGGCGTGGTCATCGACGTTCCAGGCGCTGGCACAGGTGCGCAGGTCGGTTTGCGACGCGGCGATGTCATCGTGTCGGCGAATTATCGCGACTTGAACACAGCCGCTGGACTCGCAGGTGCCATTAAGGACGCTAAAGCCGCAGGTCGCGGCGCAATCCTGCTCGGCGTAAAACGGCGTGGTGCGGCGACTCAATATGTGGCTGTGCGTTTAGAAGATTAAAGTTTGTTGTCGGTCGCGCCGGGGTGGTGCTAGTTAAGCTATGGACTTAATCAGCACCGACTGGCGCGCCGACGCCGAACATATCCTTCCCGACCTTATTGACCTACGCCGGGCTATTCATGCCGAGCCGGAGCTGGGCCTGCAAAATCCCAAGACTTTGGCAAAAATAAAGGCTGCGCTTGCTGGCCTTCCCCTGGAGTTCCGAGAGGGGCCATCGACCACTGGCCTGATTGCGACCCTCAAAGGCCCTGCCAATGGCCGCACGGTGTTGCTGCGCGGCGATATGGATGCGCTGCCGCTGCATGAAGATACGGGCCTTGCATATAGCTCGCTGACTGAAGGCGCGATGCATGCGTGCGGGCATGATACCCATGTCGCGATGCTGGTGGGTGCAGCCAAAATGCTATGTGCCAAACGCGACCAATTGGCGGGCACGGTGCAGTTCATGTTCCAGCCCGGCGAAGAAGGCCATCATGGCGCACGCTTTATGCTGGATGATGGCCTGATTGACCCCCTACCCGACGCTGCCTTTGCCTTGCACATCATGCCTAACGCCCCGCGCGGGGTGTTTAGTGGGCGAAGTGGTCCGTTACTGGCATCCTCCGATGTCCTAACGATCACCGTCAAGGGCGCTGGCGGCCACGCCTCGATGCCGCATGACGCCATTGACCCTATCCCCGTCGCTTGCGAAATCGTTTCGGCAATCCAGACAATGGTGACACGCAAGATTTCGGTATTCAATCCGGCGGTCATCACTATCGCCAAAATATCGGCAGGCACCACCAACAATATTATTCCCGAAACTGCGCATTTGCTAGGCACGATCCGTACATTGTCGCCGCAGTCGCGCGCGCGTGTGGCTGAAGAGCTGCACCGCCTCGCCCCCGGCATCGCCGCCGCCCATGGTTGCAGTGCCGAGGTTCATATCGAACAGGGCTTCCCCGTCACCGTCTGCGATGACCGCGCCGTTCAGTTCGGCAAGGCGGTTGTCGAGGATATGTTCGGCCCCGAAAGCTGGATTACGCTCGACACGCCCATCATGGGCGCAGAGGACTTTGCCTATGTCCTCGAAAAAGTTCCCGGCGCGATGTTCTTCTTAGGCGCATCACACGAAGGCGACGACTGGCGCACTTGCTGTGGCCTACACTCCAACCGCATGGTCCTCGACGACAGCGTTATGGCGCGAGGTGCCGCCCTTCATGCCGCTATCGCCGAGCGGTATCTGGCCGACGGGTTTGCCGCCTAACCTATTTCCGCGCGGCCTTCTCCACTCCGCGCATTACGCGCAGCACATTACCTTGGGCGATTTTGGCTAGGTCCGCCTTCGCATAACCACGGCGGACGAGTTCGGCGAATAAGGCGGGATAGGTTGACACATTTTCCAGGCCAACTGGCAGTTCGTCCACGCCGCCAAAGTCACCGCCAATACCGATATGGTCAACCCCTGCAACTTTGCGGATATGGTCGATATGATCGGCGACTTGCGCCAGCGTTGCCTTTGGTTGCGGGTTGGCAGCAATCCATGCGTCGACAGCGGCCTTTTCGCCAACGGGATTTCCAGAAAATTCAGTCTTCGCGCGACCGGCGATGGCCGAGCGTTCAAATTCCCATTGCCGCCGTTCGGCCGAGGTGAAGCCCGGAACAAAGGTCACCATAACGACACCGCCATTTTGCGGCAGGCGCTTCAGGACCGAATCGGGTACATTGCGGGGGTGCGGTGTGATGGCACGAGCGTTGCTATGCGTAAACAAAACCGGTGCCGTACTCTTATCCAGCACGTCATGCATGGTTGCCTCTGACACATGGCTGATGTCCGCAATCATACCCAATTGGTTCATTTCGGTGAGCACTTCAAAACCAAAGGGCGACAATCCGTCATGCTTTGGCGCGTCGGTAGAACTGTCCGCCCAATCAGTGGTCAGACTGTGCGTGAGTGTCATGTAACGCGCGCCTAGCGCATAAGTCTGCCGCAGGATGTCCAGCGAACTGCCAATAGAATGGCCACCCTCCATCCCAATAAGCGAAGCGATTTTGCCCTTTTTCATAGCCGCTTCAACCTCTGCCGCTGTTGCAGCATAGCTGAATGTTTCTGGATATCGCGCCATCATCTGCCGCACGACATCGATTTGCTGGATAGTGCGGGTTACGGCCTCATGCTTGGGCAATGCGGCATCGACATAAACCGACCAATATTGCCCGCCCAAATATCCAGCGCGCGCGGTTTTTATGTCAGTATGCGTTTTCGCGAGCACGTCTGCTGGCAACGCAGCTAGATCAAACTTTGAAAAATCGCGGTTAAACAATGCAGCAATTTGGTGCGGTGTGTCATTATGGCCGTCGATGATAGGCGATTTGGCCAGCACTTCGCGCGCGGTTTGCTCCGGCGTCGCGGCGACGGCAGGCATCGCAATGGCCGCCAGCAGCGCTAAGGCAGGCAGTTGCAAGAATTTACGCGCGCGAAAAGCTGCGACTTGATTTCGAACGATCATAATACCCTCCAAATAAACAGATACGATGCTGCCTGAGTTTGCCATCTTTAGGAAAGTGTTTTGTGGCTATGACATCAAAATCGTATCGCGCGCTTCGTCAGCCATTTCGGGAAAATCGAGTGTAAAATGCAGCCCCCGGCTCTCATGCCGCGCTAGCGCCGACCGGATAATCATCGCGGCAACCTCAACAAGGTTACGCAATTCAATCAGATCAGGGGTAACGCGGAAATGGCTGTAATAATCCTCAACCTCGCTACGCAATAAATCAATCCGGTGCTGCGCCCGCTCCAACCGTTTGGTCGTGCGCACAATACCTACAAAATTCCACATAAACTGCCGAATTTCGCGCCAGCATTGGGCAATCACAACCTCTTCGTCGCTGTCGGTCACCCGGCTTTCGTCCCACTGCCGAATTTTTGGCGGGGGCGGCAGGCTTTTCCAATTGGCCTCGATATGGCGCGCACAAGCATCTCCAAAAACAAAACATTCCAGCAAGGAATTCGACGCTAGACGGTTTGCACCATGCAGGCCGCTTTGCGTCACTTCGCCTGCGGCATATAGGCCTGGCGCGTCGGTTCGGCCGTCCAGATCGACAATCACACCGCCGCAGGTATAATGCTGCGCTGGCACCACGGGGATTGGCTCGCGCGTGATGTCGATGCCAAGCCCAAGCAGCTTTTCGTAAATGTTCGGGAAATGCGCTTTGACAAATTCCGCGGGCCTGTGGCTGATGTCGAGATGGACATAATCCAGACCGTCGCGCTTGATTTCGGCGTCATTGGCGCGGGCGACAATGTCACGCGGCGCAAGCTCTGCGCGATCGTCATAATCAGGCATGTAACGATGCCCGGTTTTTGGATTTTTAAGGATCCCGCCCTCACCGCGCACAGCTTCGGTTATGAGGAAATTTTTGACCTCAAGATTGTAGAGGCATGTCGGGTGGAATTGCATAAATTCCATGTTGGAAACGCGGCACCCCGCGCGCCACGCCATGGCAATGCCGTCGCCCGTCGCACCGCGCGGCGCTGTGGAATATAGATATGTCCGGCCAGCGCCGCCGCTCGCGAGAATGGTCGCGCGCGCAGTGAAGGTCTCGACTCGGCCCGTTTTACGGTTGAGCGCGTAAACGCCGTGAATGCGGCCTGAGGTCGAAAAGCGCTCCTGATGCCGCCCCAGAATTAGGTCGACCGCAACCATGTCCGGAACCAAACTGATATTCGGATGCGCTCTGGCCGCCGCTTCCAACGCTTGCTGCACAGCCCAACCAGTGGCGTCGTCAACATGGACGATACGCCGGTGGCTATGCCCGCCTTCGCGGGTCAGATGCCAGTCATTTCCTTCTAAATTGAACGGCACACCAAGCTTTGCCAACCGTTCGATCGCGAGTGGCGCGTTTTCGACAACAAATTCCACCGTGGAGCGGTTATTCAGCCCCGCACCTGCGACCATCGTATCCTCGATATGGTTCGCAAAATTGTCACCGGGTTCCAGCACTGCGGCAATACCGCCTTGCGCCCAAGCCGTAGCGCCGTCGGAGATCGCTCCCTTTGCCAACACCACAACCTTGCGGGTAGCCGCCAGTTGCAACGCAGCCGTCAACCCCGCCGCGCCCGACCCAATGATCAGAACATCCGCTTCCATTTATGCGGTGCTTGTCAGGCGGAGGAAGACATCTTCAAGGTCAGCCTCCTTGGTGGTTACGTCGATGATGCCCAATCCAAGGCCTTGAATGACAGAGAGCACTTCGCCTGCGTTCATGCGGTCTTTGTTGTAGGTAATCTCAACCGTGCGCTCGCCCACCAACTCGGCCTTTTCAAAGGCTGCATGCGTTGGCGCGCTGGTAACGTCTCGGTCCAGCGTCAATACCACCGCCTTCTCGCGCGCCATGCCGACCAGTTCGCGCGTCGGCTTGTTGGCAATCAACTGCCCATGGTTGATGATCGCAATCCGATCGCACAATTGCTCGGCTTCTTCGAGATAATGGGTGGTGAGCACAACCGTTACGCCTTGGCGGTTCAGTTCCTGCACATAATCCCATAATTGCTGACGTAGCTCGATATCGACACCAGCTGTCGGTTCATCAAGCACGATAACGGGCGGTGCATGGACCATGGCTTTAGCCACCAGCAAGCGACGCTTCATCCCGCCCGACAGGGTCCGCGCATAAGCATCGGCCTTGTCCTCCAACCTTACGGCCTTCAACAATTCCATCGTCCGCCGTTTCGACTTAGGCACGCCATAAAGACCCGCTTGCAACTCAAGCGCTTCTTTCGGTGTAAAGAACGGGTCGAACATAATTTCCTGTGGCACGATGCCAATGGACGCCTTGGCATTGCGCGGATGGGCGTCGATGTCGAACCCCCAGATCGACGCGCTGCCCGATGTCTTCATCACCAGCCCGGCCAGGATGTTAATCAACGTGGATTTGCCCGCACCATTGGGCCCAAGAAGACCGAAAATCGACCCTTGCGCGACGTCAAAACTGACATCGCTTAGCGCTTGTTTGCCCCCTGCATATTTTTTGGACAGGTTATGGATCGAGATAGCTTGTTCAGACATGTCCGTGCGATAGCGAACGCATGGTGTCAGCGCAATCATATGGAACCCATCGGTCGGAATTTCGTGACCGTGCGATTATCGTGACCTTACTGTTTCTCAGCCGTTGCAGCCCCGTTGCGGCTTTGCTAAGCGGCGCACATGAACAACAGCGCCCCTGAAACAATCCGAGTCCGCGAACCGCGTGTCGCTTGCGACGGCAGTGGAGATATTCCCGCCGCATTGGGCCATCCCCGCGTCTGGCTTCAAATTGATGAAAAAGGCTATGTCGATTGCGGCTATTGCGACCGGCATTTTGTGCTCATTGGCGGCCCGGCGGATAACATTCCAGGCTAAGCTAAGCCCAAGCGTTGCTAAACCGCCATTCAGGCGGCAGCCGAAAGATACTGAAGCCGCGCACGGTCGCGTATGGAAACAGTCCTACGGTCCGGCAAATGGATAACGCCATCGGCCTTTAACTTAGAAAACTGACGGCTTACGGTTTCAATCGTTAGCCCCAGAACATCGCCAATTTGTCGGCGATCAAGCGGCAGTTCAAATGCGTCCAATGCCCCGTTGTCAACCGTGCAGCCTGTTTCGCCCAGACGAACAGACATTTCGAGTAACAAAGTCGCGATCCGTTCCGTCGCGTTTTTCTTTCCGAGCAGCAGCATCCATGCGTGCGCACGATCCAGTTCATTCAACGTACGGCGCAGCAGCTTATGTTCCAGTTCAGGATGTTGTCGCGCGAAGCTGTCAAAGGTGGATCGCGGAAAAACACACAGTTCCGCATCGGTGAGCGCAGTTACGCTATACGGGCTTTGCTGGCCAAAGGGCCGGCCAATAAAATCCGATGAAAAAACAATCCCGACAATCTGCTCGCGGCCATCGGACATGCTGATCGAAACCTTCAGCACGCCTTCGATGACGTTGGCGACAACGACGGCGTCATCACCCTCCCAAAAAATAGTTTGCCCCTTAGATACTTTGTGCTTTCGGCCCAGCCGCCCCAGTAGCTCAAGCTCAGCTGTTTCGAGCCCAGCGCAAATTGCACGGTTCCTTACAATGCATTGAGAGCAATCTTTCATATACTTAGTGTAGCCGACGCAGCAAAGCACGGCAACCGCACAAAGCGCGGCTGCATTACGCTGGTCGGTTGCTCTGATATGGAGTGGGTAGATCGCGCTGCTGTCAGGGCACACACGAAAGATGGTAGCGAAGGAGGGACTTGAACCCCCGACCTATGGATTATGATTCCACCGCTCTAACCAGCTGAGCTACTTCGCCATCCAAGCGTGAATCCCCAGCATTTGCGGGGAAGCACGCGGCGCTATAAGCGCGGGGGTTATACGGGTCAAGCATTGTCAGCCGCGAAATGACCATCTTCCGATATGCTCCCAAGGTCCGCCGCGATAATAATGCGCGGATAGGCCCGAAATGGCGAACGGGCGCGGGTGGAAGCTGTCCAATAATTGTCCATGGAGCACCTTGGCGACGGATGGCTTGACCTTGTTCTGGACCGTGATATGCAATTTGGGTGGTGCTTGATCTTGCGGGATTAAAAGCCCGCGAAACGCATCGGCTAGCTCGTCGCGCATAGCAAGCAATTCAGGGCTATCGACACGGAACGCCACGGCTTTACCGAATAACATCACGTCACTGAGATAAGCCGCTGGCGCAGGATAATCCTTAACCAACGCCGCCATCCGCGATTTTATCTCTGGCAAATGGCTTGGCGGCAAATGGTGGAACAAAGTGATATGCGCATCGACAAAATTCCGCTCTGGCGGATAATGTGCGCGGCGTAGGCCATTCGCCCAGGCTTGGTCGGTCTTGCCCATGTCGGCGGTGATGATGATCGGCGCGGTCATGGGGTGACTGCTAGCACGTGTTCCTAACAATGAAACAGCACATTAGGAACACACGTCACCCTGAACTAGTGTCAGGATGACCTGCAGTGGAGGCACAAAAAAGCCGCCCTGTCTTGCAACAAGGCGGCTTTTTGTATATAGCAGTCGAAAGCTTTACGCTTCGTCGCTTGCTTCCGCCGAAAGGCCAGCGGCTTCAGCAGCAGCCTTGGCAGCAGCTTGCTCTTCGCGGCGCTTTGCATTGGCAGCGGCTTCGGCAGCGTCGGCTGCGTCGGCTGCAACTTCGGCTTCAACCTGTGCTTCGATGGCTTCCGCAGCGATCTCAGCCTGTTCGTCTTCGAACATCTGGTCGAGAACGTTGACGCCGTCCTTCTGCAACTCGGCTTCGTCGTCCGAACGGGCCACATTGACCTGAACATTAACGGAAACTTCGGGGTGCAGAACAACCTTCACGCCAAATACACCAAGTGTTTTGATTGGGCGCTCAAGCACGATCATGCTCTTGGAAACCTTAGCGTCCTGGGCGACCAGACCGTCAACGATATCCTTGACCGAAACCGAACCGTAAAGCTGGCCAGTTTGTGAAGCTGCGCGGATCAGAACGATCTGCTTACCTTCAACACTGCCCGATGCCTTTTGCGCTTCGTCACGGCGGCTTGCGTTATCGCTTTCAATTTTCGCGCGGTTGGCTTCAAAAACCTTGCGGTTAGCGTCGTTTGCACGGAGCGCTTTTTTGTTTGGTAGCAAGAAGTTACGGGCATAGCCGTCCTTCACGGTGACAACGTCACCAATTGCACCAAGCTTTTCAACGCGTTCGAGAAGTATGATATCCATGTTTCGGCTCCTTACTTCACGATATACGGCAGAAGGCCGATGTGGCGGGCGCGCTTGATAGCTTGACCCAGCTCACGCTGCTTCTTGGCCGAAACGGCGGTGATGCGCGATGGGACAATCTTGCCGCGCTCTGAAATGTAACCTTGCAACAGGCGTACATCTTTATAATCGATTTGCGGCGCATCCTTACCCTGAAATGGGCAGGACTTGCGGCGACGGAAAAACGGACGTGCCATGATTTAAGCCTCCTGCTCTGCGCGTGGTGCGCGGTCTGGACGAGGGGCGCCGCGATCACGGTCGCCGCCACCAAAACCGCCACGCTCACCGCGCTCGCTGCGCTCTGGACGGTCGCTCTTGCGCATCATGACCGATGGGCCCTTTTCATGCGCGTCTACGCGGACGGTCATGTAACGGATCACATCTTCGTTCATGCGTGTCTGACGCTCAAGCTCAGCGATCGTGTCGCCCGAAGCTTCAATGTCGAGCATTACGAAATGCGCTTTGCGGTTCTTTTGAATCTTGTAAGTCAAGGTACGAAGACCCCAGGTTTCGGTCTTTACGACCTTGCCTTTATTGTCTTCTACAATCTTGGTGGCGTTTTCAGCCAGCGCATCAACCTGGGCCTGTGAAAGGTCCTGACGCGCCAAAAATACATGCTCGTACAGCGGCATGGGCGTTTCCTTGTTCCTACCGATCGCTGACGCAGCACCATGCATACGCCCCTCCGGCTTTCTTTGATTTCAGTCAGGCGGACCTGAGCGAAGTGGCGCGCTTAGGGGGGATTGGTGCGGAATGCAAGCGATTCGCGGGATTGCGGAAAAGCGCTACCCGCCCCCTACAGCTTTAACCGCCATAAGATGTCGCCCGCAAACGCACTCAGCGTATCATCCCGTGCCCCCATGATGACAATCCTGTCACCGGACCGTGCCAATTCGACGATGCGGTTGCCGCAGTCTTCGCGGGTCGGTATATATTCGGCGTTGCGGCCAGCTTTGGCAACTGCGTCGGTGATGCTTTGGCTGCCGATGCTTTTGTCCACCGTGCCGCCGAAATAGACGGGATCGCACAGGATAAGATGGTCATCCTGGCCCAATTTATCCGCAAAGACGCCAGCCAGTTCAGCGCCCATCACGCGGATGGGGCCGTAGCCATGGGGTTGGAAGAAGGCGATGATGCGGCCAGGAAACGCCTTTAACGTCGCAAGTGTTGCGGCAATCTTGTCCGGGTTGTGACCAAAATCGTCAATCACGGTGATGTCATTGGCCCTGCCAACAATGTCAAAACGACGGGCGAGGCCACAGAAACTTTCCACGCTGTGCACCGCTTGCGTGACGGAGACGCCAAGCGCGACGCTGGCGGCGATGGCGGAAAGGGCATTGGCGATATTGTGCCGACCGGGAACGATAAGGGTAACGGGATAAGCCTCGCCCATAGCATGCAAGGTAAAGCGGCTGCCGAGCGGAAGGTCGGTGACATTAACAGCGCGAAAACTTGCTTCAGCTGAAAAGCCAAAGCTGATGGCGTCTTGCAATACCATTGGCGCGACCAATGCCGCAGTCTCCGCGTCATCGGCATTCCAAACACAGACTTTCGCCTTTTGGGCAAAGTCCCCGAATAGCTGCCGCAGCTCTTGTAGGGTTTTGTGATCAAGACTGACATTGTTGAGCACCGCAACTTCGGGCGTGAAAAGGGCGATGGAGCCATCGCTTTCATCCACCTCGGAAACAAAGACACCCCCTTGTCCCACGCGCGCGCTTGCAAAGGGCGCATCATCGGCGACAAAGTTCTTCATCACCGCACCGTTCATGATCGTCGGATCAAGGCCAGCATCGGTCAATATCCAGCCGATCATACCCGTCACCGTCGATTTGCCGCTGGTTCCGCCAACCGCAACGCTGCGCGGGGCATTGTTGAACAGGTCAGCGAGGAGTTCAGCGCGCGTCATGCGGGCGCAGCCAAGCGCGATAGCTTGGGCGATGTCCGGCACACTGTCCTCAATTGCGGCAGAAGCAATCAGGATTTGGTCGCCGTTCATAAGGCCACTGCCGTCTTGCGGAAACAGTTCGATACCAAGGCTTTGCAGCCATGCAAATTTCGGTCCCAACCGGCCTTGGTCCAGCGCGCGGTCGGAACCGGCGACGTTTGCGCCTGCATCACGGACGATATTGGCCAAGGGCAACATGCCCGAACCACCAATGCCGCAAAAGAAATAGGATTTGTTTTTGTGCATTATTGGCGGTTATGAGTTGGCGCGCGTTTTTGCAATAAGACGCTGAACGCTCTGTTTCAAAACCACGTCGCACCAGCGAAGGCTGATGTGACATACGAGGGAAAGAGTGAAATATGCGGATAGCTATCTGCGCGCCATCAACGCCATTTACGCGCGAAGACGCCGCGCGCGTTTCTGCGCTTGCCGGCACTGTCCACCCGACCGCTGAACTCGTCTTTCACGACCAATGTTTTGCCGAAGCTGGCCATTTCGCTGGACCCGACGATGTGCGCTGCGCCGCGTTTGTGGACGTTGCCAATGACCCAAGCTTTGACGCGGTCTGGTTCGTGCGCGGTGGTTATGGGGCTTGCCGGATAGCACAAGATGCCGTTGCCGCGCTAACGTCAGCAGCGGCGGATAAAATCTATATGGGATATAGCGACGCCGGCAATCTGCTCGGTGCTTTATACGCCGCAAAAATCGGCCGCGTATGCCATGGTCCAATGCCAGCCGATATCCGGCGCGATGGCGGTGAGGCCGCGGTCCTGCGCGCACTCGACTGGATGCTGCATGAATCGCCGCAATCGCTTGAACCACATCTGCAGTCAGGCACAAAATACGCGGCGTTCAATCTGATGACCTTGGCGATGATGGTCGGCACGCCGTTAATGCCTGATCTGAAAGGCCATGTGTTGATGGTCGAGGAGGTCAGCGAGTATCTCTACAGCTACGATCGCGCCTTTTTCCACGTCACCAGCCATTTGCAATCTGCAGGGCTGGCCGGATTACGGCTTGGCCGCGTTAGTGATGCGCCCGAAAATGACCGCCCCTTTGGCGAAGACGCCGAAGAAATTGCCCGACGCTGGTGCGCAAAAATGGGGATCGAATATCTAGGCAGCGCGGATATTGGTCATGATGCGGACAACCGGATTGTGCCGTTCGGGCTTGCAACATGCAGCGCCGCGCCATAGGCGATCTTGCACAAACACCGACCAACAGGAGCAGTTATGCGCGCATTCATTTTCCCCGGGCAAGGCAGCCAAGCCGTTGGCATGGGCAAGGCACTCGCCGAAGCCAGCCCAATCGCGCGCGCGGTGTTTGAAGAGGTCGATGAAGCCTTGGGTCAACATTTGTTCCGCCTGATGTGCGAAGGCCCGGAAAGCGACCTAACACTGACCGAAAATGCGCAGCCTGCGATCATGGCCAATGCCATCGCCACCTTGCGCGTACTGGAAAAGGAAGGCGCCGTTCGCTTGTCGGAAAAATGCAATTTTGTCGCTGGGCATTCCTTGGGCGAATATACGGCTTTATGTGCCGCTGGCGCATTACCTTTGTCGGTAACGGCGGCATTGCTGAAGCTGCGTGGCCGTGCAATGCAGGCCGCGGTGCCTGTTGGCGTAGGCGCAATGGCCGCGTTGCTTGGCGCGGATATTGAAAAAGCGGAAAGCTTGGCCGCTGCTGCCGCGGAAGGCGAAACCTGCACCGTCGCCAATGACAATGACCCGTCACAAGTCGTGATTTCCGGCCATAAAGGCGCGATTGACCGCGCTATTGCGTTGGCGAAGGACCATGGTATCAAACGCGGCATATTGTTACCCGTATCCGCGCCATTTCACTGTCCGTTGATGCAACCTGCCGCCGACGAAATGCAAAGCGCGCTTGCAACGACCAATATCCAAGCGCCATTAGTACCCTTGTTCGCCAACGTGACCGCTGCGCCTGTATCCGACCCTGCGACCATATCCGCCCAATTGGTGCAGCAGGTCACTGGCCGAGTCCGATGGCGCGAGTCGGCAATTGCCATGGCTGAGGCCGGCGTCACACATTTCGTGGAATTTGGGGGGAAGGTGCTGTCGCCCATGGTAAAGCGCAGTGCAGGCGAAGACATTAACGCATCAACCGTCATCAGCATGGATGACATCGAAGCCTTGTTGAAAGATATCTAATGACCGACCAAATTCTCCAGTCGCGCGAGGGCGGTATACTGACCATCACGCTGAATATGCCCGAAAAGCGTAATCCGATTTCCGATGTGTCTGTCGTCGAACAAATGTGCGATGCATTCATGACGGCGGATCAGGATATGTCGGTGCGCTGCGTCATTTTGACAGGCGCAGGGACGGTGTTTTCCTCCGGCGGTGATCTAAAACAAATGCGTCCGGATAGCGGTGGCTTGCGGGCAGGATTGCCTGCAGAAACACGCCGCAATTACAAATATGGGATCCAGCGTCTGCCTTTGATGTTTCAAGCACTTGAGGTTCCGGTCATCGCGGCGGTCAACGGTGCGGCCATTGGTGCAGGGCTTGACCTTACCACGATGTGCGACATTCGAATCGCCGCGTCTTCAGCCAAATTTGCCGAAAGCTTTGTGCGATTGGGCATTACGCCGGGTGATGGCGGCGCATGGCTGTTGCCGCGCATCGTTGGTTTTTCAAAAGCGACCGAGTTGGCCCTGACCGGCGAAACTATTGACGCTGCCGAAGCATTACGTATCGGGCTGGTAACGCAAGTGGTCGAGGATGCCGACCTTATGGCTGCCGCTCGCACGATTGCTGACAAAATCGCCGCAAATCCGCCACATGCCGTCCGCATGACCAAGCGCCTGTTGCGCGAAGGGCAAACAGCGGATCTCAAAAACATCCTTGAAATGTCCGCCGCGATGCAGAGCCTTGCGCATGCCACTGCGGACAATGATGAGGCCATAACTGCGTTTCTGGAAAAGCGCGCCCCCGAATTTAAGGGAGAATGAAATGTTTGATCTAACCGGCATGACCGCGCTCGTTACGGGCGCATCGGGCGGGATTGGTAGTGCCATTTGTCACGCGCTGGCGGCGCAAGGCGCGCGCCTTGCGGTATCCGGCTCCAACGAGGAAAAGCTGGAAGCATTTAGGGCATCCTTAGGCGGCGACCATGTTGCCGTTCCCTGCAATCTGGGCGACAAAGATAGCGTTGAGGCGTTGGTTCCCGAGGCGCTTGAGAAATTGGGCCAGATCGACATTCTGGTAAACAACGCCGGCGTTACGCGCGACAATTTGACGATGCGTATGAAGGATGAGGAATGGGATGACGTCATCCGTATCAACCTTGAGGCAACATTTCGCCTGATGCGCGCAGCCACGAAACCCATGATGAAGGCGCGCTTTGGCCGTATCATTACCATCACCAGCGTCGTCGGCACCACGGGCAACCCCGGCCAAGCCAATTACGCCGCTTCCAAAGGCGGCCTGACAGCAATGACCAAAGCAATCGCGCAGGAACTCGCTAGCCGCAATATGACAGCCAATTGCGTCGCACCCGGCTTCATCGCAACCGCGATGACCGAAAGCCTAGCTGACGCCCAAAAAGAAGCGTTGAATGCGCGTATTCCGATGGGCCGCATGGGCGAAGGCGCCGACATTGGTGCCGCCGTTGCCTATCTCGCCTCAAGAGAAGCTGGTTATGTTACGGGCCAAACAATCCATGTAAATGGCGGCATGGCGATGCTTTAGTGGATAAGCATCGCTTGCCACTTGCCAGCGGCTATTCTGCACATTAGGGCGATAGCTGAAATTCATCCTCCCAACCAAATAAGGGGCACAAAAAATGAGCGATACCGCAGAACGGGTCAAAAAGATCGTCGTTGAACATCTGGGCGTTGAAGCCGACAAGGTCACGGAAGCTGCAAGCTTCATTGATGATCTGGGTGCGGACAGCCTTGATATCGTTGAACTGGTTATGGCGTTTGAAGAAGAATTCAACGTTGAGATTCCTGACGATGCTGCTGAAAAAATTGCGACCGTCAAGGACGCAATCGATTTCATCAACAGCAACGGCTAAGCCGTAACGCGCGATGATGCGCGGTCAGATAAAAATTCAAACGGCTTTCCGACCAGCGTTAAGTGCGCTTCCGTCGGAAAGCCGTTTGCTTTTTGGCCCCTGTTCGCAGTAATGGGCCGTAAAGATTAGATTTTGGAGATAACGCAATGCGTCGTGTCGTGGTCACTGGATTAGGTCTGGTTACACCCTTGGGTGCAGATGTTGAAACCACTTGGTCCAACCTGATTGCCGGAAAATCTGGCGCGGGCATGATTACGCATTTCGACGCGAGCGACCAGAAATGCCTGATCGCGTGCGAAGTGAAGGGCAAGGATCACCCTTGGGGATTTGACCCCGACAAACGCGTGGACCACAAAGTGCAGCGTCAGGTCGATCCATTCATCATATACGGCATTGATGCCGCCGGCCAAGCATTGGAAGATGCTGGCCTCACCGAATTGACCGAAGAGCAAAAAGTGCGCGCCGGTTGCTCGATTGGGTCCGGGATCGGCGGCCTACCCGGCATTGAAAGCGAAGCATTGCTGCTGGCGGAAAAAGGTCCGGGCCGCGTGAGCCCGCATTTTGTGCACGGCCGCTTGATCAATTTGATCTCGGGCCAAGTCAGCATCAAATATGGCCTCAAAGGCCCCAATCATGCTGTTGTCACCGCGTGCTCCACAGGCGCAC
Source organism: Sphingorhabdus sp. EL138 (assembly GCF_945862485.1). Lineage (GTDB taxonomy): Bacteria > Pseudomonadota > Alphaproteobacteria > Sphingomonadales > Sphingomonadaceae > Sphingorhabdus_B. Next base: position 16,178 of record NZ_CAMAYF010000003.1, read on the forward strand.
ACTCGATTGGCGATGCAGCACGCATGATCCGCGACGATGATGCTGACATCATGGTGGCCGGTGGCGCAGAAGGTACTGTGAACCCGCTGGGTATTGCAGGTTTCGCGCAGGCGCGTGCGTTGAATATGAGCTACAATGACCGCCCAGAAGCTGCAAGCCGCCCTTATGACAAGGACCGTGACGGTTTTGTGATGGGCGAAGGTGCAGGCGTTGTTGTGTTGGAAGAATATGAACATGCCAAGGCGCGCGGCGCGAAAATCTATGCCGAGGTCGTTGGCTATGGCTTGTCAGGTGATGCCTATCACGTCACCGCACCGCACCCCGAAGGTGACGGCGCGTTTCGTTCCATGCAGATGGCCCTGAAAAAGGCAGGCATGACGCCATCCGACATTGATTATATCAACGCACATGGCACATCGACCATGGCCGATACGATTGAGCTGGGCGCGGTAAAGCGGTTATTTGGTGACGCCATGGCAAATGTGTCCATGAGCTCGACCAAGTCCGCCATCGGCCATTTGCTCGGTGGCGCTGGTGCAGTGGAGAGCATTTTCTGCATCCTTGCGCTGCGGGACCAAATTGTGCCGCCAACGCTCAATCTCGACAATCCAGATGAAGGCACCGAAGGCGTTGACCTTGTTCCACATGTCGCAAAGAAACGCGAAGTGAAGGCTGTTTTGAACAATAGTTTTGGCTTTGGCGGGACGAACGCCAGCCTCATCATGAAATTGGCTGAATAAACCAACGTGCTAGTATCATCGCATATCTCTCAACCTGTCATTCCAGCGCGTGCGGGAACTGACGGCGGGAATGAGAGGGGTTAATTGTGGCGAAACGGTCTGGACAACAGGCAAGCCGCCGCATCGCCAAATGGGCAGTCGTTGCGGCAGCATTGCTGCTGGCATTAGTCGCCGGTAACTTCATCCAAGGCTGGACAGCGCCCGGACCGCTAGAGCGTGAGACGACCGTCATTATCAAGCCAGGCTCAAGCATGATGTCGGCGGCACGGCAGCTTGAAAAAAGCGGCGTGGTTAAATCCGCCGACGCCTTTGTGAGCCGAGCAAAGATTTTTGGCGCGTCCGATACGATCAAAGCAGGCGAATTTGTTATTCCGTCAAAGGCCTCCAATTCCGACATATTGTCGATCCTGACAGATGGAAAAACCGTGCAACGCATGGTTACTATTCCCGAGGGCATGCCGTCGATCATGGTGTATGAACGGCTCATGGCCAATGACCAGCTTACCGGGCGTATTTCCATACCGGCCGAGGGATCGGTTTTGCCGGATAGCTACGCCTTTGACAAAAACGAACCGCGCGCTGCTGTCCTGAAACGCATGCAGGATGCCATGACAAAAACGATGGCCGAGCTGTGGCCAGAGCGCAGCGCGAACACGATGGTTAAAACACCGTTAGAGGCGCTGACACTCGCATCCATTGTTGAAAAGGAAACGGCGCTTAAATCAGAATTGCGCATGGTATCCGGCGTGTATTCAAATCGCTTACGCACGGGCATGCGGCTGCAAGCCGACCCGACGATCATTTATCCCATCACAAAGGGTAAGTCGCTTGGCAGGCGCATTCGCAAATCCGAAATCCGGGATGTGAACGACTATAACACTTACGCTATGGCTGGCCTGCCGAAAGGGCCCATCGCCAACCCGTCACGCGCCGCCATTGCCGCCGTGCTAAACCCGCAAAAGACCAGCGCATTTTATTTCGTCGCCGACGGAAAAGGCGGCCATATTTTTGCCGACACGTTGCAAGAACACAATGCCAATGTGGCAAAATGGTACGCCCTCCGCCGCCAGCGTGGGGAAATGTAGTCTCTTTAGGGTCCTGACCCTAAGGCTCCACAATATTGAAGGCACCCGGCATCGGGTCAAGCGCAGCCTGAAGCTTTTCAATTGCGGCCCTGTCACCTTCAATCTTCAATCCAGCGGCCTGCAACTGCGCCGCCGGCATTTTCAGGAATAATAAGGCCAGAAACAATTGGCGTGGACCAGTGACCGTCACCTTAGGTGCGGCGTGGACTTGACCCATTTCGCTGAACATCACCGAATTGCCAACCGTGACTTTCGCGGTTTCCTTTCGGTCAGAAATCACGAAATTCAGCGCCAGCGCGGCGTTACCAATGACATTGGGGTCTAACCGCGTCGAAACCGAATCCAACAACAAGCCCGTTGGTATCGCCGAAATCATATCGATGCTTTGCGCGTTAATGCCCGCCTTCATGCCGGCACGCAGTTCGCGCGCGCCTGTCAGGAACATGTTGCGCCAGATCGCGGATTCGGACTGATAGCCTTGCTGTTCATAGCTGTCGGCAAGCAAGGCCCGCCCTTCAACATTTTTGGGTTCGGCAAAGACGAGTTGGTTCAACAGGTCGGATGACCAGCGATAATCGCCTGCCTTCATTGCCTTTCGCGCTTCTGCCAGTACCTTCTTTGCGCCGCCCATCGCCGCGACCATCTTGGCCGCGCGGACCTCCGGCGAATGCGGGTTAAGATTGGCGGGGACGGCATCATACCAACCCAGATAATATTGATAGATAGCCTTCGAATTATGGCTGTAAGTGCCGTAATAGCCTTTATTAAACCATTGGTCGCCAATCGTTGGTGGCGCCTTTAAAACTTCTGCGATCTCGGCTTGAGTCATGCCCTTGTTCATCATACGCACCGTTTGGTCGTGCAAATACCGATAATTGTCGCGCTGCCCCGCTAGCCAGCCCTTAACCTCTGACTGGCCAAAGCGCGGCCAGCAATGGCTGGAGGCGATAACATCGCTCCGCCCGCCATATAGGTTGACGGCTTCGTTTAGAAATACGGACCAACTCAATGCGTCACGCACTTTCGCCCCGCGCGGGGTCAGGATATTATGGAGACTGCACGTCGCAATTTCGGCGGACAGAAACGTACGCGCCGCTGGCAGATAGACGTTCATTTCGGCCGGTGCTTCCGTGTGTGGCACCATTTGGAACTCCAACATAACGCCATCAACTTCGCGCAATTCTCCCGTTTTGCGAATGTCGATTGTGGGTGGAATCAGCGTTATGTCGCCTCCGCCAATGCCGTTGCCGATGCCACTGCCCATTTGCCCCTGCGGGCCGGGCGTCAGGTTACTACCAAATTGGAACGTCGCGCGCCTGCTCATCGCAGGACCAGCCATGACATTTTCAGACGCCGTCTCGGCCAGAAAATGCTCCGGTGCAATGACTGAAACCTTGCCTGCCTTTACGTCGGCCTCATTGATGATCCCGCGCACACCGCCAAAATGGTCGCCATGGCTGTGGCTATAGATAACAGCCGTGACCGGCCGTGTGCCCAGCTTTTCGTTCACAAGCTTCAGCGCCGCCGCCGCGGTATCCCGGCTGGTCAGCGGGTCGATGATGATCCAACCCGTTTGGCCTTTGATCACGGTCATGTTCGACACATCAAAGCCCCGCACTTGCCAGACATTGTCCGTCAACGCGTATAAACCATGTTTACGCAACAGGCCCATATGCCGCCACAGGCTTGGGTTCACCGTATCGGGGGATTGGCCGCCGGTCATCCAGTCATAAGCGCCAAGGTTCCAGACAGGCTTGCCATCTTTGTTGGTAATGACGGGGTCCGACAAAGTGCCGATAAAACCCCTGTCGGCAAAATCGAGGTCACGGCCATCATCGGCGGGAAGCTGCGTCCCGACGCTGCGTTGCGCGGCGATGGTTGCATCGGAAGCTGGCTTTGCGTCTTGCGCAAATGCGCTTGTTGCCGATGCAGAGCTCAATAACGCTGCCAATAATATTTTATGCATCTTATCCTCCCCCAATATTTTGACTGGACGATGCAACATTAGGCGCATTAGGTAAATCCGCTATTTAAGCGTCCCGCGGTTTGTTAGAGAAAACTATAAGGATCGACGTCGATCCCCACCCGCACACCGCGCGGAAATTGTAGGCTACCTAGCCATTCCCGAATGATATTCTGTACCTCGACCGAGCGCTGCGCATGCACCAAAAGGCGTTGCCGATAACGGCCACGCAACATGGCGAGCGGCGCTGGTGCAGGGCCATAGACATGCATGCCATCCACCTGCGGCGCTGCTCCACCGACGGCGCGCGCCGCCTCAATGGCTTCGCGTTCATCCTCGGACGAAATAATGATTGCGGCGAAGCGCCCAAACGGTGGCGCACCAGCGGATTTGCGTTGCGCGGTCTCGGCGTCATAAAATGCATCCCGGTCACCCGCGACCAAGGCAGCGATCACGGGATGATTGGGATTACGTGTCTGGATGAAGACCTCGCCAGGCTTCTCACCGCGCCCTGCCCGACCAGCGGCCTGCGCAATTTGCTGGAAGGTGCGTTCAGCGGCGCGCAAATCCCCACCCTCAAGCCCCAGATCGGCGTCAATTACCCCGACTAAAGTCAGTTCGGGAAAATGATAGCCCTTCGTTACCAATTGCGTGCCGATGATGATGTCTACCGCCTTGTTCTCGACACGTGACACGAACTCCGCCGCCTTTTCTGGCGACCATAAAGTGTCCGATGTGGCAACGATGGTCCGCGCATTGGGCAGCAGGCGGTTTACCTCGTCGCTGATACGTTCAACGCCAGGACCGCAGGCAACCAGAGTATCGCTTTCACCGCATTCGGGGCATTGCTCTGGCGGTGGCATGACATGGCCGCAATGGTGGCAGGCAAGCCGCCGCACGAGGCGGTGTTCGACCATCCAGCTTGTGCAGTTGGGGCATTGGAACCGGTGGCCACAGGTCCGGCACAAGGTCAAAGGCGCATAGCCGCGACGGTTGAGGAACAACAGGCTCTGTTCGCCACGTTCGGCGCGTTCTTCCAACGCCTTAAGCAATGTCGGGGCAATCCAATGCTGTGCGTCCGGCGCGTCGAGCGTCAAATCAATCGCCTTGATCTCTGGCATCTTGGCCGCGCCAAAGCGCGACGGAATTTCAAGGCCCTTATAGCGGCCAATGGCTACCATATGCCGCGATTCCAGTGCTGGCGTTGCCGATGCCAACACCACCGGGAATCCTTCAAAATGGCCCCGCATGACGGCAACGTCGCGGGCATGATAGCGAACGCCATCTTCCTGCTTGAAACTGGTCTCATGCGCTTCATCGACGATAATCAGGCGCAAATTGGCAAAGGGCAGGAAAAGCGCCGAGCGCGCTCCCACTAGTACCTTTGCGCTGCCATCGGCGACGGCGCGCCAGACACGGCGGCGCTGTGTGGATCGCAGGTTGCTGTGCCAGACCGCTGGCTCGACGCCAAAACGCGCCTCGAAGCGGGCAAGGAACGGCGCGGTCAGCGCGATTTCGGGGAGAAGCACCAAAACCTGTTTACCCAGCCGTATTGCCTCAGCCACCGCCTCAAAATAGGTTTCGGTTTTGCCTGATCCCGTGACGCCATCCAGCACGAAGGTGTCAAAGCCGCTCGCGCGCACCGCATTGACCATGCTGTTTGCGGCCAATTGCTGCGCATCGTTCAATTTTGGCTTGGCAAATTCCGCAAGCGGTTCGGGCAGCGGCGTATCGACGCTGATGGTCACGGGTTCAAACGCGCCTGCTTTAATCAGACCGCGAATGACGGCGTCACTCACGCCAGCTTCTGCCGCTAGCTCGCGCACAAGGCCTTGCGCGCCCTCCAAGGCGTCCAGCGCGGCAGCGCGTTGCGGTGTCAACCGCGCAGGCTCAAAACCTGTGCGGCGATATTCGACAATGGTTCCCGTCGCCGTGAACGCTGCCGAAGACGACAATACCATTCGCAAGACTGCCGCATGGCTCGTGAGATAATAATCCGCGACCCAGTTTATCAGGCGACGCAAGCCCAGCGTAACCGGAGGACAATCGACAATTTCAAGCACCGCGCGCAATTTGCTGCCTTCTATCGCCTCTTCGCCAAAAACATCATCATCCCAGATGACGCCGGGCAATTTGCGCGGGCCAAGCGGCACCATCACGACGCTGCCCGGCCCTGCAATCATATCATCGGGCAGCCGGTAATCGAGCGGACCAATTGCTTGTGTCAACAAGACAACACGGACGCGGTTAGTGGGCAAGCTCATGAAGCGCGTATAGGCAATGATGCGGCGAACGTCACCATCTGGATGATGATCCCACACCATCGCAGATCTGTTTCCAATAGGTCTGTTGTTTTGGCCGATATTTTGCCAAGAGACATGAAACCGAATCTCCAATCAGGAAATAGTCCTATGAAATTTTTTGCCGATACCGCTGACATTGCCGACATTAAGGATTTGGCAGCGACGGGTTTGCTCGACGGCGTGACCACCAACCCCTCGTTGATCGCCAAATCCGGCCGGGATTTTATTGAAGTCACGCGCGAAATCTGCGCCCTGACCGATGGCCCGGTATCGGCAGAAGTCGTTGCGCTAGATCATGCGACGATGATGAAGGAAGCCGAAATCCTGCGGAAGATTGCCGACAATGTCTGCATCAAGGTACCATTGACCATCGACGGACTGAAAACGTGCAAGGCACTTACCTCTGAAGGCACATTGGTCAATGTGACCTTATGTTTCTCTGCCAATCAGGCGCTTTTGGCGGCAAAGGCTGGTGCGACATTCGTATCGCCCTTTGTTGGTCGCCATGACGACAATGGCTTTGACGGTATGCAGCTTATCAGCGACATTCGTTTGATCTACGACAATTACGCTTTTGACACCGAAATCCTCGTCGCGAGCGTCCGGCACGGTGTCCATGTTCTTGAAGCCGCGAAAATTGGTGCTGACGTGATGACTGCGCCGCCGTCGGTTATCAAAGGCCTGTTCAAACATATCCTGACGGACAAGGGCATTGAGGGCTTTTTGGCCGATTGGGCCAAAACCGGTCAGGCGATTGGCTGATTTTTTCAGCAAAAAATAGCATTCCAGCTTCTGAGGCTATATCGCCATGTATTGTGATACGGCCCGTATGGGCTATTGTCCGTATAGTTTTTAAAGGCAGGCCGAAATATCTTAAACGCTGAAGAGGTGGGCACATTGCCTGCCGGAGCCTAAAGATGAACAAGCCCGAAAAGGTATTTCCCATCGCACATATCCATTATGAAGACGAAATCGGTGAGAATGGCAAAATTGTCGTTCCTGATGACGTTCAAGACGCCATTCGCACACTCATCCGCTGGTCAGGCGATAATCCTGAGCGCGAAGGCCTGCTCGATACGCCCGCGCGCGTGGGCCGCGCGTGGCGCGAATATTGCGCTGGCTATGGCGAAGACCCCGCAGCGCATTTGTCGCGCACCTTTCAGGAAGTCGGCGGATATCATGAGCTCGTATTGCTTAAGGACATCCCCTTCCAGTCGCATTGTGAACATCACATGGCACCCATTATCGGCAAGGCGTCGATTGCGTATATGCCAACCGATAAGGTTGTGGGCATTTCGAAACTTGCGCGCGTTTTGCACGGCTTCGCCCAGCGCCTTCAGGTGCAGGAACGCCTGACGGCCGAAGTTGCGAACTGCATCTGGGAAAATTTGAAGCCAGAAGGCGTTGCGGTTGTCATTGAAGCGCAGCATGGTTGCATGACCGGGCGCGGGGTGAAGGTGCACGGCGTTGGCATGGTGACATCAAAGCTCATTGGCTGTTTCCTAGACGATCAATCGAGCCGCAGGGAAGTCATGAGCCTGATGGGCTATTGACCCCTCGATAAAAGGTTTTCAGTTATTGTTGGCGATAGCGAACTTACCCATATTTGGGGCATAGTCGCCAATCATGTTCAGGCCGGATAACAGCAATATGCCTTTTCAGATTCCTTCATTCGATATCGACGCTTTCGTCCGTGCGACGCTGGCCGAAGATTTGGGTCCGACGGGCAGAGATGTGACATCCGAAAGCGTCATTCCGGCCGATGTCCGTTTCGACGGGGTCATGGACAGCCGCGATGCCATAACCGTGGCTGGCCTGCCGATCGCAGTCGCATTTTTCCAAGCGCTCGACCCTTTGATGGAGATAGATTTATTGGTCGAAGAGGGCGCACAAGTGCCTGCGGGCACCGACCTCATGCGCTTAAGGGGCCATGCCCGCGCCATGCTCACCGCAGAACGCTCGGCGTTGAATACCGTGCAGCATCTTTCGGGGATTGCGACAATGACACGGCAATATGTCGATGCCATCGCTGGAACAGGTTGCACCCTTTTGGACACAAGAAAAACCATTCCCGGTCTCCGGCTGCTTGAAAAATACGCGACGCGCTTAGGTGGCGCTACGAACCATCGCATGGGCCTTTGGGATGCAGCCATGATCAAGGACAATCATGTTGCCGTTGCAGGCGGTGTAGCGGAAGCCGTTGCCCGCGCGAAAAATGCTGGGGTTGAACGCATCATTCTTGAGGTGGACAGCATCACCCAGATCGAGCCTGGTCTGGCGGCGGGAGCAAGCCATTTGCTGCTCGACAATATGGACGCGAATATGTTGCGGGAAGCGGTAAAGCTGATCGCTGGCCGTGTGCCGACCGAGGCATCGGGCGGGGTGACGTTGGAAACGATCCGCGCCAAGGCAGAGACCGGCGTTACCTATATCTCGGTTGGCCGCCTCACCCAAAGCGCACCGGCGGCGGACATCGGGCTGGATTTTGCGCAGGCTTAGGCTTTTTGCTTTTTTAGGCATCGTGGCAGCGTTCCAACCTGCACCGACCACGGCGCAAGCTTGGCAATGTCAACCACCACGATTTCTTCCACGTCCGGCCTTGGAATTGCCGCCGTCCGGCCAAATAAGGCGCACGGCAATAGACGGCTATGTGTTGGCACTGAGTTGGAGCCCGGAATATTGCCGCGGGCGGACGCGCGACCCTGCTGCACGGTTCCAATGTTCAGGCGAAATGGGCGACTTTGGCTTTATCCTGCATGGGCTGTGGCCTGAAACCAAAGGGGCCAACTACCCGCAATATTGCCGTGCGGTTGGCGTTCTGCCCCGGCGGACAGTCACAGACAATATCTGTCTCAGCCCCGCTCCGCAATTGCTGCAGCATCAATGGGCAAAGCATGGCAGTTGCATGACTAATAGCCCTGACGCTTATTTCGGGGCAGGGCGTTTGCTGTTCCACGCGATTGAATTTCCCGACATGGCACGACTGTCCCGCGAACCCGAGCGCGGGACGCCGTTGACGGTGCAAGTGCTGGCTGAACGATTGGCCGATCTGAATGAAGGCCTGCCAGCCGACGCCATAGCAGTTAAGAGCAATGCCAAGGGCTGGCTTCAAGAAGTGCGCATCTGTCTTGGCAAGGATTTCAAACCTCGGCGGTGTCCGGCATTTACCCGCGGCGCCCCAACTACAGCGCAGATCAAAATTTGGCGCGGGCGTTAGGCCTAACCCTCAATAATCCGCGTTGCGGGATGATGTTTGTCGAGATGTTTTTTGATTATCCTTAGATTCCGGCTGTTGGAACGCCAGACAAGGTCAAAAGCATCGCCGACAAAAGGGATTGCGCCAATCGCGGTATCCACACCGATATTTGCGCTCATACGGATAAGCTGCCATTTGGACATGCCTAGATTGCGGCCTTCCCACACAATATAGGCGCCCATGGCCGCGGTCACCAAGTCACCCAAAACAGGGACAAAACCAATCACACTATCCAACCCAAATGGAATTTTCGTGCCCGGGATAATGAAGGCACGCTCCAATATCTTCTCAAGCGCTTCCACGCGCGCGCGCACGGCATGAGGGTCATTACCCATAGCTGGCAAATCCTTGGCAATACGCGCAAATTGTTCCTGCGAAATCGGCACTGCAGTTACTCCTTTGCGCCTATGTCGGGTCACGCCCAAGATATTGCAACAGGTGCCAGCCACGGCCATTAGCGAAATGCCCCAATAGGCCGGGCCGGACGACTGACCAACGCAAAGGATTTGCAATGGGAATAAAGGCAACGCTGGTCTGCAATTCGGCCTCTGCCTCACCCAATAACTGCGCGCGAACCGCGCTATCGGTCGTGCGGCGGGCTTCGGCCACAATCTGGTCCGCCCGCGCACTACAGATAGTGGCAAACTTGCATGACAGCTGATCCAGATACCAGATAGGACTGGATTGCTGCGCGGTTCGGTCAACGAGCAACAAGTCATGCGGTCGGTCCACCGTCACACGCTCAATATCAATGCCGACTGTTGCAAGATCCGCCCGCAAGCGCGCAAAGAATATCCGGCTGCCATAACCACGCGGCAAAGCCACGCGTAATGGCCGAAGGGCGCCATTGGCATTTTCCCATTTGGCAACAGTATCCCGCGCCATAGTTCTGCGTTCTTCCACGGACGGCGTTGACCATATTGGCCGCTTTATGCTCGCACGATTTGGTAAGCTTTCAGGAACCAATGTGACCGTTTCCTGCCACGCCACAATGTCGAACGCCGTCAGCAATTTGGGGCGATCAATAGCCATGGCGATTGCCGTTCGATTGGCTATGTCGGACAAAAATGGACCGTCCTTGACCACCTGCAGACCGAATAAACCCGGAACCGCGTCAAATTGGATTTGATCAGCCCGAATGTTGGCCGCATCGAGCAACGGGAAGCTTTCAAAACGCCCACCTTCGACAAAGTCGCTTTGTCCCAATGCATAACGGGCAATCACCGTGGATGCGTCACCACGCCGCAATGTTACCATCGCATTGCCCAAGACCTGTCCGCCTTCGTCATCGGTTTCATTGCGCCGCAACTGCATGACCTGTCCAAATTTCTTGGCCTGCATCGGACCCGATCCGGCGCCTTTGCTGAGCAACCCGAATTCGGGCAAGGCCAGCAATTCCAGCAGATAGGGCATTGGGGCCTTCAGCCTAATTTCTACCACCTTACCCGTCATGGCGACGACACGGTCAATAACACCCAGTTCGGCACCAAGGCGTCCCTTACGCAATTCCCGGATGCGGGCAGTCAGAAGACGTGCAACCTCCCTCGATTCGACCTCACGCCCGTCATTCCACCGTCCTTTATTGAGGCGGAAGATATAACTCATGCCGTCTTCGGTCACGATCCAGCGATTGGCGAGGCCGGGCGCGACCCGTCCTTTTTCATCGAACGTCACCAACCCCTGCGCCGTTGCAGCGCGCAGATAGGCCGACGCCAACGGTAGCGGCGTTGCGGATATTTTTAGAGGCCTAGGGCGATTTTCAATCACATCAACCCGGACGCGTTCATTGTCGACGCCTTCAAAGCATCCGGCAAGTGTTGCGGACAATAGCAACAACAAAATCGACAGCGAACGGATCATGTCGCCACCATAAGCCCTAAGTCCTGACGCACAATCCAAGATTCAACGGTCAGAGCATGTGAACAGCAATATCTCGTTCGGCGTGGTCGGTAATTGCGCCGATATGGTCTTGTTCATATTTTCAATGTTGGTCAGTTGCTCTGGGTCGGCAGTGCAAGTTTTTACGTCATAGAGTTGCCGTGCCGCACGGGCGGATTGCATGGCATCATTGCCCGGCAAGAAACGTTCAATACGGTAGATATCGGTTTCTGGAGCGTAGCTGATAACCGAAATTTGCGCGTCATTATTGGGCACAAAGCTGCGCACCCAACGGCCACCGCTTTCGACATATTGTGTTCGTCCGTTTATGCATCCATCGGACTGCCACGTAAATTCGACGTCCGCGGTGTCGGACATAGTGACACGGCTGCGTTGGGGCTGCAACACGCAAATCTTCGCCAGCGGTTCGGCAGAAACGGCACTATTTTGGGAAACGCCATCGTCTGGCATATCAGCGGTCAATGCAGCCCGGACACGATCGTCGACTTCGTCAAACGATGGACGAGCTGCAAAAATTCCTACCGCCATGACAAAAAGCACGGCGCCGGCGGCAACGGCGGACTTAAATCTATCCCGCTGCTCCCGTTCGGAAAACTGCCATGCAGCGCCGCCTGCGACGGCGCTTAAAACCAGCAACAGCCCAGCGAGTGCGAGATGGTTTTCCCGTTCACCGATAACGGCATGTTCGGCATCGCTGCGTACCTTGCCTTCACGGCTGCGGCGCAGTTCTAAGGCAACGCGCGCCTCTTGTTCTATCTTGGCGCGTGTGGATGCCTCAAGCTCCGCCTCGGCGCGCGTTAACTCAGCGACCGACCGGCAATCCCCCCGCACAGAGCGGAACGTGACCCCGCGATTGGCAAGAAATGCCGACAATTCGCGCGCAGATATCGCGAAGTAAAATTCCGCACCGCCATCCGTAGGGACGGACCCGAAACTATTGATGCCCAGCACGCGTCCGCAGGCATCAACAATGGGCCCGCCGCTATTACCCGGGGCAATAGGCGCTGTATGCAAAAGCGATTCTACGGACTTGGACGTTCGTCCAGAAGAGACCGTTCCCCGCGTTTTTACGGGTTGCTGCGGACGGAGCACATCGGCTTCGCTCTGTTCCAAGGCGACATCCACGCTCGCGGGATAACCAATGGCAAATACGTCTGCGCCATCTTCCGGCGTTCCTGCAAAAATGCTCGCAGGCACGAGCGCGCCAGACGTCAATTGCAATAAGGCGAGGTCTTTACCCGGCAGGCTGGCCGAAACTCTTGCACGATAGCTTTGCGTGCCATCGGAGGGTACGATGACGATCTGCACACTGTCATCACCGCTGGCCATTTCAACAACATGGGCATTGGTAACGATTTTGTCGCGCGCAACAGCCACGCCAGAGCCGATGCTCACGATGCTCTGCTGTCCTTCGGTGGAACTATATACGATGACTCGCACGACGCTACGGGCGGCGGCGCTGATGTCACTTGCATCGGCAAGCGCAGGTGCAGCGAATGACGGAGACAGTATCAAGCACAGCGCCGCAAAATATCGCATGAGTTTAGTCATGACAGAAAAGAACACGCATCAACGTGGTTCCGGCGCGGGACGTTCCGCGCTGGGCGTAGGCTGAATATTGGCGCCATCGCGATCAAGTGTAATTTCAAACGGAACGCCATTCACGTCTGTGTTCACGGTCACGCCCTGCCCCTGATCGACGCGTATTTCTGAATTGCCTATGTCGACTGGCAATTCTTGCAACTCCAGAAGATCAAGCGGTTCAATCGGACCTTCCGGATCGGGCGTCTCAACGGTTTTTGGTCTGTTCACCGGCGCTGCATTGCGGATAGACTGGGACATGAAATCCCGCCAAATCCGCGCTGGCAAGCCGCCGCCGTTAATACCCCTTAGCGGGCTGTTGTCGTCATTGCCGATCCATACCCCGACGACGAGATTGCCCGCGAAGCCGACAAATAAGGCATCGCGATTATCCTGACTGGTACCGGTTTTTCCATAGGCCGGAATCGAAAGCCGCGCGGCCCGTCCTGTGCCTTGCTTCACCGATGCCCCCAATAAATCCAGCAACATCCGGTGCATACGTCCACTGAAAGAACGCGGTCCGGAGAACAACCACTCAATCCAGCCTTGCTCTTCTTGTTTGAAGGCGTGTGGTTCAACGGGCCATTGGTTGCCCGCCACACCCGCATAGGCCGCCGTCAATTCTAACAAAGTGACGCCTGAACTTCCGAGCGCTAGGCTCGGGTCCAAAGTGAGCGGACTGCGGATGCCAAGGTCTTTCGCAGCTTGCTCCACCTCTTTGCCGTCTACTTTTTGGTAAAGCCGCACAGCAGCGACGTTGCTCGATTGGGCAAAGGCTTGCTCCAATGTGATGTCGCCCCGGTAGCGCAATCCAGAGTTTTTCGGTCGATAACTGCCTTCATTAATGGGGGTATCGGCAATCATCGACTGCGGCGTCATGCCCGAACGAAGGGCCGCCAGATACACAAAAAGTTTGAATGTCGATCCGGGCTGCCTTTTGGCTTGCGTAGCCCGGTTAAAGGCGGATTGCTTATAGCTTTTGCCCCCAACCATGGCGACGACCTCACCATTTGGGCGCATCGCCACCAGCGCGATTTGCGCGCTACCAACGCCCGCGCGGGCGACAACCTTGCGGGCAATATTCTGCAAACGCGCGTCTAGTGTTGTGGTTATCCGCACGTCGGAATATCCGCTTTCGGTCAGCAGCCGCGCCTGCGGAATGGCCCAGTCGGCAAAATATGTACCCGTCGGCAATGTCTCGCGGACACGCACGTCCAACCGTGCGACGGGGGTGGCATCGGCTTTGGCCTGTGTAATGGCCTGATTGGCCACCATCGCCCTGAGAACAAGCTTGGCGCGCTTTGCGGCACGTTCGGGGTTCTTAGTCGGGGCCAGGCGTGACGGCGCTTGCACAAGGCCCGCCAGCATGACCGATTGACTCAGCGTTAAACGCTCCGGCTGTCGATAAAAATAATGCAGCGATGCGGCGCGCAGGCCGTAGACATTGTCACCAAAATAGACATTCGACAGATAACGTCCGAGTATTTCGTCCTTCGTCAGGCGCCCTTCAAGCCAGAAGGCAATGAGCATTTCACGCGCCTTGCGGGTGAGGCTACGTTCGGGCGTCAGAAAGGTGAATTTGGCAAGCTGCTGCGTAATAGTGCTGCCGCCTTGGGTAATCCCGCTGCCAAAAACGTTTGACCATGCTGCGCGCGCGAGGCCGCGCGGATCAATGCCCCAATGCGAATAAAAACGCCGATCCTCGATCGACAAAAAAGCCTGCACTACATGCGGGGGCAATTCAGTAACGTCGACAGGTCGATCAACGATTGCGCCGTTGCGCGCGATAGGTGTGCCGTCGGAGGCAAGCAATGTAATCCGCGGCGGCGCAATCGGCTGAAGCGATTTTGATAATGGTGCAGTGATCGCTAGCCAAAGCAAGAGGAGCACGAACATCGCAATCAGGCCTGCGACCGTTCGTCGGAACCACCACCAGCGCGTCTTGCCTAAAAACAGGCGCTTAGCCGGCACAGGAGCAGCATCATTCCATGGCTGCGGATCGTCGGGAAATTGCTGCGCATAATTATCATCGAAAGCAGCAAGCCGACCATCGATATCCGTATTTTTATTTGAAGAAGATCGCCGGAAAAGCATCGCGTGGCTGTATTATATCGATATAACGGTGAAGGCGAGTAGATATTTGATGCACCACGCCATCATCCCATCACGCCCGACCGAGATCGCCCTTGCCGACGGTTCCGCTCGCCATCTCTAACATCCGGTCGAGGCTTTTCTTTGCGCCCAATCGAACTGTTTCATCAAGTTCGATCTGCGGGGTCAAATCACGCAGCGCGAGATATAGTTTCTCCATCGTATTGAGTGCCATATAAGGGCAGATATTGCAGGCGCAGTTACCATCTGCACCCGGTGCGCCGATAAACGTCTTGCTTGGTTCCGCCTTTTCCATCTGGTGTATGATGTGCGGCTCCGTGGCGACGATCAAGGTATCCCCCTCCAACGTCTGCGCATATTGCAAGATACCGCTGGTGCTGCCGACATAATCCGCATGATCGATGATATGCGGCGGGCATTCGGGGTGGGCCGCAACAGGAACGCCCGGATATTGCGCCTTTAGCTTCAAAAGTTCGGTTTCCGAAAATGCCTCATGCACAATGCATACACCAGGCCACAACAGCATCTCGCGGTTGAACTTGCGGGCAAGATAGCCGCCCAAATGCCGGTCTGGACCAAAAATAATTTTCTGCTCTGGCGGAATTTGGCTCAGAATTGTTTCAGCACTGCTGCTGGTGACGATGATGTCCGAAAGCGCCTTCACTTCCGCCGAGCAGTTGATGTAGGTCAGCGCGATATGATCAGGATGGGCCGCACGAAACGCCTTGAATTTACCCGGCGGGCACGCATCTTCCAATGAACAGCCAGCGGCCATGTCCGGTAAAATGACGGTTTTCTGCGGACTTAAAATCTTTGCGGTTTCCGCCATGAATTTTACGCCGCAAAAGGCGATGACGTCTGCATCAGTCTCTGCCGCACGCTTGCTCAACTCAAGGCTATCGCCCACGAAGTCCGCCAAGTCCTGAATCTCGGGCTTTTGATAATAATGCGCGAGAATGACGGCATTTCGTTCTTTTTTCAGCCGGTTGATTTCTGCGAGTAGATCAAGGCCTTGCAAATTTTCGCGGAGCGTTGGGGCGTTCATGCGGTACTACCTTTGCCATGCCGAACCTATTCCGGCAGCTGAATTGATCGCCTATGTGGTCGATTTGGGTTCGCGAAACAAGGCTAACTTCAGGCTCTTATCGGTTTTTACGCATATTGGGAACAGCCACTATGCCTTCACGTTTCTGTGACAAGATGCCAACCATCACCTTGTACTGCGACACGCCCCTGATTTTGCAAATCGACAAGATGTGCAAGAACCGAGCGCCCAGCAGCGCCAAACAGGCGTGGGTCTAAACCCTTATACATCGCGGCCACCATGTTGGGAATGTGCCCCTCACCGCCCTCAAGCAAAGTCACAATCTGGCGTTCGCGTTGCCGGCGATGGCCAATCATTCCCCGCACAAGCTGGCGCGGGTTGTTTACCGCCGGGCCATGCGCCGGATAATAGACGCGGTCGTCGCGTTCATATAATTTCTGCAAGCTCGCCATATAATCGCTCATATCGCCGTCAGGTGGGCTGACAACGCTGGTCGACCATTTCATCACATGGTCGCCCGTGAACAACGCCCCGCTTTCCCGCAAAGCGAAGCAGAGATGGTTGCTGGTGTGCCCCGGCGTCGCCACGGCCTCTAGCGTCCACCCATCGCCTGAAATGGTTTCTGCGTCCTTAAGGATGCGATCCGGCTGGTAATCAGGGTCAAAGGCACTGTCGGCGCGCGGACCATCATCGCGCAGCACCAATGGCGCGCAGCCAATGATCGGCGCGCCCGTGGCGACTTTCAAGGGCGCAGCGGCTGGCGAATGGTCGCGATGGGTATGTGTGCACAGGATCGCGGTGACTTTTGCGTCGCCCACTGCGCTCAAAATCGCCTCCACATGGCCCTCGCCATGAATGTCTGCGGGGTCACCAACGCTTTGACCACTCCCAACGGGGCCAGGGTCGATGATAGCAACGTCCGTCTTATTGCCGACAATCCAGGTCTGCGTGCCCGTATAGGTATAAGGCGAGGCATTAGGCGCCAGAACGCGCCGCACAAGTGGCTCATGCTGCTCAATTTCGCCGGCTTTGATGGTGTCGGGCCATTTCATTCCGGCGATATGGCGCATATCAGACAAAAGAGAAAGGGGCGGCCCGTAAAAACCGCCCCATTAGAGTTCTGACCCTAGAACCGAAAAGCGCAGCCAGAGGTTCTGTGATAGTTTGCCAGTCAATTTACTTGTCGGTTTGCGCCTCGAGCTGGCGGATCTCTTGATCCAGCTTTTCGATCACATCTTTGCGCACGGCTTTGGGAATATCTTTTTCCGAAGCAATCTCACTACGTGCCTCGCGCAAGCCTTTTATCGCTTCAATTCGGGCAATCTTTGCTTGCCCCTTGCCGCACATTACAAGGCGGACGCGCGCCTTTTTCGTACCATCCGAACCTTCGACATCGGCAGTGACGGGTTGCTCGGCGGCAGTGCAGTTTTCGGTCATTTCTTGAATGTCGATCTCAGGTATATCGGCGGCGGCTTTTATGATGATCCGCTTGGGTTCCAATATCCCGCGCGCGCCTTCGGCCATAGCCGCATCGGCCGCTTTGCCAGACGCTTCAGCCTCGCCGACCATTTTTTCGACTTCCTCCTCCGTCAGCTTCTTGTCGGTCCGGAAGATGAAGATTTTACCGTCACGTTCGACCTTGGTGACATCTTTGTTATCGCCGTCATGGCCGACGATATCGACCTCTTTCCCGTCGCGCTTTATCTTGATGATCCGGACATCGCGCTTGACCGCTTCGGCCTTGCTATCGGCAGCAGTTGCATCCTGTGCAACCACGGCGGGCACAACTGTTGCTGTAAGCGGCAGGACAATAGCAGCGGCGGCCATAACACCGATTTTCCCAAACAAGCGCCGTTTCGTGCTGGCATTTTTCATATTCAGTCTCCTCAATCGTTCGATGATAGTTTTTGGTGAATTCAGTGCGGTCGCAAAGATCGGCACGCCGCCAAACGCTGTCCGCGCCAATGCCCGTCCATAAATGACGCGTTCCTCGGCACCTTTCACCGCTAAGACACGCGCATCGCACGCCACTTCTTGGTCAACGCGAAAGACGTTCCAACTCAACCACGCGACCGGGTTGAACCCAAAAAGGCACAATAGAGAGGGAGATGCGGACTTCATCAATTATCTCGCGCCATCCAATTTCTCCTCCCCAAAAAATCGAAAAAAGGCCGAAACCCATTGTGGATTCCAGCCTTTTTTTGAGCCTAAAGGGCTTTTTGTTATTTCGCGCCGAAATTGATTTTCGCTGTTACGCCAAAATAACGATCTGCCTCGCGGGGGATGATGTAGCGATATGCACCACCGGGACCACCCGATACGATCGAAGATGCAAAACTCTTGTCGAACAGGTTCTTAACCTGAAACGCAAGTCGCCAGCCATCATTCGGATCAACCAAAGCTGCGGACAAATCGACAATCGCGTAGCCATCTACGGTCGAACCAAGGCGCACAGCCGGGTTCGCACTTGCTTCGTAAATTTGGTCGGACTGCATTGCGATTTGGCTTCCCAATTCGATATTCGCAAAACCTGAAGTTTCAATGTCATATTGCGCGCCAAGCGACATTTTCCACTTTGGAGCATTCGCTAGAGGCGTACCCTTGGCGACCAATTGTGATGCATCGGCACCTGGTGGCAAACGGAAATTCTCAACCTGTGCCTTGTTGTATGCAACGCCGCCCGAAAGGCTGAAGTTCCGCAATGGCGATGCAACAAAATCAACCTCGAAACCCTTTGTTGAAACCGAGCCAGCATTTGTAAGGCGCGTGGTACGCACACCGGCCACGAAATCGGGGCTGTTTG
Organism: Sphingorhabdus sp. EL138; assembly: GCF_945862485.1. Classification (GTDB taxonomy): domain Bacteria; phylum Pseudomonadota; class Alphaproteobacteria; order Sphingomonadales; family Sphingomonadaceae; genus Sphingorhabdus_B. The sequence goes on from NZ_CAMAYF010000003.1 coordinate 34,965, forward strand.
CCTGATAGTTGTTATACTTGGCATAATATGCCGCGAGGTTAACAATCAGATCACCGTCAAGAAGCGTATTTTTCAATCCCACTTCATACGCGTTGACCGTTTCCGGTGCGATAACACCGGCGCCCGGCGTCGTTAGGTTGTAGAATATATTGTAGGCTGGACCTTTATAGCCACGGGTATAGCTTGCATAAGCCATATTGTTTTGCGTGAGGTCAGCCTGCACGGCTGCCTTGCCCGAAACGTTATTGTTGCTGGTGCTGGTGGTGAAGGGAACACCGTTTGACGCGCCGGCCACAAAGCCTGTTGCCGGGGCTGTTGCCACGAGACCTTTATTATATACGCCCGCGTCAAAACTTGGTTGTACGCCTGGGCCCGCCAAGGATGTACGGCGAATATGGTTCACGTCCAATTCGTCATGTGTGTAGCGCAGACCACCAATGAAGCGCAGACTTTCGGACAGGTTCAACGTCGCCTGTCCAAATACCGACATATTTTTGAATGTCGAACCAAAGTCAGCCGTTCCGGCAGGAGTTGTGATCGTCGACGCCCCCGCAGCCGTTGAACAAGGTGTGAGGCCCGGCACCACCGCAGCAAGCGTTGATGCTGAACATGTGATCACATTGCGCGTGAATGTCCGGTCCGATTCCGCCTTCGAATAATATGCTCCGATGACATATTCGAGGAACTGCCCGGTTGGTGAAGCAATTCGAATTTCCTGAGTTAAGGTATTCGATGTTTGCGGGCCATTATCATGTAATTGGTTCAAACCAACATAGGGCCGATCGAGCCAGTCGCCGTCGCGGATTTCAGTGTTATCCCAGCCACGATAGCTGGTAATTGAAGTCACGCTATGCTCGCCCAGTTCCATGTCTGCTTGCAGCGCAATGCCCCAGCTTTCTTCCTTCGTCGCAGTGACGAGGTTCTGCCGAATGTTGCGTGAGTCCGAACGATCAAAGCCAGTTCCAACCAGCGCCAGAGCGGCCGCGTTGGTTGGCGTGTTGCCAATAATTTCGGCACAGCAATCGTCATCGGCTTTACGGTAATCGGCGCGCAGCGTCAGCATTACTTTTTCGCTAACGTCGGCTTCAATCGCGCCGCGAACACTATAATGTTCATAGCCATTGACCTTTTTACCCGTGGTCAAATTGTTAATGTTGCCGTCATAGCTTCCGTAAAATCCGGTGAAGCGCGAACGCACATTGGCGCTTAGCGACAAGTTAACCGTCGCACGACCGCGATATTCGGATTTCGTGAAAAATGAACCTTCGACCGTCGCGCCATATTCAGCCGTCGGACGCTTCGTCACGATGCTTACTACACCAGCGGATGCGTTCTTTCCGAACAATGTGCCCTGTGGTCCGCGCAAAACTTCGATACGCTCAACGTCGAACAAATCCGTGAAGCCTTCACCAGCACGGCTCAAGACCACACCATCGAGAACAGCAGCGACCGATGGCTCAGCAGCAATCGAGAAGTTGATGGTGCCAACGCCGCGCAGGAACAATGCCTGGTTCAGTGACGTACCCGCCTTGCGGAAGTTCAAACTTGGAACGAGATACTGGGCATTTTCAAGGGTGATGCCGCCATTATTGGCGACAGCCTCTCCGCCAACAACGGAGACAGCAAGCGGAATATCCTGCAAACGCTCTTCACGCTTTTGCGCGGTTACGATGATTTCTGCATTGGCAGAATCATCTTCTGCTGGAGCGGTCTGCGCCATTACGGGCAGGCTTACCCCTGCCATGATAGCAGCGCTTGCGAACAATGAAGCGCGGATGAAAGACGATTTCTTAAATTCAGAACTGAACATCATATGTACCTCCCTAAAAATGGCCATCCGCTTCTCAACTAAATCACTTGAGTTTGCGCAAGCAATAAAAGCTATGTGAGGATATACCTTAGCAATGGCTGGGTTGTTACCAGATTGACTCAATATGTCTAGCGGTGTCATATGGCGACGATTTTTAAGTCCGAACTGTTGCAATGTTGTCATAGTAGCAGGTTCGAAACGGCGAGAGGGACGGAAGTTGCCATTTTCAGTCATCATGCAATCAGACGGCTTTGACCTGCTGCGCGATAACAACTGCATGCTGTCACATCGCGCGGGCGCTCCAGTTATCAGCATTGGCGTTGGATCACCGGACCTTGAAATGGTTCGCGGCAATTTTCGCATCGACGACATCGTTGAAACACGATTGAAGCTGGATTGCTCCTCCCAAGTCGACGGCTGTATCCGGCTTTGGAACGCAAAACGACCCGACATTGTCGCAACGCTGGAGTTTGAGGAAAAGGCGCAGCGATCCATCCTCAAATTTCGCTGCAACGATCCCGCCTTCAACCGGCTTTGGATAGATATGCAATGCGCAACCACCGAAGCCCTTTGGGGCGGCGGGGAGCAAATGTCCTATTTACGGCTGAACGGGCGTCGCTTTCCGTTCTGGACGTCGGAGCCTGGGGTAGGCCGCGATAAATCGACCGCCCTTACCCAGACCATGGATGCGAATGGCCTGGCGGGCGGTGATTATTGGACGACCAATTACCCGCAACCGACATGGGTAAGCAGTGCGCGTTATGCCGTGCACCTCGAAACGGCAGCTTATGCCGTACTCGATCTTACGGAAGCAAGCCGGGTTGGCGTCGAATGCTGGTCGGCCAATGTCGATTTAGAGCTTTTCGATGCGCCATCGCTGCCCAATCTGGTGACCAAATTGTCCAACCGTTTCGGGCGTCAACCGCCCTTGCCCGACTGGGCGATTTCTGGGGCAATTGTCGGCCTTAAGGACGGCGTGGACACATTTGACCGCTTCGAGACCATAGCTGCCTCTGGCGCGTCCATTACGGGGCTGTGGTGCGAGGATTGGGTGGGCATCCGCCAAACCAGTTTTGGCAAACGCTTGTTCTGGGACTGGAAATGGAACGCCGCACGCTATCCCGACCTGCCTGCACAGATCGCGTCGCTGGCCAAACGGGGCATTCGCTTTTTGGGCTATGTGAACCCCTATCTGGCGGTGGACGGCGCTCTCTATTTAGAAGCATTGGCCAATAATTATCTCGCATTGCGGCAGTACAGTGACGACGCCTATGCGGTCGACTTCGGCGAATTTGACGCTGGCGTTGTCGATTTCACCAATCCTGACGCCGCCAATTGGTTTGCCGACCGTATCATTGGCCAGGAAATGCTCGATTTCGGATTGTCAGGTTGGATGGCCGACTTTGGCGAATATCTGCCAACCGATGTGCGGCTGTTCGACGGATCAGACCCGATGGAGGCGCATAATCGCTGGCCCGTTTTATGGGCGAAGGTCAACGCCGATGCGATAGCGTCACGCGGCAAAACGCACGACGCGACCTTCTTCATGCGTGCGGGCTTTTCCGGCGTTCAGGCACATTGCCCCTTATTATGGGCGGGCGACCAAAGTGTTGATTTCACCCGCCATGACGGCATCAATACGGTGATAACGGCCGCTTTGTCGTCGGGCATGTTGGGCAACGCCTATCATCATAGCGACTTGGGCGGCTATACGAGCCTGCACGGCGTGGTGCGGACGGCAGAACTTATGCACCGCTGGATCGACCTTGCCGCCTTTGCACCCGTCATGCGCAGCCATGAGGGCAACCGTCCCGCGGATAATCTACAACTGGACAGCAGCCCCGAAATCCTGAACCATTTTGCACGGATGAGCCAAGTCCATGCGCAGCTTGCGCCTTATGTCCGCGCATTGTGTGACGAAGCATTGGCTAAGGGCCTGCCGCTGCAACGGCCACTATTCCTGCATTATGATGACCCTGCATATTTCGACATTCAGGACCAATATCTTTATGGCGCTGACATGATCGTCGCACCGGTTGTTGAACAAGGTCAGGACAGCCGTCCGGTGGCAATACCCGATGGCGATTGGGTCCATCTCTGGTCCGGCACGGCCTATGGCAAAGGCACGCATGAGATCGCTGCACCGCATGGTCAGCCAGCCGTCTTCACCCGCACCGACAGCGCATATGCGGACCTGTTCGCGGCCATCCGCACGGCGTTTTCTGCATGAACCCTCGCGCCAACATACGCGATGTCGCAAAGCTGGCTGGCGTAGCGGTCAAAACCGTTAGCCGCGTGCTGAACGACCATCCTTATGTGAGCGCGGCGACTAAGGCCAAAGTGGACGCCGCCATGTCCGAGCTTGGCTTTAGCCCCAGCATCGCAGCACGCATTCTTGCTGGCACCAAATCCGGGCAGATTGCCCTCATCTACGACAATCATAGCCCTTATTATATGCACCAGATCATGCAGGGATGCTGGGACCGATGCCATCAAGAAGGCATGCGCTTGATTGCGCAGCCGGTGGATGTCGCCGACCCAGACGTCGGCGAACAGGTTCTGGGCATGGTCCGGCAAACACATGTTGACGGCGCAATACTCTCCTCCCCCGTAACCGATTGCGTGCCGGTGCTGAATGCGCTTGAAGCGCTCAACATTCCCTTTGTCCGCATCTCACCGGGCACTAACCATGCGTTGACCAGTTCCGTCTTCATGGATGATATGCAGGCCGCTGACGACATGACGACGAAGCTCATCAACATCGGCCATCGGCGGATTGGCTTTATCAAGGGCCACCCAAATCATAAGGCGAGTAGTGAACGACAAGCGGGTTACGAACGTGCACTGGGACGCGTCGGCATCTCGGTTGATTCTGACCTAATTGCCGAGGGACGGTTTGATTTCGAAAGCGGCGTATCGGCCACGGAACAGTTTCTGTCGCTCAAGCTTCCACCCACCGCGATTTTCGCATCGAACGACGACATGGCATCGGGCGTGCTTGCGGTCGCGCATCGGCGCGGCATTCAAATCCCCGAGCAGCTTTCGGTTGCTGGCTTTGACGATACGACACTGGCGCGTGTTGTCTGGCCGCCCTTAACCACGGTGCGCCAACCCGTTCGAGACCTTGCCTCCACCGCCGCTGACCTTTTATTTGGCGAAGGCGGAATTGAGCATCGTCGTCTGCCCCACGAACTTATCAGCCGCGAATCCGTGGCCCCACCTTATTTTCCTGCACCAAAAAAGAGCAAAAAATCATGACCCTTCCTTCCCCGTCACGCACGCGTCCATTGGGCAAAAGTGGCATAGAAATCTCTTCCCTCGCATGGGGCATGTGGCGCTTTGCTGGACTTGATTTGTCTGCAGCGCGCGCCGCGATTGATGCCGCATTTGATGCTGGTATTACTTTGTTTGACACCGCCGACATTTACGGTTTTGGCGAGCAGGGTTTTGGCAAGGCCGAAGAACTGCTGGGCCAAATATTTGCACAAGCCCCTGAATATCGGGACCGCATGATACTGGCGACAAAGGGTGGCATCACCCCGCCAACGCCTTATGACAGCAGCGCGGAATATCTAACCAAAGCCATTGATGACAGTCTGACCCGATTGCGCACGGACCGTATCGACCTATGGCAAATTCACCGCCCCGATGTGCTGACCCACCCGCAGGAAATCGCCCGCACCATCGAAAACGCGCATAAGTCAGGCAAAATTCGCGCATTCGGCGTGTCCAACTTTACGCAAGCGCAGATTACAACGCTGGCGCAATTTAGCACGGTTCCCATTGTCTCAACACAACCCGAACTGTCCCCCTTGCGGATCGACACCATCGAAAATGGCGAGTTGGATCAAGCGATAGCGATGGACCTTGCGGTCCTAGCGTGGTCGCCTTTGGGCGGCGGGCGCATTGGGGACCCACAAAATGCGCGTGAACAAAATGTCGCTGCAGCCCTTTCGGCGGTTGCAGCCGCGCACGGCGTTTCGCGCACAGCAGCGGCCTATAGCTGGATCATGGCGCACCCCGCCCGCCCCATCCCGATTGTCGGTTCACAAAACCCGGCGCGGATTGCCGAAGCCGCCGACGCTTTCAAAATTCAATGGACCCGCGCGGATTGGTACAGCGTCCTTGTCGCCGCACGTGGAGTGCCGCTGCCATGAACACGCCTGTCGAAGTGAGCTGGTTCTCCGCGTTGTGCGATGACGACTATGAATTTCTGGGCGTGCCTGACGCCAATTTGGCCTCCAGCTGGGAACATTGCCGCAATATCGTTTTGGCTGCCGAAAAAGGCGGGTTTGACAATATCTTGCTGCCATCGGGCTATACCCTTGGCCTCGATACAACCGCCTTTGCAAGCGCGATTGCGGCGCTAACCACGCGGATCAAATTGCTGATGGCTGTGCGTATCGGCGAAAGCTGGCCTCCCCAGCTTGCACGGCAAATCGCAACGCTGGACCAGATTTCGGGCGGGCGGTTGAATGTCAACATCATCTCGTCGGATTTGCCCGGCGACAAGATGGATTCCGAGCCCCGCTATCGCCGCACCGTTGAGGCGATGCACATCTTGAAGACGTTGCTGAACGGCGAACATCTGTCGATCGATGGGGAGCATTACAAGATCGACATCGACCCGCCGCGCATAAAAACGGTCAGCGGTAAATGCCCCCCGCTTTATTTTGGTGGCCTCTCGCCAGCCGCAAAGGATGCCGCTGCCGAAGGTTGCGACGTCTATCTCATGTGGCCCGAAACGGTGCAGGGTGCCAAGGACTTGGTAGAAGACATGACCGCCCGCGCCGCCAAGTTCGGCCGCACGCTGAAATATGGTTTCCGCGCCCATGTCATCGTCCGCGAAACCGAGGCAGAGGCCCGCGCGTATGCCAACCATTTGCTGTCCAAGCTTGATGCCGATCAGGGCGAGGCTATCCGCAACAAATCGCTCGACACGCAGACCTTCGGCGTCGCGCATCAGGCCGAATTGCGGGCGCAAGCTGCGGCAAATGATGGATATCTGGAAGATAATCTGTGGACCGGCATTGGCCGCGCCCGTTCAGGTTGCGGCGCGGCCATCGTCGGAGATCCGGACCAAGTGCTTGCCAAGATTAACGCCTATCGCGACATAGGTATCGAGGCGTTCATATTGTCGGGCTATCCGCACATCAACGAATGCGACATGTTTGCGCGTTATGTGTTGCCGAAGCTGGAACATGGGCGGTTGGCGGTAGATTAACCCCCCCTGATTTCTTGAGCCGTCACCCTGAACTTGTTTCAGCATCCATCGTGCAGCACTAAGCCATGTTTCCGGCTGATAAATGGACCTTGAAACAAGTTCAGGGTGACGGGAAAATCGAACAGTTAATCCCCCAACCCCGCCATACGCTCGGCCTGATCCTCGGCAATCAACGCGTCAACCAGTTCGCCCAAGCCACCGCCCTCCAATATCTCGGGCAGCTTATGCAGCGTCAGGTTGATCCGGTGGTCGGTCACGCGGCCTTGGGGAAAGTTATAGGTGCGGATGCGTTCGGAACGATCGCCGGAGCCAACCATGGCCTTGCGGGCTTCGGCTTCGGCGCCCTGGGCCTCCTCACGCTCTTTTTCATACATGCGGGCGCGCAGGACCTGCATCGCCTGCTCCTTGTTCTTGTGCTGGCTACGCCCGTCCTGACACGTCACCACAATACCCGTGGGCAAGTGGGTGATGCGCACGGCGGAGTCCGTGGTGTTAACATGCTGTCCACCTGCACCCGACGCACGGTACACGTCGATTTTCAGGTCGCGGGCCTCGATCTGTATATCCACTTCCGTCGGCTCCGGCAGAACCGCCACCGTTGCCGCGCTGGTGTGGATCCGCCCACCGCTTTCGGTCACCGGCACGCGCTGCACGCGGTGGACGCCGCTTTCATATTTCAGCTTGGCAAACACGCCCGTGCCTTTAATCGCAACGACCACTTCTTTATAGCCGCCCACGTCGGAGGCGCTGACCGAAATTGGTTCAATCTTCCAACCCTGCCCCGCGGCGTAACGTTCATACATGCGATAGAGATCGCCCGCGAACAAAGCGGCTTCGTCGCCGCCCGTGCCCGCCCGAATTTCCAGCATCGCTGGTCTGTCATCCGCAGAATCGCGCGGCAGCAACGAAATCGCGAGCGACGTTTCCGCGTCCGATAGCTGCTGCGTGACAACATCGAGCTCCTCGACCGCCATGGCATGCAAATCAGGGTCGGAAGTATCTTGCGCCATAGCGCCAAGCGTTTCGATTTCTGCACGCAAGCGCCGGACTTCGGCGGCAGCCTTGGCCACAGGCTCGAGCTCGGCATATTCGCGGGAGGCAGCGACAAAAGCGTCGCCCTCCAGCTGCCCCGAAGCCATCCGCGCCTCAAGCTCGGAAAAGCGCGATTCAATTTGCGCGATGCGGTGCGGGGAAATTTTCAATTTGCGTCCCCACACACACCGTCGCTCCAGCGGAGCATAATCGCGACGTTTCCCTCCACGTCATGCTGAACTTGTTTCAGCATCCACCGTGAAGCCGATACCGAAGGGCAGAGAGGCGAAATGGACCCTGAAACAAGTTCAAGGTGACGGTGGACATCTACGGTAGGACGGCTCATTCGCCGTCGCCACTGGCAGCCTGATAACCGTCAGGGACATGCGCCAGAGCTTTGGTAATCAGATCTCTCAATGCGTATGGAGACCCCTGAACATGCGTGATGTGCAATTGCTGGCCAGGCCGAATGAACAGTAGACCGTCTACGTTGGCTTTCCGAGCAGATTCGATTTGCCGCTTTGGATTGGTTTTGAATGAGCGGAAAACGGGTACGCCCTCCCGGCGCAGTTTATTGGCTACGCGCTGGGCTTCCTCGTCTAGCTCTGGTGCATCGGCGACGACTGCAAAAGTCATTTCACGACCTGTTGGCGCATCTAATAACATCGCCAACCGTTCAATCCCCGCGGCCCAGCCGACCGCTGGCGTCGCAGGGCCACCGAGATTCTCGATCAAGCCGTCATAACGTCCGCCGCCAAGCACAGTGCCTTGCGCACCCAACCGGTCGGTCACAAATTCAAATGCGGTATGGCGGTAATAATCAAGGCCGCGCACCAACGCCGCATTGCGGGTCCACGCAACGCCCGCGGCATCAAGGCCTGCGGTGACAGCGCCGAAGAAATCCTGCGCTTCGCCCGATAGATAATCGTCGATAACAGGCGCCGCATCGGCCACGGGGCGGTCCTTGGGGTCTTTACTGTCCAAGATACGCAGCGGATTTTTCTCCAGCCGCGATAGGCTGTCTTCGGACAACATGCCCTTATGCTCATTGAAATAGCCAACCAACGCCGCGCGCCATGCATCGCGGCTCGGCGTGTCACCCAGCGTGTTTAACTGCAACGTCACGCCTTCATGGATGCCCAATTCTTTAAGCAACTGGTCCGCCATGACCAGCAATTCGACATCTGCCGCAGGCTCCGCTGCACCAATGATTTCGGCGTCAATTTGGTGAAACTGGCGATAGCGACCCTTTTGCGGGCGTTCATAGCGGAACAATGGCCCATGCACCGACAGCTTCATCGGCGCAAATTGCTGCCAGCCGTTGGTGAGGTAAGCGCGCGCGATGCCAGCGGTGAATTCGGGCCGCAGCGTTATGGAATCACCGCCGCGGTCTTCAAAACTGTACATTTCCTTCGAGACGACATCGGTTGCCTCACCCAGGCTGCGCGAAAAAACCGCTGTAGGCTCAATGACTGGCAGTTGCAGGCCCTTGAAACCATACAGCCTGCGCACACGTTCAAAGGTCGCAACCACATGCGCAAAGCGCTCCTCGGTCTCACCGAACATGTCTTGCGTGCCGCGCACGGCTTGGGGTGTCTGTATCTTTGCCATAATGAAGCGCCCTAGCGGCTAATTGCTTTGAGTGGAATAGGGCTGGATGCAACGCCGCGCTTTCTCCAAATCTGCGCCAATGAACTCACGCACATTGTTCCGCACACGCCGAGCAGAAGATTACAACACGCCGGTTCGGTTGCAAGTAGAGTGCAAGAAGCGTTTTACACAAATAGACATCGCCTATTCGCATGGTTTACGCTATCCGCACTGCGAAGTCACAGGCCAAGGCAAGACCGCGATGGATTGTCTGCTCAGCCCATGACAGACCAACGAATATCAAACTGAAAGCATTCTCCCATGCGTATTGACCTCATCCCTGCGGGCGACAATGTACCCGAAAACCTCAACGTCCTGATCGAAGTCCCCATTGGCGGTGAGCCCGTGAAATATGAATTCGACAAGGCATCGGGCGCCTTATTCGTTGACCGCTTCCTGCATACGCCGATGCGCTATCCAGCCAATTATGGCTTTGTTCCGCACACCTTGGGCGAAGATGGCGATCCCTTGGACGCTTTGGTCGTCGCCCGCTCCCCCATCATCGCCGGCGCGGTTGTCAAATGCCGTCCGATTGGCGTGCTCATGATGGAAGACGATAAGGGCGGCGACGAAAAATTGCTATGCGTTCCGGTGAACGAAACCTTCCCTTATTATTCCGACGTCGTGACCTATAAGGACATGCCCCCTATTGTCCTGCAACAGATCGAGCATTTTTTCACCCATTATAAAGATCTGGAGCCCGGAAAATGGGCCAAGCTGAATGGTTGGGGTGATGAAACGGACGCAAAACGCATTATTATTGAAGGCGTTGAACGTGCGAAGGAAAAAGGTATATGAAACGGATTGCGCTGGTCGGCATGATATCCTTCGCGCTTTCGGCTTGCGCCACCCCCGAAACCCGCGTCCGCACGGCATTGATGGATGCGGGGCTTTCGCAACCCATTGCCGGGTGCATGGCCGACCGGATGGTTGACCGCCTTTCGCTGATCCAACTGAACAAGCTGAAGGGCCTTAAGAAACTGCGCGGGCAAGATATGCGCAAGATAACCGTCGAGGAATTTCTGCGGCGCACCCGTGCATTGCAAGACCCGGAAATAGTGGGCGTTACAACATCCTCCGGATTAATCTGCGCGGTGAAGACATAAGCTTCACCGCACGTTTTAGCTGAAGGCCTTCAGCAAAACAGACAGCCAGGTTTTTTCCGCCGCGACAGGAGCAGGCGGCGCGAAGTCGCCGCATTCCAGACATTTCGCCTGCACGCCTTTTACGCCTGTCAACAACTCGAGATCCGCCGCAACGCGCTGCATGAAAAGGCTTTGCTGCCATGCGGCATGCGCAAATATATCCATCGGTGCGTTCGATTGCGCCTTTTTCGGCATCAACCCCTGAAGCAGCGTATCGGCAAAGCTGGTGGGCGGTTCAATATACACCGCGTGCCAACCATCCGGTTTTAACCCCGCCTGCTTTGCTGCCTCCGCCAAAGCATCATTCATATTGCCTGACCGGTCGACCAAACCAAGCTGACGCGCGGTGCCGCCAGCCCACACGCGCCCTTGTGCAACGGCATCCACTTGCTCAGGCGTCTTTTTGCGCGCTGTCGCAACCCGCGTTAGAAACTGACGATAGCCATTTTCAATCGCGCTTTGTGCCACGCGGTCAAATTCGGGGCTGAAACCGTTCAGGACATCGGGCTCGCCGGACAATGGCGTCGTCTTGACCCCATCGGCATTCACACCGATTTTCGCAAGGCCCGCCTCGGCACTTGGGATAACACCGAAGATACCGATGGAACCCGTGATCGTCGAAGGGTCAGCAAATATCACATCGGCGGGTAATGAAACCCAATAGCCACCGCTGGCCGCCAGATTGGCCATGGACACAATAACCGGAATATCCTTGGCCTTAGCCGCGGCAATCGCGAGGCGGATTTTTTCCGATGCGGTTACGGATCCACCAGGCGAATCCACGCGCACAACAAGTGCCTTCAAATCCTTGGTATCGAGTGCCTCATAAATCAGCGCGCTGATAGTATCGCCAGCCGCTGAGCCTGGGCCGCCCTCACCATCAACGATGGTTCCCGCAACCGTCACAACGCCAATCTGCTCTCCTGCCGATGGCGGGCCGTAACTGGCCAGCAACGCATCCATAGGCGTGTGCGCAAAGCCACCGGTCGTCATCTTTTCATCCGCGCCCACTTTGCTGGCGATGAACTTTCCAAAGGCAATTTTGTCACCCAGTTTATCGACCAATTTTGTCGATAGCGCCAACTGGCCAAGGTCGCCTTTTGCGCCCTCAACCGCATCAGCGGGATTGGTCAGCAATTGATCCAATTGCGCCTGCGGGCGGGCCTTGGCGACGTCAGCTTTCCATTGGCCCCACACCTCATCATACACACCCTTGATCGCCATTTTTGATTCAGGCGACTGGTCAGACCGCATAAAGGGTTCGACGGCACTTTTGAACGTGCCCACGCGGTAGATATTGGCCTTTACCCCCAATTGGTCGAGCAATCCTTTAAAATAAGGCTGCGATCCCCCTGGACCTACTAATAATGCACCGCCCAACGGATCCATCCAGATCTGCGTAGCGTGGGCAGCCAGTTGATAGCTGTCATCGGTGTAAGCGGTTGCAAAGGCATAAACGGGTTTGCCCGCCTTTTTAACGGCATCAATGCTATCTCCAATTGCGGTAAGGCTCGCTTGCCCGCCGCCCATGAAGCGCTCCATGTCCAATACAACGACTTTTACCCGCTTATCGCTTTGGGCAAGCTTCAACGCGCGAATGATATCACGTTGACGGATTTCGCCGACAGGGGACGCCGACGAGGTCAGCGCCATCAGCGGGTCGATTTCGGCCGGCTGTTCGGCCACCACGCCATCCAGCTTGAGCAGCAACGCACCATCGCGGACCATCGCCGGGTTTGGATTTGCATTCAGCAGCGCGAAAATGGCTACAAAGAAAAGCGCCAGAAACAGCAGCACAAACAGGTCTTTGACACCGACCAAAATTTTCCAGCTCACGCGCATAAACTGCATTTCTCAAATTCCTTAAAAGTCTTACAAAGAATGTAATCATTTCAGCAGGAAATGCCAACAATGTTCGACAAAAAACATCGGTATGGCAAAAAGTGGATGCGTATGGACAACAGAAAAAGGGCCACTGGAGCGAACCAGCGGCCCTTAAACATGGGTCAGCGGTCGGACACCCGCTGCCGGAAGTTGCTTTCATGCCGTGAGCGGCATCGCTGATTTGCTCAGCGGCCGATCTCCCGAACGGAATTGTCCGACCTCTTAACTGAACCATGAGACATCGGATCACCTCCTTTCGTTGAATGGAATTTGCTTGCATCAAACATTTATCTGCCCTCCGCAATTCGCAAGGTGAATCAAACGGCGAGCACAAACAAGTCTTGTAATAAATTTTTTTTCTGCCAAAAGTCGTCATTCTGCGCTGCAATAAATCGCGCCGTGATTATCCCCGGCAATCTTCAATTATGCGCGTGATTTCGGCCCATGATGGCAGGATGACGGGTTGCTGCCCTTCCATTTCAACCAACACGCGGCCCCGACTAAAGGCCATGGCATCTAAGATGGGATCAGTGGTTGCGATGTCGGCCACCAGATAGGCCGGATTTGCATCACGTGCCATTGCTGCCAAGGTTTTTGTCATGGATGAGGTGCGGATAATCATAGGCCCACCCAGTGCAGCTGCTTCACGCGATATTGTGACGCGGCGGTTCTCTGCATCGCAGCGAAAGTTGATGGTCGGGTTACGTCCCGGCGCCCCAAACTGCGCAACCGAAGTGCGGCCATCGCGGCGGTAAGTCCAATTGCCAGGCGTAAAGGGCCAGTCATTCCAATCACCCGTCAATCGCGGCGGTGGCGGCGCAGCAGCCACAGGCGGCGGCGCTGCCAGTATCTTTGGCGCGGGTGGGATCGGCGGCGCAACGCACGCAGCGAGGCCCAAAACGGCGAAGAAGGTCAGGTAACGCGTTTGCATAGCTTTGTCTTATGGCCAAATCGTCCACGCTGCGCTAGCGCGTTGCGGCATGGCGACCAAAAAAATACGATTAGATCAAATCATCCTTGATCGCGGCCTTGCCGAAAGCAAAACCCGCGCCCAGGCGCTGGTTATGGCGGGCGTTGTCTTTATTGGCGATGTTAAGGCGCAAAAGCCCGGACAGCAAATCGCCGAAGATGCCGAGATCAGCGTGCGGGGCAGCGACCATCCTTGGGTATCGCGCGGCGGCATTAAACTTGCACATGCGCTTGAGGCGTTCGCTATTAATGTCACCAACAATATTGCCATCGATGTGGGGTCCTCGACGGGCGGCTTTACAGATGTGCTACTAACCCATGGCGCAACACGCGTATACGCCGTCGATAGCGGCACAAACCAGCTAGCGTGGAAGCTACGCCAAGACCCGCGCGTCATTGTTCATGAACAAACAAGCGCGCGCATCTTGACCGACGCCCACATACATGAGCCGGTCGACCTTATCGTGTGTGACGCGAGCTTCATTGGCTTGGCCAAGGTGCTTGAGCGGCCCTTATCCTTCGCCAAGAGCAAGGCGCAGCTCATCGCGCTCATTAAGCCGCAATTTGAAGCAGGCCGCGAAGAAGTAGGCAAAGGCGGTGTTGTCCGGGACGCAGACGTGCACACACGCGTCTGTGACGAAGTAAGAGCATGGCTCGTCAGCCAAAATTGGGCCGTGCTCGGCCTAACCACCAGTCCGATTACCGGGCCGCAAGGCAATGTCGAATTTCTAATATGGGCGCAAAACGCTTAGCCCCCATATCCCCGTCACAACGCCTCTTTAATCCTTGTACATGCCATTAACGCGCACCGCGTAACGCTCACGAATGACATGACGCCGAATTTTCATGCTGGGTGTCATCTCGCCATTCTCGATGGAAAAGGGTTCATCCGCAAATTCGAACTGCCGCACTTTTTCGGTGACCGATACATCCGCATTGACGCGATCCACAGCCGCACGCACAGCGGCGCGGAATTGTGGATTGGCTTGCAGGTCGGCAAAGTCATATTTCATGTCTTGCGCCTGCGCCCATTCCAACGCCCATTCGGGATCTGGCACGATGAGGCCAACGACATATGGCCTTTTGTCGCCTGATACCATCGCCTGCAATATCTCGGGCTGCAACGTGAGCATGCCCTCAATCTTTTGCGGCGCGATATTGTCGCCCTTGTCGTTGACGATCAGGTCTTTCTTGCGGTCGGTAATGGCAATGCGGCCAGCGTCATCAATATGGCCGATGTCGCCCGTGTGCAGCCAACCATCAATGAGAACGCGATCGGTTTCGGCCTGATTGCGCCAATATCCCTTCATCACCAAAGGTCCGCGCACCAATATCTCGCCATCTTCGGCGATTTTGACCTCCGTGTTTTTCAACGGCGGACCAACCGTGTCCATTTTGATACCTGCGCTGGGCCGGTTGCAACTGATGACAGGGCCGGACTCGGTCTGGCCATAGCCTTGCAGCAGCGTAATCCCCAAGGATTGGAAGAACACCCCGATATCAGGGTTCAGCGGTGCGCCACCGGACACCATTGCCTTCATCCGGCCGCCAAAACGCGCCTGGATTTTTGGCTTAATCGTGCGCGATAAAATCAACCGCATCGGCGCATCGACGAGACGCTTGCGCCCAGAATAATCGCGTTCTCCGATGGTCAGCGCCTTATCGAGCAGATAATTGGGCAGCTTGCCCTGCTTTTCGACAGTCTTGATCATCCGTTGGCGTAGCACTTCAAAAAGACGCGGGACCACCACCATGACCGTTGGTCGCGTTTCTTCAATGTTAGAGGCCAGTTTCTCTAGCCCTTCGGCATAATAAATTTGCGCACCCACGCCGATCGGCAGGAATTGCCCACCGCTATGTTCATAGGCATGCGACAAAGGCAGGAACGACAAGAAAACTTCTTCCTCGTCCAGGCCAAAATCTTCCCGCAGGACGGCCGCTGCGCCGTCGGCGTTATGCAAAATCGCCCCATGATGCTGCATCACGCCGCGGGGTGCCCCGCCAGTGCCGCTGGTGTAGATAATACACGCCAAATCATCGCGCGTAACACTCGCCATTGCCGCTTCACTGGCGCGCACGTCTGAATCCGTGCCTTTGACCATGTCGGCCCAGTGATGCATCGATAACTGGCCCTTTTGCATCGCTGGCTGGGGGTCAATCGCAATGATGAATTCCGCCTGCGATGACCGCAGAGCCGCTGGCGTCAATGTCTTGGCAAGCTTGGCCGTGGATACGATGACGGCGCGCGCGTCGCTATTGTCCAAGATATGCTGATGATCTCGTTCGGTGTTGGTGACATAGGTCGGCACGGTCACGCAACCTGCTGCCATGATACCCAAATCGGCGATGCACCATTCGGGCCGGTTTTCCGACACCAGCATGACCCGGTCGCCCTTTTGCAGCCCCAGTTGACGCAGCGATTTTGCAAAGCCCGCCACTTGCCGCGCAGCATCCGACCAGCTGATTGAATGCCAATCCCCGTCATGCTTTGCCCATAAAAATGGCGCGTTGCCGCGGTGACGCGCACGCGCGAAAAACATGGTTACAAGATTGGGGAAGCTGTCAAAGTCGTCAAACTGTTCAGCAGCCATATATGCTCTCCTGCACGTTTCCAGCCATGTGTTAACCTGTTTTGTTATCCTATTTGCGGTAGCGCCACTCGCAATTTGGTGCAATGCGCGTCTTTTATCCGACGCTGGGCAACGGCACTTCCGCGGCGGCGGGGGGCCGGATAATCGTAACCTGACCCTTTGCATCTATGGTCGCCGATGTCCCTTCGCTCCGTGGATCTGCGGCACCTGTCCAAGCGCCGTTGAGATATTGCGCGCCATTCACCTTCGACCCGAGGTCAGACACAATAGCCTTCTGCCCGAATGCAGAAATCTGCTCCGCCATTGCGGCGAGTGGCGTGTCTTGTTCCAATGCCAACTGGCCACCTGCAAAATAAATATTTGGCAACGCTATCGCTTGATCAAGCGGCAAGCCGAAATCAATCACGCCAATCAGCGTTTTGGTCACATGCATGATGATCCGCTTACCACCGGCCGAACCCAGCGTCAGTACCGCCCTACCATTGCGGTCAAAAACCATCGTCGGCGACATGGAGGACAAAGGTCGCTTTCCGCCGGCCACCCGATTTGCCACAGGCGCACCGTCCTTTTCAGGGGCGAAGGTAAAGTCCGTGAGTTCATTGTTTAAAAAGAATCCGCCTGCGACGAGCTGGCTGCCAAAAGGACCTTCAATTGTGGACGTCATATTGGCGATGTTGCCGTTTGCGTCGACCGCCGTGAAATGCGTCGTGCCCGCAACTTCGCTCGAAATCGCGGCTGTGCGCGGCGCGGCACCGGGTGGTTTACCGGCGGGATAGTCGCTACGCGCTTTTTCCGGATCAATCAGCGCTGAGCGCTCCTGTATATATTCGGGGTTCAAAAGCCCAGCGACCGGCACATCGACAAAAGCATCATCCGCCAGATATTTTTCGCGGTCCGCATAAGCCAACTGCATCGCTTGGCCAATTAGGTACCAGCTTTTGGGGCTGTCCTTGCCCGTTGCAGCCAAATCAAAACGCTGTAACGTGCCCAAAATCTGAAGCACGGTGGTTGCGCCCGACGAAGGCGGCGCCATGCCGCACACGACATAGACTCGGTAGGGCGCGCATACCGCCTGCTGCTCTTTGGCACGATATTGCGCGAGATCGGTCATCGTCATGTCACCAGGGCTGAGCTTGCTGGTGGTCACAGCCTGTACAATCTGGCTTGCGACGGTCCCTGTATAAAAAGCGTCAGGCCCTTTTTTTGCCAGCAGCTTCAACGTGGCCGCAAGTTTGGGATTTTTGAGCGTTGTGCCTGCCTTTACTGGCTTGCCATCGCGCCAATATATCGCCCGCGCTTCATCGAAATTCGGCCATAGCCTTTCTATACCCTGCAACCGTGATTCAAGCGTTTTGTTTACAATGAAGCCTTTGTCCGAAAGGCGGATCGCAGGCTTAAACACGGTCGCCCATGGTAACTTGCCCCATTTTTGGTGGGCTTGCGCCATCAGCTGTATATTGCCCGGCACACCGACCGAATGCCCACCTTGAAACGCCGCGAGAAAGCCGAGTGGTTTGCCATCGGGTCCAACAAAACGGTCCGCCTTCGCCGCCGCGGGCGCAGTTTCGCGTCCATTTATTGTGGTCAACACGCCCTTCGCGCTATCTTGATACAGCAAGAATCCACCACCGCCGATACCGCTCGATTGCGGTTCGACCACCGTGAGGGCAAGCATCATCGCCATCGCCGCATCAGCGGCCGAGCCGCCTTGGCGCAGCATTTCAATCCCTGCTTCAGTGACACGAGGATCCGCAGAAGACGTTACGCCGACATTTTCGGCAGATGCCGCTTGGGTGAAAAGGAGGGCGGACGCGGTAAACGCGAGCAATGATTTTTTCATGCACGCAACTTAGCCGCCTTGGGAGGATAAAGCCAAGCGCAGATTTAACCGTCGACGCCAATCGCCTTGGCTATGTTGGTAAAGCCATCGGCCTGCAAAAGGCGCGCAAGCTGCTTGTTGATCCTGCGCGCGAGTCCTGGCCCTTGATATACCAAAGCGCTATAAATTTGCACCAAAGACGCCCCAGCGCGGATGCGGGCATAGGCGTCCTGTGCCGACGCAATGCCGCCCACGCCAATCAGCGGCATCAGCCTACCGCTTGCCTTGCGGAAGTCGATTATGCGCTGCTGCGCCATATCGCGCAAAGGAGCCCCGGATAAACCGCCTGCTTCTACCGCATGCCGTGATACCAACTCGGGGCGCGATATCGTCGTGTTCGACACAATCAACGCTGCAATGCCCCGTGCCATGGCAACGCCGACAATATCATCAATGTCCGCAGGCTGCAGATCAGGGGCAACTTTCAAGAATACAGGCGTGTCCCGCGTCCGCGCCGCCATGACCTGCGCGAGCAAATCGTCCAGCGCGGCCTTGTCCTGCAAGGCGCGAAGGCCCGGCGTATTGGGCGAGCTAATGTTGACGGTCAAATAATCGGCCAGCGCCTCCATATTGCGCACGCCAATGACATAATCCGCCACACGGTCGGCGCTGTCCTTATTGGCCCCAATGTTGATACCAATTGGGCCAGTGCGTGCCTGTTCAGGAATATTCTGCAGCAGCGCACTGGCCGCCTGCTGCCCTGCATTGTTAAAGCCCATGCGGTTGATGACAGCCTCGTCCTCAACCAAGCGAAACAGCCGCGGCTTGGGATTGCCTTCTTGCGGCAACGGGGTCAGCGTCCCCACCTCGGTAAAGCCAAAACCCAATTTTAGGATTTCGACCGGAACCTCGGCATTTTTGTCATAGCCAGGTGCAAGGCCGACAGGGTTAGCAAAGTGCAAACCCGCAAATGTCTGGGCAAGGATAGGACTATCCGAACCAAGCGGCGGAATCGGCATGAACGTTAGCGCGGTCAGCGACAGATTATGTGCGGTCTCGGCATCAGCCTTGAACAAAAGGGGGCGTGCGAACTGGTACAACATGACTGGGTCTATTCACGACTATCACGCTAGGTGCAACGACGATAGTCATGCCTTGGGGCGGATTTTCTCCGGTAAAGGCGTTGCCGCATTGTCTTCGGCTGCGGCAACTGGCGGCTTTGCCTTGCGTCGACGCAAATTGGCCCGCAGGGCTTCGCGCAGCCGCTCTGCCTTGATCCGCTCTTTATCCTCTGCATCTTTTGCCAATGCCATTCTCCTGTGCGTGCTATCGCCCTGTCCGCGCGATGCCAAATGGCAAGGCGGCGCGCAAGCCGCTTGACATTAAGCCCCAGCCTTCGCATAGGGCCGCACCTTCGGTATTGCTGCTGTAGCTCAGTGGTAGAGCGCGTCATTGGTAATGACGAGGTCGGGAGTTCAATCCTCCCCAGCAGCACCAGAATGTCTTCCATATACCGGACAATTTCCGATCATTGGCTTCCGGTGATAATTACCCGGCAATGTCTGTCACTTGGTATCGCCTATTTTACCGCTGACTTGGCACGCCATTGACGATGGATTCATCCACGCTCAGGTCGCGGGCGATTTCGCGGGCGGTCATTTTGGCGGACATCATTACGGACGGCGTGCCACCGCCGGGCTGCGTCCCTTGACCGACCAGATAGAGATTGTGCACATCTTCCGATTTATTATGCGGACGGAAGAAAGCGGTTTGGATTAGGACAGGTTCGACGCCAAACCCATTGCCCAGATAAGACCCCAAGGTTTCCGCAAAATAATCGGGCGTGATGAAGCTCATATGTTTCAACCGCGCGGCAAGATCGGGGATATAGCCGCGCTCTTCCAAGAAGGTCAGCACCCGCGCGCTGAGCTTTGGCCCTTCGACATCCCAGTCGATGCCGCTGGCGTTATTGGGCACGGGGATAAGCGTATAGGCCGCATGATGCCCCGCAGGTGCCAAGCTTGGGTCTGTCAGCGTCGGAATATGCAGATATTGCGAGAAGTCCGGGCTCATCACCTTTTTCTCGAAAATCTCATCCAGCAACGCTTCGTAGCGCGGGCCCAATATGATGTTATGATGGCGCAAATCTGGGTCATTGTCGCGGCATTCATAGCCGAAATAAATCACCATGAGCGACATGGATTGCTTACGGAATTTCACCAAAGCATCACGGTTAATGCGCCGATGCGCCTTATCGACCAGCTTAAGATAAGTGGTGGCATAATCGGCATTCGACACCACAACATCGGCAATTATCGCCTCACCGCTTGCCAGCTCGACGCCTTTGGCAACGCCATCTTCCACTAATATGCGCTGCACGGGTGCATTCAGCCGCAACCGGCCGGCCATATCTTCATATTTTTTGACTAAACCAGCCACCAAAGCGCCCGTGCCGCCCTTGGCATAATGAATGCCCCAGGTTTTTTCGACAAAATGGATCATCGCATAAATTGCCGGCACCTTCATGGGGTTGCCGCCAACAAGTAAGGGTTCAAAACTGAACACCTGACGCATTTTGTCGGATTTGAAATATTTGCTGACCATGCCGAACAGCGACCGCACCGCGCCAAGCTTCAGCAAATCGGGCACCACGCGTAGCATCGAGCCAAGGCTGCCGAAATAAGTATAGCCCAATGTCAAAAAGCCGCGTTTAAAAATCGCGCGGGCTTGTTCGTGAAAGGCTTCATATCCTGCAAGATCCTCCGGCGCCAAGCGCTGGATCTGCGTCCGCGTGCTGACAGGATCACCGTCATAATCAAAATATGTGCCGTCGTCAAAATAGATGCGGTAGAACGGAAGAATTGGCACTATCTCGACATATTTGCTGGTATTCGGCCCGCCCGAAATGCCTTCACGCACGCGGTTATCTTCGTCCAAAACATGGGCTGGAAAGTCGGGCTCTCCCAGCATGGCATGGTCTTGCTGCAGGCTAAACAATTCCTCGATGAAATGCGGTACGGTCAAAACCGTTGGCCCCATATCAAAGACAAAGCCATCGGCCTTGCGGACATAAGCGCGGCCGCCAGGGGCGTCCAACGCCTCCAATATCTCGGTGTCAAAGCCAAGGCTTTGTAACCGCATGGCGCATGCTATGCCGCCAATACCTGCACCAATGACAACTGCTTTACGTCGCAACATTCCGGATTACCCCTAATTGCCTCGCTGCTACTGCCTAAAGCGCCGCGCAACAACCTAGATGTTATCCTAGGTTATGCGGGGGGCTATGGCATATCCGCCAAGGTCAATAACATCAGCAATCCTGTCGACATGCCCTTGACGCTTTGCGCTTTTTCGACGTCAATCCATTCGTCGAGCGCGTGCGCGCGGCCGCCACTGCCGCCCGATCCGATGGTTATGGCAGGCACGCTTAAGCTCATGGGCAAATTGGAATCGGTCGAAGACGCGGACAATTGCGGCGTCATACCTTTGGCGCGAATGGCCGCCGCCGCAATTTGCGTAATCGCGGCACTTTGCGCCGTCATCCCCGCTGGCCGGTCACCAATCAGCTTCGTTTCCGCGACAATCTTACCCTCTCTAACCGCGCGGGCATTGTTTTCAGCATTTACGCTGTCCTGCACGATCGACAAAAACCGTTGCTCGATTTTGGTCAGCTCCGCCGGACTTTCGGACCGGAAATCAAATTCCATAAACACTTCATTGGGAATGGAGTTTACCGACGTGCCGCCACCTGTGACCGACGCCGCATAGGTGGTTTTCGGGGAAGCCGGCACGGGTATTTTATATAATTCAGTAACCGTCTGGCCCATCGCCACCATGGGGTTCACCAGACCAAAGGCGCCATAGCTATGGCCGCCCGGCCCCTTATAGCTAACCCGGTACCGCCGCGATCCCACGCCGCCATTGACCACGCGTTCGGGGTCAGTGCCGTCCATCGACACAAAGGCTTTCACCCGATCTTTATATTTGCCCTTGGTGAGCAGATAACGCACACCGCGCAAGTCGCCCGGCCCCTCTTCGCCCACATTGCCGACAAACAATATATCGGTCCGCGGACGGACATTCTTGTCCTTCATCGCCCGTGCATAGGCCAAAAGGACGGCAAGGCTTCGTGTGTCATCGCCAATGCCCGGCGCATATAATCGGGTGCCGTCCCGGCGCACCTTCAACGGCGTGCCTTCGGGAAAGACCGTATCAAGATGCGCCGCAAGGACGAGCACTGGCCCACCTGCTGGGCCCGACCCGCGATATAGGCCCATCGCATTACCCTCGGTATCTATTTCAAAATCTGACGCCCTGCCGCGAGCAACATGTCGTGATAGGCCTTGGCCCGCTCAGCCTCTTTGAACGGCGGCGCGGGAATTTCGACGAGGGTGATAATCTCATCCACGATACGGTCATGTTCGGAATCAAGCTGCTGCACCAAAGCATTATAACGTGCGCTTTGCGCCACCTTCTGCACCACATCATCGCCTTTCGCAGGCGTCATCGTTGCGCCTAAAGAAGCGATTATCAGCAAACCGGCGGTCAATGGCATATGGGGCATCCTTATCGTTTATGGCATATCCCAACACCTTGGCCGCGGTGTCGCAATTTGTCCATCATGGCGCGTGTGGAAATGTGTAAGATAGCCGTTCAGCAAAAATGCCGTCGCACCAGCGCAGGCTGTTGAGGTGGGAATACTATATACCGCTCCCCTCCCCTTACCCCCTTGACGCCGCACGGGGTTTCCCGCCATGCGCTGCCCATGCGTTTCTTTTCCGACAATGCCGCCCCGGTGCATCCCGCTGTCATGCAAGCCATGGCCGATGCCAACCATATCGACACCGCTTATGACGGGGACCAATATAGCGCGCGGTTGGATGCGGCGTTTTCCGAACTTTTTGGCCGCGATGCCGCGGTTCTGTGGGTAGCGACGGGCACCAGCGCCAACTGCCTTGCGCTTGCCTCCATGGTGCAACCGCATCAGGGCGTTATTTGCCATAGTGAGGCACATATTGAGGTAGATGAATGCGGCGCGCCGGGTTTCTACACCGCTGGCGCGAAATTGATGTTGGTCGAAGGCGACGGGGCGAAGATAACGCCCGCGACCGTCTCCTCCACGCTCGACGCCATTCGCAAGGATGTGCATCAGGTGCAGGCCGCCGCGGTGTCGATCACCAACGCCACCGAATATGGCATGGTCTACACCCCAGCCGAGGTCGCGGCTTTGGGGGCCTTGTGCCGCGAACGCGGGCTTGGCCTGCATATGGACGGCGCGCGATTTGCCAATGCGGTGGCGCATCTGGGCTGCACGCCCGCCGATGTCACGGTGAACGCAGGCGTCGATATTTTAAGCTTCGGCTTTGTCAAAAATGGCGGCATGGGCGCGGAGGCCTTGGTCTATTTTGATCCCGCTCTGGCTGATGCTGCGCGCTATCGCCGCAAACGGGCGGGGCATTTGCAGTCGAAGGGCCGGTTCCTTGCCGTGCAATTGCTCGCCATGCTGAAGGATGATCTATGGCTGCACAATGCGCGGTCCGCCAATGCGGCAGCGATGGTCATTGCGCAGGCCGCGGGTGAACGCTTGTTATACCCTGTGCAAGCCAATGAGCTGTTCCTGCGCCTCACGCCCGCCGAAGCGGCGGCGTTACGGGCGCAGGGTTTTGACTTTTACGATTGGGGCGTGATCGACGATGTCTGGGGTGCGGCGCGGTTGGTAACCAGTTGGCAACATACAGAAACCGATGTGGCCCCATTGGCCCGCGCGATAGAGGCCTTATGAGCATGTCCGAAACGCAGCGCACCGAGGAACCCGGTTTTCTGACGCCACGGGTATGGATACCCTTCATGGTGACATCATTGATCTGGGGTTCGACTTGGCTGGTGATCCGCGACCAATTGGGCACTGTGCCCGCAACATGGTCGGTGACCTATCGTTTCATCGTGGCGGCAATCGGCACGTTCATCCTCGCGCTGGTGATGCGGCAATCGCTGAAAATTGACCGGTCGATGGTCGGTTGGACGATGTTGCTTGGCCTGCTGCAATTCGGGTTGAACTTTAACTTTGTCTATACGGCTGAACATTATGTGACGTCCGGTCTTGTCGCGGTGGTGTTCGCTTTGTTGATTGTGCCCAATGCATTGTTGGCCAAATATTGGTTGGGGCGGCCCATAAGCGGGGCGTTCAAATGGGGCTCTGTCATTGCCAGCCTTGGGGTGGGGCTATTGATGTTGCAGGAATATCGCGCTGCGCCAATGGGCGGGGCAGATGTCCTGCTTGGGCTAACTTTGGTCTTATGTGCGGTGACGACGGCGTCTGTGTCTAACGTGCTGCAAGTCACACCAAAGATCGCGCGTTTTCCAACGATCACGATATTGGCATGGTCGATGTTTTGGGGCAGCATTGGCAATAGCATTTTTGCTTTCATCACGGCGGGTCCGCCTGTGATTGACATGCGCCCGGGCTATATCGGCGGTGTCCTATATCTCAGCATCATTGGAACGGTTGTCACCTTCCCGCTCTATTTCCGCCTGATCCGTGACATTGGCCCTGGCAAGGCGGCCTATACGGGCGTGATCATTCCCGTGGTCGCGATGATCCTGTCGACGATATTCGAAGGCTATGTCTGGTCAATGCTGGCGCTAGCGGGCGGCGGGTTGGCTATGCTGGGCTTGGTCGTCGCCATGCAGGCACCTAAGCCCAGCCGGTAATTGGCATATCGCAGCGTCCAGTTGAGCAGCCGTTTCGCCTTATCATTCGCGACGCGGCGGTTTTCGGCATAAAATCCGCGCGCCATAAGCGATAGGCCAGCCTCCGCAATGGATTGCAATGGCGGCCAATCGCGGTGCAGCAGGTCGCACGCATATGTGATGACATCATTTTGCGGCGCGGGCATGTCATCAGCGATATTGTAAACGCCCGCCCGACCATCAAAGGCGGCAATGACCGCACCGACAATGTCATCAACATGCACGCGGCTGAAAATCTGATCCGGCATATCGATGCGGTGCGCCTTGCCCTCCACTACCCGCTCCAGCGCCGATCTGCCCGGGCCGTAAATGCCGGGTAAACGGAAAACATGCACATCGTCGCGCAAGGCTTGCCACGCAAGGTCAGCTTCGGCCCGTGCGGTGCGTCGCCCGCTGCCCACGGCTGCGCTTTCATCAACCCATGCACCGCCGGTATCACCATAGACTCCGGTGGAGGAAAGATAGCCAATCCATGTGGGCCTGCGCGCCGCAATCGCCGCGCCATATTTTTGTAGCACCGGATCGCCGCCCTCGGCCATGGGTGGCACGCTCGACAATAAATGCGTTGCGGTCTCCAGCGCCGTCAGGACCGCCGCTTGATCGTCAAAGGCAATGGCTTCACCATCGCTCATCCGCCTTGTGCCCGTCACCAGCCAACCATCGGCGCGCAAAGTGTCGGCAAGGCGGGTGGCGGTGTAGCCCATTCCAAATATAAGCATATGTCGCTGCATATATTCTGGTTCGCAATCTAATGGCTTGCCGTCAAGCGCGGCAGTTGCGAATAGAGGCGAAGGGAGGACATGCAAGGCATGGCAGTTGAGGTAATCCAATCAGGCGTGCTGGGCAACGTCGCCCATGGTTTCCTCGGACGAAAGGGCGGCGTGTCGACGGGGATCTATGCCGGCCTAAACGTCGGGCTGGGCTCTGAAGATGCGCGGGAATCCGTCATTGCAAATCGGCTACTCGGCGTGCAGTCGGTTCTGCCTGGTGCGATGCTTGCCCGCGTCCATCAGTTTCATTCTGCCGATGTTGTGCAGGTCGACAATGCCATTTCGCAAGATGACCCACCACACGGCGACGCTATGGTGACCGACCAACCCAATGTGCTTTTGGGTATTGTGACCGCCGATTGCGTGCCTGTCCTGTTTGCCGATGTTGAGGCAGGCGTGATCGGCGCGGCCCATGCAGGTTGGAAAGGCGCGATAAGTGGCGTGCTGGAAAACACCATCGCCTTTATGGAAAAATTGGGCGCGCAGGCGGGTCGCATAAGCTGCGCCATTGGCCCCTGCATTGCACAGAAAAGCTATGAAGTAGATGAAGGCTTTTTCCGCAATTTCATGGAACACGCCGCGTCCAACGAACGCTTCTTCGCCGATGGCAAAGCCGGCCATTATCAATTTGATATCGAAGGCTATGTCGCGGCACGATTGGCGGCGGCGGGTATCCGGACGGTCGAATGTCTGGGCGAAGACACCTATAGCCAGCCGGATCGTTTCTTCAGCTACCGGCGCAGTTGCCATTTGGGCGAACCCGGATATGGCCGCCAACTCTCGCTGATTGGCCTGCGCCCATGACGGCAGAAAAAATAGGCTTTTGGGGCGGACTAATTGTCTTCGCCGTCATGCTGTTTTTGCCCGCACCTGCGGGGATGGAACCCTCCGCATGGCATGTTTCCGCGCTCACCATCTTGATGGCAACATGGTGGATGACGCAAGCCTTGCCGCTGACGGTCACCGCATTTCTGCCGTTTTTAGCGCTGCCGTTAATGAACATTATGACCGCGCCGGATGTCGCGAAGGAATATTATTCGCCTATCCTGTTCCTTATTCTTGGCGGCGCGTTTTTGGCGCTCACCATTGAACGTACGGGCATGCACCGCCGCGTCGCCCTCGCCATATTGGGAAAATCTGGACATAGCGTCACGGGCCTCATGATCGCGTTCATGGGTTCAACCGCATTGCTCAGCATGGTGATGTCCAACACCTCCATCGCGCTGATCATGGTGCCGATCGCGATCGCGGTGCTGGCAGCTGGCGGAACCAAGCCCGGAGAAACCGACGGAATAGCAGGCGCGCTTATCATGGGCGTAGCCTTTGCCGCGTCGATTGGCGGGCTTGGGACGCTTGTCGGGTCGCCAACCAACGCGATTGCAGCGGCGCTCGTGGAAAAGCAATTGGGTATCCAGATCAGCTTTTTGACATGGATGCTCTATGGCCTGCCCGTCGTGATTATCGGCGTGCCTTTATGCGCGTTCATCCTGATGCGCGTGCAGAATGTCACTGCTGGTAGTTTCGACGTGGATGCCGCGCGCGCGTCAATTGGCAAGGCACAGCCCATGTCCGTGGCGGAAAAACGGCTCATTCCAATATTTCTCTTGGTCATCGGCTTATGGATTGGGCAACCTGTGTTGGAACCGCTATTGCCCAAGGGCGGGATAACCGATGGCAGCATTGCAATTGCGGGGTCGTTTTTATTATTCCTGATACCCGATGGTACAGGGCGTCCCTTGCTGACATGGCAGGAGGCAGACAGAGCCCCGTGGGGCGTCATCATGATGTTTGGGGGTGGTCTGGCGCTCGCGGCTGGTATCACACAGTCCGGGCTCGCTGCGTGGCTTGGAGAGGCGCTGGAGCCATTATCGGTGGTGCATCCCGTCATCATTGCGCTAGCGCTGACCGCTTTGGTCATTTTGATCACCGAATTTGCTAGCAATGTCGCGACTGCCAGTGGTGTGCTGCCTGTGGTGGCTGGCCTTGTGGCCGCAACGGGCGCTGACCCATGGTTGATGGCGATGGCGGCATCCATGGCGGCAAGCTGGGGCTTTATGATGCCGTCAGGCACAGGACCGAATGCCATTGCATGGGCCAGCGGGCATATTGCCTTGCCCAAAATGGTAAAGGCCGGATTTTTTCTCGACCTTGCGGGCATTCCTCTGATTGTGGGGGCGGTCTGGCTCGTGGGTGCGCTAGCGGTGCTATAGCTTAGGATCAGGTTTTCGCGACGCGCCAGTCGAGTATCGGCCAGCCCTTGGCCCCCGCCAATCGCGCAAGCGGGCCATGCGGGTTGGTGGCGAAGGGCTCGTCGGCATAACCAAGCAATGGCGCGTCGGATACATGGTCCGAATAAGCCCGGATGTGGCAAGTGGCGCGGTCAAAGCCGTGTCGTTCCATCCACCGCTTCACTAGCTCCAGCTTTGCCGCGTCATAGCAATTATGCCCGTCAATCCGCGCCAGTACATGGCCGCTGCTGTCGGTCGATAGGTCTGTTGCAATGACATCATCAAAGCCCAGCCTTTTGGCAATCGCCTCCACATATAAACGATAAGAGGCAGTTGCCATGACATGACGATAACCCGCCGCTTTCTCCTCGGCCACGCGTGCTAGCAATTGCGGATAGACGTTTTTGCCAACAACCAGATCCGCATGGCTTTCCACATATTTGGCAAAATGCGTCTTTGGTACGCGTCTGCCGATCAGCAGAATTTGTGAAAACTGCTTCAGCCGCGCCCGGTCCCAGATCTTCAGCGCATATAGGGCCAAACCAACTGGCAAAAATGGTGCAAGCAACAATCGCCACGGTGCCTTGTTAAACGCCATATGCAGAAGAAACCCATTATAGGTGGCACGTCGTGTAACGGTCTTGTCCATATCATATATGGCCAGCAGGGTCGGTTTGGGCTTAGTCATCATAACCTTAAAGGCATAACTTTACCTAAGAAGTCTACAGGCTTGTGATAGTCCCCATAATAGGCCAATTATATGGCCATGGCTAACTCTGCCGAATTCACTGTTGAAGATCTCCCCAGCGGGCAAGTTCTCCGGCTGTCCGGTACCTTCGCCATTGGATCAATTGGTGATGTAGACCGCAGTTTGCGGGAGATTAGCGCTTCTGTCTCTGAAATCGACATTTCCGGCATCACGCATATGGACACCGTCGGTGCTTGGCTCGTCCACCGCACAGCTAAGGAACATAATGCAAAGATTACCGGTAGCGCACATGACGCAAGTCGCTTGATTGATGCCGTTAGCGGTGTGGATCAAGCCGAAGCTATCCCCAAACCACCTATTTCGTCGCTGTATCACTTTTTGGCCGAAGTTGGCGGCGGTGTTGTCGTCGGTATAACAACTTTTTTGCAATTCCTTGGCTTTGTCGGACAAGTGGTCAAAGCATTCTTCACTTTGTTGATGAACCCGCGCCGCTTTCGCTGGCACGCGGTTGTTCAACATTTCGATATGGTTGGTGTGCGCGCCTTGGGCATTGTTGGCCTGATGAGCTTCCTCATCGGCATTGTCATTGCGCAGCAAGGCGCGGTGCAATTGCGCCAATTTGGCGCGGAGGTATTTACGATCAACCTGATCGGGCGACTCACGTTTCGTGAACTGGGCATATTGATGACCGCAATCATGGTCGCGGGCCGGTCCGGATCTGCCTTTGCCGCACAGATTGGGACGATGAAGATTACCGAGGAAATTGACGCGATGCGCACGATTGGCGTTGTCCCCGTCGAAGCATTGGTCGTGCCGCGCGTGATTGCGGCGGTGGTGATGATGCCATTGCTGGGCATTTTCGCCTCATTAATGTCCATCATCGGCGGCGGGTTATTGTGCTGGATTGTTCTGGATATCCCGCCGGCTACATTTGTGCAGCGACTGCGCGAAGTAACGCCTATGACCGATTTTTGGATTGGCATGATCAAAGCCCCGGTCTTTGGCGCAATCATCGCGATGGCCGGCTGTTTCCAGGGGATGCAGGTCAAAGGCAATGCCGAGCAAGTTGGCCTCAAGACCACCGCTGCCGTCGTGCAGGCCATTTTTCTTGTCATCGTCCTCGACGCATTTTTCGCAGTGTTCTTTAGTGAAATTGGTTGGGATTAAGTGATGAACCCACCCAACATCATTTCCGTGACGGGCCTGTGCAATAGCTTTGGCGACCAAGTCATCCATCAAGATCTCGATATTGAAGTACGCCGTGGCGAGATATTGGGCGTCGTTGGCGGTTCGGGAACGGGTAAATCCGTACTGATGCGATCAATTATCGGCCTGCAACAACCAGATTCAGGGGAAATCCGCGTCTTTGACGAAGGCATGATTGGTAAGGAGGAAGACGAAGCAACCGATGTCCGTCGGCGCTGGGGTGTCTTGTTTCAGGGTGGCGCATTGTTTTCGACCTTAACTGTTGCGGAAAATGTGCAAGTGCCCTTGCGCGAATTTTACCCGGATTTTAGCAAAGAACTGCTGGACGAAATCGCACGCTACAAAATCTTCTTAAGCGGCCTTCCACCAGAAGCTGCGCATAAATATCCATCTGAGTTATCGGGCGGCATGCGTAAGCGTGCGGGTGTAGCGCGGGCATTGGCGATGGATCCGGAATTGTTATTTCTGGATGAGCCAACCGCTGGGCTTGATCCCATCGGCGCTGCCAAATTCGACAGTTTAACACGTGATTTGAAAGAGACACTTGGCCTCACGGTTTTTTTGATTACGCATGACCTGGATACGCTTTATTCCATTTGTGACCGCGTGGCCGTTTTGGCCGATCGGAAAGTGATAGCCATAGGCGCGATTGAAGAATTGCTGGCCATCGATCACCCGTGGGTCAACGAGTATTTCAGCGGCCCACGGGGTCGCGCGGCACGGCGCGGTCACAGCGACCAAGGCGAATCCGCACATGCAAAGACACAGCGGCTAGAAAGGTCATAAGGCAGTACGATGGAAACCAAATCCAACTATGTGATGGTGGGTGCTGTCACGCTTCTCCTTCTGGCGCTGCTGGCGGCCTTTACCGTTTGGCTGTCGCGGACCAGCGATGGCGACAAGAAAGAATATGACATATTCTTTCAGCAATCGGTCAATGGCTTGGCCAAGGGCTCCGGCGTGTCCTTCTCCGGCGTTCCGGTGGGTCAGATAGAGAGCATCGAATTATGGGAACCCGATCCGGAGTTCGTTCGGGTGCGCATCAGTATCAAGGATACGGTGCCCATTCTTTTGGGTACGACCGCAACGATCAACGGCGTCGGCTTTACCGGTGTCTCGGAAATTCAGCTGGATGGCGCGGTCAAAGGCGCACCTGCACTGGCTTGCCCTAAGGTGAATCCACAAAGCGCATGTCCAACCGGCGTACCCGTCATTCCCACAAAGCCCGGCGCTTTAGGCGAACTGCTCAACAACGCGCCTTTGCTTTTGGAGCGGCTATCGACGTTGACCGAGCGACTGACCAACATATTGTCCGACAAGAATGAGCAATCCATCGAACAAATTTTGGACAATGTGGAGAGCCTTTCGGGAACATTAGCAACGCAAGGTCCGGACTTACGTGCGGCGATACAGGAATCACGCATTACCTTGCAAAAAGCAGGCCTGGCCGCGGATGAAATCACCAAAATGGCAGGCACGACTAATAAGCTACTCGACAGCGAAGGCCGCCCGATGCTGGATGAATTACGCAAAACACTGCGGTCCGCAAATGGGAGTCTGGCTGCGTTGGAAACGACCTTAAACAACGCTAACCCGGCGATTGAAACTTTAAATACGCAGACTTTGCCCGAGGTCACGCAACTGGCACGCGACTTGAGAGACGTGTCGGTATCGTTAAAGTCGGTGACAGAGAAAGTGGACCAAGGCGGCATCGGTAGCGTCGTCGGCGCCCCCGCCTTACCCGATTATAAACCCGGCAGCAGGAACCCAAAATGATGTTCAGCAAAATCTCCGGCCCGCGGCTATGTGCCTTACCGCTCATCATGGCCCTTGGCGCGTGCGTCAGCTTCGGCGGCAAGGCACCAGCCTCCATGCTGGTCCTGACAGCCGACAATGTCGTAGCTGCCGGAACTGCCCGAACAGCGTCTGTGGCCGACGCCTTGGTTATCCAGATACCGCAAGTCCCGCCCAAGCTGGATACCAATCGTGTGCCGGTCCAAATTGACGCCAGCAACATTGCTTATTTGAAAGAGGCATTTTGGGCGGATAAGCCCGCTCGCTTGATGCAGATGTTGGTCGCTGAAACTGTGTCGGCGAAAAGCGGCAATCTTGTCCTCAATGAAGTGGACGCGGGCGGCAAGGCGGTGCGCTATATATCGGGCAGCCTGCTAGAATTCGGCATTGATGCCGAAACGAGCGAGGCCGTTGTGGTCTATGACGTGGTCAAAATCATCCGCGGCAGCGCCACGGAAAAGCGCCGCTTTGAGGCGCGCCGGCCCGTAACCGCGATTGCGCCAGCTCCGGCGGGTGCAGCTTTAAATGCCGCCGCAAATGATGTTGCGGGTCAGATCGCCGACTGGGCGGGCTAAAGACCGAACCCCTGCGGCTGCGGCCAACCTTGGGCATAAGCGGCCAAGACCTTGAATAAGGCCCCCATGGCGTCCGGCGCGACCAGCCGGTTATGTGCGGCGGCGATTTCTGCGGCCCTGCCAGGATTCGACGCCACCAAATGCTGCGCCCGCTGGTCAATACCAAGACCAGAGAGCCATGCGCCTTGGTCCTTGGGTCCGGCTACCAAAAGACCATATTTTTTCGCACACTTCGACAATTCAGAAAAATCAACGTGCGCCGTCAAATCAACTTGGCCTGGATTAGGGAAGGGGTCGGCATATGTGTGGCCTTGAACTGCTTGCAAAGTGTTGCCCAACGCAGGCTGTGTATAGCCATAGTCGATGATCAACATCACCCCGCCTTGCTTTGCGAGCCTAGCCGAAAGCTGCTGCATGATCGAAGATGCATCCGGGCAGATTTCATAAATACTACCCATGGCAGCAGAACGAAATTGTTCGGGGATGAGGTCATCGGTCGCAGTAGCGCCGGGCATTGCGGCAAAACCCGCCTCCTTATTCCACACAACGACCCGCTCCCGCCAGCCGGCTTGTGTTGAAACCATCTGCCGAACCGGCAGTGCATCAAAAAACTCATTTGCCACGAGGAACAAAGGCGCATCGGTCGGGAGGCTTTCCAGAGTGTCATGGAACATAGCCTCCGGCACTGCCTGTAACTGCTTGGCGCGCAATGCGGGGCTGTTTTCAACGAAATGCACCGAAGGCGTCCAACCAAAACGCTGCATTGTGCGCAGCGCGTCTGCTGCCAACGTCCCACGGCCAGGGCCAAGCTCCACATAATGGCAGCGAGCGGGGCGATGGCGCAGCCATAGATCGCTCAACCAAATACCCACCATCTCGCCAAACATCTGGCTGATTTCGGGCGCAGTGATGAAATCCCCTTCTACGCCCAGCGGGTCAGCGCGCCCATAATATGCGGTGTTGGCCACACGCATATATTCGGCAACACTGATAGGTCCTGATGCCTCTATCTTTTGCCTGAGGCGGACGGATACTTCCTCACTGTCAGACGACACTGTTAAAACTCAGCGCGCTGCCTGCGAGCACTTGCGGTGAATATCAGGAACAGTCCTACCAATATCATCGGCATGGTAAGCCACTGCCCCATGCTCAAGCCGCTCGTTTCCACGAGCCACTGCAGCTGCTGGTCCGGTTCCCTGACAAACTCGATGGCAAATCGGGCTGTGCCGTAAATGATTGCGGCCATACCCGTCAGGAACCCAGGTTTATACCGCGCGTCAGTTTTCCAAAATAATGGCCATAAAATTGCGGCCATCAATAATCCTTCAAACACCGCTTCATAAAGCTGGCTTGGGTGGCGCGGCAAATCTCCGCCATTGGGAAAGACAACGGCCCAAGGCACATCAGTGACGCGGCCCCAAAGTTCATCATTCACAAAATTCGCCAAGCGCACGAGGAACAAGCCAAAGGGCACAACGCAGGCGACATAATCACAGACTCTTAGGAAAGAGAGCTTATGCTTGCGCGCCAAAAGCCAGATCGAAAATATGATACCAATCGCGCCGCCATGGAAAGACATTCCCCCTTCCCACAATTTAAAGATATCCATCGGGTTCTGCAAAATAGAGGGCTGGTAGAATAAAATATACCCAATCCGTCCACCTAAAATAATGCCCAAAGTGGTGTACAGGATTATATCATCGGCTTGCTCGCGTGACATTGGCGCACCCGGACGGACAAGCAATTTCAGCAACATCCAATAGCCCAGCAAAATGCCGACCAAATATCCAAGCGAATACCAGCGGATTTGGAAGAAGCCCAAATCGAGCGCAACCGGACCCACGCCAAGGTCAGTAAATTGAATATAGCCAGCGGCCGTTGAAATAATCTCGAATGACACGATATTTCCTCAGGATCTTTTGACATTCCTATAGAGCCAAATAGAAGACTCACAAAGAGTTTAGGAGAGAATCACATGCCGTCGCAGTTGGACCTTGCAATTGATGCCACCATTAACCGACTCATGTCCGATGGTGGCCCCTTGGCCATTACATATGCCGAGAAAAACGGTGTCCAAATGCCCGTTTTCGCCAAAGCGCCAGGCAACATGGCCGACTATTTCGCATTTTTCTGCGCAACCCATGCCGACAAGGAATTTTTGGTCGATGGCGACATCCGCTTAAGTTTCGCAGAAACTTATGGAGCAGCCCGCGCCTTGGCAGGTGGTCTGGTTGAAGGTCACAAGCTGCAAAAGGGCGAGCGCTTTGGCATTGCTGCGCGTAATTCGGCCAATTGGATCATTGCCTATATGGCGATTGTGATGGCTGGCGGTGTTGCCACTTTGCTCAATGGCTGGTGGCAAGGCGGGGAGCTGGCCGACGGTATTCGTATGGTCGGCTGCCGTTTTGTCCTCGCCGATGAACAGCGTGCAGCACGGATGGCCGGACAAGATATTGGCCATTGCGAACTCCTTATCATCAACCATGATTCCCGACCCTTGGACGGTTTATCCGTTTTGACCGCTAAAGGTGGCGGCGCGGCAACAGCGCTTCCAACGCTAGATCCGCTCGATAACGCGACGATTTTATATACCTCAGGCTCAACCGGACAGTCAAAGGGTGCGGTGTCAGACCACCGTGCTGTTGTCCAAGGCGCCATGAGCTATGTCGGCCAGACGCTTGTTTTCTTCGAGCTTATGTCCGCAAGTGGCCAGGCGATGCCGGCGCAACCTTCGGCGCTCGTCAACGTACCATTGTTCCACGTTACCGCATCGATACCCTTGGTGCTGCAAAGCTTCGCTATTGGCCGCAAGCTGGTGTTGATGCCCAAATGGGATGCCGAAGACGCGATGCGGATTATTGAAAAAGAACGCATCACCTATTTCGTAGGCGTTCCATTGATGAGCATTGAACTTGCGACGCACCCGGCACGCCATAAATATGACCTCACCAGTTGCACCGCATTTGCCGCCGGCGGCGCGCCGCGTCCTGTCGAGCATGTCAAGAAAATCCGCAAGGAAATGAGCTGGGGCTATCCATTATTGGGCTACGGCCTTACTGAAACCAACGGCGTTGGTTGCGGCAACTTTACGGACAATTATCTGGAAAAGCCAACCAGCACTGGCCCCGCGACCAAGCCACTTGTCGAGGTCCAAATGCTCGACGATGTCGGAAATGTCTTGCCACAGGGTGATCGCGGCGAAGTGGGCATTCGGACAATTGCCAATTTCAATGGCTATTGGAATAACGAAGATGCCACGCGCGATGCCTTCACCGCCGATGGATTTTTCCGGACCGGCGACATCGGCTATCTCGACGAAGATGGCTATTTATTCATCGTCGACCGCAAGAAAGATATCATCATCCGGGGCGGTGAGAATATCAGTTGCCCAGAGGTTGAAGCAGCGGCCTATGAGCATGACTCGATCGTCGAATTGTCAGTATTTGGCATCGCTGATGACAAATATGGTGAAGTGCCCGGCATTGTCTATCACACAAAGGAAGGCGTCACGCTCACCGAAGATGCGCTGAAAGCGTTTTTGGCCCCGCGCCTCGCACCGTACAAGCTTCCTGTGCATTTCTGGCAAGTTGCCGAACCTCTCCCCCGTCTGGGGACACAGAAAATCGACCGGGTGACGCTCCGCCGCGAATATAATGCCAAAATATCTGCTTAATGCTGACATGATGCCGGATCGCGACTAAGGTCGCGCGATGGCATCAACAGCAGAACGGATATTCAAGCAGCGCGACATTATCGACCGGAGCGCGCTTACCGAACAAATCGAGGCCATTGTGCGCGCATGCATGGCCCCGGAACGCCGTCCTCGCGTCGTCGATTTATTGCAATCAGCTCTGGCTAACGGTCGGGCAGAAATTCAACAACGTCTAAATGCCGCGCCGTCGCAAGGCTATCGTGCGTCAGCGGAGCAAGCATTTCTCGTCGATCAAATCGTCCGGCTCATCTACGATTATGTCACTGTCCATGCATATCCCGCTTCCAACCGCTCTGCATCGGAAAGAATCGCGGTTCTGGCGGTCGGTGGATATGGCCGCGGTGAAATGGCCCCACACAGCGACGTGGATATCGCTTTCGTAACGCCCTTCAAGCGCAGTTCATGGACAGAGCAGGTCGTCGAAGCGATCCTTTATTTGCTGTGGGATCTTGGGTTGAAGGTTGGCCAATCGAGCAGATCGCTCGATGAAACCGTCAAGATGGCGCAAGAGGATTTGACCATTCGCACCGCTTTGTTGGAAAGCCGGTTTGTTTGGGGCGACAGGGGCGTTTACGAAGAGGCTTCGCTGCGTTTCTGGAATGAAGTCGTCGCCAACACAGCATCTGACTTTGTTCGCCTAAAGATGATGGAACGCGATGATCGGCACCGGCGCATGGGGGACAGCCGATATGTGGTCGAACCGAATATCAAGGATGGTAAGGGCGGGCTTCGCGACCTCCACACCCTCTATTGGATTGGGAAATATATCCACAAAGTGTCCGCCGCATCGGAACTTGTCGACGTTGGCCTGCTAACAATTGATGAATATAATCGGTTTAGAAAAGCCGAGAATTTCTTGTGGTCCGTGCGCTGCCATATGCACAATATCACTGGGCGTGCGGAAGAGCGTCTGACATTTTATCTGCAACGCGAAGTTGCGGAGCTTATGCAATTTGCCGACCGCCCCGGACGCTCGGCAGTTGAACGGTTCATGCAATTTTACTTTTTGAACGCCAAAACGGTTGGCGACGTAACGGGACTTTTCCTTGCGCATTTGGATGAAGCTATGGCCAAAAAAGGCCGTCGCTTCTTGCCCAGCTTTGGCCGGAAACCGCGAAAGCTAAACGGCTTTCAACTCGATCGTGGTCGCTTGGCGCTGCCGGATGAAAATTTTTTTGCGCAAGACCCCGTGCGTTTGCTCGAGATATTTCATTTGGCAGATGTGCATCAATTGGAAATCCACCCGCTGGCGATGCGCGCCGCTCAAAGGGATGCCCGGCTGATAGACAAGGTTGTGCGACGGGACCCAAGAGCGAACGCGTTGTTCCTCGATTTATTGACGTCCCCGCGCGACCCGGAAACGGTGTTACGCTGGATGAATGAATCCACCGTTTTTGGACGATTTATCCCTGATTTCCGCCGTGTCGTCGCGCAAATGCAGTTCGACATGTACCACCATTACACGGTCGATGAACATTCGATCCGTGCCATTGGCTTGCTGGCCGATATCAACCGGGGTCAGCTAAAACAAGATCACCCACTTTCTACGGCAATGGTGCAACAGATTGTCAGCAAGCGGGTCTTGTTTGTGGCCACATTGCTCCACGATATTGCGAAGGGACGTGGCGGCGACCATAGCGTGTTAGGCGCGGAGGTAGCAGAAACCTTATGCCCACGGCTTGGCCTGTCCCCAGCCGAGACCGAAACCGTAGCCTGGCTCGTCCGTCATCATTTGTTGATGTCGGCCACCGCGTTCAAGCGGGACTTGGCGGATTTCAAGACCATCCTGGATTTTGCCCAAGCCGTCCAGTCACCCGAGCGGTTAAAGCTGTTATTGGTCTTGACCGTCGTTGACATCCGCGCTGTTGGACCGGGCGTGTGGAACGGTTGGAAACGACAACTTTTGTCGGATCTGTTTGAAGCCACCGAAGAAGTGCTGCGTTTAGGCCATAAGCAGCGCGGTCGTGACGAGCGCATTGCATCGAAAAAGGCAAAGCTAGAATCCGCTTTGCAACTGCCCGCCGATACCTTCGCGGCTTTTGCCAAAACGCTTCCCGACGCTTACTGGATCGCGGAGCCCGATGACATCATTGAGCGCAACGCGCGGCATCTTCTTTCCAATGCGGGCACGGACCTTGCCATTGATGCGTGTTTCTATCCCGATCGAGGGGCAACGCTTGTCACAGTTTTTGCCGTCGATCATCCAGGGTTGTTTTACCGGATAGCGGGCGCCATTCACTTGGCGGGCGGCAACATTATCGATGCGCGGATTCACACCAGTAGCGATGGCATGGCGGTCGACAATTTCCTTATCCAAGACCCTCTGGGCCGTCCTTTTCAGGAGCAGATCCAGTTAAACCGCCTCAAGCGTAACATTGAAGTGGCGCTCACCAATCGGGCACGTCTGATGACGCAATTAGATGCCAAACCGAAAGCGCTTCGCCGAGCAGACGCCTTTAAAATCGTGCCATCGGTGTTGATTGATAACCAAGCTTCCAACCGGTTTACGGTGATTGAGGTGAATGCGCTGGATCGTCCCGCCTTGCTCAACAATTTGGCGCTCGCGCTATTTGATTCCAAAGTTACATTGCACAGTGCGCATATCGCAACTTACGGGGAGCGCGCCGTCGACACATTTTATGTGACGGATTTGTTCGGTGGCAAAATCGAAAACAAAAACAAGCTAAAGGCACTTGAAACCCGGCTTTTGGAAGCCGCGACCGTGAAGGCGCGTGTGAAAGCAAAGGCTGCAGCCTAAAATCTGCACTGCCATGCGCGGGATCATGCAGGCCACGCAAAAAAAAGGCCGGTCTTTCGACCAGCCTTTCTTGTAACCTGAAATCAGATTGGGAATTACATTCCCGAACCTGGACCGTAGGTAACTTCTACCCGACGGTTTTGCGGTTCACGCTCACCA
Organism: Sphingorhabdus sp. EL138; assembly: GCF_945862485.1. Taxonomy (GTDB): domain Bacteria; phylum Pseudomonadota; class Alphaproteobacteria; order Sphingomonadales; family Sphingomonadaceae; genus Sphingorhabdus_B. The sequence continues at coordinate 73,750 of NZ_CAMAYF010000003.1, forward strand.
TCTGCAGTTTTTACCAATGGTGCAGTTTCACCGAATGCTTCAGTGGCAATCGCGCCAGCTGTTACGCCCTTGGACTCAAGATACGCACGAACGGTACCGTTACGACGCTCGGAGAGGCCAACGTTATACTTTGCTGTACCCGACTTATCGGCGTGACCTGCAAGCATCACCTTCGCGCTGCCACAGTTCGCATATTGCGCAACAGCATTGTCGAGAACCGAAGCCGCGTCTGGACGCAGGTTCGAATTATCCCAATCGAAGAACACGATATACGGACCCGTGTTGCAAACCGGCGCAGGTGGCGGCGGTGGTGGTGGCGGTGGTGGTGGCGCCACATATGGTGGAGGTGGCGGTGGTGCAACAACTTCAACTGGCGCAGGTGCGCCGCCGAAGTTGTAAACCAGGCTGCCCATCACGCTGTGCGAACGGAAGCGTGTGTCCACTGCACGACCAAGGCGATCAACCAGGCTCACCTTGTTGGCGTTAAAGAAACGATATTTCAGGCCGATATCCCAATTGTCGCTCAATGGCGCGCGAACGCCAGCGAGTGCTTGCCATGCCAAACCCGTATCCGAATCATCAAGGAATGCAGGGGCCGCCAAAACGGTCTGTACGTCTACGCGTGCAACACCAACGCCGCCGCCAACAAAGCCCTGAAGGCCGTCGTCGTCACCGAAATCGAGCAAGCCATTGACCATGAAGCTCAATGCATTTGCGTTACCAGCTACGGCATATGTGCCGCCGCGTACCAACGCCGTGCCTGTGCCACTGGTGATCTGGGGAGCTTGGCTGGTGAAGCCACTCAAATCAGCCTGACGAAACGAGACTTCTGATTCAAGACGGAAACCGCCAAAATCATAGCCTACTACGCCGCCGAAATCATAACCTTTGTCTGGGTCTATTGTTGCCGCATCTTTGCGGCCAGCAATATCCAAAGCGAGGTCTTCTACTATCATGGCACCGCCATCAACTCCCACATACCACTGGTTGTCGCGGGCCAAAGCCGGTGACGCCAAAGCAGTAGAAGCGAGCGCCAAACCTATGGCTAACTTACGCATTAACTTTCCCCTTATCTATCTTAGGAACGGAAATTCGAGAACGTTTGCCTACCAATTCTGTTCCATCGATGCAAGTCGCTATGTCTCTATACTGTTGCCAAAATGTCGCCATTTTTGGGGATTTATCATAATATTTGCGGCATTGTTCGGTGTTCTCGGCTCATGTTGCCAATATACCTATCGATCTGAAATATATTAGAATCGCCACCAGTGCCGCCCGCGCTTCGCTGTCGACGGTCGCGCCGCCTGTTGGATTAGGTATCGAAGGTGCGGTCGTCCATTGGCCCGCTATAAACCAGCTGTGACGCCGTGTGGATTTATTCCAAACCCGCATCCCTTCATGGGGCACAACAAAACGCCAACTGCCGCCAACCCAGTGCGCGATCTGCCCAGCTTTGCTCACCCATTCCGCCCCCATGCGCGTCTTGCCATAGCCGCGCCCCGCCATCACCAGCCATATGCGCCAATCTTCCGGTGGCTCGGCCTGATCATCGCGCGCCCAAAAATTCCAACACTGCGTGTCGGCGATGTTTTTTCGCGTCCAGCGGCGGATGACTTCGACCATCTGTTCATAAGGCAGCGCCAGCAAAGTCTGCGCATTAAGCGTCGGCATGTGGTGCGCCCTCAATTTCGGGTTCGGTTTCAGGTGCAGGCCGCGCCGCGGCATTGTCTTCGGCGCGTTGCCGCATGTGCGTAAGCTTCAGGACCAATTGCGCCTTTAATGTCGCCAAATCCGGCACTGCAGGCTTGGCCGCCGCGACAGGCGCGCCACCCTTTACCGATGCACGGTGCGCGTTGAGCAAGGCAATCGCCAGCCGATGCTTTTGCGCGCGCGCTTTCAACGTGCCATCGGCGGTCCGCCCGCTCGCGGACTGCAATGCCTCGGCCAGCAATTCTGTCTCCAACCGGGCATAGCCCTCCGCCAAAGCCAGCGCCCATGCATCGCGAAACGCCGCCGTCCGCCGCCGCTCGGCATAGACCGCACTGCTCTTTACGCCTGCCGCCAGTGCAGACGCCGATACATTGGCGGACTGCGCCAAATGGTCCAGAAAAAGGCTACGGATTTTCATATTCAACCGCGCATCCGGCACGGCTGTTTTATTGATGGCCATAAAAGCCCTCCTGAGCGCAAAGAAAAAGGGCCGAAGATTGCGCTTCGACCCCAAAGGTGATGATGAAAGCGGGTCAGTGTGCGACTCGCAATTTTCGACTATGACATAAACTAACCTTTTATGGTTACGATGTCAATAGTTTTTTAGCCTATTTGGTTATTACGCAAAAGCTCATATAGCCAACTAGCTTCCCCCACCCACAACAGCATTTCGCATCGCCTCCGCTTTCGCTACAGCACCTGCATGTCGCGCATCATCCTGTTCAACAAACCTTATGGCGTCTTGCCGCAATTTACCGACAAGGGGACGGAGGGCTCGCCGCGGCCGACTTTGTCGCAATTTGTCGATGTCCCCGGCGTCTATCCGGCAGGACGGCTCGATATGGATAGCGAGGGGTTGATGCTGCTGACCGATGATGGCCGGTTGCAGGCGCGGATTTCGGACCCGAAATATAAAATGGCCAAATGCTATCTGGTGCAGGTCGAAGGCGACGTGACCGACGCGGCGCTGGCGCAATTGCGGCGCGGCGTTTCGTTGAAGGATGGCTTGACCCTGCCCTGCGAAACCGAGCGGATTGCCGACCCCATGCTCTGGCCGCGCAACCCGCCCATCCGCGTGCGGCTGTCGGTACCCGATAGCTGGATCATGCTGACCATTCGCGAAGGCCGCAACCGTCAGGTTCGGCGCATGACCGCCGCGGTCGGGCATCCGACCTTGCGCCTCGTCCGGCGCGCGATTGGGGAATGGACGATGGATGGCCTTGCGCCGGGCGCTTGGCGCGAAGTCGAAGGTTAATCCGTCGCCTTCAATCGCTCGGGGGCCGGGGGATGCGCTTGCTTTTGGTCCGGCTGGTGAGATGAAATTGCCCACAACGGTCGCAGGCATAATGTCGCAGCGTGATTGTCGCCTTTGCAATCGCCGATAGCGCGTCAGCCTCTGACACATAACGCGCTTTCTTCGCGCAAATGCTTAACCGCGTGCGCAGATCAATCCTCGCTGTCGAACGCGATGCAACCATTGTTGCAGAGCTGCGTGAGGAGATCGATGGCCGCCGCGTTGCCCGCCATTTCAACGTCGAGAACCACGCTATCCGCAGCGCACAAATCTTTCGCCAACGCCGCCGTCTCACCATGACAGTCGAAACAGACACCATCGGCGAATAGCATAAGCGCGTCCGCATCCGTGGTGACAAAAGCCAAGCGGCTCGCCGGATTACGCGAAAGCGGCACCGAAGCGGCAATGGCCTCACGAACCTCATCAGCTTCAACGGGCACTTCGGGTCGCCAATCCATATCGGGATATTTGGGCGTGCTGTTGAAGGTGCCGAACCAGCGCGCAAAATGGGCGGGGTCGGACAGCGATTCCAGCACCATCTGCTGCAATCGGGCCAGCGCCTCAGGCAAAATCTCCCCCGCATTGGCTTGGGCCGTCAAACCCGGGTCGCGATAGAGTTCATCATCTGGAATGCCGTCCAGAACATCGTCAACATAATGCCCCAAAAGGTCGGCGCGCGATGGTGCGCGGAAACCAACCGAATAGGTCATGCAATCCGACCCCACCGCAACACCATTATGCGCGATGCCCGGCGGGACATAAAGCACATCGCCAGGTTCCAGCACCCATTCCTCGGTCACCTCAAACTGGCTGAGCAGTTTCAAATCCGCATGCTCCAACAACAAAGTATCGGCGTCGCAGTGCCCACCAATCTGCCAACGGCGGCGGCCAAGCCCTTGAATGAGGAAAACATCATATTGGTCGAAATGCGGCCCCACGCCGCCTTGGTCGGCGGCAAGGCTGACCATCACATCGTCAATGCGCCAATTGGGGATGAAACGAAACGGCGCGATCAGGTCGGCAACCGCGGGCACATGATGGTCGACCGCTTGCACCAGCAAGGTCCAATGGCTTTCATGAAGGCCAGACAGCCGTTCTTCAGCCAGCGGCCCTTGCTCCATCTCCCAACCCGCATCGGTCTGACAAATCAGGCGCGATTCAATTTCCTCTTCGCACGCCAGTCCCGCAAGCTCATTCGGCTCCAGCGGGTTTTGCCAGTCGCGAAACGCATTGCGGATCAGCAGCGGTTTTTTCTGCCAATATTCTCGCAGAAATTGGTCAATGTCGAAATTTTGAAGGTCCATGACGTTGCGCTGTGGCCTAAAGCGGCAAGAAGCAAGCGTCAGCGCGCAAACAAATTCGCATCATCGGCAAAGGCTTTGAACTCCAACGCATTGCCGCTTGGGTCATAAAAAAACATCGTGGCTTGTTCGCCCACTTGGCCTTTGAACCGGACATGCGGTTCGATGCCGAAGCGGATGCCCGCCGCCTTCACGCGCTCGGCCAAGGCTTCCCATTGGTCCATGTCCAAAACAACGCCGAAATGCGGGACGGGCACGTCATGCCCATCGACGGGATTATGCGTCGATATGCTGCGCGCCGATGCGTCTAAATGCGCGACAAGCTGATGCCCGAAAAAGTTGAAATCAATCCATTGGTCCGATGAACGCCCTTCGGCGCAGCCCATGATAGAGCCGTAAAAATGCCGTGCTTCGGCAAGGTCGTGGACGGGAAAGGCCAGATGGAATAGACGTAAGCTCATTTTGATATCACCGGCTTGGGCAAGGGTTTGTCGATGTTGTCGGCACTAGCAAGCTCCGCCGCCATTTGCACGGCGCAAGTGTTGATCCGCGCAAGATCACTTGGCCGCTGAAATTCCACTTTGGCGGCTTCGGCCATGGCAAACGCGACCAATTCGCGCGGTTGCCCGCTTTGTGTGGTGATGCGATTGCCGACAATGCCGGCCCATCTTTTGCCCGATTGGCGCACGTCGGGCGCATCGGCTGGCGCCGCGCCTGTCCGCTGTTTCTCGGCCAAGGTCGCAATGACGGCGACACAGGCGATATCGCCTTGATGGGCATCGGTGAGCGCGGAAGGGGTAATGGCGGCAAGCGCAATGGTGAAAAATATCATGCACCTGAAGTAGCAGGCCCATTGTGAACCGCAAGCAATGACGATGTTTGCCCGATTGCATTTGTCACATATCGACGGCAAAGGCGGGGCGTGCAGAAAATCTCCGCCCTGCTTCATCGTTTTCCGCGCTGGACCGCTATCGGCGCTGGTGCATTGTCGGCTTACGGCTTTGAACCTTGGGGGCTTTGGCCGCTGACGCTCCTTTGCTTTGCGTTACTGATCCACCTGATCGCGCATGCCCAAAAAACAAAGCGCGCTTTTGCGATTGGTTGGCTTTTCGGCGTCGGGCATTTCACCTCTGGCAATCAATGGATTGCGGTCGCCTTCACCTTTCAGGCGGCGATGCCGATTTGGCTGGGTTATATCGCTGTCGTGGGGCTTGCGCTCTATTTGGCGGTGTACCCCGCCTTGGCAGCCAGTGGCGCTTATTGGTTGCGCCGTTTCTCGGCGAAAATTGTGGGTCCTTCTCGCGCAGGCGAAGGGGACGCGGCGGAAGCTTCTGTACAAACACTCCCGCTCATCTTGGCCTTTGCGGGTCTTTGGATCCTCACCGAATGGCTGCGCAGTTGGGTGTTCACCGGCTATGTCTGGAACCCGCTCGCGGTCGGATTTGTTTCGCACTGGTTTGATCTTTGGCTTCCGGCAATCGGGACCTACGGCGCTGGGGGGCTGATGATCTTGGCCAGCGGTGCGATGGCGCTGCTCGGCAGTCGTCGTTGGACAAACGGATTTGTTTTGGCGGCGATTGTCGGCGTGGCCATTGTGTCGTCGGCCAAAATGTATGTGACGGAGCCGTCGCTCAGCGATCGAACCGCCGTCACTGTGGTGCAACCCAATATCTCCCAAGCCGACAAATATGCGCCCGGCTATGACGCGCTGAATTTCGCCAAGCTGGCGATGCACAGTCGCCCGCTGCCAAATCAAGCGCCGCGCCTGATCCTTTGGCCGGAGGCCGCTATTCCGGACTATCTGGAGGACGGATATCCTTATCGTTTTTATTACGGGCAGCCGGGGGAGAGCGCCGCTGGCGCACGCGCACGGCTCACCACGCTGATGGCCGATGATGATGTGTTGGTGACGGGTGCCAACCGCCTTATTTTTGAAAAACGTGCATTGGTAGCCGCGCGTAACAGCGTCTCCGCCATGGACGCTTATGGCCGGATACTTGGCCATTATGACAAGGCGCATTTGGTGCCTTATGGCGAATATCTGCCCTTACCATGGCTGTTGAAACCACTTGGGTTGGCGCGATTGGTGCCGGGCAGCCTTGATTTCTGGCCTGGGCCAGGCGCGCGGACCATGACCGTGACCGTTGACGGCAAGCCTGTAAAAATTGGCATGCAAATTTGTTATGAAATGATTTTCTCCGGCCAGACGGTGGACCGCAAAAACCGGCCCGATTTCATCTTCAACCCGTCCAACGACGCATGGTTTGGTCCCATTGGCCCGCCGCAACATCTGGCACAGGCCCGGCTGCGCGCGATTGAGGAAGGCTTGCCCGTCATCCGGTCCACGCCCACGGGGATAAGCGCGATAATCGACGCCGATGGCCGGATATTGCACAGCCTGCCCTTGGGTACGGATGGCCGCATCGATGCGTTTTTGCCGCGCGCCAAAGCACCAACCCTGTTCGCGCGATTTGGGAACATCATTCCGCTGGCTCTGGCGGCGCTGCTTATCCTGTTGGCATTGTTACCGCTTGCTCACCGTCGCGCTTCTCGCTAAGGGCGCATCACGATATAAAGAATTCTTTATACGCAGACACAGCAATAGACTGGAAAAACCATGCGCTCAAATTACCTCTTCACGTCCGAATCCGTGTCCGAAGGACATCCTGATAAGGTTTCGGACCAGATTTCCGACGCCATCGTCGATCTGTTTTTATCCAAAGACCCCGAAGCGCGCATCGCGTGCGAAACATTGACCACGACGCAATTGGTTGTGCTCGCGGGCGAAATTCGCTGCAAAGGCGTATATGAAAATGGTCAATGGGCCCAAGGTGCCAAAGAAGAAATCGAAGCCACCGTCCGCCGCACCGTCAAGGAAATCGGTTACGCGGAAGACGGCTTCCACTGGGAAACCCTGCGTTTCGAAAATAACCTGCACGGCCAGTCTGCGCACATCGCGCAGGGCGTAGATGCCTCAGGCGACAAAGACGAAGGCGCTGGCGACCAGGGAATCATGTTCGGTTATGCATCCACCGAAACGCCTGACCTGATGCCAGCGACGCTGGATTACAGCCACAAGATCCTGGAGCGCATGGCCGCCGACCGTCATTCGGGCGTCGCGCCTTTCCTTGAACCCGATGCCAAAAGCCAAGTGACCTTGCGCTACAACAGCGAAGGCAAGCCAGAGGCCGCGACCGCTATCGTCGTGTCCACACAGCACGCGCCGGGTTATGACCAAGGTGCGAAGGAAGCCGAGCTGCACAATTATGTGAAGAGCGTCATCGCGGACCTGTTGCCGGCAAGCCTGCTGACCGAAACCGTATATCACATCAACCCAACGGGCAGCTTCGAAATCGGCGGACCTGATGGCGATGCTGGCCTGACCGGCCGTAAGATCATTGTCGACACCTATGGCGGCGCGGCTCCACATGGTGGCGGCGCATTCTCGGGTAAGGACCCGACGAAGGTTGACCGTTCTGCCGCCTATATCACGCGCTATCTGGCGAAGAATATCGTCGCCGCTGGCCTTGCCACACGCTGCACCATTCAGCTTGCTTATGCCATTGGCGTGTCAAAGCCATTGTCACTGTATGTCGACACGCACCGCACTGGCACGGTCGGCGATGATCAGATTGAAGCGGCGATCATGGGCATCGCGAAATTGGGCGGGCTTACACCGCGCGCTATTCGCACGCATCTTGGCCTGAACAAGCCGATTTACCGCAAGACCGCCGCTTATGGCCATTTCGGTCGCAAGCCAGAAGGCGACTTCTTCCCATGGGAACGCACTGACTTGGTCGAGGACCTCAAAGCAGCGCTGGCTTAATTAAACTTGCAGGGTGGCGGCTGAAAGTTTAGCCGCCACCCGCATGACTGCGAACAAAATCGGTGATCCAACGACCTTGAACCGCCTCTATGGCCGTTCAAAGGGTAAAAAGCTGCGTTCCGAGCAGAATGACTTGGTCGATAATCTTCTGCCACAGATTTCGGTGCCAGACGAAGGGCCGCTGGGAAGCAGAGAGCTGTTCGGAGACGACCGCGCGATGCATTTCGAAATCGGTTTTGGCGGCGGCGAGCATTTGGCGTTTCGCGCCGACCTGCTGCCCGATCATGGCTTTATTGGTTGCGAGCCGTTTTTGAACGGCGTTGCGCAAGCTTTGTCACATATAAAAGAAGGCGGATTGCACAATGTGCGCCTCCATATGGGTGATGCACTCGAAATATTGCGCCGTGTTCCCGACGGGTCATTGTCCTTCGTCTATCTGCTGCATCCCGACCCTTGGCCAAAGGCGCGGCATATAAAGCGCCGGATGATGAATGACGGGCCAGTCGATTTGATTGCGGCAAAACTAAAACCCGGCGGCGAATTCCGCTTTGGCACGGACCATCCTGTCTATGTCCGCCACGCGCTGATGATTATGCAGCGGCATCGGCCACAATTTGATTGGCTGTGCAACACCGCGTCCGATTTTCAGAACCGCCCCGGCGGCTGGCCCGAAACCCGCTATGCGGCAAAGGCGCGCCGCCTTGGGCATGAAGTATGGTATTTCCGCTATCGGCGCAAAGAAACCTAAGCCGAAGATAAACATTCGACGAAATTGGCGAAGCGTTCGACGAGAGACGATGCACGTGGTGCAAGCGGCGCAAAATGCGGTATGACAGGATATGGAGAGAGCTACTTCCCCGCATCCGCTCATTGGCCACCAGATGGCATTGCTAACCATCATTGGCTTTTGGGCATTTTATGCGCTGATCTTGTCGCTGCGCGCCGCATTGCTGGACTTCCCTGCGCAAGCGGTCTTGTTCGAACGTCGCTTGATCGTGGCGTTGGTCGGCGTGCTTGTGACATGGCTGCTCTATGTCGGTTTGCGTATGGCTGACCGCCGCTCCCTTGGCTTTCGGGTTAGTCTGGCCTTCGTTGGGGCCATTCCGTGTGCCATGCTTCTGGCATCCGCCAATTTCTATATCTTCAACCTATATGACCCCGTTAGCTTGTTTAAAGACCCAAGCATTGGCCGTTCGGTTGAAGATCTAAAGGCGCAATTGGGCCTGTCCTTTTGGCAGGAAATTGCCGATATTTCGGTAACGCATTATTTTTTCCTAATCGCATGGGGTTCGCTTTACGTTGCCATTGGCTATGCGCGTGAAGTGCGCGAGGCCGAGCGCAAAACCTCCCGCTTTGCGCAAGCGGCGCAAGATGCCGAACTGCGGTCCTTGCGCTATCAGGTCAATCCGCATTTCCTGTTCAATACGCTCAATTCGCTATCCAGCCTCGTCATAACCGGAAAGCCCAAAGAGGCCGAAGCGATGATCCAGAATCTGTCCAATTTTTATCGAACAAGCCTGTCGTCCGATCCGCTGGACGATGTTACCCTTGCAGAAGAAGTCGAGCTCCAGCGGCTCTATCTCGAAATTGAAAGCGTGCGTTATCCCAAAAGGCTACGTGTCAAAATCGACATTCCAGATGCCTTGATGGCGCAGCATGTGCCCGCATTGATCCTGCAACCTTTGGTCGAAAACGCGATTAAATATGGTGTCTCGCGCAGCACCCGTCCCGTAGCATTGTCCATCAGCGCCAAAGCTGAGGGCAATGTTCTTATCCTCAGCGTGCGCGATGATGGCGAAGCCGTCGATCCAGAACATATTGGCGGAAATGGTATTGGCTTGGCCAATGTCCGCGACCGATTGGAGGCACGCTATAAGTCGGCCGCGCGCTTGGATGCGCAGGCGATTGCGGGCGGCGGCTTTGTCGCCATGCTGACCTTGCCCCTAAGCCGGAGGATAACCCCATGAAGCGGCTGCGGACGTTGATTGTCGATGACGAGCCGCTGGCCATTGAACGCTTACAAATATTGAGCGCGGATCATCCGACGATCGAAATCGTCGGCACAGCAAATGACGGTTTGGAGGCGCTGCGTATTGCCCAGACATTGACGCCGGACTTGATTTTTCTCGATATTGGCATGCCTAAAATGGACGGCATCAACGCCGCCCGCGCCTTGGGGTTGATGCCGAAAAAGCCCGCCATCATCCTGATCACGGCGTATGATAATTTCGCGGTTGAGGCGTTTGACCTCGACGTTGTGGATTATGTGCTGAAACCTGTGTCGAGCGAGCGTCTTGGCCGCGCAATCGCCCGCGCATCTGGTGCGCCTGAGGCTGAGGCGGCTGTGCCCGAGGTTTCGGCAAAAACGCATAGCCGATACGCGCATGAATTTTGGGTATCCCACCGCGCGGAGCTTATTCGGGTCGCGGCGATGGACATTGAACGGATTGAAGCCGAGCGGGATTATATGCGGCTGCACACCAATGGCCGCAGCTATTTGCTGCACCAGACGATCTCTGCGCTGGAGCAAAGATTGGACCCCGAACAATTTCAACGCATACACCGCAGCCATATTGTCCGGCGCGATCTCATCACGGGTCTTCGGCATGAAGGTGGCGGGGTCTGGCACGCTTTGCTGGGTGAGGATCAGGCAATGCGCATCGGGCGGAAATATCTCGCTGACGTCAAACGGCTTGCCGGAAAATAAAAAACCCCGGCAGCGGTCTACCGGGGTTTTAGGGGTCAATAGTGATCAGTTCGTAGCGACGCTTGCTCGGCTATCGAAAGCAAGGCCGCGCTTTTCCAGATAGGTAGCGACAATGCGCTCCCGCGTTGGCGCAACCTGACGATAGGCGGCGGCTTCGCAATTCTGTTGGTCTTGGCGTTCGGCCAATGTCCATCCGCGCGGGGTGCCGCATACTTGCTTCACAGCCTGCCGGATACGTGTGTCGAGCTGTGTGCGTCCTTGTACCGACGAAAGATCAAGATCGGCGTGACGCACTTCCTGCGTTTTTGCATTGGCCATGGCAGGTGTGGTGACCATCACGGCAGAGGCAAGGGTTAACGATAACATCATGTGCTTGGGGAGTGCCATAAATATACCTTTCAAATTGGCCGCTGCATTGCGCAGTCCGCCAAAGGGGGGGAGAGGGTGCAGGCGGACATGCATCCGAAGCTGGGGAGCATTAAAGGCAGCCCGCCTACGGACAGATAGATACACTGACTGTATTACCCATGCATGACAGTTTCGATGAAGCGCAAAGACAGTCGATGAGCCGACCAAAGTCACCGCGAACGCACCAAGCTGATCGACCAACGACCAAAATGGCCACTTCGTCGATGAAATTATGCTTTTAAATCAATCCCGCAAGCGGACTGGAGGGATCGGCATACATACGCCGGCCCATTCGGCCCGCCAGATAGGCCATCCGGCCTGACTGGACCGCCAATTTCATCGCCGTTGCCATGGCGATAGGATTTTTGGCCTCGGCAATCGCGGTGTTCATCAACACGCCTTCGCAGCCCAGCTCCATCGCGACGGCAGCGTCGGACGCCGTACCCACGCCCGCGTCAACCAGAACCGGAACCTTCGCGCCTTCAACAATCAAGCGGATCGTCACGCGGTTTTGGATACCAAGCCCCGAACCAATCGGCGCGCCCAACGGCATCACGGCCACGGCGCCAGCATCTTCCAATTGCTTGGCGGCAATGGGGTCATCGACGCAATAGACCATCGGCAGGAAACCTTCCTTGGCCAAAACCTCGGTCGCCTTTAACGTTTCGCGCATATCGGGATAAAGCGTCTTCGCCTCGCCCAATACCTCCAGCTTGACCAGATCCCAGCCGCCAGCTTCGCGCGCCAACCGCAAGGTGCGGATGGCATCATCGGCGGTGAAGCATCCGGCGGTGTTCGGCAAATAAGTGTATTTTTTGGGATCGATATAATCGGTCAGCATCGGTGCCTTAGGGTCTGACACATTGACGCGTCGCACGGCCACGGTGATAATCTCCGCACCCGACGCCACAAGCGCAGCGGCGTTTTGTTCAAAATCCTTATATTTGCCGGTCCCGACAATTAGCCGCGAATGAAAATTGCGCCCCGCCACGGACCAGCTGTCATTCGGGGCACTGTCCTGCCCGCCGCCGACAAAATGGACGATTTCCAAACGGTCACCATCTGCCAAGACCACGTCTTCCAACGTTGAGCGCGAGACTATCTCCAAATTGCGCTCCACCGCGACCTTTGCCGGATCAAGTCCAATATCGCGGACCAGATCGGCCACGGTGGCATGGCTACGAAAACGGCGCAGATCGCCATTGAGCGTCAGGGAGATAGTATCGGAGGACAGGGTAGAAGTCATTTCATCTCGCAATTTTTATTCACGTGCATATAGTGACGGGCGGGCGGTGTGCGCAACCGCTGCTTTGACATTATCTGGGGAATATACTTTGGCTGACCAGCCGATAATCTTTGTTCTAAATGGACCAAATCTCAATTTGCTGGGCACAAGAGAGCCCGAAATTTACGGCACCGATACGCTGGACGATATCGCTGGCCATTTGGACGACCGCGCGCGCGCCGCAGGGGCCGTCATTGATTTTCGGCAGTCTAACCATGAAGGCCATTTGATCGATTGGCTGCATGAAGCGCAGGCCGTTGGCGCAAAGGCGGTATTACTCAACGCCGCAGGATACACCCACACATCCATCGCGATCTTGGACGCGATCAAGGCGATTAATGTTCCGGTATTTGAAGTGCATTTATCCGACCCGCATCAACGGGAAGATTTCCGGCATTTGAGCTATGTTAGCATGGCCGCGAAAGCGGTGTTTGCGGGGCATGGCGCAAAGTCTTACGAACTGGCGCTGGACGTAGCGTTACAACTTTGACATTAGGCGCTCCAAAGTAATTCAGGGGCCAAGGAGTTTTACATGGCGGCAAAGACAGGAACCACTGGCAGCATGCAGGTCGACACAGACCTCGTCCGCGAACTGGCGGCGATGCTGAATGACACAGGTCTTAGCGAAATTGAGGTTGAGGACGGCGAACGCAAAATCCGCGTATCCCGCAATATGACCGCTGTGGCCACACCGATGATGGCCGCGCCCGCCGCGGCGCCAGCTGCCGCTCCCGTAGCCGCCGCAACAGCTGCCGCGCCAAGCGCCCCTGCCGTTTCCGCCAACGCGATGAAGTCACCGATGGTCGGCACTGCCTATCTGACGCCTGAGCCTGATGCAGCGCCCTTTGTCAGCGTCGGCCAACAAGTGAAGGCGGGCGACACTGTTTTGATTATCGAAGCGATGAAGGTCATGAACCCAATTGTCGCCGCCACGTCTGGTACCGTCACCGAAATCTTGGTCGAAAGCGGCCAGCCGGTTGAATTTGACCAACCCCTGATGGTGATTGCGTAAACATGGCCATTGAAAAAATCCTTATCGCCAACCGTGGCGAAATTGCGCTGCGTATTCACCGTGCGGCGCATGAAATGGGGATCAAGACGGTCGCGGTCCATTCCACCGCAGACGCCGACGCCATGCATGTGCGGTTGGCGGATGAGGCCATTTGCATCGGGCCGCCTTCTGCGACCGACAGCTATTTGAACATTCCGGCGATTATTTCCGCCGCCGAAATTAGCCATGCCGACGCGATTCACCCCGGCTATGGTTTCTTGTCGGAAAACGCGCAATTTGCCGAGATCGTCGAAAGCCATGACATCACATGGATTGGCCCCAAGCCCGAACATATCCGCACCATGGGCGACAAGGTCGAGGCGAAGCGGACCGCAGGCGCACTGGGCTTGCCGCTTGTCCCGGGTTCCGACGGCGCAATTGAGGATGTCAATGAAGCCAAAGCCATAGCGCGCGAAATTGGCTATCCGGTGATTATCAAGGCCGCCTCTGGCGGCGGCGGGCGCGGCATGAAGGTCGTGAACAGCGAAGAAGAGCTAGAGACCCAGATGCAGCAAGCAGGGTCCGAAGCAAAAGCCGCCTTTGGTGACGCGACGGTGTATCTTGAAAAATATCTCGGCAACCCGCGCCATATCGAATTTCAGATTTTCGGTGATGGTAATGGCAATGCCGTGCATTTGGGCGAGCGCGACTGTTCCTTGCAACGACGGCACCAGAAAGTGTTGGAAGAAGCGCCCTCGCCTGTGCTGGCAACGGCCGAGCGGGATCGCATGGGCAATATCTGCGCCAAGGCAATGGCCGATATGGGCTATCGCGGCGCAGGCACCATCGAATTTTTGTGGGAAAATGGTGAATTCTATTTCATCGAAATGAACACACGGTTGCAGGTCGAACATCCCGTCACCGAAATGATTACGGGCATTGACCTGGTGCGCGAACAAATCCGCGTGGCCGAGGGTAAACCGCTTTCGTTTAAGCAAGAGGATGTGACCTTCACGGGCCATGCGGTGGAATGCCGGATCAACGCCGAAGACCCCCGCACCTTCATGCCGTCACCGGGCACCGTAAGCTGGTATCACCCGCCCGGCGGGCTATATGTCCGCGTCGATAGCGGCCTCTATCATGGCTATAAAGTCCCGCCTTATTATGACAGCATGATTGCCAAGCTGATTGTCTATGGCCAGACGCGCGAAGGGTGCCTGATGCGCTTGCGCCGTGCGCTGGGCGAATTTGTGATTGAAGGCATGAAGACCACCATTCCGTTGCATCAACGGCTTTTGGAAGAGCCTGATTTCCAGAACGGCAATTACACTATCAAATGGCTTGAAGAATGGCTGGCGAAGGACGCGGAATAAGTCTTTCCCGCCGTGAGGCGGCCTTAGGGCTGGCGGCCCTGCCGCTCGTCGGCTGTGCGCCTGTCGGCCCCGACCGGGATGTGTTGTTTATTCCCGCCGACAAGGCCGCCGCGCTCACGCCCGATGATCCGAAGCGGCTGTTAGAGCTGATAAAGCTCGATCCCGCGATCTGGCTCGACATGCGCTATGCGACCGCCAACAATTTTACCGGCCGTATTTTATATGACGAAGCCCGCGCCTTTTTGGCGGCCCCAGCGGCTTTGGCCGTCGCGCGTGCCAGCAAAATGGCACAGGCAGATGGCTTTGGCCTGACCATTTACGATGCCTATCGTCCTTGGCGCATTACCAAAAAGCTGTGGGATGCAACGCCGGTTGGCCCGAAAAAGGAATATGTCGCCAACCCCAAACGCGGGTCCAAACATAATCGTGGCTGCGCCGTCGACCTGACCTTGCATGATCTGCAAACCGGACAGCTTGTCGAAATGCCGACCGAGTTTGATGATTTTTCGGAAAAAGCGCACCGCAATTATATGGGGGCGTCTGCGGCGGCCATTGCCAACCGGGCGCGGCTGGCAGGCTATCTGGAAGCCGAAGGTTTTGTCGGCCTGTCCAACGAATGGTGGCATTTTGATTTTACAGGGTGGGAGCAGTTCCCCGTCATGGATATTCCGTTTAACAAAATCCGTTAACATATTCGTTCATCAAAACGCTTCCTTTCATGAACGTGAACACATAGTTCAGCTTCGCTTCAGCAGAATCGATGCAGACAGGGTCCAACGCAGACGCATGGTGCCTCTGCCATGGAGACCTGCCATGAAAAAATATATTCTCATGACTTTGGTGACCGCGACGGCGCTTTCGCCCATTGCGGCGCATGCTACCCCGTCCGCACCCGTTCGCGCCGACGTGATGGTGGAAGACTTTGCGGATTTTCAGCGCGAAGACCGGCGTGCCGAACGGCAAGAGGCGCGCGCAAACCAGCCCCCAGAGCAACGCGCGGAACGCCCTGCAGAGCGGCAACAAAACCAGCGGCAGCGCGGGCAGTCATTGCAAGAACCCACACCAGCAGAAGTCATAAATCGCGCCGAGCCGCAGCGTGATGGCATCCGCGCGGAACGTCAGCGGGATATTACGCGCACAGAACGCCGCGAAGCCCGCCAGGACGGCCGATATTATGATCGGAACCGTGATGGTGACCTTGACCGCCGCTGGGACCGCAATCGCGATGGTAATCTGGACCGGAATTGGGATCGGAACCGTGATGGACGGCTGGACCGCCGCTTTGACCGCAATGACGATGAACGCATTGACCGTCGTTACGACCGGAACCGCGACGGCCGGCTAGACCGCAATCAAATGGGACGCTGGAACGACAATTGGCGCAATGACAACCGCTATAATTGGCGCAAATATCGCGAGCAGAACAGAAATTATTACCGACCCGGCCGGTATTACGCCCCCTATCGTGACCGTAAATACAGCCGCATCTCCATAGGGTTTTCGCTCGGTTCGGCTTTTTTTGGTCCGCGCTTTTGGATCAATGATCCTTGGCAGTATCGCTTGCCCGCGGCGTATGGCAGCTACCGTTGGGTGCGTTATTATGACGATGTCCTTTTGGTCGATGTGCGCAACGGCCGTGTGGTTGACGTCATTCGCGACTTTTTCTGGTAAGCACGGAAAAACGAAATGGCCCGGACCCCATCTTCCGGGCTTTTTTGCTTGTAACCTTGCCCCAAGCTGACCAAACACTCGCCCATTAATAAGGGGAGAGTTATTGATGTTACGTTGTCTATTACTTGCAAGCGCCGCTTTGTCATTGGCCGCGCCAGCGTCCGCCACGACGCAAGCCATCATCGTTGGCAATCTCATCCCCGATGCCGCAACTGGCCCCACTGGACCGGCGGTCATTTTGGACGAAGATGGACGGATTAAAGACATCGCCAAAGGCATCAACAACCCATTTAAAGCGGACAGCGTCGTGGACCTCTCGACCAAGACCTTGGTCCCCGGCCTCATTGACCTCCATGTCCATTTAACGGGCGACCCCGGCGATGATTATCGCGATGAGGCGGTGAACCCCGATGAATGGGGCGTGGTCATGGGCGTGAAGAACGCGGCGTTGACCCTCAAGGCTGGCTTTACGACAGTGCGTGAGGCGGGCTCTGCGCAAAATACCGCCTTTGTGCTGCGCCGTGGCACCGCCGAAGGCCGCATCATTGGCCCGCGCATCATCGCGGCCGGCCCGGCTTTATCCATCGTCGGCGGCCATGCCGATGTGTCCGGCTTCCGCAATGACGTCATTGCCACGTTGGAATCGGGCTACACCTGCACAGGCCCCGTGGAATGCGCCGAGAAAGTGCGTAAATCGTCGCGCGCGGGTGCAGATGTCATCAAAATCACGGCAACCGGCGGCGTCTTGTCGCAACAGGGCCGCGGGCTAGAGGCACATTTCACCAGCGAGGAAATGGTTTCGATCACCAACACCGCCCATTCGCTTGGCCTAAAGGTCATGGCGCATGCCCATGGTGCGCGCGGCATTGAGGCGGCATCCGCGGCGGGTATTGATTCCATCGAACATGGCACATTTGCCGATGAAGCGGCGTTAAAGGTTATGAAGGCCAAGGGCACGGCCTTGGTTCCAACATTGATGGCGCTGGAGGGCGTGCGCGCCCGTTTGGGCAAGGGCATTTACACCCCCACCGTTGAGATCAAGGCCAAGCAAGCGGTTGAGGCCGCGGGCCGTCAGGTTCGGCGCGCCAAGGCCATGGGCGTCACCGTCGCCTTTGGTACCGACGCAGGCGTATTTGAACATGGCCGCAATGGCAGCGAATATGCCTTATTGGTCAACGCAGGCATGACCCCGACCGAGGCATTGGCCAGCGCCACCACGGTCGCCGCCAAAACGCTTGGGATGGAAAATGATATTGGCCGCATTGCCATTGGCTATTCCGCGGATCTGGTTGCGGTGAATGAAAATCCGCTCAATAATATTCGCACCCTCGAAAAGGCAGAATGGGTCATGGTAAGAGGACGCATCATTCCGTGATTCGGTGATCTTATGCAGACAGATACGCCCGCCAAAGAATTTGATCCCAATAATGATCCCGCCAAGCTGGCGCGGATCGGCGCGCATGTGACCAAAAGGTTGAACGCCAATCTGCTGGTGCAACAGGTCGAACATGAAGACGCGCAATTATACATCTATCAAGGCTTTTTAAGCGCCAAAGACTGCAAGACATTGATTGCGAAAATTGATGCCGATGCTGTGCCCTCCACCTTGTACAAAGGCACCGAGCAAGAGGGCTTTCGCACCAGTTATAGCTGCCATCTCAACCGGTGGGACGCATTCATCGCCAAGGTTGAGGCCCGGATGAGCGATGTTTTGGGCATCGACAATAATTATGCCGAAACCATGCAGGGGCAGCGCTATCAAGTCGGACAAGAGTTTAAAGCGCATCACGATTTTTTCCACCCAAGCCAAAGCTATTGGGCGCAGGAAGGCCCGGGGGGTGGGCAACGCAGTTGGACCGCAATGATCTTCTTAAACGAACCCAAAGAGGGCGGCGCGACCGAATTTCCGCATCTTGGGCTTGGCATTCGTCCGCAGGCCGGAATGATGCTGATGTGGAACAATGCGAAACCCGACGGGACGCTCAACTATAAAACATTGCATACCGGCACGCCGGTCACGCGTGGGGTGAAGCATATCATCACCAAATGGTACCGGCAAAATGACTGGCTGGAGATTACGACTGCACAAATGTCGTAAAGGGCATCGCAGTTCGCTTGCCCCACGCTTATTGTCGTCTGTCGAAACCATATTGCGCTTGGCCGTCAGGACGCCAACAGTCCATCCCATACTCATAGCGCACCCCCATAAGTGCATCGGAAATATTGTCGGAGAATATCGCATGAAAATGAAGCACCATATCCTTCTTCTCGCCAGCGCTGCCTTGCTATCGCCTATCGCGGCGCAGGCGCAGACCGCCGCGACCGAGACCGTCTCCACCGAAAGCCAGAAGCTCTCGGCATTATTTGCCGCCGATGATGAGGCGAGCCTGCAGCGTAACCCGTTGAACGCGATGTTCCGGGGCGACATGCGCTATGCTGACCGTTTTGGTGATTTTATCAGCGATGCCTATTTCGCCAATGAACGCAAAGCCGCCGAAGCCAATTTGGAGGCGCTGCAAAGCATTGACCGCACGAAGCTAAACGCGACCGACAAGATCGCTTATGACGTGTTCAAGCAAAACCAGACCGACGCACTCAAGGGCTTGTCCAAAGAGATTATGGACCTGACCGTTGTCCGTCCGCTCAATCACTTTTTCGGTTTTCACACTTTCTATCCGACCTTTGCCAGCGGACAGGGTGCTGCGCCGTTCAAGACGATGCAGGATTATGACAATAACCTGAAACGCCATAAGGAGTTTATCGTGCTCATGGACCGGTCGATTGACCGCTTCCGTCAGGGCATGGCAACGGGCGTGTTCGAAACGAAGATGACAATCACAAACGTCGTCGATCAATTGAATACGCAGCTCGCCCAAAAAACCGAAGAATCGCCTTATTATGGTCCAGTCCTGAAATTCCCCGAAGGTTTCAGCGATGCCGACAAGGCGCGGCTCACGTCCGAATATCGCGACATTATCGAAAACGGCCTCTACCCCGCCAATGCCAGCCTACGCGATTTTCTGCGCGACAGCTATTTGCCACTGGCGCGTGAGCAAGTTGGCCTATCGGCGATGAAGGGCGGCGAAGGCCTGTATCAATATATGATCGAGCAGACGACGACCTTGCCGTTGAAGGCCGACGAAATCCACAATCTCGGATTGTCCGAAGTCGCGCGGATCACATCGGGCATGGAAGCGATCCGCAAGGAAGTTGGCTTCAAAGGCACTTTGCCGGAATTTTTCGAACATTTGCGCTCGGATCCAAAGTTCAAACTCGCCAGCCGTGATGCCTTGACTCAAGGCTATTATGACATCGGCAAGATTGTTGATGGAAAGATTTCAACGCAGTTCAAATATCTTCCCAAGGCGCCGCTTGAGATCAAACCTTACGAAGAATTCCGCGAGAAATATGAAGCTGGCGGCAGCTATCAGTCCGGCACGCCCGACGGTTCGCGCCCCGGCACATTTTATTTCAACGCATATGATCTGCCAAGCCGCACGACCCCTGGCATGACCACGCTCTATCTGCACGAAGGTGCGCCAGGGCACCATTTCCAGATCAGCATCGCACAAGAAAATGAAAAATTGCCTGCCTTCATGCGCTTTGGCGGTAACACCGCTTATGTCGAAGGCTGGGCGCTCTATTCGGAAACCTTGGGCTATGACATGGGCCTTTTCAAAGACCCGTATCAACGCTTCGGCACATTGTCGGACGAAATGCTCCGTGCCATGCGTCTTGTCGTTGACACTGGCCTGCACAGCAAGGGTTGGACGCGCGAACAAGCGATCGGCTATATGCTCGCCAATAGCGACATGGGCAAAACCGACGCAACCGCAGAGGTGGAGCGCTATATCGCCATTCCGACACAAGCCTTAGCGTATAAAATCGGTGCGCTGACAATCATGCGTCTAAAAGACAAGGCCAAGACGCAATTGGGCAAAAAATTCGACGTACGCGAATTCCACAATCAGGTTTTGAACACTGGCGCGTTGCCGCTGACTGTTCTCGAAAAGAAAATCGACGATTGGATATCAACGTCGAAGTAAAGGCATGCGCTTCCCGGCAAGAATATTTGCCGGGAGGCGAAGCACTTGATTGGTGTGGCGGGTTGATATAGCTCCCTTGTCAGGGGAGAGTGAATTATGCCAAGTTTTGCCGCCAGCCTTGCTGGATTTGTGCTGCGCACCACAGGCTATTATCGCCGAATGTTCAGCGGCGGGCCGCAATTTGAAAAAAATATTGCAAAGATCCGTTCTGGCCCCTTGCCATCGCCCAAAGCACATCCAGAGGTAGACATTCGGCACAGTGAATTTCAGGGCCGTCCTGTTTGGCACCTTGCGCCCAAGGGCCGCACACCATCGGCACATATCCTGTTCTGGCATGGCGGCGGCTATGTCTATCCGGCAACCGACATCCATTGGAAATTTCTATCGCGGATGGCGGCGCAACATGGCTGGTCCGTCACTGCGCCGCTCTATCCGCTCGCACCAGAAAATACGGCCGCGCATATCACCAATTGGGCGATGGATTATTATACAGCCTATCTGGCGGAGATGGGTGAAAAAACATTTGTCATGGGCGGCGACTCTGCAGGTGGCGGCTTGACCGCCGCATTGGCGCACATGGCGCGCGATGCGGGGCATAATTTGCCTGCTAGCCTGTTGCTCATCTGCCCCTGGTTGAACCTTGACCCCGCGCATCCCGACCAGTTGAAGACGGAACCACGCGACGGCATCCTGACCATCAGCGGGATTTCCGCAGGCGGCCTGCTATATGCGGGCGACCTGCCACGCGATGACCCAAGATGCAGCCCGATTTTCGGCAATTGGGACGGATTACCGCCGATCCTCGCCTTTGCCGGTGGCGACGACATTTTGGTCACGGACTCACGGGCACTGAAGGCCAAGCTGCCTTCGGTGGAGCTTATCGAGCATGCCGGCATGCTGCATGATTGGCCCATTTTCAGCTTTGCTGAATCGCGCAAGGCGCAGGCCAAAATGGCCAATTTTGTCGCACCAGCCGTCACCTGACGCATTTGCGTGCCGGCCATCTAGGCTTTATGCTGTTTGCATGAATAAGGACGCATCATGCCAGCGGTAAAGGCCGCCAACCCGCGCGATGTTTTCGCCGCAGAGGACTGGCGCGCGATCACCACCTTGTCACGTTGGCGTGGCATTTGGCTTGTTCTGCATGCTTGGATATTTGTCGCACTCGCGGCCTTTGGCGGCGCGGCGGCATGGGACTATCATTGGCTTGCAGGGCTGTTGGTGACGCCATTGGCGCTGGCGATATTGGGCGGGCGGCAATTGGGGCTTTCGATCCTGATGCATGATGGCGCGCATGGTTTGCTGCACCCTGACCGCAGTACCAACAACTGGCTGGGCCAATGGCCGACGGGCGCAGCGACGGGTAGCGATTTGTTCGCCTATCGCACCTATCATTTGACGCATCATAAATATACGCAGCAGCCCGAAGACCCCGATTTGTCCTTGTCCGCGCCCTTCCCCACCGGCCGCGATAGCCTGCGCCGCAAGTGCATCCGCGACCTGACGGGGCAAACATTTTACAAGCAACGCCGCGCACAATTTGCGGTTGCTCTGCGCGGGACCAGCACCACCGCGCGCACCGTAGGTCGGTTCTTGGTCTTGCAAGCTATATTGCTGACGATATCTTTGCTCGTCTGGGGCTGGACGCCATTCCTGCTGTGGCTCGCGGCACTTGCCACAAGTTTTCAATTATTCCTGCGCATCCGCAACATCGCCGAACATGCCTGCACACCCACGGGCAGCGGTGATCCGTTCACACATGCGCGGACGACTTATGCGGGCCTTATCGCGCGCGCGACGGTCGCGCCTTATTGGGTCAATTATCATAGCGAGCATCATCTGTTCATGGGCGTGCCTTGCTATCATCTGGCAAAAACCCATCGCTTGCTTGGAGCTGGCGGCCATCATCCAAAGATGACTTTATCGCCCCATTATCGCGACGTTTTGGCGCAGGTGGTCACTTAACGGAGGATGCGCCGGCATTTTCGCGCTTGATGATTTCCAGAAGCGCATCGATTTTTGCATGCAAGCGCATGATTTCCAGTTCGGCCCGCAAATTCACTTCATAATCATGCGCGGCGGCAATACGATCTTTGGCCGACTGGCGATTTTGGCTCATCATGATGATGGGCGCCTGAATCGCGGCAACGGTTGACAGCATAAGGTTCAGAAAAATGAACGGATAAGGGTCAAAGGCTTTGCCCAATTTGCCCAATATCTCTGTGTTCAAAAGCATCCAGCCAAGCAACACAGCGGCAAAGACCATGATGAATTTCCATGATCCACCTACCGCCGCAACCTTGTCCGACAGGCGCTCACCAAAGGTCGCCTGTTCATCGACAATATCGCCGACATCACGGCTGGTAAGCTGCACATGGTGAATATGGTGCAGTATCTTGGCCTCTTCGACCTCCAACTGGTCCAGCGACTTTCCCAGGAGATCAATCGCCAGCTTCTCGACGGACGGCAGTTCTTTCATGATAACACTCCTGCAATGTTCCAACCGGACGGCCCTCGCCTTGGCTATGCAAGCGCCTCCGCAATCAGCTGGCGGCTGTTGGCCAAGCCATATAACGCGATGAAGCTGCCCATGCGTGGCCCGGCGCTTGAACCCAAAAGCGTCTCGTACAAGGCCTTGAACCAGTCGCGCAGATTTTCAAATCCGCCCTCTTTGCCGATTTCGTAAACGATGTTCTGAATATCCTCAGCGCTGGCATCAGCAGGCAATCCCGCCAACCGCGCATCCAGCGTTTGCAAGGCGGCAATTTCAACACCTTCAGGCTTACGCTTTTGCAAGGTCGGTGCGACAAAATCGCGGTTATAGGCCAAGGCAATCGGGATAAGCTCAGCCAGCTCCGGCGCGTTTTCGGGCGAGACATTATCGGCATAATTACCAAGATAAGCCCAAACCTGCGCCTCTGTCGCGCCTGCCCCCATCACGCCAACAAGGTTCAGCAACAGGCCGAAGGTCACGGGCGGCTGCCCGCTGGGCACTTGGCCATTGTGGACATGGTGTACAGGGTTGCCCAGCCGCTTTTCAATCGGCTGGTCATGCCATTGCGCGCGGAACTGAAAATATTCGTCCACGGCCTTTGGCACCACGCCCAAATGCAGTTGCTTGGCGCTTTTGGGTTCGCGGAAGGCGTAAAAAGCTACGCTATTTTCGGTGCCATATTTCAACCAATCCTCCAGCGCGAGGCCGTTGCCCTTGGACTTGGAAATCTTCTCGCCTTTTTCGTCGAGGAACATTTCGTAAATCAGGCTTTCAGGCGGACGTCCGCCGAGCACGCGCGCGATTTTGCCCGATTGCACGCCGCTGTCGGTCAAATCCTTGCCATACATTTCATAATCAACGCCCAACGCGACCCAGCGCATTGCCCAGTCGACCTTCCATTGCAGCTTTGACTTGCCGCCCAAGACCGATTGCGTGACCATGTCGCCATCGTCCTCGAACCGGACAAGCCCCGCCTCGGCATCGACAACTTCAACGGGCACTTGCAGCACGACACCGCTCTTTTCGCTGATCGGCAATATCGGCGAATAGGTCGCGGCGCGCTCCTTGCGCAACGTCGGCAGCATGATGTCCAATATGCCCTGATAATATCGCAGCACATTTTTCAACGCATCGTCAAACGCGCCGCTTTCATATTGCGACGCGGATGAGATGAATTCATATTCAAAGCCGAACTGATCCAGAAAATCGCGCAGCATCGCATTGTTATGCGCGGCAAAGCTGTCGAACTTTTCAAACGGATCAGGGATGCGCGACAAAGGCTTGCCCAAATGTTCGGCGAGCATCTTTTGGTTCGGCACATTGTCCGGCACCTTGCGCAGGCCATCCATATCGTCCGAAAATTCGATGAGCCGCGACGGCGCGTCGGACAATGTCCGGAAGGCATTACGCACCATAGTTGTGCGCAGCACTTCGTTAAAGGTGCCGATATGCGGCAAGCCCGATGGGCCATAGCCACATTCAAAGATAATCGCCTGACCATCGGCCTTGCCATTGGGATAGCGTTTCAGCAAACGCCGCGCCTCTTCATAAGGCCAGGCTTTTGATGCCAATGCTATGTCGCGAAGGTCAGTCACGTGTTGCTCTTTCGTTCCAAATAGCCCAACTGGGCTGATGGAAACTCCACTAGCCTTTCCTGCGCTCCATGCAAGCCATGCCGGTATTTGGATGAGCAACAGCGACGGACAGGTGCAAACTATAAGCAAGGGCGAAGCGGCAGGCCGCGCGGCAGAAACGCCTATGGTCATGCTCAATGCGCCTTTGGTCGCACAAAGGCTTGGCTATCCTGATTTGTCGGGGCTGGACCTTCTGGAACTATATGCCTTTGTCTACCCCGCGCGCTTTGCCGTGCCGACGCCCAAGGGATTGGCAAAGACGCTGGGCCTGCCTGCGCCAGTCACCGATCAAGAGGTTCCGCTGTTCTTACTGCGCGCCGCGCATTATTTGCTGTCGGTGCTGCGCGCCGCGGATTGGGCCGAACGTGAGGGCGCTTGGGATTCGGCACAAGCGTTGATGCGGCTGCGTTGGCCATGGGCCAATCTGGTGTTGGCTGCACTCAAAAAGCCCGAGCGGCCCGAACGCTGGTTGTTCAGCCGCCTGCCCGAATGGGAGGAAGCCCCACCGCGCACCCCGCCCCGCGTCGTGACATTGCAGGCCGATGCCGTGCAAGACCGCTTGGCATCTCTCGTCGGCGGCTCTGCAGAAACGCGGCAGGGTCAGCGCGATTTTGCCCAAGCGGCGGCCAATATTTTCGCGCCACGCAAAGGCAAGGGCGAACCGCATATGGTGTTGGCCGAAGCGGGCACGGGTATTGGCAAGACGCTGGGCTA
Organism: Sphingorhabdus sp. EL138; assembly: GCF_945862485.1. Classification (GTDB taxonomy): domain Bacteria; phylum Pseudomonadota; class Alphaproteobacteria; order Sphingomonadales; family Sphingomonadaceae; genus Sphingorhabdus_B. The sequence continues at coordinate 99,204 of NZ_CAMAYF010000003.1, forward strand.
TTTGGCTCCGGCCAGCCTGTGGGCCACCGCCGCCGATGGCACCGTGTGGATTTCCACCTTTACCAAGGCGCTGCAACGGCAATTGGTGCGCGAGGCAAAGCGCTTGTATCCCGACCATGAAACCTTCAAGTCCAAGGTTGTGGTGCGCAAGGGGCGCGAAAATTATCTGTGCTTGCTCAATTTGGAAGATGCCTTGCAAGGCGGATTTGCCGGACGCGCAGCGATCCTTGCGCATCTGGTCGCACGCTGGGCGGCTTATTCGCATGATGGCGATATGATCGGCGGCGACTTGCCCGGTTGGTTGCCGACCTTGTTCCGCCGCAATGGCTCCAATGCTTTAACCGACCGGCGCGGCGAATGCATTTATGCCGGATGCCCGCATTATAAAAAATGCTTCATTGAACGCGCCGCACGTTCATCGGTGCAGGCCGAAATCGTCATCGCCAATCACGCGTTGATGATGGTCAATGCTGCGCGCGGGCGGGACGAACAAAATCGGCCAAGCCGTATCATTTTTGACGAAGGCCATCATCTGTTTGATGCCGCAGATTCGATGTTTGCCGCCGCGCTGACGGGCCAAGAAACGATTGAGCTGCGCCGCTGGGTCATTGGCCCCGAAGGCAAGGCGCGTGGGCGGCGGCGCGGGCTTTCGGCGCGACTTGCTGATGTTGCCTCTTATGACGAAGAGGGCGGCCTTGCTATTGAAATGGCGCGCGTCGCCGCCGAAGCTTTGCCCGGCGACGGGTGGCTTGCGCGCTTGGCCGAAGGCACGCCATCGGGACCAATCGAGCATTTGCTCGCCGCGATCCGAGCGATGGTATTTGCGCGCGACGAAACCAACGCGACCGAAAGCGGCTATGGTCTGGAGACCGAGCTTGCCGATCCTGACCCGCAAGTCATTGACGCCGCCGCCGACGCCGCAACCGCGCTGGAGGCGCTGGCAAGGCCGCTGACGATATTGGGGCAACGGTTGGAGGCGATGATAGCCGACCCGCCCGATTGGCTCGATGGCAGCGCCCGTGCGCGCGTTGAGGGCGCAACCGCAAGCTTGAGCTGGCGCATCGACACATTACGCGCATGGATATCGATGTTGGCGCGCGCCGTCGGCCCCATTGACCCTGAATATGTTGATTGGTTGGCGATTGAGCGGTTTGAAGGCCGCGAAATGGACATTGGCATGCACCGCCGCTGGCTCGACCCGATGAAGCCCGTGGCAGAAATCGTGCTGAAACCCAGCCATGGCGTGCTCGCCACCTCGGCCACTTTGCGCAGCGGTGGCGACTGGCAAAATGCCGAAGCGCGGACAGGGGCCAGCCATCTGGATAAGCCCGCGACGCATTTTTCGGCAAGCAGCCCGTTTGATTATAGCACGCAGGCCGAAGTGTTGATCGTTACGGATATTAAAAAGGGCGATGCTGCCGCCTTGGCGGGCGCTTATGCCGCGTTGATTACCGCATCGGGCGGCGGCGTGCTGGGCCTGTTCACCGCGATACGGCGGTTGCGATCGACATATGCGCGCATCGCCGACCGCTTGGCGCGCGATGGCCTGCCTTTATATGCGCAACATGTGGACCCCATTGATACCGGAACATTGGTCGACATCTTCCGCGATGACCCGCATGCAAGCTTGCTGGGTACCGACGCATTGCGTGACGGGGTGGATGTGCCGGGCCATTCGTTGCGGCTGGTTGTCATGGAGCAAATTCCGTGGCCCCGCCCTGACATATTGCACCGCGCGCGGCGTTTGAAACAGGGCGGCATGGACTATGATGATCGCATCATCCGCGCCAAAATGGCACAGGCCTTTGGCCGCCTGATCCGGAGCGCCGGCGACAAGGGCCATTTTGTGCTCTTGTCATCGGCGGTGCCCAGCCGGCTCTTGTCGGCATTTCCGCCCGGCACCCCCATTCGCCGCGTGACGCTGGAGGAGGCCGTGCATTCCATAAAATCAGGTCTTTCGTCTGACACAAATTTGCGGCAGGACACGTCAGACACGTTGGAAGAGAGCAACCCGATTTGACCTTTACCCTTACCTTGTTCCGCCATGCCAAATCGAGCTGGGATGACACGGTCCCGCGCGACTTTGACCGTCCGCTCAATAAACGCGGTGAAAAGGCAGCGGTTACCATGGGCGTCTGGGTCAAACGCAACGGATTGGCCTTTGACCATGTGGTCGCGAGCCCCGCCGTGCGCGTGATCGAAACCATCGACCAATTTGTGAAGGGCACAGGCGGACGCATGGACCCCAATTGGGACCGCCGGATTTACCTGGCGTCGTCTGCGACGTTGATGGATGTGCTGCGCGATCAGGCGGATGAGCATAAAAATCTGTTGATGGTCGGGCATAATCCGGGGCTAGAAGATCTGGTATTCGACATCTGCCCAGACGATGGCAGTTCGCCCTTACGCGATTTGGTGTGGGAGAAATATCCCACAGCCGGCATTGCGCGGATGGAGCTGAACATCACGCGCTGGGCCGAACTGGATCGCAAATGTGGGCAACTCACCCACTTCATACGGCCCCGCGATCTCGACCCCGAACTCGGGCCCGAAGACGAATGACCCCTATTATCTGGCGCTCCGCCAATGCGGATGATGCCGAAGCGCTTGCTTATCTGGGTGCGGCCACTTTCATGGCAACCTTCGCCTTTGACCATCCCGGCAAGCCATTGATTGCGCATCTAGGGCAAGAACATAGCGCCGAATATTACGCCGCGGCGCTCCGCGATCCGGCTACCGATATCTTGATTGGTGAAACACCGCTGGGCGCGCCTGTCGGCTATGCCATGATCACGCCGCCATCACATCCTACGTTGCAGCAAGAGGGCGACATCGAACTGAAACGCATCTATTTGCTGGGGCCATGGCAGGGCGTTGGTAACGGCAAAGACCTGTTAAATTTGGTGTTCGCAGTGGTCGATCAGCGCAGGGCAAAACGCTTGCTTCTGTCCGTCTACGAAAAAAATGTGCGCGCCTTGGGTTTTTACGAACGGGCCGGCTTTGCGGCCATTGGCGAAGCGGTCTTCATGGTCGGCCCAGTGCCATTTCGCGATTTGGTCTACGCCTCGAATATAGGTTAGACCGTTAACTGATCAGGCGGCGGCCAAAGCGGTCGCGAGCCGGTCACGCACCGCCTGCAAAGCCCCAAAGTCGAACGTAGCAAAGGATGATTGGATCGGCGCAGGCGCTGGTGCTGGTGCTAGTGCTGGCGCAGCCGCCTTCTGCTGCACATCCTGTGCCCCGCCTTCCGTCAGGAAACGCCGCGCGCCCTTCACGGTATAGCCTTCTGTATATAATAAGCGATGGATAGTGTGCAGCAGGGCAACATCATCGGGTCGATACAAACGCCGACCACCCGCACGCGTCAGCGGCCGCAACATGGGGAACTGTTCTTCCCAATAACGCAATATGTGCGTCCGAACGCCCAACGCCTCCGCCATTTCACCAATATTACGGAAAGCGTCAGCCGATTTTTCGCGCATAGAAGTTATTTTACCTTTTGACGCATGCCTTGGCTTGCACGGAATGTAAGAACCCGGCGTGGCGTAATCGGCACTTCAACGCCCGTTTTCGGGTTGCGCCCAATACGCTCCGCTTTGTCCCGAAGTACGAAGGTGCCAAAACCGGAAATTTTAACATTGTCGCCATTCAGTAAAGCACTGGTCATATGACCAAGGATCGATTCAACCATCGCCGCAGCGTCTGCGCGCGACAAACCGATTTGACGGTTAAGCATCTCGGCCAAATCGGCGCGCGTTAATGTTCCTGCTTCTGCCATATTCGTCTCCGGGTCTTAACTTATATTGTCAGAATAATGTCATACAATAGAATTTCAAATTGTAAAATAGTGATTTTATCTGAAACCTACATCCGTATGATGGATGCGCCCCAAGTAAATCCGCCACCCATTGCCTCCAAAACGACAATGTCCCCTGCTCTGATCCGGCCATCGCGCACTGCGACATCTAAGGCCAAAGGAACCGACGCTGCCGATGTATTGGCGTGCTGGTCAACGGTGAGGACAACTTTGCTCGGATCAAGCCCCAGCTTCTTCGCTGTCGCCTCGATTATCCGGGCATTTGCCTGATGCGGAACAACCCAGTCGACGTCGGCTGGCGTCAATTCTGTCGCGGCAAGCACCTCATGCAATACGCTGGTCAAATTGGTCACGGCATGGCGGAATACTTCGCGCCCCTTCATCCGCAATTTGCCGACAGTCCCGGTCGTGGATGGGCCACCATCAACATATAATAATTCATTATGTTGGCCATCGGCATGCAATTTCGTCGCGAGCGCACCGCACGTTCCAACTTCGCCCGACAGGACAATCGCGCCAGCGCCGTCACCAAACAACACGCATGTCGTGCGATCTTCCCAGTCCAATATGCGGCTAAATGTTTCGGCCCCGATGACTAATGCATTATAGGCGGACCCGGCCCGGATCATGCTTTCCGCAACGGAAAAGGCATAGAGGAAGCCCGAGCAAACCGCCGCCACATCAAAGGCAACACCGCCATTGCAGCCAAGCGCATGTTGCACGATGGTAGCCGAAGCAGGGAATGTCTGGTCGGGCGTTGCGGTCGCCAAAATGATGAGATCAATGTCACGCGCCGACATGCCAGCCGCGTCGAGCGCCTTGCGCGATGCTTCGATCGCCAGGCTGGATGTTGTTTCATCGGGCTCGGCAATATGGCGGAACTTAATACCCGTCCGCTCGGTAATCCATTCGTCGGTCGTATCGACTTTGCTAGCCAGTTCCGCGTTCGACACGCGGCTGCGTGGAAGCGCCGACCCAGTGCCCTTGATAACGGCGCGAAGAGCGACTTGCGTCATTCGGCCTGTATCCGCGCCAAATCTTGGGTGATGCGCGCTGTAATGTCTTCTTCGACCAATCGCGCCGCAACCTCGACCGCATTGGCCACGCCCTTGATATTGGCGCTGCCGTGGCTTTTGACGACCACGCCATTCAGTCCCATGAACACCGCGCCATTATGGTTATTGGGATCAAGATGGTGCCGCAGCAATTCGGTCGCGGGACGCGATACCAGAAAACCGAATTTCGAACGGATGGAGCTGGTGAAGGCCCGGCGCAAAAGGTCGGTTACGAAACGGGCCGTGCCTTCAATAGATTTCAAAGCGATGTTGCCGGTAAAGCCATCGCAGACCACGACATCACATTCGCCACGGTTGATCTTGTCAGCTTCCACAAAGCCCTGAAAATCCATATGCAGGCCGGTGGCATCGCGCAAATGCTGCGCCGCGTCGCGCAGTTGCTCCGTGCCTTTCATTTCCTCGGTACCGATATTCAACAAGCGGACACGCGGGCGGTCAAAGCCGAAAATGATACGCGAATAGGCCGCACCCATGACGGCAAACTGGACAAGGTTCTTCGCCTCACACTCGGTGTTGGCACCGAGATCAAGCATCACCACATCGGTGTCTTCTAATGTCGGCAGCAAAGCAGACAAAGCTGGCCGGTCAATGCCGGGCATCGTGCGTAAGGCAAGTTTGGCAGTAGCCATTAATGCGCCGGTGTTTCCTGCGCTGACGGCGGCGCTGGCATGGCCAGACTTTAAGGCGTTAATAGCCATGCCCATCGAACTGGTCTTGGCCTTGCGTAACGCTGCGCTGACCTTGTCATCCGCGGTGACGACAACGTCGCTATGCAGGATTTCGGATGCTGCGCGCAAATTGGGGTGTTTATCGAGCGCAGATTTAATCTGCGGTTCGTCACCTACCAATAGAAATTGGAAGCTTTCATGCCGGTGCCGTGCCAAAGCCGCGCCTGCGATCATCACAGGGACGCCTTCGTCACCGCCCATCGCGTCAATGGCGATACGCGGTTTCATCGACACCAGCTATTCTCCTTGTACAGGATTAGGCGACTGCCACCACTTCGCGACCATTATAATGGCCACAGGCATCGCACAAATGATGTGGACGCTTCAGTTCGCCACAATTAGCGCATTCTTGGTACGCAGCAACCTTAAGCGAATCATGGCTGCGACGCATGCCGCGCTTCGAAGGGGATGTTTTTCTTTTGGGGACAGCCATCTCGGCACCTGTTCCATTTCAAAATCAATAAGGTCTAAGGCATGTTTAGGCGAAAGAGATGGTCGTGGCAAGCAATCGCCAGAATCAGCCGCATTCGTCCGCACATGTCTGTGTGAGCGGCGCGCTATACTTGTTTTTCGGTGCTTTGCAAGCCGAGAGATAGCCGTTAGGGTCAGGACCACAAACTGGGAGAGAATATATGTTGAGTTTACCCGTCACGCTTACAATAGCCGCAGGTGCGGCGTTGGTGAATATTTGGCTCATGGTCCGTTGTGGTCAGGCGCGCACCAAGGAAAGCGTCTCGATTGGCGATGGCGGCAATGAATTTGTCATCCGCCGGATGCGCGCGCACGCGAACTTCGTGGAAAGCGCACCGTTCATCTTGATACTCATCGCCGCGCTTGAGGCGACAAGCGGAACCAACCAATGGCTTTGGGGGCTTGGCCTCGTTTACATCATCGGTCGTTTCGCCCATGGCCTCGGCATGGATGGCGGGTCATTGGGCAAAGGCCGTATGGTCGGCACGCTGACCACGATGATTAGTTTGCTCGCCCTTGCTGGCTGGGCCTTGTGGAACGTCTACGCAGCGATCCTTTAACTTCGCCCAACCTATCGCGCAGCAAGCACATCGTCCGCCACAAAGGCATTGTGCTTGCGCTCATAGCCAAATTGGCTGGTCGGACCGTGGCCGGGGATGAAGGTCACATCATCCCCCAATGGCCACAACTTCGTCGTGATCGCGTTGATAAGGTCGGCATGGTTGCCGCGCGGGAAATCGGTGCGGCCGATGGACCCTTGAAACAAAACATCCCCGACAATCGCCAGACGGCTGGGTTGATGATGGAAAATGACATGTCCAGGCGTATGGCCGGGGCAGTGGATGACATCGAGCGTCAGATTACCCACGGTCACGGTGTCGCCGTCGACCAGCCAGCGGTCAGGCTCAAAACTATGCGCTTCCATGCCATAGCGCGCGCCGTCACCGTCGAGCTTCTCGATCCAGAAACGATCGTCCTCATGCGGGCCTTCAATCTTCAAGCCCAATTCTTGGGCTAGCATCCCTGCTTGTCCGCAATGGTCAAGGTGACCGTGCGTCACCAATAATTTTTCAAGCTCAACGCCCGTTTGCGCGACAGCGGCTTTCAACTTGTCGAGATCACCGCCGGGGTCAACCAAAGCGCCCTTGTTCGTTTCGGTGCACCAAAACAGCGTGCAATTCTGCTGCAACGGGGTGACAGGAATGATCGCAGCCTTTAGCGGCGGCGTCTGTGTGGGCGTAGATGTGACGTTAGACATAGATATTCATGTGCCGCACGGAAGCGGCCGAAGCAAGCCTTCAAAGCCGCCGCCCTGCCCATACCACCCTGCCGATGATGGCAACGGTTGCGCCGTCCACATCGGGCCAAGCGGGATAGGCCGGATTATCCGACAAAACCGACAAACGCCCGCTGGGGCCGCCGGCCAGCCGTTTGACCATCAAGACATCATCCAGCCGAATGACATGAATGCCGTCGCGCAACGGGCCCGCCGCCGCGCGGTTGTCGACCATGATGTCATCGCCATGGTTCAATGTGGGCGCCATCGAATCGCCATCCACCTGAATCAAGGAGAGCTTGGCCGGATCCAGCCCCTGCTTGCGCAACCATTTTTCGTCAAAGCCGATTTTGCCGGCCAGCGTTTCGCGCCCCGGAATGGCACCGGGCCCCGCCGACGCGTCAACCGCAAGCTTTGGAATAAGCCGCATCCCCGTTCTGGCCGCGCCCGCATCTGGCCCGCCGAGCACGCTTTCGTCCACACCAAAATAGCGCGACAATATCCCGCGTTCCGTCTCTGGCAGTTTTTTGGGTGATCCGCGCTTAATAAATTGTTGAATATAGGTGGGATTACGGCCGACCAGTTTCGACAGGCCCGCAAAATCTTCTGCATTTTCCGCAATCAAGCGCTCCAAAGCAGCCCTTGGGTCTTCCCCCATTTTGTTCCCTCCGGTTCGGTTGGAAATTTCCTAGACTTGTAGGATTTATCCTACCATTTTTGTTCTATATTTGTTCTTACTGATTCGGGCAAGCCAATCCGGGTCGATCGTGGAGGAGACAACATGCACATCACGCGCCTTATTGAACGGTTTCTTCGGGAACAAGACCTACCACCGACCAAATTCGGGCGCTTGGCGGCGGGGGATCCGCGGCTTGTGCTGGACATACGCATGGGCCGAGAAATTAGACCCGAAATGGAGTTAAAACTGCGGCAGTTCATGTCAAATTATGGCCAACAGGCCTCTATCCTCGGTAGGAAGGGAATATGAGCAGGCGGACACAAGCAGGCGCCCTCATAAACGCATTACGCGCAATCATCCCCGTTGCCGACATCCGCATATTGCACGAACGGCCATGGCACAGACTCACCTTTTCGGGGATGCAAATATGCCTGTCGGTGCAATTGCAAGATGGAACATGGCACGGCGACGCGGAGGCGCTATCGCAGATGTTAGCCGAACATGAATTTGATTTGCCCCGCCACATCGTCGCCGACATTGCGATATCGCGGGCCGTTGTAGCCCAAGGCGTGCAATGTCTGATCATCGATGCTTTATTGCTTGAGGGCTAACACATCGCAAAACTTGTGTGCCGCCGCCATCGACCGTAAACAGGGTGCATGACCACACAAACCGCACCGACCTTACCGCGCATCGCTCCAGAAGCCATTGGCCTACATCTCCAAAGCTATTGGGACGCCCTGACCATCTGGGTGCAGACCAATTATGTCGAACTGGGCATTGCCATTGTCGCGGCGATAATGGTTTTCGTTGCGCTGAGCTGGCTGCAAAGAATCGCCGCAAATATCGCCCGCGCCAGTGAGCACCGCGCGCATCTAAAATCCATCATTGCCCGCACCTTGGCACGGACAAGCAGATTTTTCCGCGTCATGGTGTCGATTGAATTGGTCAACCAGATTGCCAATGCGCCAGCGGCACTGACCCAGACCGTCGACATATTGTTCACCATCGCGATTGTTATTCAGGTTGCGATCTGGTTGCGTGAAATCATCCTGGGCTTGATTGAACGGCGCGCGGGCGAAGGCATTCATGAACATGATACGTTGCAAAGCGCGATGGTGCTCATTCGCCTGCTCGTCAGCTTCGTCTTATTTGCGGTGGCCGCCATTGTCGTGCTCGACAATCTGGGCGTCAATGTCACGGGTCTTGTCGCCGGACTTGGTGTGGGCGGCATTGCCATCGGCCTGGCCGCGCAAGGCATATTCTCCGACCTGTTTGCGGCCATATCCATCATTTTCGACAAGCCGTTCCGGCGCGGCGACACGGTGTCTTATGACAATACGGTTGCGCGGGTTGAAGTCATCGGCATGAAAAGCACGCGACTGCGCGCGCTGACGGGGGAAGAGAAGATTATTTCCAACAGCAAATTGCTGGAAAAGGAAATCACCAACAACACGATGACCTTGTATCGGCGCGTCACCTTCGTGCTGACCCTTGTCTATCAAACACCCCCTGCCCTTGCCCGCCGTGTGCCGGACATTCTACGCCAAGCGGTGGAAGCGAATAATGCGCAATTCATTCGCGCGGGTTTCAACAATTTTGCCGCAAGCTCGCTCGATTTCCATGTAGTGTTCGACATTGAAAGCGATGATGTCGAAGAGATGTTTCAGGCGCGCCACAATATTGGCATTGCGATCATCGATAGCTTCGCGCGTGAAGGGATTTCTTTTGCCTATCCGACGCAGACGACTTTCACCGCCGCGCCAGACGGCACAATGGTGATGCCCTATGCCGCGCCGCCCAAAACAGCCAAGGCGCGTTCAAAAAGCTGATTCGCCGTTTACAAGTCAGAGCGCCGCTAGCATGCCGTAACGGCAAACAAGCGGGGCTTGTATTGCGCGTTTGAAACCGCCACGATAGGCCGAAATTAGAAAGCAGGAGACTCCGTATGACCGCAATTACCCCCGCTGAATTCGCAACCAAAGTCGGCGAGAATATTGGCGTATCAGAATGGATTTTGGTGGATCAGGACATGATCAACAAATTTGCCGATGCCACGGGCGACCATCAATTCATTCATATCAACGAAGAAATGGCGAAGCAGACACCGTTCGGTGGCACGATTGCCCATGGCTTTCTAACCTTATCTTTGTTCCCGGTGATGAGCGCCAAGTCCGATTGCCCCAAGGTTGCGGGCGTCAAAATGGGCGTAAATTATGGCGGTAACAAAACCCGTTTTCTCGCCCCTGTCCGTTCGGGCAAGCGCGTACGCGGCCATTTCAAACTGCTTGAGCTTACCGAAAAGCGCCCCGGCCAATGGCAACAGACGCTTGAATTCACTGTCGAGATTGAGGGCGAGGAAAAGCCAGCCCTTCAGGCGGAATGGATCAGCCAGTTTTTCGTATAATTTTCACTTTAAGGAATTTCTCACATGCGTGACGCAGTAATCGTATCCACCGCCCGTACCGCCATTGGCAAAGCCTATCGCGGCGGGTTCAACGCAACATCGGGCGCAACACTCGGCAGCTATTCGTTGAAGGCCGCTGTTGCGCGCGCTGGCATCGAAGGCGGCGAAATCGACGACGTTCTTTGGGGCTCCGCGCTGCAGCAGGGCACACAAGGCGGCAATCTTGCGCGCCAAGTTGCGCTGCGCGCTGGCCTGCCCGTGTCCGTATCGGGCATGACGATGGATCGACAATGTTCGTCGGGCCTGATGTCGATTGCGACCGCGGCCAAGCAGATCATCGTCGACAATATCGATGTTATGGCGGCTGGCGGACAAGAATCGATTTCACTGGTGCAAACCAAGGAAATGCGCGTTCAGCCTGATCATGCGTTAGTCGAAATGCACAATTCGATCTACATGCCGATGCTGCAGACCGCTGAAGTCGTCGCCAAGCGGTACAATGTCAGCCGCGATGCGATGGACGAATATGCCCTGCAATCGCAGCAACGCACCGCCGCTGCTCAAGCCGCCGGTTATTTCGATGCTGAAATCGCTCCCGTAACCACGATGATGAACGTCGTGAACAAGGAAACCGGCGAAGTCAGCCAAAAGGAAGTGACCATAGCCAAGGATGAAGGCAATCGCGCCGATACGCAGTTGGCCGGTCTACAGGCGCTTCAGCCCGTGCTTGGCCCTGACATGACGATCACAGCCGGTAACGCAAGCCAGCTGTCCGACGGTTCGTCGGCCTCCATCCTGATGGAAGCAAAATTGGCCGAGAAAAAGGGCCTCAACCCGCTTGGCCGTTATGTCGGCATGGCGGTTGCAGGCACGGAACCAGACGAAATGGGCATTGGTCCCGTATTCGCCATCCCCAAATTGCTGCAGCGTTTCGGTCTGAAGATGGACGATATCGGCATCTGGGAATTGAACGAAGCCTTTGCCGTGCAAGTCCTGTACTGCCGCGACAAATTGGGTATTCCAAACGAGTTGCTGAACGTCAATGGCGGGTCAATTTCGATTGGCCATCCTTATGGCATGACGGGCGCACGCTGCACGGGCCACGCCTTGATCGAAGGCAAGCGTCGCGGTGCGAAATATGGTGTCGTCACCATGTGCGTCGGCGGTGGCATGGGCGCCGCTGGCCTCTTCGAAATCTTTTAATCGCACATAAGAAAACAAGGAACAGCCTCATGTCCGCCATTGGTGTAATCGCAACATTAACCGTTGCCGAAGGCAAGAACGCAGATTTTGAGGCTGTTTTTGCAGAATTGTCTGCAGCGGTTCGGGCTTAGGGTCAGGACCACTTAAATCCACCTTCGCGGCGTTAAAATGGCTTCGATCTCAAAGCGAAATGACTTTGCAGGCAAAACGACTGCCTGACAGCGGCCATTTCACTTCGATATCTTTGCCATTTTAACGCCGCGAAGGTGGATTTAAGTGGTCCTGACCCTCGTGAACCGGGGAACCTATTTTATACGCTCACCCGGTCACGGTCCAACCCGCAAGTGTACAAAGTGCTTGAACAATATGTCGATCAAGACGCGCTCACCGCACATGGCGCCAGCGCCTATTTCAAGGCCGCTGGCCCCAAGCTTGGCCCCTGCCTCGCCGGCGCACCCGAGATTGAGTATCTTGACGCGCTATAAGGATTAAAATCTGCATTAGGCCGGGGACAGGCGTCCGTCTGCAAAGCGAAATCCGCCCGGCCGATCCTTTTGCAACAAGGCTGGTCCATCAAGGTCAACCCAAGACGCCGTCTGCGCCACCAGAAACGCCGCCTGAATGGCAAGGCTGGTCGACAGCATACAACCAACCATAATATCCATCTTTGCGTTCTCCGCGGCCTTAGAGAGCGCCAGAGCCGCGGTCAGGCCACCGGCTTTATCCAGCTTGATATTCACGCCCTGATATAATCCGGCAAGGCGCGGGACGTCCGCCGCAACATGGCAGCTTTCATCGGCAAAAATGGGCAGGGGCGATGATAGGTTGGCAAGCGCTGCGTCTTGGCCTGCGGGCAAGGGTTGCTCAATCATGGCAACGCCCAGCATCTTCAGGACTTCTGCCTCAGCCGCAATATCCAATGCGCCCCAGCTTTCATTGGCGTCCACAATGATACGCGCTTTGGGTGCGCCCGCGCGCACCGCAGCGACACGGTCACGGTCGGCATCGCCATTCAGTTTGAGCTTCAGCAGGCCATAGCCACTTTCGGCCGCAGTCCGCGCATCGGCATGCATCGCATCGGGCGTTCCCAGCGATATGGTGAAGGCAGTCTCCAGCGGCGTGGGCGGTGATATCATGCCGGTCAATGCCCAAAGGGGTTGTCCGGTCTGCTTGGCCTCCAAATCCCACAGCGCACAATCCAACGCATTACGCGCCGCGCCGGGTGGCAGCTCGGATTGCAAAAGCGCGCGTGTCATCGGAACATCCTGCGCGGCGATGGTGTCGGTGACGCGCGCGATCTGGCGCAGACATTCTTCGGCGGTCTCCCCGCGATAATAAATCGCCGTGCCCTCACCCTGTCCGATATGTGTGCCATCGCTGACCGCAACTACGATCAGATCGACACATTTCTTTGCCCCGCGTGCGATGGTAAAATGGCCATTGACCGGCCAGCGTTCGACTGTGGCGTTAATATGCAGGGTCATCGCTGAAAACCCGCAGAAATCCTTGCTACGCAAAATGCTATTAAGCAGGTCCAAATAACGGGGAACATATCGTCGTTCAATTGTGGCTAGATATCCATTCTTCCACAACGGGCGCAATTTTTTCGCGCCATTTGCTGCCGTTGAAAATACCGTAATGGCCAACTTCTGGCGCCATATGATATTTCTTCAACGCCGCGGGCAAGCCGGTTGCAATAGTCAACGCGGCCTGTGTCTGGCCCAAACCGCTAATGTCATCGCGTTCGCCCTCAATCGCCAGCAAGCCAATATCGGTGATGGCCGCAGGATCCACCAAATGGCCGCGATAGTTGAATTCACCCTTGGGCAGCAAATGGCGCTGGAACACTGTATCCACGGTTTGCAGGTAGAATTCCGCCGTCATATCGCAGACCGCCCGATATTCGTCGTAAAATTCCTTATGCCGATCCGCACTCTCGCCATCGCCTTTGACGAGGTCAGAGAACATCGACCAATGGCTCATCATATGATTGCCAAGGTTCATCGACATGAAGCCCGAAAGCTGCAGAAAACCCGGATATACGCGGCGGCCAGCGCCCTTGTAATAAGGCGGGACAGTCGCGATCACATTTTGCACAAACCATTCATGCGGACGCTGGGTCGCGTGGTTGTTCACCACCGTTGGCGCTTCGCGTGTATCGATCGGCCCGCCCATCATCGTCAACGTGCGTGGACGCAGCGGATGGTCCTTTGCGCTCATTACTGCGGCCGCGGCATAAGCCGGAACCGACGGCTGGCACACGGCCAACATATGCGCGCCGCGTCCACCTGCATCGGGGCCAAGGAATTCGAGCCACTCGATCAGATAATCAATATAGGTTTCAAGATCGAAACCGCCGCCCGTCAGCGGCACATCGCGCGCGTCTTTCCAGTCGGTGATATACACATCATGCGTGACCATCATGCGCTCGACTGTCCTGCGCAAGAGCGTCGCAAAATGCCCGGACATAGGCGCGCAGATGAGAAGCCGTGGCTTTTCGCTGCTGCCTTCATAGACGAAACGCTTCAATTGACCGAAGGGCTTGCGCGCGAGATTTTCTTCCTGAACCGCGAAACTTTTGTCACCGATGACAACTTCATTTAATCCAAACGCAGGTTTTCCGCGCGGCAGAACCGAATGTGCAAAAACCTCAAGCGCAGAAGCCGCAACTGGCGCCATGCCGCCGTAATTGAACGGCGAAGGCAGCGCGCTGAGCCATTCTGCCTGTTTTTGCGCAACCCAGCCTGCGCCAGCAAGCCAGCCGCGTTGAAGGTCATATCCGGTGTAAAGCATATTGAGGCCTTTAATATTCGCGGCGGGAATATTCTGCCGCAATGGCATACGGCTTTACGCATTTATTGTGCATTGCACCATAGGAAAAGCGTTTACATTTTCCGTGGCGGATTGTTACCCGTCCGGCGCACTGCTAGGCGGGCGTAATGACAAACGATAATTCCGATACGCCAACCATAGCGACATCCGAAGAAGCGGCTCCCCCCAAGCCTAAGCTTAACTTTGGCAGTTTGCGGATGATCGGGCATTTTACCATACGGTATCCCCGCCAGATTACTTATGCCCTACTCGCGTTGATTGCAGCAGCGGCGTCTACGCTTGCCATCCCTTATGGCTTGCGCCTGATCATCGATGAAGGCTTTGTCAAAAATGGCGGCGATCCTGCGCCATATTTCTATTTGTTGCTCGGCATAGTGGTTATCATCGGCGTTTCGACGGCGTTTCGTTTTTACTTTGTCAGTTGGCTCGGTGAACGTGTGGTGGGCGATATTCGTGTTGCAGTGCAGCAAAATCTATTGCGCTTGGCCCCGCGCTTTTTCGAAGATAATCGTCCCGGGGAAATCGCCAGCAGGATGACTGCCGATACAGCGATTATCGAACAGATTGTCGGCACTACGGTATCCGTTGCACTGCGCAATATCTTTATCGGCATAGGCGGCGTGACCCTGCTCTTCGGACTCGCTCCAAGCCTGACCATTTGGTTGCTCGCGGGCATTCCAGTCGTCGTTTTACCAATTGTGTTTCTGGGACGACGGCTGGAGAAGGCTTCGCGCAAAAGCCAAGACAATGTCGCCAGCGTCGGCACGATCATTTCAGAAGCGCTTGGCGCCATAAAGATTGTTCAGGCCTTTGGGCAGGAAAGCCGTGAAGGAGTAAGATTTGCCGATGCTGTCGAAGGCACCTTCAATGCCGCGAAGAAGCGCATCAGATTGCGGGCGTTTCTGACCGCACTCGTCATGGCGTTGATCTTTGGCGGCATCACGATGCTCGTTTGGGAAGGCACGGATCAAGTTAAGGAAGGCGTCATAACCTCCGGAACCTTGTTCGCGGTCGTCTTGTACGGGGCATTGGTCGCAGGGTCATTTGGCGCGCTGACCGAAGTCTATGGCGACCTTGTGCGCGCCTCGGGCGCGGCTTCGCGGCTCGCCGAATTGCTGAACGAAGTACCTGAGATAGCACCGCCTACTAACCCGGTTGTTATGCCGCCAGCGCGCGGGCAATTGGAATTCCAACATGTTCGCTTCCGCTACCCCACCCGCCCTGAGGTCGCGGCGCTTGACGATTTCAGCCTGAAAGTATCACCGGGCGAAACCGTTGCTGTTGTGGGGCCGTCAGGCGCGGGCAAATCAACTTTGTTCCAGCTGGCGGAACGTTTTTACGACCCCGAAATTGGAACCATCCGCATTGACGGTGTCGCGCTGACCAGCGCGGATCCTGCTGAATTCCGGCGCCGTATATCGTTAGTGCCACAAGACACGGTGTTGTTTGCAGCCTCCGCGCGCGACAATCTGCGTTACGGCCAATGGGATGCAAGCGACGATGCGATCTGGGCGGCAGCTGAAAAAGCAAACGCAGCTGGTTTCCTAAGTGCATTGCCGGAAGGTCTTAATACCTATTTGGGTGAAGGCGGCGCGCGGCTTTCCGGCGGGCAGCGGCAACGGCTTGCCATTGCCCGCGCCTTGTTGCGCGATTCGCCGATCTTGTTGCTCGATGAGGCCACGAGCGCCTTGGACGCCGAAAGTGAGAGGCTGGTGCAAGACGCGCTGGAGCGGCTGATGGTTGGACGCACCACAATCGTAATTGCACACCGTCTCGCAACCGTGCGTTCTGCTGACCGTATCATCGTGATGGACCAAGGCAAAATTGTTGAAGAGGGCGATCATGCAGCCCTGAGCGTCGCGGGCGGATTATATGCCCGCCTCGCCAGCCTGCAATTTGATGCTTAAAAAGTCGAAACTAGCCGTTCACAACTAAGCGATAATGTCTGGGACCAATTGGTCTTCCAGACGCATGATCTGGTCCTTCAAGATAAGCTTTTTCTTCTTCAGTCGCGCGATCTGGAGTTGGTCAACTAACGTCTGCGCGGTGAGCGCCTGAATGGCATCATCAAGATCGCGATGCTCAATCTTAAGCTGTGCAAGCTGCTGCTGATACCCATCGTCGTTCATGAAACTATTCTACACAGACTGTGGTCAACAAGTCATCGTTAAAAAAACGGCGTTTGGCCCGAATCTGGTTTTTAGGCGCGCTGGACCGATAAATATCCTCAAGACTCTCGCAAAAATTCGTGATTTACTGCTTGGTTCAGAAAGCCGAGTCTCAGACTGAAGGAGAATGATGTGCATAATAATCATCTGTCCGCGCTTCGTAACAAGCATGCCGAACTCGAACAAAAGCTAGAGCGCGAAGAAAACAGACCGCTCCCCGATAGCAAAACCATTCTCGATCTGAAAAAACAAAAGTTACATCTTAAAGAGGCTATACTGCATGAAACGGCTTCAACAGGTTAACTTCGAAAAATTTAATAGTTTCTATCGCTTGCCCGTTCGGTCTCTGCTAGGTGTAGCTGATGGAAAGCGCTACACGTTCTGCCCGTAATATCCTGACTGGCCTGCATGAGGTGATGGCCTCGAAAAATCATGCGCAGGGTAAGTTGAACCATGTGGTCAACATCATCGGCGAAGCGCTCTCGAGTGAAGTGTGTTCGATTTACTTGTTACGCGAGGGCGCACTTGAATTATTTGCCACGCGCGGGTTGAACCAAGCTGCGGTGCACATTACCCGGCTGGGTCTGGGCGAAGGTCTCGTTGGAACAATTGCTGAAAATGTCGAAACGCTGAACCTAGATCAGGCGGCAGCACATCCAAATTTCCGTTATGTCCCAGAAACTGGTGAAGAACGCTTTCACAGTTTTGCCGGCGTGCCAATTGTCCGGTCCGAACGAGCCGTCGGCGTGCTCGCGGTTCAGCATGTCGAACCGCGTAAATATGAAGAGGTCGAGATTGAGGCGCTTCAAACCGTCGCCATGGTGTTGTCGGAACTCATTGCCAACGCCGACCTAATTGACGAACCAACTGCCCGGGGTGGCAATGAGACTGGCACGATTAGTCTCACAGGATTACCGCTGGTTAAAGGTGCAGCCGCTGGCGTCGCTATTTTTCACCAGCCCAATGTGCGCATCGAGCACACCGTTGCCGAGGATATCGAAGCTGAGCGCCAGCGTGTCTATTCCGCCTTCGATAAAATGCGTGAACAAATCGACCGCATGACGAGCCAGATAGATTTTGGCACGGGCGGAGAACATGAAGAGGTCATCGCGACTTACAAAATGTTCGCTTATGATGAGGGCTGGAGCCGCCGGATCAATGAGGCCATTGACAGCGGCCTAACCGCCGAAGCCGCGATTGAACGTGTGCAGCAACGCACGCGCATGCGCATGCGGCAGATTGACGACGCATTGCTTGCCGATCGCATGCACGATCTGGAGGACCTGTCGAACCGTTTGCTACGCATCGTTTCCGGGCAAATGAGTACCGCGGCGCAACTGGGGCTGAAGAAGGATTCCATCCTGATCGCACGCAATTTGGGTCCAGCAGAATTGCTGGAATATGACAAAAGGCGTCTGCGCGGTGTGGTCCTAGAGGAAGGCTCGCTTACCGCACATGTGGTGATCGTGGCACGTGCCATGGGCATTCCGGTTCTTGGTCGGGTGCGCGGCATTCGCCACAAGGTACGCGACGGTGACATGCTGTTGTTGAACGCGGATGACAAAAGCGTCATCGTGCGCCCTTCCTCTGCGGCAGAAGAAATATTTCAACATGATCTTGTGGATCGGCAGAAGAAAAAAGCGCGTTATGCCGCGATGCGCGATGAAGCATCCGTTACCAAAGACGGCGTGCCGGTTACACTCATGATTAACGCTGGCTTGCGTGATGATATGTCGGCTTTGGCGACAACCGGCGCGGAAGGCGTTGGCCTTTTTCGGACCGAGTTCCAGTTTTTGATTTCGGCGACCTTGCCCCAACGCGAGCGGCAGCAACGCTTCTACCGCGACGTTTTGGATGCGGCTGGCGACAAGCCAGTCATTTTCCGCACGCTGGATGTCGGCGGAGACAAGGCCCTACCCTATTTGAAGGACGAAACGAGCGAAGAGGAAAATCCCGCGTTGGGCTGGCGTGCACTGCGGCTGTCGCTTGATCACGCCGGGTTGATGAAGGCGCAAGCGCGCGCGCTGATTGAGGCAGCGGCCGGTCGCACGCTGAACGTCATGTTCCCGATGGTCTCTGAGCCATGGGAGTTTGATGCGGCTAAGGCCATTTTCGACGGCCAGATTGAATTTCTGGGGCGGCAGAAAAAGATACTACCTAACAAAATCCGTTACGGTGCGATGCTTGAGGTCCCGGCTCTAGCAGAGACGCTCGACATCCTGCTGCCGAAGATTGATTTTCTGTCCATTGGTACCAACGATCTAACCCAGTTCCTTTTTGCTGCGGACCGAGCTGATCCCCGTTTGGCAGAGCGCTATGACTGGCTGAGCTCGGCTATCCTGCGGTTCATACGGCGGGTCGTAAAGGCCACCGAGGGCCACGAGGTCGACGTCGCGGTGTGCGGCGAAATGGGTGGACGAACGCTTGAGGCGCTTGCCCTCATGGGCATTGGCATTCGTCGATTGTCGATCACACCAGCCGCGGTTGGGCCTATCAAGGCCATGATCCGTTCAACCCGCCATTCTGATATCCGCGCAAAAATGGAAGAGTTGCTTGACAATCCTACGGAGAATTTGCGCGAAGAATTGACAAGTTGGGCAATTGGTCAAGGCATTGAAATCGGGTAAATAATTGCGGCTTAATTATTTGATTATCTGCAATAAACATTGACATTATTCATTTGGTGCCCATTATCCGCGCCACTGCACGCAGATGTGGGGAGCGGGTCGTGGAGATTGCAGTGGACGAAATGCCTCGTGTGGAAACGGAGCCTATGACTGTAGGTGAAGAACTCAAGGCCGCGCGCGCGCGGATGGGTATGAGTCTGTCTGACCTCGCCGCCGAGACACGTGTGCCGATGCGACATTTGGAATCCATTGAGCGATCCGAATTCAGCGCGTTGCCAGGACAAACGTATACCGTTGGTTTTGTTCGGTCTTACGCCCGCGCGGTTGCACTAGACGATATTGCGATAGTGAATGCACTACGCGCCGAATTATCTAGCGGCGGGCATGAAAGATATGAGGCCCCGCTCCAAAATTACCAACCAGCGGACCCTGCGCGTGTTCCTTCGAAAAGCTTGGCATGGACCGCTGCAGCAGTTGCGGTGTTGGTTCTGGCCGCTTATTTAATTTTTAGAAGCTACGCATTACAGCCAACTCCAGCGCAGCAAATGCCAACGTCAGCGCCCATAACAGTGCCAACGACAATCGTGCCCAAGCCTGCCGCGACCGTGGATGGTGATACAGCCGTTACGAGCGGCAGCATGGACGAAAAAGCGGCTCTGCCCGGCACATCTTTGGTAGCCACCCCAAATCAGTAAGCCCCATCATTAAAGCCCGTAATTCGATAAACTGCAATTTTTTTTGCCGAAATGCAGCGCGGGCCTTTATCGCGGGATTGCACTAAGCTATACCCGCTATTCGAGCTTAGTAAAGGGAAGTAACTCAATGTATTTTCGGCGCGTTATCCTTGGCAGCGCAGCTTTAGCGATTAGCGTACCAGCAATGGCGCAGGACGCGAACATTGACACGCGCGTGGGCAAACTCGAGAAGGAGATGCGGGCTGTTCAGCGCCAGGTATTCCCCAATGGTGCCGGCAGATTTGTCGAACCGGATATCCAGTCACCGACAGCGCCAAGCACGACGAGCAGTTCAACAACTGTAACGGTCGATCTTACAGCGCGTGTGGATGCATTAGAGGCGCAGCTTGCGACTCTGACTGGGCAGGTCGAATTGCAAGGCAACAATATGCGCGGACTCGAGGGCCGGTTGAAGGCGCTGGAGATACAAATGGCTGCTCAGGCAGCATCGCCTGTCGAAAAAGTTGAACCAACGGTAACGCCCACAGCAGCAGCACCGAAAACTAAAGCAGGCGTAGTTCCAACAAAGCCTGCAACCTCCGCTAAGCCAAACCCGGCCCGTATCGCTGCAGTTGCGGCGATCGAACGCCCGGCCAGTGGCGATGCGTTCGATGATGGTTACAATTATGGCTACCGTCTATGGGAAGCTAAATTCTATCCGGAATCGCAAGCAATACTTGAAGAAATCTTGACAAAATTTCCGAAACATAAACGTGCAAGCTATGCACGAAATTTGCTTGGCCGAGCATGGTTGGATGACAAAAAACCCGCAACTGCGGTGAAGGTTTTTTACGAAAACTATAAGGCTGACCCACGTGGTGACCGCGCGCCCGATAGTTTGCTGTTCTTGGGATCGGCTTTGACAGACCTTGGAAAAGCGGCTGAGGCATGTGAAGCTTTTGGCGAATTGGCAAAAGCATATCCCGATGCGGCGACTGGCCGCTTGTCCGAACGCCTCACATCCGGCAAAACAAGGGCGAAGTGCAAGTAACGCTAGAACCGGACGTTCTCGACCGCTTCAGGGCAGCACTTTGCAGGCTGGACTGTGCCGATGATCGCTTGTTATGCGCGGTGTCGGGCGGCCCCGATAGCCTTGCCCTTTTACTGTTGGCGCAGCAAGTTTTGCCCGGTAAATTGGTCGCCGCAACAGTAGACCATCAATTGCGGGCCGAGTCCGCTGATGAGGCGCAGATTGTTGCCGAAATTTGCCGCAATCTTGGCGTTCCGCATATCATTTTAACACCTGACGAAAAAATCTCAGGCAATCTCCAGTCATCCGCGCGCGCGGCCCGTTACGCGTTGTTGGAACGTACGGCCGATACGCAAAATTGTCGGCACATTGCGACGGCACATCATGCCGATGACCAATTGGAAACTTTGCTCATGCGACTGGGGCGGGGCAGCGGCGTCGATGGCTTGTCCGGCATTCGCACCCGCAATGGGCGGGTAATGCGGCCACTTTTGGAATTCACAAAAGCGGAGCTTATCGACATCTGCTCCAGTGCTGGCATTCAATCGGTCAACGACCCCAGCAACGCAAACATCGATTTTGACCGGGTTGCGATGCGGAAATGGTTAGCCAACACGCAGCATCCATTCTCTGCACCCCGCGCGCTGCGCACGGCCAGCGCCTTGGCAGACGCATCCGATGCTCTGCTCTGGATAACCGACACGCTGGCAGAGCAGCGGATAAGTCAAGAAAATGACGTTATCACCTGCAAGGCCAGCGGCCTGCCTCGTGAATTGAAACGACGGTTGTTAATCCGCTGCCTTAAGACCTTGGACGTCAATCTTGCTCCCCGTGGTGACGCAATCAACCGCTTGTTAACCGACCTCGATAATGCGCGGACTGCTATGATTGGCAATATCAAATGCCTAGGCGGATCTGATTGGCAGTTTTCCAAAGCACCGCCCCGACGTAGTTAAGAAAAACAGCCCGTAAGTTTTGCCAATCGCTATATTGTCATTCACGCATTCGCCCCTACATTAGCTGCGTATCTCCACGTATATAGCGCGGGCACAGAACAAGGCAGTGATGATGAACGACGAACAAGAACCTAAAAGCAACCCGATGCTCCGCAATTTGGCCATTTGGTCCGGGATCATTGTAGCGCTTTTGCTTGTCGCCTCGATATTCAACGGTTCGTCAGAAACGGCTAAGGGCATCAGCTATTCGTCGTTCCGCGACAAAGTTGAGGCGGGTGAAGTCAAATCCGTCGCGATTGCGCCGGAGCGTATTAGCGGCAAACTGCAGAATGACGAAACCTTCGTCACCGTTCCAATTCCAGGCGACAATAGCCTCTATCCTTTGCTTGATGAAAAGGGCGTGGATGTTCAAGGTAAGGCCGAAGAACAGCCCAGCCTCATTCTAATCCTGTTATATCAAGCGCTGCCGTTCCTTGTTATCCTTGGCATCGCATTTTTCGTTTTGCGGCAAATGCAAAAGGGCGGCGGTGCAGGTGGAGCCATGGGTTTTGGCAAGTCGAAGGCGAAATTGCTGACTGAAAAGCATGGCAAGGTAACCTTTGATGACGTCGCCGGCATTGATGAGGCCCGTGAGGAGCTTCAGGAAATCGTCGAATTTTTAAAAGACCCGCAAAAATTCAGCCGCCTTGGTGGGAAAATCCCCAAGGGCGCTTTACTCGTTGGATCGCCAGGTACCGGCAAGACATTGCTTGCCCGCGCAATTGCTGGTGAGGCTGGCGTTCCATTCTTTTCCATCTCTGGTTCTGACTTTGTCGAAATGTTTGTGGGCGTAGGTGCAAGCCGCGTACGTGACATGTTTGAGCAGGCGAAGAAAAACGCACCCTGCATCGTCTTCATTGACGAAATCGACGCCGTCGGCCGCAGCCGTGGCGCTGGCCTAGGAAACCAGAATGACGAGCGCGAGCAGACTTTGAACCAGTTACTGGTCGAAATGGACGGCTTCGAAGCCAATGAAGGCATCATCATTGTTGCCGCCACCAACCGCCCTGATGTCCTTGATCCCGCTTTGCTGCGTCCTGGCCGTTTCGACCGTCAGGTTGTCGTGCCACGTCCGGACATTGATGGCCGAGTAAAGATCCTCGCAGTACACATGAAAAAAGTGCCATTGGCACCTGACGTTGATGGCCGAGTGATTGCGCGCGGTACGCCCGGTTTCTCAGGGGCCGACCTTGCCAACCTTGTGAACGAAGCGGCCTTGCTTGCCGCACGTCGTGGCAAGCGGTTGGTCGCGATGCAAGAATTTGAGGATGCCAAAGACAAGGTCATGATGGGCACCGAACGCAAGTCGATGGTCATGACCGAAGATGAAAAGAAAATGACTGCTTATCATGAGGCGGGCCATGCCATTGTATCGATCCATGAGGCAGCGTCCGATCCCATCCACAAGGCAACGATCATTCCCCGTGGTCGTGCCTTGGGTATGGTCATGCGCCTGCCCGAGCGCGATAATTATAGCTATCACCGCGACAAAATGCACGCCAACCTTGCAGTGTCCATGGGTGGCCGCGTGGCAGAGGAATTGATCTTTGGCTATGACAAGGTCAGTTCAGGCGCGTCCAGCGACATCCAATATGCAACCAGCCTTGCGCGCGACATGGTCACGCAATGGGGGATGTCGGATACTATGGGTCCGCTCCAATATGAAGAGCGTCAAGAGGGCTATCTTGGTTATGGCATGTCGCAAAGGTCGGCTATGTCGGACGAAACAGCCCGCAAGATCGATGCCGAAATACGCAAGCTGGTTGAAGGCGGGCATAAACGGGCAACCGAGTTGCTGACCACGCATAACGAACAATTGCACTTGCTGGCCAACGCCCTTCTGGAATTTGAAACGCTGTCTGGCGACGAAATCAACCAGCTTTTGGAAACGGGCAAATTCGAACGCGACGATGGTAAGGTCGTTAAGCCCTCGTCCATTCCAACGGTGGGTACAGCCATACCAAAGGCGGGACGCGGCAAATCTGCGCCGGTCGGAGACGCGACGCCGCAAGGTGCTTAGTTTTCAGCTTTTATTCGCGACATCAACGCACTATCCCCAATCGGGAGAGAGTTGAGGTCACAAAATGAAATATGCTGTGCTTGTGGTCGTGGGCGCCCTATTGTGCGCTCTTCCTGCACACGCCATGGACGCTGAAACTTTTTTTGTAAAAGCCGTGGCTTTGCAAAAAAGGGGCATGGGCGCAGTCTTTGCAAAAGACCTAAAGCCGATGATCCGCGTTTTTGAAGAAGCGGCGAAGTCCGTCAAAGCCGAGAATGAGGCTGCGCGCACCGCAGGGTCCCCTTTATATTGCGCGCCCAAGAAATACCGGTTGAACGCAGAGCAGTTCATTGCCGAATTCAGCCGAATTCCCAAAGAACGTAGACAAGTTCAGTCCGTTCGCGATGCGTGGCGCGAAATAGTCATCCGCCGTTTTCCCTGCTAAATACGCGCTACAGATGAGCACCGAGAAGCATGCCCTCGCCATGGTCGGACGGCGTCGAACGTCGCGCGATGTTTGGATGGTGCAAAATCTCTCAAGCGATCCTAAGCGGAACTACATCCGCAAAAGAAAAGGCCCGGACGTGCCGGGCCTGATTCATTCAATAATGATTGGGATATTACCGGTCGTAATCGCGCTGCATGCCCGCGCCGCGTGCTGGCGCAGCGGCGGTCAAACGCAGGGCTTCGGCAGACAGGCTGATCGAGCCAACTTCATCCGCTTCTTCATCCTCATCAACCTGAACCTTCTGAAGCGACTGCACGAGGCCTTCTTTCAATTGGTCAGGACGCACGGTTTCCTCAGCTATTTCGCGCAAGGCAACGACTGGATTTTTGTCACGATCGCGATCAATGGTAAGTTCAGCGCCACCCGAGATTTCACGCGCACGCTCGGCGGCGAGTAATACAAGGTCAAACCGGTTGGTGATCTTGTCGATGCAATCTTCAACAGTAACGCGTGCCATCTTGGCTCCTGATTCTTCGTATTTTTCGGAAAGTTTGCCGCAACTAGAGATAATGGGCCAAAATGTCAATGAAAAGGGCAGGTCGCTTGCCGTGCACTGCGCAAAGCGGTATCGCTAGCAACATGGCAGTGCAATCAGGCAAGCCCGGGTTCCCCGGAACGCACTTTCAGGTCGCGGGCCATGACTTGCACTTGGTTCATCAGCCGCAGGATCGGCTCAACGCTCTTTTGCAGCTCATCGCAATGGCGCAAAAATCGATACACATGTTTTTCTACATGTTTTGTTCCGACGAAACCGGTCGACAAGTGCGCGACGCGCTCGTTTCAGCGGCAACACGCGGTGTGCGCGTACAATTGATTATAGACAGCTTTGGATCAACGCAGTTGAGTAATCGATTCTTCGACGCTTTGCTTGACGCGGGCGGTGGCTATCACAGTTTCAGTACACGCAAGGGCCTTGGATACATTATCCGCAATCACCAGAAGATGCTGATCATCGATGGTACATACGCGCTTGTAGGTGGTTTCAATATCGCGGACCCCTATTTCGGGCGTGCAGGCGACGATAGCTGGGAAGATCTCGGCATAATCGTGTCTGGCCCGCAGGCGCAACGGCTGAACGATTATTTCGGGGATATGGCGCAAGCGTCGAATGGCGGCAACGTCAGCTTCCGGCAGATCCGCAATATCATTCGACAATGGCGACCGGGCATTGGTCAAGTGCAATGGTTGCTGGGCGGGCCAACTAACCGCATTTCGCCATGGGCACTCACGTTCAAGCGATCATTGGATACGGGCAAGAGATTTGACATTGTTTCCGCCTATTTTTCGCCGTCCCAAACCATATTGCGACGCCTTGCCAAGACCGCAAAACGCAACAAAGGATCGCGCCTCATCATGGCCGGCAAGACCGATAATGGGGCAACGATTGCCGCGGCGCGCCTGCTTTATCGCTATCTGATGCGCCGCAAGACTAGGATTTTTGAATATCAACCGCGTCCACTTCATATGAAGCTGATGGTCATTGATGACACAGTCTATATCGGCTCAGCCAATCTGGATGTCCGCAGCATGTTTATCAATTTGGAGATCATGTTGCGCATCAAGGACGCTGGCCTTGCGTTGCATATGCGCACGTTGATTGACGGACTTGTCTCCCAATCGGAAGAACAGACACGGATTTTGTTAAAGAGTCGGGACACTATTTGGAGCCGGCTTAAGGCGGGCCTTGCCTATTTCTTGGTCAATTCAGTCGATTATACCATTGGCCGGCGGATAAAATTCCGCCTGATCCGCAACAGTTAGGGTACGAACCTATGTTCCCCAACAATCTGTTCCTCACGGCTTGCAATATATTGTCTATCGGCCCTATGCGGCTGACATGGCAAAGCTAAGCAGCGGCACTATTTCAGTTATTTTTGTGGCACAGCGCACGGAGCTGGACGCCGATGGTTACGCAAGGGCCGCCGCGATGATGGATGAACTGGCCGCGCAACAAGACGGCTATATGGGGATAGATTCGGTGCGTGGTGCTGATGGACTTGGCATCACCGTCAGCTATTGGAAAAACGAAGCAAGCGCAAAAGCGTGGCGCGATCATCCCGATCACGCCGCAATGCGCGATGCTGGCCGAGACCGATGGTATTCGGATTACAGCCTGCATGTGTCGCAAGTGACGCGCAGTTATGATTGGAAAAAGGCATGAGCGCGGTTCAAGCTATCCCCAATAGCCGGGTTGTCGTGTTGTTCCTTGTGATGCTCGTTGCCGCTGCCGGCAATACCGCGATGCAGTCGGCTCTTCCCGCGATCGCCAGCGAATTGGATATGCCCGATGTGTGGGTCAGTCTGGCCTTTAGCTGGTCTGCGTTATTATGGGTCATCACTGCACCCAAATGGGCCCGCCTGTCAGATCGCCGGGGCCGTAAACAACTGATGAGCGTTGGCGTGATCGGCTTTTCTGTGTCGATGGGCATGTGTGGTTTGGTACTTTGGCTTGGACTGGCTGGCGTGATAGGCCCTATCGTAACGTTCATCCTGTTTGCATTATTCCGGAGCCTTTACGGAGGTTTTGGTTCAGCTGCCCCACCCGCCGTTCAGGCCTATGTCGCCGCCAGAACCGAACGCGCAGAACGCACCAAGGCGCTATCGATGCTTGCATCGTCTTTTGGCGTTGGCACCGTGATTGGCCCTGCAACCGCGCACTATTTTCTTTTCCCACCTTTCGGTCTGGCCGGACCGCTCATCATGTTTGCCGCCTTTGGTGTGGCGGTATTGATAGCGTTGCATGTTCAATTGCCCAATGACACCCCGCGCTTTGAAGCACGCGGCGCCGTTGCGGCTTACCCGAATTCAGCATTCATGAGTTCACCTAATGATGAAGACGTCGATGGTGATGCTTTGGGGTCAGTGTTGCCCGCCCGCGAAATCCGCCTACCATGGCGCGATGACCGCATGGCATCATGGCTGATTGCAGGTTTGATCGGTGGCCATGCACAGGCAATCATTTTGGGCGTGGTGGGTTTTCTCGTGCGTGATCGGCTTGGATTGCATGATCGTCCGTGGGAGGCGGTGCAAGCCAGTGGCTCGGTTATGCTCATTGGCGCAATGGCGACCCTTTTGGCACAATGGGGCCTCATTCCTATGCTTTCACTTGCGGCAAGAAGTTCCGTGCTCTTGGGCGCAATCCTCGCGCTAGTGGGCACGATCTTGACGGGCATCAGCCACGATTTTTATGGGATTAGTACAGGCTTTGCTATTGCCTCGCTTGGTTTTGGGCTGTTCCGACCAGGCTTTACCGCGGGTGCATCCCTAGCGGTTCAAAGGCATGAACAAGGCGACGTTGCGGGCAAAATCGCCTCGATCAACGGTGCGGCCTATATTGTCGCGCCTGCACTGGGCGTTGCGTTGTTCAATTATTGGGAGCCCGCCACATTCATCTTGATCTCGGCGTCTTTGCTGTTCCTGATCATTTGGGGACGGCGCGCATTGCTGGTTCCGGAAATCTAGGGCCAGGTGTCGCCGATGGCCTTCATCATTCTGGGTAAGATAACTCCGGAACTGAATTTGGCAAAATACCGAATTTGAATAAAAAAAGGGCCGACCGAGGTCGACCCTGAAAAGTCTTTAGGAGAGGATGCCTAAAAGGCCTTACTTTAATGGACAAATTTCATTTTTTGTGCAAGTGCGAACAGTGCAATAGCTGTTGCAAATGATGCAACTGCTATTTATAAGTTTAACCTGAATTTCGGGGCATTTGTACGATTACGAAAACAAAAAACTTTTGTTGCGGTGCAACAAAATTAGGAGATGATATGCGCAGATTGCCCCCCTTACGCTCACTTGAAGCCTTTTTGCGCGTCGCTAAGCTTGGTTCGGCAAAAGCTGCCGCGAGTGAACTCGCATTATCTCCGCCTGCGCTGAGCCGTCGTATCAAGGCGCTGGAAGACTTCATCGGCAAGTCCCTTTTTGACCGCCGCGCGCAAGCGATGGTCATTAATGCGGATGGCGAGGCACTTCTGGCGGCCGTTGAACCAGCGATGGACGCAATGGCTGAAGCGGTTGACGAACTGGCCGGCCGTGGCGGGGAATACCGCCTGCGCTTGGGGCTCTTACCGCTTTTTGGCTTACAAAGGCTGATTCCCCGCCTGCCTGAACTACGTAAGGCGTTTCCGAAGCTTCATATCGATGTGGACACGTCGGGCCATGCCGAAAACCTGCTGGGTGATGTAGTCGACGCAGCCATTATCATCGCGGCAGACGTCGACCCCAAGCTTTACAGTGTCCGCTTAGACCGCAATCTTGTTTACGCCATCGCATCTGAAAAATGGGCGAAGGAGTATAATGTCGAAAAGCCTGAGGACCTCGCAAAGCATACGGTCATGGTTCATAGTGACATGCCGATGATATTTGACGCATGGCGGCAGGCCATGGGGGTCCCCCGCTTGAAACCAGCTGCGATCGACAGTCTTGATAGTGGCGCATTGATGCTGGAGGCGGCCGCAAACGGTCTTGGCGTTGCTATCATGCACGGAAGCCACTTCTCTGATGCGCGCGACCCGCGTCTGACACGGCTTTTCGATACAGAAGTCGAAAGCCCCTACAGCTATTACTTTGTGTGCCGCCCCCGCGCGCTGAGGCAGAGAGCGGTAAAAATATTTCACGACTGGTTGTTGAAGGCAGGCGTGTAAATGCGAGCGTTCACTTAATTCCTTTTCGTCACCTTAAGCGCGTTTTGGTTCTGCCTGCCCCATCCACGCTATTCTGATTTGCACTTCTGCACTGGCAACCTTCGTCATCAACTGATGGCGATAGAGCGAAGCACTTGACCCAGTCGGCGGCGGACGTCATTGCAGTTATATGACTCAAGACGTAGCCGACATGAATTTCGAGCAGGCGCTGCGTGCGCTTGAAGACATCGTCCATAAATTGGAAAGCGGTGAGGCTCCGCTCGATGAATCCATAGCCTTGTACGAACGCGGCAATGCTTTGCGGGCCTTGTGCCAACAACGGCTTGATGCGGCGAAGGCGCGTATTGAGGCCATTGTGCAAGGGCCGGACGGATCGCCGACGGGTACAACAGCATTCGATGCCGGATAAACATTATGGCTGCCCAACCATCATTGTTACAGGACTCACTCGCGCAAATTGCGGCGGACATTGATCATGAATTTGACGCGCTTCTGACGCTACCCGGCGATACGCGGGACCGCCTATATGCGGCCATGCGCTATGCGGCGATTGGCGGCGGCAAGCGCCTTCGACCGTTGCTCGTGACCGCGACCGCGGCACTGTTCCATGTAGACCGTGCCGTTGCTTTACGCGTTGGCACGGCTGTCGAAGCTATTCATGTTTACTCTTTGGTGCATGACGACTTACCCTGCATGGATGACGACGACATGCGGCGAGGCAAGCCAACGGTACACCGCGCGTTCGATGACGCAACGGCGGTTCTGGCGGGCGATTCTCTCCATGCGTTAGCATTTGAGATACTCGCGAGCCCGCAAACACATGGCGACCCGTTCGTGCGCGGCGAACTGGTATCAACACTGGCTTTAGCAAGCGGCCCCGAAGGCATGGCTGGTGGGCAGATGATGGATATCGAGGCCGAGAAATCCACATTCGACATCCAAACCGTCATGCGCCTGCAGGCGCTAAAGACAGGTGCTCTAATCGCCGCCAGCGTTGAAATGGGCGCGATATTAGGACATATCCCGGCGGAAGGCCGAACGCATTTGCGCGGATATGCCAGGGACATTGGCCTCGCCTTTCAGATTGCCGATGACATCATGGATGTTGAAGGTGATCCCCAACTGGCAGGCAAAGCGCTCCAAAAAGACGCGGCAGCCAATAAAGGCACATTTGTATCTCTCATGGGCCTCGAACGCGCCAAGCAGCAAGCGGACATGCTTGTACAGCAGGCCAATGACCATCTGTCGAGTTATAGCGCCGAGGCCGATCTTTTGCGCGCCATCGCAAATTATATCACCGAAAGGGATCGCTAAATGACACACCGGATTGGCGTATATCCTGGCACATTTGACCCCATCACCTTGGGTCATATGGACATCATCCGACGCGGCGCAAAACTGGTGGATGAGCTGATCATTGGCGTAACCACGAACGCAGCCAAATCCCCGATGTTTTCCGATGATGAACGGATTGCCATGGTCGAGCGCGAAGTTGCCAGCATCGGTTCCGCGCATATTCGCGTTGTCGGGTTCAACTCGCTGCTTATGGATTTTGCCGAAGCCCAAGGCGCAAGCACGGTCATTCGTGGCATTCGCGGCGTCACGGATTTCGAATATGAATATCAGCTCACGGGCATGAACCGCCAGTTGAACGACCGCGTCGAAACACTGTTTTTAATGGCAGACGTGTCACTTCAACCCATTGCTTCGCGGCTGGTTAAGGAAATTGCGATTTACGGCGGCGAAATCGGGAAGTTTGTGACACCCAATATTCGCGACGAAGTCGTTGCGCGCGTGCAAAAGTTGGGCATAAAAAACGGTTAAGCACTAAATCGGTTTGCGTCGCTTGCGTTTCGCAGGTTTTGGAAGGGGCGGTAGTTCCAGATATTCCTCCGGCACATAAATGGCATACGTCGCCAGCCGGCCAGTCAAAACATTGAGCAGGCTTCCCGCCGCGGCAAGGTCTGGACCCAATTCACTGTCCATTTTTTTGCTTCTCTGCCGCCAAAGCACGCAAGTCGGTCTTTAGCAATTTGCCAATATGGCTGCGCGGCATTTCGTCGATGGTGTAGAGCACCGAAATCCGCTGCGTCTTGCCAAGCTGCCCGTTCACACGCGCAAGAATGGATTCAGGGGAAGCTGCCTCGTCCCTCAACCGCACAAAGCCAACGGGCGTTTCGCCCCACGCATCGGAAGGCATGCCAACCACCGCAGCTTCGGCCACTTCGGGCTGCGCCTCCAACAATTCCTCGAGGTCTTTCGGGTAAATGTTGAACCCGCCAGAAATGATCATGTCCTTGGCGCGCCCCACAATCGAGACGAAGCCATCTTCGTCAACAATGCCAATATCTCCAGTCTTCAGCCAAACATTGCCCTCTTCGTCGCGCCACTCCATCTCACGTGTTTTTTCTGGTTGGTTTTTGTAACCGGACATCATGGTCGGCGAACGGCCAGTCAGCACGCCTTTTGAACCGGCAGGGAGTCGATTGTCGTCCTCGTCTAATACGATCAGTTCATGGCCCGTGACGGGCTGCCCTACCGTATGCAATTTGTTGGGATGATGATGGGCCTGCAACATGCAAACAACACCCCCTTCAGTCATGCCGTAAATTTCGACAAGACCGCCCGGCCAACGCTGGAGCACATCCGCCTTCAACTCCGCTGCAAAGGGCGCACTGGTACAGAATTTCACGATGAAGCTACTGAGATCATAACTATTAAACTGCGGATGCGCCATGAGCCGTTGATATTGCACCGGCACGAGCATGGTATGCGTAGTCTGATCGGTTAGCGCGTTATCAAGATAGGCCCGAGCATCAAATTTTTCCATAATCCGCGCAAAACCGCCATGACAAACCGTTGGCAGGAATACCGCCAATGTCGTGTTCGAATATAAAGGCGTTGAGACCAACGATCGTGTGTCGCGACTGTAGATTGATTTGAATCCGCCCGCCATCTGGTGCCAGCGCATGCCGTGCGAATGGATAATGCCCTTGGGCGTTCCCGTGGTGCCACTCGAATAAATGATGTTGAACGGATCCGACGCAGCGGGCGGCGGCGCGTGAAATTTAGCGCCTTCCTCTGCCATCCAGTCGGTCAGTGCCGGATGGTCGCCAACGGCATTGTCGAGCATGATGATTGTGACATCGCCCAGCGCGACCCCTTCAAGATCAGCCAGTTTCGCAGCATCGACAAACAAATGCATTGCGCCGGAATCCTTGAACATCGCGGCCAGTTGCGCGGGCGTTGCCGATGTGGTCAATGGTGCAGCGCAACCCCCTGCGCGCACAACGGCAAGATACACCAACGCATATGGAATATTGCTAGTCCCCAATATGGCAACTGCCTGACCCCGCTTTAGACCGTCGCGCTGAAGCTGTGCGGCTATACGCGCTGTTGCTTGTGCAACTTCGCGCCAGGAAAGTTCGGAACTGCTATCGGCAAGCGCGCGCGCATCAGGCTTTTCAACGCCCCAAGCGCCAATAAGCGCGCCGAAATCACCAAATGATTTTTCCAGTTCGGTATCGATAAACATGTAAATTCCCATCTCCCGTTCGCTGGTTGGTCTGCAGACTTAGCGCGATATGAAAAAGTTTCATTGCCTAATTATCGACAGCAATTCTGGAGTTAATATTTCCGTTATCGGCAGCCACAAAAGACTGTGGAAAAACCGCACCTTTAGCGCGCTTTTCCTTGGGTTTGTTCGGCTTTAGGCCTACAGTGCGTGGATGACAGAAGAAACCACAGAAACCCCGCAATTTAACCCCTCTGCGGATAGCGCAGCTAACCCCAATCAGAATGAATATGGTGCCGACAGCATAAAGGTTCTGAAGGGCCTTGACGCCGTGCGTAAGCGCCCTGGCATGTATATTGGCGACACGGATGACGGCAGCGGCCTGCATCACATGGTGTTTGAAGTTTCCGACAATGCGATTGACGAGGCGCTGGCGGGGCATTGCGACCTTGTGCTGATCGAATTGAATCCCGATGGTTCGGTTTCTGTCGAAGATAATGGCCGCGGCATTCCGACCGGTATGCACAAGGAAGAAGGCGTTTCGGCGGCTGAGGTCATCATGACTCAGCTGCACGCTGGCGGCAAGTTCGAGAACACCTCCGACGACAATGCCTATAAGGTGTCCGGTGGACTCCACGGCGTTGGCGTTTCGGTGGTGAACGCACTGTCCGAGTTTTTGGAACTCACCATCTGGCGCGAAGGCAAAGAGCATTGGATGCGTTTTGAGCATGGCGATGCCGTTGGCCCCTTGATTGTTCGCGGGGATGCGCCTGTGGTCGATGGCAAGTCCAAAAAGGGCACACGCGTGACCTTCATGGCGTCCACCAACACGTTCAAAAATGTGCTGGAATTTGATTTTGATAAGCTTGAGCATCGCTACCGCGAGCTAGCGTTCTTGAACTCGGGCGTTCGCATACTGCTGCGCGACAATCGGCATTCCGATGTCAAAGAACATGATCTTTATTACGAAGGCGGTATTGGGGCGTTCGTAAAATATCTGGATCGCAACAAGGCGGCATTGCTGGCCGACCCCATCACGATTACGTCGAACCGCGACGGCATTGGTATTGATGTCGCGTTGGAGTGGAACGACAGCTATTATGAAAATGTCTTGTGCTTCACCAATAACATTCCGCAACGTGACGGCGGCACCCATTTGGCAGCGTTTCGTTCTGCGCTTACGCGCACCTTGAACAATTATGCCGAAAAATCGGGTGTATTGAAGAAAGAGAAAGTCACGCTGACTGGCGATGACATGCGTGAAGGGCTAACTGCTATTGTTTCGGTCAAACTGCCTGATCCCAAATTCTCGTCACAAACGAAGGACAAATTGGTCTCCTCCGAAGTGCGTCAGCCGCTGGAAAGCCTTATGGCAGATCGGATGAGTGAATGGCTGGAAGAAAATCCCGGTCATGCGCGCACCGTCATTCAAAAAGTAATCGACGCGGCTGCTGCCCGCGAAGCCGCGCGCAAGGCACGTGAGGCCAGTCGTAAATCGGTGATGAGCGTGGCATCCCTTCCCGGTAAGCTTGCCGACTGTCAGGAGAAGGATCCTGCCAAGTCCGAACTGTTCCTGGTCGAAGGTGACTCGGCAGGCGGATCAGCAAAGCAAGGTCGCGATCGCCATTATCAGGCAATTTTGCCGCTGAAGGGTAAAATCCTAAACGTCGAACGGGCACGCTTTGACCGGATGTTGTCGTCAAAGGAAGTCGGCACGCTGATACAAGCGATGGGCACCGGCATTGGACGCGAAGATTTCAACATCGAGAAATTGCGTTATCACAAGATCGTGATCATGACCGACGCTGACGTCGATGGTTCGCACATTCGCACATTGTTGCTCACATTTTTCTATCGCCAGATGCCCGAAATCATCGAGAACGGACATCTCTTCATTGCACAGCCACCTTTATTCAAGGTCGCCAAAGGTCGCAGTGAAATCTATGTGAAAGATGACAAGGCACTTGACGACCATCTGGCCGAACTTGGCCTCAGTGGGGTTGTTTTGGAAGGTGCAGGCGGACAACGCGCCGGCGCAGATTTAGGCGCTTTGGTAGACCATGCACGCCGTATGCGCAGCCTGATGGCATTTGTGCCACGCCGTTATGACCCAACGATTGTCGAGGCCATGGCGCTCACGGGCGCTCTGGACCCTGATGCCACCGACCGCACCGCCGCCGTTGCCAAGGCGGCAGCTTGGATGGCTGCACAGGATGTGGAAGGCAAATGGTCCGGCCGCGTGTCCGAAGATGGCGGCTATCATTTCGAACGCCTGTGGCGCGGGGTGACCGATCATCACATCATTGAGGCCGCCTTCCTCATGTCCGCCGAAGCCCGCAAACTGCACAAATTGGCAAGCGAAGAGACCGCTAGCTACGAAACCCCAGCGCGGCTTATCAAAGTTTCTGCTGCGGCTACCGAGGCGGTGGACGAGGTCGAGAGCGATGAAGAGGCTGGCGACGCAGTTGGCGATCAAGCAAAGCGCGCAACCACTGCGGTTAGCATCGGTAACAAGGGCGCAATTACGCGCCCGTCCGAATTGCTTGAGGCCATATTGATTGCGGGTCGCAAAGGGCTCTCGATTTCGCGGTACAAAGGTCTTGGCGAAATGAATGCCGAACAATTGTGGGAAACCACACTTGACCCCGATCACCGTTCGCTACTCCGCGTGGAGATTGATCAGGCCGACCTCGCGGACGACATTTTCACTAAGTTGATGGGTGAGGTCGTTGAACCACGGCGTGATTTCATTGTCGAGAACGCGCTCAATGTGGCCAATCTGGACGTGTAGACGGCAGGCATTTCGGCCTTAAATTTTCGGATAATCGCAGCTTTTGGTCAACATATCGCTCGGTCGTTGGCGTGATGAAAAGCTTTGTATACGCTTTCCCTTATCGGGGAGGCATTATGCACAGACACGGGTTTTTCATGATGGCATGTCTGGCATTGCCCGTCTTGGCGCAAGCCGGCGACAGTCGTGTCGAAATCGGTACTGGCATTGCAAGCTATTATGGCGCCGAACTGGGTGGAAGCCGCACAGCGAGCGGCGAACGCTTTGACCCTAGCGCCATGACGGCTGCCCACCGCACCTTGGCGTTCGGCAGCCGCGTTGCCGTTATAAACTTGGCGAATGGTCAGGAAGTCGTTGTTCGTATCAACGACCGCGGCCCTTGGGGCAAATCACGCATTGTGGATGTGTCTTATGCCGCAGCGAAGCAACTTGGCATGCACCGCACCGGCACGGCTAAAGTGAAGCTCGAATTACTGCATTAAGTGATAGCAGCTCGCTGCCATTCCGGCAGTTTCAGCATCGTCATGTCTTCCACACGGCGCAATTCTGCTGACAGACCAAGTTCCGGATAGGCGCAGCGTTGACGGCTGAGATCGGCCTGTTCCAATGGCACGACTACCAGCCGCCGGTTCACTTTCTGCCGCCAGTTCATACGCGCGGTGTTTTCCTGCCCGACATAACATCCCTTGTTAAATGATACGCCGTTCAACTCCACGGCGTTTACCTCAAGCCATAAGGTTTGCTCGCTTCCAAGTTCCGCCACACCTTCAGTGATACCCAAAGCCAAACGATGTGCGCGATATTCCGCACTGACGTCCACATCATCATCTGCAGACGCTCCGAGCCACCGCTCACCCATATCGGGATGACGCGGGTCGCTACTGCCGTCTGCATTCCAAAAGACCGCGCAGGAAGGATCCATTGCAATCGTAATCTTGCGCCGCAACCGGTAGATTGACAGCCGCCGAACAAGGGCCTCTGCCTGCACGCGTTCGCAATCGATCAACACATCGTCGCCATCAGCCCACAAAAAGAAATCAAACAAAGCTTTGCCTTGCGGGCTCAAAAGCCCCGCCCATAAGGGCATCTCAGCTGCAGTATCCTGCGTCACCAACCCCTGCAGGAATTGGCGCACATCTTCTCCTGTTTCGGTGGGAGACAAACGGATGATGTGTCGGTCATATAGACGGGTGTTTCGCATAGGTGACAGATAGGGGTTCGGATGCTTAAAGGAAAGACATGACCGACCAGACGATTCTCTCCATCCGCCGTCCCGATGACTGGCATGTCCATTTGCGCGATAATGGAGTGATGCGCAGCGTTGTGCCATATACCGCGGCGCAATTCGCGCGGGCTATTGTCATGCCCAACCTGTCGCCGCCAGTGACAACAGTGGAAGCAGGCGCGGCCTATCGCGAACGGATATTGGCGGCAGTCCCCCAAGGGATCAACTTTACGCCTTTGATAACGGCCTATCTGACCGACGCGTCGGATGGCGAAGAGCTGGCGCGTGGTTTTGCCGAAGGCGTGTTTACCGCAGCAAAATTATACCCCGCCCATGCAACAACCGGAAGCGCGCATGGCGTTACCAATGTGGCAAACATCATGCCCGCGCTTGAACATATGGCGCGCATTGGCATGCCAT
Source organism: Sphingorhabdus sp. EL138 (assembly GCF_945862485.1). Lineage (GTDB taxonomy): Bacteria > Pseudomonadota > Alphaproteobacteria > Sphingomonadales > Sphingomonadaceae > Sphingorhabdus_B. The sequence goes on from NZ_CAMAYF010000003.1 coordinate 136,287, forward strand.
TACTCATCCATGGCGAAGTCACCGATTCACATGTCGACATATTCGACCGGGAGGCCGTGTTTATTGAACGAACACTATCAAAGCTCGTGCGCGACTTGCCTGAGCTGCGCGTCGTTTTTGAACATATCACCACGGCAGATGCGGTTGCCTTTGTCGATGATGCAAGCGATAACATCGCCGCCACAATTACGCCGCAGCATTTGCACATAAATCGCAACGCCATGTTCGAAGGTGGCATCCGCCCACATGCCTATTGCCTGCCCGTGGCGAAGCGCGAAGTACACCGGCTTGCCCTGCGCAAGGCCGCGACGTCAGGCAGCGCCAAATATTTCCTTGGCACCGACAGCGCGCCGCATGACAAATCCGCCAAGGAAAGCGCATGCGGCTGTGCCGGGATCTTCAACGCGCCCTTTGCCATGGAAAGCTATGCGGCGGTTTTTGAAGAAGAAGGCGCGTTAGATAAGCTTGAAGCCTTCGCGTCAGAAAACGGCCCCCGCTTTTATCGCCTGCCTCTGAATGAGGACCGCGTGACGTTGGAGCGTGTGGATACGCCAGTGCCAGAACTGCTTGAATTGGAAGGCGTATCTGTTGTGCCTTTTCACGCCGGCGAAACTTTGCGCTGGCGGTATAGGGCCTAGACCCCGCTAAGCTTTAGCCCCCCGATAGGTCTTGATCGCATCGGCGCAAAATATCGCAATGCTGAGCCAGATGAGGATGAAACACGCCAGCTTAGTTGTACTCAACGGCTCGCCATAGACATAGACGCCAAGCAAGAACGCAATTGATGGCGCGATATACTGGACGAAACCGAGGCTGGCATAGCTCATCCGCCGCGCTGCTGTTGCAAACATCAACAGCGGGATAGCTGTCACCGCACCCGCAAGAATTAGCAGCCCAGATGTAGTAAAATCATCGCCGAACCCGCCAGTTCCCGCCTGTGCATACCAGAGCACGGCGCCAAGCGATAAGGGGGCAAGCAACGTCGTTTCAATGGCGAGGCCCGGCACAGAACCAACGGGCGTTATCTTGCGGATGAGACCGTATAAGCCAAAGCTCAAGGCCAAGGATATCGATACCCATAAGGTGTCAAGCGCATCGCCGATAAGGATAGCAACACCAATCGCGGCGACCGCGACAGCCATCATTTGTAGCGGTCGAAGCCGCTCACCCAAAAACAGGCGGCCCAAAAGCACGTTCACCAAAGGATTAAGATAATAACCCAGGCTGGCGGCCAATATAAGGTCGGTCGACACAGCCCAGATGTAAATAAGCCAATTAATCGCAATCAGCGTTGCGGAGGCGAGCAAGTTGCGTAAGTGCGCCTTGTGCCGGAAAATGGCTGTATATTCTCCCAACTGTTTGCGGAACGCCATGATGATCAGCAGCAAGGGGATGGACCATAGGATCCGCTGCGCCACTATGGCGATTGGCGGCACATGGCTCAAGAGCTTAAAATATACAGGCACTACGCCCCAGATCAGATATGCTGATATCGCATAAGGCAGGCCGCTGGGCTGCGCGGTTTTTTCATCATCTGCCATGTTTTGAAGCCCCCGCCCTCAATTGAGGGTCAGATAATCCCGCCGCCCATCCAAAGGCGAAGGGCGCAAATGGCCATGACCACGAGGCAGAAGTTACGGCCCGCATTCTTTTCCGAGAGAAACCCAAATGCCGCGCCTAAGCCTGCGATCAAGATGATCAGCCAGTTCAGCCACCCCAGCAGCGGAATGAACCCGATAAAGGCCATAACAAGGGCAATAAGGCCCAGAAGAAGCGCGATGATATTTGCCATGCGCAGACTGTGCCGAGTTTTAGGTGGTCTGGCAAGTAAAGGTAAGCCGCATACGCAATCGAGGTAACCAAATATAAAGCCGCAATCGAATATGGCTTGATCGGACACTGCACTGACTTGTCAGCATCCGATCATCTAAACAGGGATTTTTATGATCATTTATTCAGTAAGGGTGAGACCCGTCCACTTTGCCAGAAATGCGTAAATATCAGAATATTCATCGATTACCTTGTCCGTTGGTTTACCCGACCCGTGGCCTGCACGGCTTTCAATGCGAATGATTTTCGGTTTTTTTCCAGTTTCTGCAGATTGAAGGGCGGCGATATATTTGAAGCTATGGCCTGGGACCACGCGATCGTCGGTATCAGCTGTTGATACGATGACCGCCGGATATTCAACACCTGACTTGATGTTGTGATAGGGCGAATAGGTCATCTGCATTTTGAAATCGGCTTCCTTATTTGGATAACCATAATCATCGACCCAATAGCGGCCTGCGGTAAACCGGTCAAAGCGGACCATGTCCATAACGCCCACAGCGGCATGTCCGGCCGCAAATAGGTCAGGTCGCTGGTTCAAAGAAGCACCCACCAACAAGCCACCATTGGAACGGCCTTCGATCGCAATCTTGCCCTTGGCCGAAATGCCGCTGGCTATCAGATATTCCGCTGCTGCTGCAAAATCGTCAAAGACGTTTTGCTTGTTCATCAAGCGACCTGCATCATGCCATGGCTTGCCATATTCCCCGCCACCACGGATGTTCGCCAGCGCAAATACACCGCCAGACTGAAGCCAAGCCATTCGCGTTGCCGAATATGTTGGCGTCTGCGAAATGTTGAACCCGCCATAAGAATATAACAATGTCGGCGCGCCTTGGGACAGATCAACGTCCTTCTTATGCACGATGAACATCGGAATCTTCGTGCCATCCTTTGACGGGTAAAATACTTGGCTAATGGTGAAGTCTTGCGGGTTGAAGCTCAACTTCGGCTCCGCAAATGGCGTCGATGTCCCGCTGTTGCTGTCAAATCGGTAGACGGCGCCCGGCTGATTAAAGCTGGAGAATCCATAAAATGTCTCGGGGTCGCCCGGCGTGCCCGAAAAGCCGCTGGCAGTGCCAATCGCGTTGAGTTGGATTTCCTGCACAGGCTGCCCTGCAAGGTTCGTCATCAATGCCATCGATTTGGCGTCCTTGATGTACGACAGGATCATGCGATTGCCGACGATTTGCGCCCGTGACAGTGTTTCTGCACGCTCAGGGATAACATCGGTGAATATCGGCGCTTTCGCCCCAAGGTCGACGCGCACAACTTTTAGCTTCGGTGCATCCTTGTTCGTGGTGAACCACAATGTGTTACCCATGCCTTCGATAAGACCCCAGTCATGCTCTAATCCCTTGACCAAAGGCTGCGCCTTCCAAGTCGGATTTTTGATTAGCGGCATGATGTGCAGTTCATATTTTTCATCGGTGCCGGACGATGTGGTGATCACCGCCCATTTGCCGTCATGCGTCACCTGCGCGCTATGCCCATATTCGGGCTTACCAGGCGTGGCGTAAATCGCTTTGTCTTCCGACTGTGGCGTGCCGATTTTGTGATAAAATACGGTCTGGTTATAATTCAGCTGCTGAAAGGCTGCGCCTTCTTTTGGTGCGGCAAAACGGGAATAGAGAAACCCTTCATTACCCACCCAGCTGATGTTGGTGAATTTCGCCCATTTGATTTCGTCGGCCAAAACTTTACCCGTCGCGGTATCCAACACCTTGATTGTGCGCCAGTCGGAACCACCGTCCTGAATGGCATAAGCGAGTAGCTTGCCGTTTTGCGACGGCACCCAGCTATCGAGTGCGGTCGCGCCATCCTTTGCCCAGTCATTCGGGTTAAGTAACATACGATCGGCGCCATCTAGGCCCTTACGAACATATAGAACCGACTGATTTTGCAGCCCGTCATTCTTGTTGAAGAAATAATAGCCGCCCGCTTTTTCAGGCAAGCCAAAGCGTTCATAGTCGAACAGCTTCTTCATCCGGTCGGCAAGGATTTTCTTGCCCGGCAAAGTTTCCAGATAAGCGTCGGTGACGGTATTTTGTGATTTTACCCAATCCGCGACTTCGGCGTTCACGCGGACATCATCCTCAAGCCAGCGATAGGGGTCAGCAACCTTCACGCCGAATTGTTCGTCAACGACATTTACGGTCTTGGTTTTCGGATATTGCAGTTCAACCGCAACGTCGGCATTCGCCACATCTTCGGCGACGGCCATTGACGACATGGACATCATCATGATCGCCGCCCCAAGCAAAAGTGCACTTCGCATAATTTCATTTCCCCAACTCTCAATTCTTTACCGTAGGCGTAAACCGTCAGCCAGATAACGCCAACCATATTGCGCGCTATCCGGACGTTAAAATCGCTATTTCGTCGAATTCCTCGGTCAGCTATCGCGCATAGCCGAATTTCTAAAAAAGGCGGATGTCACAGTCGCAACCCTGAAGCCTGACGCAAATGCAAAGGGCGGCACCCTTTCGGATACCGCCCTTTTGAATTTCAAAGGTGCGACGCGTTTACTCGCTGTCGTCCAGCACTTCCACTGGACCGCTGTCTTGACCCTTGGCATTGACATTGCGATCTACAAGCTCAATAACGCCCATTGGCGCTGCGTCCGAACCACGGAAGCCAGCCTTGATCACGCGGCTGTAACCACCGCTACGGTCGGCATAACGTGTTGCCAACTCATCAAACAATTTGACCAGTTGCGTGTCGTCCATCAAACGGCTCATCGCGAGGCGACGGTTGGACAGGCCACCCTTTTTCGCAAGCGTGATCAGCTTTTCAATATAGGGGCGCAGTTCCTTTGCCTTTGGCAAAGTCGTCTTGATTTGTTCGTGCTTGATCAGCGACGCTGCCATGTTGCGAAGCATCGCAGTACGGTGCGACGTGGTACGCTGTAGCTTACGGTGGCCAACTTTATGGCGCATGTCTTTTTCCTTCGTTCGTAAGGGGGCCGTTTCAGGTACCCCGATCCTGGCCGTTCAAGGGCGGCCATTTCCCTGTATGTTGGGCCAAAGCACTGCTTCGGCCCAAATATTCTTAACCGAGCAGTTCTTGCTCGAGCTTCTTGGCCATTTCTTCGATATTCTCTGGCGGCCATCCGGGGATGTCCATGCCAAGGCGCAGGCCCATCGATGACAATACTTCCTTAATTTCGTTCAGCGACTTGCGACCGAAGTTAGGCGTACGCAACATCTCGGCTTCGCTCTTTTGAACAAGGTCGCCAATGTAGATGATGTTGTCATTCTTGAGGCAGTTTGCACTGCGGACCGACAGTTCCAACTCATCGACCTTCTTGAGAAGATAACGGTTAAGCTGGTTTGCATCCGATTCTTCGGAAGAAGCCGACGGCGCGGACATGCCCACCATTGGTGAGGATGCTGCCATCGAATCTTCGAAGTGGACGAACACTTGCAACTGGTCCTGAAGGATACGAGCGGCATAGGCCACGGCATCCTCAGGCGTTACGGTGCCGTCAGTTTCGATGGTCAGCGACAGCTTGTCATAGTCCAATTCTTGACCGATGCGGGCGTTGTCGACCTTGTATGCAACCTGACGCACAGGCGAATACAGGCTGTCGACTGGGATCAGGCCAATTGGCGCATCTGCCGGACGATTGGCGACGGCAGGTACGTAACCCTTGCCACTGTCAGCAGTGATTTCCATGTTCAACGTCGCACCATCGTCAAGATGGCAGATGACGAGGTCAGGGTTCATCACTTGGATGTCGCCCGAAACGGCAATATCGCCAGCGGTTACAGCGCCAGGGCCAGTGGCCGAAAGCTGAAGACGCTTGGGGCCTTCGCCTTCCATCTTCAACGCGACCTGTTTGATATTTAAAACGATGTCCGTGACATCTTCGCGCACGCCAGCAAGCGACGAGAATTCGTGCAACACATTCTCGATCTTGATCGACGTGATCGCTGCGCCCTGCAAAGATGAAAGCAAGACGCGACGCAGCGCGTTGCCGAGCGTCAAGCCGAAACCACGCTCAAGCGGCTCGGCAACAAATACAGCCTTACGCTTCGCATCGCTACCTGACTTGAGTTCAAGTGCGTTGGGCTTTTTCAGTTCCTGCCAGTTCTTGATATTGACGGACATGGATTTCCCCTTGGGTTTTGCAAAACCGGCAATTTGGTGCACCGTGCCGGATCGCGGGTAAAAGAAGGAACGACTGAACAGCCGCCCCTGAAACGAATGCTTAGACGCGCCGACGCTTGGAAGGACGCACGCCGTTATGCGGGATCGAGGTCACATCGCGGATCGAGGTAATGGTGAAACCCACCGCCTGCAAAGCGCGAAGCGCCGATTCGCGACCCGAACCCGGGCCCTTAACTTCGACTTCCAATGTGCGAACGCCATGTTCAGCAGCTTTCTTGCCGGCGTCTTCTGCGGCAACCTGCGCTGCGTAAGGGGTCGATTTGCGGCTACCCTTAAAACCCATAGTTCCTGCAGAAGACCAACTGATCGCGTTGCCTTGGGCATCGGTGATCGTGATCATGGTGTTGTTGAAGCTGGCATTGACGTGCGCGACGCCTGCCGAGATATTTTTGCGTTCCCGCTTTTTAATGCGCTGTGGTTCGCGTGCCATATAATGTGTATCCTATTCGAAAATGCGAAGAAAAAATAATTCGGCCAAGGCCAGTAATTATTTCTTCTTGCCCGCGATTGCCTTGGACTTGCCCTTACGGGTGCGCGCATTGGTATGCGTACGCTGACCACGGACGGGAAGGCCCTTACGATGGCGAAGGCCACGGTAGCAGGCGAGATCCATCAAACGCTTGATGTTCATCGATGTGTTGCGGCGAAGATCGCCTTCTACAGTGTAGCCCGCATCGATTGTTTCGCGGATTTGCAGAACTTCGGCATCCGAAAGGTCCTGCACACGACGGCTATGATCAATTCCCAACTTAGTCGCGATTTCGACGGCTTTAGTGCGGCCGATACCGTGAATGTAGGTAAGCGCAATGATCACGCGCTTGTTGGTTGGAATGTTAACTCCGGCAATACGTGCCAATTTATCTACTCCTGCTCCACAGGTGCCCCCGAAAGAGCAAACCCTATCTCAACGCTGATGATATCCCGAAACGCAGAAAACCAGCGGACGCATAAACGCGCTGCTGGCTGCACCAGATATTCGGAATTAGCCGCGCCTTACGGTGAGTCGCGCGTGCTGTCAAGGCCGGAGGCGCGCTATCCTTTGCCTTTGGTCTTGGTTTTGCCATCGCTGGCATTTTCTTCGATGAACTCGATGATCTTGCCTGCAATGTCCTTACCGCTGGCTTTTTCAATACCCTCGAGCCCGGGCGAGCTGTTCACTTCCATGATAACCGGACCATGATTGGACCGCAGCATGTCAACACCAGCGACATTCAACCCCATTGCACGTGCGGCACGGACAGCTGTTGACCGTTCCTCGGGCGTAATCTTGATTGATGACGCCGTACCACCGCGATGCAGGTTTGACCGGAAATCGCCCTCGGCGCCCTGACGCTGCATCGACGCAACAACCTTGTTACCAATAACTAAACAGCGGATATCGGTAGCATTGGCCTCCTTGATGAATTCCTGAACTAGGATGTTGACGTTAGCACCACGAAACGCCTCAATAACCGAACGCGCCGATTTCTCGGTCTCGCCTAAGACAACGCCGATCCCTTGCGTGCCTTCAAGCAATTTAATGACGACGGGCGCACCGCCCACCATCTGGATCACTTCATCGGTCTGGCGCGGGTCATGGGCGAAGGCAGTCACGGGCAGGCCAAGTCCCTTGCGTGCCAAAATTTGCAAAGACCGCAATTTGTCGCGCGAACGGCCGATAGCGACACTTTCATTCAGCGACCACACATTCATCATTTCAAACTGGCGCAAAACGGCAAGACCATAAAAGGTAATAGACGCACCGATACGTGGAATAACCGCGTCATATTTACCAAGTTTTGCCCCCTGATAAAAAGCTTCGGGACGATGTGAGGTGATGTTCATCGTTACACGCAAGGTGTTCAAGATATCGATCTCATGGCCGCGTACTTGCGCCGCCTCAACAAGACGTTGATGGGAATATAGGTTGGCGTTCCTTGCCAACATCGCTATTTTCATGTTCCTATGCTTTCTTAATTGGCGGGTTTTCCCAACACCCACCGCCGCCCGCTATTCACGAGAAAGCCACGCCTTAACGCCCGCCGACCAATTAGCAGGGGAAAGGCCATTGATCGCCGGTTCGCCAAGGTGAGCTGACCGTTCCAACACAGCTTACCAAAACAAAATTGCGCGGAGATGACATAACGGTCTTGTTGTTCACCGTTGGACGACCGGACCATCCGTCGGTCGATAACGGGCGCCTCATAACGCTTGGGCTTTTCACCTGCATTTAACCGGAACCAGAATTCGACATAAGGTTTACCGTCGCGCGAAATCGGCTTAATCCGCGTTGCGTGGATGGAGGATGTCGCCGCACCCGTATCCATTTTGGCATGCACTTGTGATAGGCCAAGACTTGGCACATCAACCATCTCGCACCAGCCTATTTCAACTTTATTGCTCGAACGCTGTGTTTTGTTCACCACAGCCAATTATCGCGGCTCCGACGGAGGCAGTTCGCTAATGACGATATCGCTACCTTGTTTTGCCGCACTGGTCTCAGGCGTCTCTTTGGAAGCTGCGTCCTCAATCGTTTCAATGTCGAGCTGAAAGCTATCTACCTTTGGTATTTCGGCTTCGGCTGCGGTAAAAGGGAATAGCATATTTTTGAACTGCTCTCCTAGCATCTTGTCTACCGCTGGTGCGATTTCAGCTACTTTGTAGCGCATGTAGCCGCCGACGACATAAGAGAAGCTGACCCGCGTGCCCGCATTGTCCTTGGCAGGCTCCATAGCAACGGTGAGGGTACCAATCACCGCCTCCGACTGAAGCGGACCGAGCGCGCCTTGCATGCGCAATACTTTGCCCGGATATGCAAATAGGACGCGCATATGTTCAACGCTGCCGACGGTCTTTAACGCACCATCGGCATCCGTTTCCTGAATCAGTTCACAAAAACAACCATTGGCCTGCGCATCAATGTAAAATCCGGCGGTCGAACCCGACCAACTATGCGCCTTGTTCCAATAATCCTTCGGCATCACAAGACGCTTCCAGATTTCCTCGGGTGTCGCTTTTACAGTCGCAATGTGAATAGAGTTAAAGCCCGCATCTGATGCAGCCTTGACCTCAGCGAAGGCTGGTGTCGAGACGGCCATTAAGGGCGTGAACAATAATGCAAATGTCTTCATGCAACTGGTCTAACGACGCTTTGCGTTTCCGTCACCATGAACTTGCGTCCGGATGTGTGCCCAACATGTTTAGGCAATAATTGCGTCAATCGCGCCAGTCACATCCTCAATGGCCGCCATGCCATCAACGCGACTGACAAGGCCCCGCGCGTCATATAATGGCAAGATTGGTTCCGTTTTTGCGCGATATTCGGCCATGCGCGTACGCACCGTTTCTTCATTGTCGTCTGGACGGCGCTTGAATTCTTGCGATCCACATTTGTCGCAAGTGCCAGCCACAACAGGTTGTTTGAATATGTCATGATAACCGTCGCCACAATTTGCGCAGGTGTAGCGGCCAACCACGCGCGCAACCAATGCGTCTTCATCGACAACCAGCTCAATAACATGATCCAGCGTCCGGTTGCGCGCCGAAAGCAAACCATCTAACAACGCCACTTGCGGCGCAGTGCGCGGATATCCGTCAAAGATGAGACCCTTGTCGGCGGGAATGGCGTCCATATGTTCGCCGAGGATTTCCGCCATCAATTCATCCGGGAATAGCTTTCCGGCCTTCATGATCTCATCGGCCATCTTGCCAACCTCGGTCCCCGCCTTAACGGCGGCACGAAGGATATCACCAGTCGACAATTGGACCATGCCATATTTCTCAACAAGAAAGGCTGCCTGTGTGCCCTTGCCTGCGCCCGGAGGCCCCAAAAGGATGATATTCATGAAACGTTTCCCCGATTCGTTTCGATGTCGCACCGTTTAGCGGGCGCGTCCACCCTTCAGCTTCGCCTTTTTCAGCAGGTCACCATATTGGTGCGCGAGCAAATGACTCTGTATCTGCGAGATCGTGTCGATGGTGACATTCACCAGAATAAGCAGGCTGGTTCCGCCAATGGCAAAGAATTGCTGCTGCCCCGTCTGTGCCATCACATAATCTGGCAGCAAACACACCAATGTCAGATAGGCTGCGCCAAGCACCGTGATACGCGTGAGCACATAATCCAGATAAGATTCGGTGTTTTTACCAGGGCGGATGCCTGGGATGAAGCCACCGGCCTTTTTAAGGTTCTCCGACGTCTCTTCAGGATTGAACACCACCGCCGTGTAGAAAAAGCAGAAGAAGATAATGCCAAGGCCGTAGAGTGCCAAATAAACCGGCTGCCCATGGGCAAGATATTGGTTCAGCGAGATCACGAAGTCACCCATGGCACTCTCGCCTGCCACATTGTTACCGCCCAATTGCGTGATTGTGATCGGCAAGAGCAGCAATGACGAAGCGAAGATGGGCGGGATAACGCCTGCTGTATTGATTTTCAAAGGAAGGTGGCTGCGGTCCGCCTGCATCATCCCGCGCTGCGTTGCGCGCTTGGGATATTGAATAAGCACCCGGCGCTGGCCGCGCTCCATAAAACAGATCAGCAGCGTGAGGCTGATGAACATCGCGATGAAACCTACAATGACGAACCCGCTTATCGATCCTGTGCGGCCGCCTTCCAGCAATTGCGCGAACAAACGCGGCATTTGCGCGACGATACCCGCCATGATGATGAGCGAAATACCGTTCCCGATACCCCGCGACGTGATTTGCTCACCCAGCCACATGAGGAACATAGTGCCGCCGATAAGGCTGATGGTTGCGACAATGCGGAACATCAGGCCCGGTTCGACTACAGCGCCAATACCATTGGCCGCCGCAAGGCTTTCAAGACCAGCGGCAAGGAAATAGCCCTGCACCGCGGTCAGGAACACTGTGCCATAACGCGTATATTGGTTCAGCTTCTTGCGCCCGCTCTCACCCTCTTTCTTGATCGCGGCCAGCGTTGGTGACAGGGATGCCGCAAGCTGCACCACAATCGAGGCGGTAATATAAGGCATGACGCCAAGCGCAATGAGACTCATCCGCTCAAGGCTGCCGCCAGAGAAGGTGTTAAAGATGTCGAGAACGCCGCCAGCGGCATTGTTGGCATATAAAGCCGCCTGGGCGACAGGATCGACGCCAGGCAATGGCACGAAGCTTAATAAACGGAATATGATGAGCGCGCCTATGGTAAACCAAATGCGGTTCTTCAGCTCCGTTGCCTGCCCGAACTTCGATAGATTGAGGTTCGAGGCCATTTGGTCGACCCTAGATGCCATGATATTCGTTCCTTGGTTCCGGATTGACGCCGACCGCAATTTGCGTGCGCATCAGCTTAATCCCAAAAATTACGCCTGACTGTATCCGGACGGCCCCCAGAAATGTCAAACCCCGCCAGCCCATATCGGGAAGCGGGGCTGGCATGACAAGAGCGAAGTCGTCGCCTTAGTCTTATTTCTTAGCCGCAGCTTCTTTAGCCGCGTTCTTGACAGAAGATTTCTTTGCAGCCGCCTTTTCCGAAGCCGAAACCTTGGTCAGAACATCAACCTTGCCCCCTGCCTTTTCAACAGCTTCGATCGCTGCTTTTGAAGCGCCAGCTACCGAGAAGTTTACCTTCGCGGTCAGTTCACCCTTTGCCAGCAGACGAACACCGTCCTTGCCGCCACGCGCGAGGCCAGCAGCCTTCAATGCAGCATGGTCAACAACGGCCTTGATGTCGATTTTCTTGGCGTCGATGAACTTCTGAATCATACCAAGATTTACTTCGGCATGGTCCTTGGCAAAGATATTGTTAAAGCCGCGCTTTGGAATACGCATGTGAAGAGGCATCTGGCCGCCTTCAAAACCGTTGATCGAAACACCTGAACGGCTGGTCTGGCCCTTTTGACCGCGGCCTGAGGTTTTACCCTTGCCTGAACCGATACCACGGCCGACGCGCATACGACGATGGCGTGCGCCTTCGTTATCTTTAATGTCATTCAATTTCATGTCATGCACTCGCTTTCGCTTTACTTCGCGCTAATGTGATTAGTCCTGAATTTGGACCATGTGACGAACTGTGCGGATCATTCCGCGCACTTCGGCAGTATCTTCGATTTCGACAACGCGGTTCATCTTGTCAAGGCCAAGGCCCTTCAAAGTTGCGCGTTGCGAAGCCGGACGGCGGATCGGCGAACCGGTCTGCTTGATTTTAATCTTCGCCATATCGATTACTCCGCAATAGCTTCTGCATCGGCTTCAGCAGTTTTGCTGCCACCGCGACCAAGAAGGTCGGCGATTTTCTTGCCGCGACGCTGCGCTACCGACTTGGGGCTCGTCTGTTCAGACAAGGCCGCAAAAGTAGCACGGATCATGTTATATGGGTTCGACGTACCGACCGACTTGGTCACAACGTCCGCAACGCCAAGGCTTTCGAAGACGGCACGCATTGGACCGCCTGCGATAATACCGGTACCGGCAGGAGCAGAACGCAATGTTACCTTGCCAGCGCCGAAATGGCCCTTGCCGTCATGGTGCAATGTGCGGCCATCTTTCAATGCCACGCGGATCATGGACTTCTTTGCAGCAGCAGTTGCCTTGTTAATGGCTTCTGGCACTTCGCGCGCCTTGCCATGTCCAAAACCAACGCGGCCTTGACCGTCACCAACAACGACGAGTGCGGCAAAACCAAAGCGCTTACCGCCTTTAACTGTTTTAGAAACGCGGTTGATGTGAACCAGCTTCTCTATCGTGCCATCATCTTCTTCCTGGGCAGGACGACGATCATTGTTACGACCACGGCCACCGCCGCTGTTGCCGCCACGATTGTCACCGCCGCCACGGCCGCCGCGTCCACGACGCTGGCCTTCGGCTGCTTCAGGGGCTGCGCCGTCAGTCACAGGTGCAGTGCTTTCAGTGTGTTCAGCCATCATTAAAACTCCAATCCGCCTTCGCGCGCTGCATCCGCAAGCGCTTTGACGCGACCGTGAAACAGGAACCCGCCACGATCAAATACCACGCTGGAAATACCAGCCTTCTTGGCGGCTTCTGCAACCCGCTTGCCAACATCGGCCGCAGCTTCGGTTGTCGAACCGTTCTTCGCCTTCACGTCCTTGTCGAGCGTTGAAGCAGACGCAATGGTCGCACCCTTCGAATCGTCAATGACTTGCGCGTAGATGTGACGGCCTGTGCGGTGCACGGAAAGACGCGGACGTCCAGCTACCTGCGCCCGCAACTTGGAGCGAACGCGCTGGCGGCGGCGTGCAAAGAGAGACAATTTTGCCATTATTTCTTCTTCCCTTCCTTGCGGAAGATATATTCGCCGCGGTACTTGATGCCCTTGCCCTTATATGGCTCTGGCTTTCTCCAGCGACGGATTTCGGCAGCAACCTGCCCAACCTTCTGCTTGTCGATACCCGAAATTTCCACCGTAGTGTTATCAGGTGTCTTGATTTCGATGCCCTCAGGGATCGCGAAGTCAACATCATGGCTGTAGCCAAGTTGCAATTTCAACATTTTGCCCTGGCTGTTGGCACGATAACCAACGCCGGTGATTTCAAGCACCTTGGTAAAGCCCTCAGTCACCCCGGTGACCAAATTCTGCACCAATGTCCGCTGCATGCCCCAAAAGGCGCGCGCCGCTTTGCTGCCGTTCGCAGGCTTCACCAAGAGACCGTCGTCCTGCATCTCGTAGGAGATCAGGTCACTCATCGGCATTTTCAATTCGCCCTTCGGTCCTTTAACCGAAAGCGTGCCCGCTTCCATGCTGGCAGTAACGCCCGCAGGAATAGGAACAGGTTTCTTACCAATGCGGCTCATTAGAATACCTCCGCCAGGATTTCGCCGCCGACATTCTGTGCACGCGCTTCGGCGTCCGACAGAACGCCCTTTGGCGTCGAAACGATCGTGATACCAAGGCCGTTACGGATAACCGGAAGCTCATGGCTTCCTGAATATACGCGGCGACCTGGCTTTGAAACACGGGCGACATGCTGGATAGCAGGCGCACCTTCGAAATATTTCAGCTCAATGCGAATACCCTTGTGCGCACCCAAAGCTTCTTCGCTGTAACCACGAATATAGCCTTCACGCTGCAACACATCGAGAACGCGGGTCCGCAGGTTGGAGGCTGGCGAGACTACAGAGTCTTTCTTCGCCCGCTGGCCGTTGCGGATACGGGTGAGCATATCACCCAAAGGATCGGTCATTGCCATCTATCTTATCCTTACCAGCTCGACTTCGTAACGCCCGGGATCATGCCCTTATTGGCAAGATTA